>NZ_JAVIZX010000001.1:1820000-2507844 GCF_031453675.1 Paracidovorax wautersii | reverse complement strand
ACGCCGAAGTCGTCCAGCGAGATGCCGATCCCCATCGCACGCACAGCCTCCAGCGTGGCCGCCGTGCGCGTGCCCGTCATCACGGCATGCTCGGTACATTCGATATGCAGGTTCTGCGGGTGCACCTGGTAGAGGGCGCAGGCATTGCGCAGCGCCTGCAGAAAGCGGGGATGCTCTAGATTGCGCGCCGACACATTCACCGCCATGCTGAGTTCGATGCCCTGGGTGCGCCACACCGACAGCTGCTCGAGGGAACGGTGCAGTATCCACTCGGTGAAATCGTGGATCAGCGTCGTGCGCTCCATGATCTCGATGAACTCGCTCGGCGGCACATCGCCATGGCGGGGGTGGCGCCAGCGCGCCAGCGCTTCCACCGCCGTGACGCGACCGGTGTGCAGATTCATCTTGGGCTGAAACACCAGGCGGAAGTCACCGGCCATCAAGCCCGACGGAATGCTGCGCAGCAGGGCGTAAGCGCGGCGGTGGGGTACGTCGAACTGCTCGCCGTACCAGACCATGGGCCGCTGCTCCGTACCAGCCTGGTACAGCGCAGCCGTGGCGCGCCGAAGCACGTCATGGCATGACTCGGATACCAGCGTGAACGGAGCCAGCCCGGCCTGCAGCTCCAGCTGCACCGTGACCGCGCCGGCGCGGAAGGGCTCTGCCATGCGCAGCATCATGCCGGCGGCCACGTCGGACAAGTCTTCCTGCACCCCGCCCGCCAGCACGATGGCGAAGCGGGTCTCGCCCACATGGTAGAGCGCCGCATCGGATGGAATGGTTTGGACCAGCTTGGTGGCGATGGTGCGCAGGGCCGATTCCAGCGGGGCCACCCCCACCGCGCGCACTGCAGCCTGCAGTTGCGCATGGCTCATGACATCGAGGAGCATCAGCACACGGGGCGCACTGGGCTCGGCCGCGCAGGCCTCCTGCAGGTCTTCGCCCAATTGGCCGCGGTTGGGCAGTCGCGTGACCTCGTTCACCCGACCAGCCATCTGGTGCAGGTCGATCTGCGCCATCACCAGCGCGCCCAGGTCCTGCAGCCGTTGCAGCTCACGGTCGCTGAAGCTGCGAGGCTGGGAATCGATGATGCACAGGCTGCCCAGGGCATGGCCGGACGGCAGCCGCAGCGGCACACCCGCGTAGAAGCGGATGCCGGGGTAGCCGGTGACGAGCGGGTTGTCGGCGAAGCGGGTGTCCTGCAACGCGTCCTCCACGATGAGCGCGGTGCCCCGCTCGATGGTGTGGGTGCAGAAGGACACGCTGCGGTCGGTCTGGCGGGTGTCGAGGCCCACGCACGACTTGAACCACTGGCGTTTGTCCTCCACCAGCGAAACGAGGGCAATGGGCACCTGGAACAGCTCGGCGGCCAGCCGCGTGATGCGGTCGAAGGCCTCGCTGGCCTTGCTGTCGAGCAGGCCGGTGGAGCGAAGGAAAAACAGGCGTTCCTGCTCGTGGATCCAGGCGGCATCGGGAAACCCGGCGGGCAGCACAGCCTGGGCTACGGCTCCGGCGGTGTCAGGTAAGGATGCGGCCGGTGAGGGATGCACGGGCGAGGCAGTCAGGGGGTGGGAGTCGTGCATGCGGGGTACAGGTTGAATCCTTCATACGCAGCAGCCCCCGGTGTGGATGACCTGCAGGAATAGCAATTCGCTATCGCGCACCGAAAGCCCGCCCTCCTGCACGACCGTGAGGCAGCCCCCGCCCAGGCGGTGGGGCATCGGCTGACACGCCCGGTACACGGCTGCAGGCACGATTGCATCCATCGTATTTGTCTTATCCGGAGGTTGTTCCATGAAGAAATCCCTGATCGCCATCGCCGCTACCCTGGCCGTCTTCACCGCCGGCACCGCTTCTGCCCAGGTGGGCAAGGCCGCTTCCGAGGCCTCGGACGCCGCTGAACACAAGATCGAGCAGAAGCGCGCCGATGACAAGGCAGAGAAGAGCGGCCCTGTCGGCAAGGCCGTGAACAACGTGAAGTCGGACTACCACAAGAACCGCTCGAAGAACTCGGCGGACAAGGCCAAGCAGTCCCTGAAGAATTCGACGGACTGACCGGAGCACGGCGCGCCCGGGCTGGCTGACAGACCGAGCGACAGTCGTTTCACCACAGGCGGCCCCCGGGCCGCCTGTTTTGTTGGGCGGTCCGGTCTCGCCTCGCGCTGCAGGCTCGCAGTCGCCCGGACAGACGCGGAAGCCAAACGCCGGGCTTTGGTGGGGAGGCCCGCCCTACGGCGCGTAGACTTGGCAAATTCCCACGCGATCCCCAGGCTGCCCGTCCGTGCATACCCCCGCTTCCCCACCCGCCCCCACTGCGGCGCCACACGGCTGGCGCCGCTGGGCCGTTCCTATCGCGGTGGTGGCGTTGGTGGGGAGCCTGCTGGTGGCGTTCCGGGCATGGACGGACTACCAGCTCCAAGCTCCTGTGGCCACCGACTACGCGAGATTTCTGGACGCCCTGACGGAGCAATCGCCCCAGGCTGCGGCCTACCGTGCGGCGTACGGGCACCACTTCGCGCGCGACACCGTGGCAGCCCGCCACTTCGAGCAAGTCTGCGCGACCATGCTGCGCATGGCCGAATCGGATGGGGCCACGGTGCCGCCGGAGGACGCGGCGATGGCCGGCGGATGCCGCCGGCTCACCGCGCGCTATGCGGCCGACGCCCTGCCGCGCGACTGACGCAGGCGCCTATGTTGGCGCCTTTTAATCCGGGGCTTGGCGCGCCGGGCCGGCGCTGGCCGGTTGCGGCGCGGCGTCAGACCGTCTCGTCGAACCAGACGTCCTTGGCGCGCATCATCCGGTGGTGCCCCACGCCCGCAGGCATCATGGGGAAGCAGTTCTCCTGCGCGGCCACCTGCACGTCGAGGAAGAACGGGCCCGGCGCGGCCAGGCACTCGGCCAGGGCCGGGGCCAGATCCTGCGGCTGCGTCACGCGCCGCGCGCCCCAGCCGAAGGCCCGCGCCAGGGCCACGAAGTCGGGGAGCGCCTCGTTCCAGCTGTGGCTCAGCCGGTTGCCGTGGTTGAGCTCCTGCCACTGCCGCACCATGCCCATGTAGCCGTTGTTGCACAGCACCAGTTTCACTGGCGCGCGGTGCTGCACGGCGGTGGACAGCTCCTGGATGTTCATCAACACCGACGCATCGCCACTCACGCATACGGTGAGCGCACCGGGGTGGGCGATCTGCGCGCCGATGGCGGCCGGCAACCCATAGCCCATGGTGCCGGCCCCGCCCGAGGTCAGCCAGCGGCGCGGGCGCTCGAAGCCCAGGTACTGCGCGGCCCACATCTGGTGCTGGCCCACGTCGGTGGACACGATGGCATCGCGCCCCGCCAGCTGCGCGTTCAGCTGCGCCATGAGCTGCTGCGGCAGGATGGCATCGGCACGCGGCGTGAACGCCAGGCAGCGCTGCGCGCGCCAGCCCGCGATGCGCTCCCACCACGGCGCGAGGCGGGCCGGATCGGGCGCGGCCAGGTCCGGCAAGGCCAGCAGCGCGGCCAGCACGTCGCCGCAGTCGCCCACCAGGGGCGCGTCCACGCGGACGGTCTTGTTGATGCTGCTGGGGTCGATGTCGATATGGATCTTGCGCGCCTGCGGGCAGAACTCGTCGAGCTTACCGGTGACGCGGTCGTCGAAGCGTGCGCCCACGCAGACCACCAGATCGGCCGCGTGCATGGCGCGGTTGGCCTCCAGCGTGCCGTGCATGCCCAGCATGCCCAGAAAGCGCTCATCCGACGCCGGGAAGGCGCCCAGACCCATCAGCGTGAGCGTGCAGGGCGCGCCCATGCGCCGCACCAGCTGCGCGAAGGCCTCGCAGGCTTGCGGGCCCGCGTTGATCAGGCCGCCCCCACCATAGAACACCGGACGGCGGGCGGTGGACAGCAGGTCGGCCGCGCGCTGCAGGCTGCTGCGGGGCGGCAGCGCGCCGGGTACGGCTTGGCGGCGCTCGAGCGGCAGGGTCGAGGCGGTCGGCACGGCGCGCGTCAGGCGCTGCAACTGCACGTCCTTGGGCACATCGAGCAGCACGGGCCCGGGGCGCCCACCGGCCGCGATGCGCAGCGCGCGGCGCACGGCGACGGGGATCGCATCGGCCGAGCGCGGCTGGGCGTTCCAGCGGGTGACCGGGCGCGTCATGCCCAGCGCATCGCTTTCCTGGAAGGCATTGGTGCCGATGACCGCCGTGGCCACCTGCCCGCTGATGCACAGCAGCGGCACGGAGTCGCTGATCGCATCCAGCAGCCCCGAGATGGTGTTGGCCACGCCCGGGCCGGACGTCACCAGCACCACGCCCACCCGGCCGGTGGTGCGCGCATAGCCTTCGGCCGCATGCACCGCGGCCTGCTCATGGCGCACCAGCACGTGGCGGATGCGCGGCTCGCCATGGAGCGCGTCGTACAGCGGGAGCGCCGCGCCACCGGGGTAGCCGAAGATCGTGTCCACACCGCAGGCGACCAAGGTGTCTAACAGCGCCTCGGCGCCGTTGCGCACAGGGTGCGCGAAAGTCCGCGAGACGGGGACGGGCTGCGCAACGGAGGGAGAGCAAGTAGCGGTAGGCATGCGAAATTGTTCTGCAATGCCGGCAGAAGATGGTTCGATGCTGGGACCGATACGCCGAATTCACAGAAAATAAAACAAGAACAAACCGAATCATCAGAATAATTTTCCACACCACTTCCCGCCGCCCTTGATGCGACGAGAACGCGGCTTGCCTAGGCACCTCCCGCGGCCCATCGGCCAGGGGCTTGCGCCGGCGCAGGTCGACGCCGGAGGGCGCCGGTCATAATCCGCGCATGTCTGCCCTGCGCTCCACCCGCTGCCTCGCCCGCCTGGCGCTGGCGTGGTTCATGGTGTCGCTGGCCCTGGCCTCCGCAGCGCCCGTGCTGCGGCCCGCCGCAGCGATGGAGCGGCTGTGCAGCGCGGACGGTGAGGTCCGCTGGATCGCTGCCGCCCACACGGCAGAGGGGGCGGCGGGCATCGCCGGCGCCTCCGCGGCAGGCCATCACACGCTGGACTGCCCTCTGTGCCTGTCCGCCACGCCGCCCTCGCCGCCCGCGCACTGGGAGGCGGGCCGCGACCCCATGGCGTCGCACGTGGCACGCCCCACGGCCACCGCCCCTTCGGTCGCGCCCACGCGCGCGCCATTCCCACCGCGCGCTCCGCCCACGGCGGGTTGAAACGGCCTGGAGCGCGCCGGGCAGTCCGCTGCAGCGCCCACCCCAACCTCAACCGCGGGCGAACCGCCCCGTCTTCCGCTCAGGCTGCATGCCTTTGCCCGCAAACCCTTCCTCTTTTCCGTTCAGGAGAACTTCCATGTCCGCTTTCTCTATCGCTTCCCTCGTCCGCCCCGCCGCCCTCGCGCTGGCCCTGTCTGCCGCCGGCCTGGCCCAGGCCCAGGTCACCGTGCAGGATGCCTGGGTGCGCGCCACCGTGCCCAACCAGAAGGCCACGGGCGCCTTCATGCGCCTGGTGTCGCCCAAGGATGCGCGCGTGGTCTCGGTGAGCACGCCGGCCGCGCCCGTGGCCGAGATCCACGAGATGAAGGTCGTGGACAACGTGATGAAAATGCGCGCCGTGCCCGGCCTGGAACTACCCGCGGGCAAGGCCGTGGAACTCAAGCCCGGGGGCTACCACGTGATGCTGATGGACCTGCCCGCCCAGGTGAAGGAAGGCGACACGGTGCCGCTGTCGCTGGTGGTCGAGGGCAAGGACGGCCAGCGCGAGACGCTGCAGGTCCAGGCCAAGGCGCGGGGCGTGGCCGCGGGCGCCGCACCGGCCGGTGGCCATGCCGGCCACGGCGAACACAAGCACTGAGCCACTGGCCCGGGGGCCGGACCGCGCCGGCCCGGTTCAGAAAGCGGAAAGCGGACCGCTCCGCCATTCATAGCAGCTTGCGCTTTCCACGCAAGGAATTCAGATATCTTTTGCTCTGAATTCCTTATCTAGCAAGCGCATCACGCTCCTGTTTTTGAACCGGTATCGGCGCTCCAGGCGGCCGCAGGCAGGTACCGCGCCTGCCAGCGCTCGGCCAGACCGCGGGCGCGGTGCAGGGCGATGCGGCCGGTGTCGAAGTCGATGATGCAGGCCTCTTGCGCGCTGCCGGGGCGCGGCGGCTGTTCGCGGGTGCGGCCGTCCGTCAGCAGCCAGAGCCAGCCCTCCCAGGCCTGCGCAGGGCCGCTGCCGGCCCGCTCCAGGAGCCGCCCCGCCGCCTCCACGCCGCCCGCCAAGGGCGTGCCGCCGCCGCCCGCGATGGGCGCGATCCAGCCGTCGTTCCACGCGCCGGCCTTGCGCGGCGGCAGCCGCACCTCCACCTGCGTGCCCGCAAAGCAGACCAGGGCAACGTGGTCCCGCTGGCGGTAGGCCTCGTCCATCAGCGCCAGCAGCACGCCCTTGGCCCGCGCCAGCGCACCGCTGGCGGCCATGGAAGCAGAGCAATCCAGCACGAAGCAATGCAGCCGCCCGTCACGGGCCGGCGCCGGCCGGCGGCGCAGATGCTGCACGCGCAGCGGGCCGGCGCCGCGCGCGGCCAAGGTGCGCGGCCAGTCCCAGCTGCCCGCGCCCGCAGCACGCGCATCGCCCCCGCCGTGCGCGGCCAGGCCCGGCGGCGCGCCGGTGCTGCGCTGCGGGGTCGCCCCCCGGTCGCCGCGCCGTGACGCCACGGGCGCAGGCGCGGCCGGAGGGCTCAGGCTTTTTTTGCGAAAGGGCTCCCAGCGGCCGACGACAGCCGTGCGGTGCCCGCCGCCACGCGCTCCAGGCCCACGGGCTCGGGCGGCAGCGCGCCCCAATCCGCTTCGGGCAGGGTCTGCCGGGCATCGGAAGCAGCGCCGGCATCCGCGGCGTGCGGACCGGGTGCATCCGACGATGAGGAGTGCGATGGCGGGGCGGCCCGGCTGGCGTCCGGCGCCTGCGCCGGTTGCGCCGGTTGCGCCGGTTGCGCCGGTTGCGGCGGTTGCGGCGCGGGCGTTTGCGCGGACGCGGCCGGCGCAGCGCGCGCCGGGTCCGCGCCGGGCTTGCGGCGGTGCACCAGCACCAGTTCGGCCACCTCCTGCACGTGGCGCGGCGTGATGGCGGAAGCGCCCTCCCACGCGGCCAGCGCGCGGGCCGCGCGCAGCATCACCAGGTCGGCACGCAGTCCGTCCACCTGCGCGGCAATGCACAGCGCGCTGGCCGCGGCATGCACGTCGTCGGTCCATGGCAGGGCATGCCCCTGGGCCGGGGCCTGCACGCGGGCGCGGGCGGCGGCCAGGCGTGCGGCCAGGTCGGCCTGCGCCTGCGCATGCCGCGCGCGGAAGGATTTCGGGTCCGCATCGAAGGCGAGGCGCGCCTTGACGATGGCCTGGCGCTCGGCCACGTCGGCCACGTTGGCGAGCTGCACGCACAGGCCCAGCCGGTCCAGCAGCTGCGGGCGCAGCTGCCCTTCTTCGGGGTTCATGGTGCCCACCAGCACGAAGCGCGCCGCATGGCGGTGCGAGATGCCGTCGCGCTCCACCGCGTTCACGCCGCTGGCGGCGGCGTCCAGCAGCACGTCCACCAGCGCGTCGGGCAGCAGGTTGATCTCGTCCACGTAGAGCACGCCGCCATGCGCCTTGGCCAGCAGCCCCGGCGCGAAGCGCACCGCATGGCCTGCCATGGCCTGCTCCAGGTCCAGCGTGCCGGCCAGATGCTCCAGCGACGCGCCCAGCGGCAGCGTGACGAAGGGCGCGCCCTCGATCAGCTCGGCCAGCGCGCGCGCCGCGGTGGACTTGGCCGTGCCGCGCGGCCCCTCGATGAGGACGCCCCCCAGCTGCGGGTCGATGGCAGCCAGCAGCAGCGCCTGGCACAACCGGGGCTGGCCGGCGATGGCCGCGAAGGGAAACAGCGCGGGCAGGGAAGGATGGAGGTCGGACATGGCGGTGGGCGATGCGCACGCCGGGGCGCACGCGGGAATCGGGCGCCGATCATCGCATGCCCCTTCAGCAGCGCCAGCCCCTGCCGGACGGTCAGGCGCGCCCGGCCACCGGGCGCTCCTGCGTGCTCAGAAACTTTCCCAGTCGTCGTTGTCCGCAGCAGACGCCGCCCGTGGCTTGGCGGGCGCGGCGGCAGGCGCCGGCGCGGAGGCGGCTGCGGATGCGGGCCGCTGCAGCGCAGGCCGGGCAGCCGGCTGGGGCGCAGTCGGCTTGGGTGCCAGCTTGCGGGACAGCGGTGCCGGTGCCACGGCCGGCGCGGTGCGGGCCAGCGGTGCCGCGGCGGGCTGTGCCGCCGCCGGCGCGGCGGCGGTGAAACCCGGGCCGCGCGGCTGCGCGGGGTTCTGGTCCACGCGGAACACGCTCACCAGCTGCACGAGATGGGCCGCCTGCGTGCTGAGGCTGTTGGCCGCGGCGGCGGACTCCTCCACCAGCGCCGCGTTCTGCTGCGTCATCTGGTCGAGCTGGGTGACGGCGTCGTTGACCTGCGAGATGCCCTGGCCCTGCTCCCGCGTGGCCGAGCCGATCTCGCCGATCAGGTCGGCCACCTGGCGCACCTGCTGCACGATCTCGTCCATGGTGGTGCCGGCTTCGGTCACCAGCTGCGAGCCAGCCTCGACCTTGCCCACGCTCTCGCCGATCAGCTCCTTGATCTCCTTGGCGGCGCTGGCGGACCGCTGGGCCAGCGATCGCACCTCGCTGGCGACCACCGCGAAGCCACGGCCCTGCTCGCCGGCCCGGGCGGCTTCCACGGCCGCGTTGAGCGCCAGGATGTTGGTCTGGAAGGCGATGGAGTCGATCACGCCGATGATGTCGCCGATCTTGCGCGAGCTGGTCGTGATCCCCTCCATGGTGCTCACCACGTTGCGCACCACATCGCCCCCGCGGGTGGCCGTGGCGCTGGCCGACGTGGCCAGGCGGGAGGCGGTCTGCATGGTGTCCACGCTCTGCTTCACGGAAGAGTTCATCTCTTCCATCGACGCGGCGGTCTCTTGCAGGTTGGAGGCCTGCGACTCGGTGCGCTGGCTCAGGTCGGTGTTGCCCATGGCGATCTGGCTGGCGCCGGTGGCGATCGATTCGCTGCTGTGGCGCACGTCATTCACCAGGCGCGCCAGGTTGGAGCGCATGGCCTCCATCGCGGCCAGCACGCTCGCCTCGTCGCCGGCGCGCAGTTGCACAGGCACCGCCAGGTTGCCCTGGGCCACTTCCTGCGCGATGGCAGCGGCGTAGGTGGGCTCGCCGCCCAGCTGGCGCATGATGGTGCGCACCAGCCACAGGCCGAACAGGCTGCCGATCACCATGGCGAGCACGATGAGGGTGGACAGCGTCCAGAAGGTGCGCTCGACGGCGGCCGCGGCCTGTTCCGTGTCCAGGCGCGCCAGTTCTTCTTGCCGCTTGGCGGACTCCAGCAGGATGTTGCGCACGGCGACATGCAGCGCGGCCGGGTCTTTGTGAAGCTCTTCCATCGCAGCCGGGTCGGCGCGGTCGGCCATCTCCTGGATCTTGCCCACGGCGGTTTTGTAGCGGGCCCAGGTATCGGCCAGCTTGGCGCCCTGCTCACGCAGCGCGGCGTCCTTGGAGTCGTCGCGCAGCAGCTTCACGGCGTCCAGCACCGACTGCTCGGACTGCTCGTTGAACTTCAGCTCCGACGCGCGCTGCGCAGGGTTGGCGAAGTAGATGTAGGCGTACAGGCGCCGGAAATGCGTGGCGCCCTGCCGCGCAGCGTCCACCACCACGCGCAGCGGCACCACCGTGTCGGTGTACATCGCGCGCTGCTTCTGGCTCACGCTCCACAGCTGCTGCATGCCGATTGCCCCCACGCCCAGCAGCGTGACAACGAAGAAAGCCACCAGCCCGATCAGCTTGGTTCTCAGAGAAATGGAAGAGGATTGCGTCATGGTGTACGAAGAGCCGTCAAAAAATGGCAGGGGTCCGAATGCCGGGATGTTTCCGGGCCCGCGAGTACATCACAAATCTGTAACCACGCGTTGCATGGCGCAAGCCCCACCCGCTCCGCGGCAAAGGATCGCTCGGCCCCTCGCGCCGCCGCGCTACGCGCCTTCCTGCCGCTGTTCGTGGTCCAGCAGCAGGTCTTCCAGCGCCTGGCGGTAGCCGCCCGGTGCCTGCCACAGGCCACGCTGCATGGCTTCGATCAGGCGCTCCAGCATGTCCTGCAGCGCGGTGGGGTTGTGGCGCTCGACAAAGGCGCGTGTCTCGGCATCCAGCACGTAGGCGTCGGCCACCAGCGCGTAGTGGTGGTCGCTCACCTGCTGCGTGGTGGCGCTGAAGCCGAAGAGGTAGTCCACCGTGGCGGCCATCTCGAACGCGCCCTTGTAGCCGTGGCGCTTGGCGCCATCGATCCACTTGGGGTTGGTGACGCGGGCCCGCACCACGCGGCCGATCTCTTCCTTGAGCGAGCGCACGCGCGGCGCCTGCGGGTTGGCATGGTCGCCGTGGTACAGCGCGGGCTGGCGCCCCGCCAGGTGGCGCACGGCTGTGGCCATGCCGCCCTGGAACTGGTAGTAGTCGTTGGAGTCGAGCAGGTCGTGCTCGCGGCTGTCCTGGTTCTGCGCCACCACGTCCAGGCCGGCCAGGCGGCGGGCGAGCGCCGGGCCAGCGGGTTCGCCGTCGGCGTCCTGCCCGTAAGCGTGCGCGCTCCAGTCCATGTACGCGCGGGCCAGGTCGGCATCGCCCTCCCAGGTGCCGCTGCGCATGAGCGGGTTCAGGCCCGAGCCGTAGTGCCCCGGCGGCGCGCCGAAGATGCGAAAGCCCGCCTGCCGGCGCGCGGCCCTGGGCGCCACGCCCTGCTGCTCCAGCAGCTCCGTCTCCTGCAGGATGCGCGCACGGATGGGATTCTCCTGCGCGTCCTCGGCCTCCAGCGCGGCGACGGCCTGCACGGCGGCGTCGAACATCTGCACGGTGGTCGGGAAGGCGTCGCGGAAGAAGCCCGAGATGCGCAGCGTGACGTCGATGCGCGGGCGCCCCAGCCCCACGCGCGGAACGACCTCGAAATCGACCACGCGCTGGCTGCCCGCGGCCCACTTGGGGCGCACGCCGATCAGCGCGAAGGCCTGGGCGATGTCGTCGCCGCCGGTGCGCATGGTGGCCGTGCCCCAGACCGACAGGCCCAGCGTGCGCGGGTAGTCGCCGTGCTCCTGCAGGTAGCGCTCGACGAGGCGCCGCGCGGATTGCTGGCCCAGCTCCCACGCCGTGCGCGTGGGAATGGCGCGCGTATCCAGCGTGTAGAAGTTGCGCCCCGTGGGGAGCACATCCGGCCGGCCGCGCGAGGGCGAACCGCTCGGGCCCGGCGGCACGAAGCAGCCGCGCAGGCCGCGCAGCAGCTGCGTGAGTTCCTGGCCGCCGCAGGCGTCCAGCGCGGGCGCCAGCGTGTGCCGCACGCGGCCCAGCACGGCCTGCGTCTGCGGCCAGCCGGCGGCATCCTCTGCGGATTCCAGCACCCGCAGGGCGAGCAGCTCCAGCCGCTCGCGCGTGTCGCCGTGGTGGCGCCAGGGGTCGGCACTCACGGCCTGCAGCGCTGCGGGGCGCGGGCCGTCCCAGGGCCGGGCAGCATCGTCGATCTGCAGCGGATCGAAGCCGGTGCCCCGCAGCAGATCGGCCGCCAGGGCTTGCAGCAGACCCGCCTGCGCCCCCTGGCCGTCGCCGGCGGGGTAGCGGGCCAGCGCCAGCAAGGTGTCGCGCCGCTGGCGGCCCGTGGGCGACGCGCCGAAGATGTGCAGCCCGTCGCGGATCTGCGTCTCCTTCAGCTCGCACAGATAGGCGTCGATGCGTGCCAGGATGGCATCGTCGTCCGGCGGCGGCACTGCATCCGCCGCGCAGCCGCCCTTGCCTGCAGTCGGACCGCACAGGTCCAGTTCCTCCAGCAGATGCTGCTGGCGCACGGCGTCCAGGATCTGGCGGCGCAGCAGCCCGGCCCGGCGCGCGTCGACCAGCAAGGCGTCGTAGTACTCGTCCACCAGCCGCTCCAGGTCCTGCATGGGGCCGTGGTTCTCGGCGCGCGTCAGCGGCGGCATCAGGTGGTCGATGATCACGGCCTGGCTGCGGCGCTTGGCCTGCGCGCCCTCGCCCGGGTCGTTGACGATGAACGGGTACAGGTGCGGCAGCGGGCCCAGGATGGCGTCGGGCCAGCACACCTGCGACAGCGCCAGGCTCTTGCCCGGCAGCCATTCGAGGTTGCCGTGCTTGCCCACGTGCACGACGGCGTCGATGGCGAACACATCGCGCAGCCAGAAGTAGAACGCCAGGTAGCTGTGCGGCGGCACCAGTTCGGCGTCGTGGTAGCTGGCGTAGTCCTGCGCCCCGGCCGTGGCCAGCGCCCGTGCGGGCTGGATGCCGACGAACACCTGGCCCAGCCGCAGCCCGGCGATCATGAAGCGCCCCTGGCGCACGGCCGGGTCGTCCTCCGGCGCCCCCCAGCGGGCGGCGATGGCGTCGGCCATGCCGGCCGGCAGCTGCGCCAGCCGTGCGCGGTAGTCCGCCAACGCGTAGCTCTGCCAGGCCGGACGCAGCAGCCACTGGCGCGGATCGTTGGCGATGCCCTGCTGCAGCGTCTGCATGAGGGCGTCGCCATCGGCCGGCAGCGCGGCGTCGGGCCCCAGCGCGTAGCCCTCCGCGCGCAGGCGCTGCAGGATGCCGACCACCGAGGCCGGCGTGTCCAGCCCCACGCCGCTGCCGATGCGCCCTTCGCTGCCCGGGTAGTTGGCCAGGACCAGCGCCAGGCGCTTTTCGGCGGCCGGCAGGCTGCGCAGCCGGCACCAGCGGCGTGCCAGCTCGGCCACGAAGGCGACGCGGTCCGGCTCGGGTTGGTAGGCCACCACGTCCGCCTGCGTCACCGCGCTGCGGTGCGACAGGCCCTTGAAGCTGATGGCCCGCGTGACGATGCGGCCGTCCATCTCGGGCAGCACGATCTGCATGGCGATGTCGCGCGGGCGCAGGCCCAGGCTGTCGGCCCACCAGTCCTCGCGGTTGCCGCCGCTGGCGATCACCTGCAGCACCGGCGCATCGCCGGCCAGGGCGGCACCTTCGTGCTTCAGCGCGGCGAAGGACGTGGTGTTGAGCACCAGCTGTACGGCATGGTCGGCGCACAGTGCCTGGAAGGTGGCCAGGCACAACGGGTCCTTGAGCGAATCGAGCGCCACGGGCAGTGGGTTGAGGCCCTGGGCGCGCAGCGTCACCGCCAGCGCGTCGAATGCGGCGGTGTTGGCCGCCATGAGGTGCGAGCGGTAGAACACCAGCGCCACCACCGGAGCGCCCGGCGCCCAGGCCGCGCGCAGGTCGTCGATGCCCGGCACCGCATGGGTGGGTGCGAAGGCGGCCGGCACATGCACGGCGGCCTGCGGCAGGCTGCGCGGCGGCTGCGGTGCGCCGCCATGGCCGAGCCCATGGAAGGCCACGGCCCGCACGAACTGCAGCGCATTGGCCGCCCCGCCCGCGCGCAGGTACTGCCACAGCAGGTGGCAGACCGAGGGCGCGAGCGTGCTGCGCTCCACCAGGGACAGGTCCTCCTGCAGATCGCCCGAGAACATGGCCAGCCGCTGGCCGTTCTTGCGCGCCAGTGCACCGATCTGCTGAAAGCCGTAGGGCCAGACGGATTCGGAGCCGAGGTGGTCCACGATCACCACGCGGGCGTGCTGCAGTACCTCGTCGATGTAGAGGTCGAGCGAGGCGGGCTGGCGCAGGTACTGCAGGTTGACCAGGCGCACGGAGGGAAAGCCGGCCTCCTCCGTGCGCGCCAGCTCCTCGCACGCGCCGGAGAGCAGGGCGAGGGTGGTGTCGGCGGAGCTGAGGATGACGATATCGCCCGGCGTCTGGTCGAGCCGGGTGACGATGGAGTCGTCTTCTACGAAGCCGCCGGGGCGGGTGGAGAGGAGGTGCATTCGGAGTGTTTTTGGGGTCTAGCGCTTATGGGACAAGCGCATACAGCTATCATTTTTGATTTTCTGGGAAGTTTGCTTTCCGGGGCCGGGGTATGCGCCCGGCGGCGCACTCACTTTCTTTCGCTTCGCCGAAAGAAAGTAAGCAAAGAAAGGGCGACCCTGCTGTCTGCGTCCCCGCTCGCCTGCGGCGAACAGGGCAACCTGCGGTGCTCGGTCACGGGGCGGCGCCGTGGAACTCGCTGCGCGCTGGCGCGCTCCGCTCGGACAGCCACGGCGAGTCAGATCACGAAGCGGGTGTGTCCTGCGGCACACCCGCCCGCCCCGCGCCCTGTGCTCCTCGGCGCATACAGAAGGGCGTTGGGAGTCCACACGGGCCAACACTGCGCTCGGCCTCCCACTGCCGGGCCGAGCGCAGCGATGGCCCGTGTGGGGCGTTCGGGTTCCCTTCTGCCCGTGCCGAGAAGCGGAGCGCAGGCAGGGCGCATGCGCGTCGGAGCGCGCATGCCTCGTGAACTGACTCGCCGTGGCTGTCCGAACGGAGCTGCTCTGCAGCGCAGTGAGTTCCACGGCGGCCCTGCCTGCGCGAGCATCGCAGGCTGCCCCGTAGCGCAGCGAAGGGGACACGGGCAGCAGGGACGCCTTTCTTTTGGGTTCTTTTCTTTGGCGAAGCAAAGAAAAGAACCTCGGCCGCCGGGCCGAGACCCGGCACCGGGAAACAACCCCACAGCACCTGTCAAAAACGATAGCTGCCAGCGCACACCACATAAGCGCCAAACCCAATTTCAATTTCAAAGATTCAAGCCCCCACCCCCTCCAACCCCGCCCGCAACGCCCCCTCATCCAGCTCCTGCCCGATGAACACCAACCGCGTCCCCCGCGCCTCGCCCTCGCGCCAGGCGCGGTCGAAGTGGTGGTCGAACCGCCGGCCCACGCCCTGCAGCAGCCAGCGCATCGGCTTGCCCGGAATCTCCGCGAAACCCTTCACCCGCAGGATGGTCTGCTCGGCCACCAGTTTCTGCAGCGCCGCCAGCAGGCGGGCCTGGTCCACGGCCGGCAGGTCGATCACGTGGGCGTCGAACTCGTCGTGGTCATGGTCCTCGTCATGGTCGTGGTGGCTCACGCGCTGGTCGATGGTGGCCTCGGCCGCCTTCGACAGGCCCAGCAGCACGTCCAGCGGCAGGCGGCCCTGTTCGGACTGCACCACCTTCACCGATGCCGGAATCTCCTCGCGCACCAGCGCCTGCACCTGAGCCAGCGCGGCGGCATCGACCAGGTCGGTCTTGTTGAGCACCACCAGGTCGGCGGCCGACAACTGGTCTTCGAACAGCTCGTGCAGCGGCGATTCGTGGTCCAGATTGGGATCGGCGCGGCGCAGTTCGTCCACGGCCGCGGGGTTGGCCGCGAACTGGCCGCTGGCGGCGGCGGGCGTGTCCACCACGGTGACCACGGCATCCACGGTGAAGACGTTGGCGATCTCCGGCCACTGGAAGGCCTGCACCAGCGGCTTGGGCAGGGCCAGGCCGCTGGTCTCGATGAGCACGGCGTCGATCTGGTCGCGGCGCTCGGCCAGCTGCTTCATCACGGGGAAGAACTCTTCCTGCACGGTGCAGCACATGCAGCCGTTGGCCAGCTCGTACAGAGCGCCTTCGCGTTCGTTGCCCTCGTCGTCGCAGCCGATGCCGCAGCCTTTGAGGATCTCGCCGTCGATGCCCAGCTCGCCGAACTCGTTGACGATGACCGCGATGCGCCGGCCGTCGGCGTTGTCCAGGATGTGGCGCAGCAGCGTGGTCTTGCCGCTGCCCAGGAAGCCGGTGACGATGGTGGCGGGAATCTTGGACGTTTGCATGGTGGTGTCGGCCCTTTCTTTCTTCATTCCGGTGTCGTGCCTGCCGGCGCGCGTGCGACTTGCATGCATGAATGCATAGGTGGCGCTCGCGTCGCCTGCGTGTCTGTCCGCGGCATGCATGCGTGTGTGCACAGAGGAAAGGAAAGGGCCGCGCCGCGCGCGCAGCGACCTGACCGGACCAAGGCACTCCCGCAGCGTCCGAAGCGGTACGAAGGCCGGTATCCGGGCTCACGGACCGCCGCACCGCCCGACACGATGCCGGAGGGTGCGACCGGGCCCTCGCCTTCCCACGCAGGGCGGCCTGCGCAGTGGCTGCGCCGCCCCACAAAGAAGGGCGTGCGCGGAGGGTCCTTGTGTCCGCTGACCGTTGCGGGGGCAGCGCAGGAATAGCACCCGTGGGGTAGGCCCTGCCGCCCCGGTGCGCACCTGCTTCCCGTTGAACCCCGTGGGCCTTGCGGCCGGTGGGGCACCTTCGAACCGGACGGGTGCGGGTGCCGGCCTCGTGCCGGACGCCCTGCCTCCGTCCTGCGGCGGATTATGCGGGATAGCCGCCGAGGGCCTACTCACACAAATCCGGGAGCGACGCCGCGCGGCGTCGCCCGCGCTGGCAAGGCAGGGGACTTGCGGCGCTCAGACGCCTTGCAGGCATCTCCGGCTGCGGGCCGCGCGATTCCCGGATCGGTGTTGCCATGTCCTGGCCGCCCGCCCCTGTGCACAGGCTTGCCGGATAATGCAGCGGCCCCTTCCAAGCCTCCAAGCCGGCCCGCACGGCCCCGTCCCCTGATGAATCCTGACGCCCACAACCTCTGGCGCGCACCGCGCTGGGCCCTCGCTGTCCTGCTGGCCGTACTGGGCATGGTCGGGCCGTTCTCGATCGACACCTACCTGCCGGCCTTCTCGGGCATTGCCGCCGCGCTGGGCGCGACGCCGGTGGAGATGCAGCAGACGCTGTCGGCCTACCTGTTCGGCTTCGCCTTCATGACGCTGTTCCACGGGGCGCTGTCGGACAGCTTCGGCCGGCGCCCGGTGGTGCTGTGGGGCATCGCGGTATTCACGCTCGCCTCGGCCGGCTGCGCGCTGTCCAACAGCATCGGGCAGCTGGTGTTCTTCCGGGCGCTGCAGGGGCTGTCGGCGGGCGCGGGCATCGTGGTGTCGCGCGCGGTCATCCGCGACATGTTCCCGCCGGCCCAGGCCCAGCAGGTCATGAGCCAGGTGACGATCTACTTCGGCGTGGCGCCGGCCATCGCGCCCATCGTGGGCGGCTGGCTGTTCGTGCACCTGGGCTGGCACAGCGTGTTCTGGTTCCTGACCGGCGTGGGCGTGCTGCTGTTCGTGGCCAACTTCCGCCTGCTACCCGAAACGCTGCACGCCGAGCACCGCCAGCCCTTCCAGGCCCGCCACCTGCTGCAGGGCTACTGGCAGCTGGGATCGAGCCCGCGCTTCCTGCTGCTGGCGCTGGCCAGCGGCGTGCCCTTCAACGGCATGTTCCTCTACGTGCTGGCGGCGCCCGCCTTCCTGGGCGAACACCTGGGACTGTCGCCCTCGAATTTCTTCTGGCTCTTCATCCTGACGATTTCCGGGATCATAGGCGGTGCCTGGCTCAGCGGCCGGCTGGCGGGCCGCATCGCCCCCAAGCGGCAGATCCGGCACGGCTTTCTCATCATGTTCACCATGTCGGTCCTGAACCTGGCAGCCAACCTGCTGTTCACGCCGCACGTGTCGTGGGCGCTGTTTCCGATCGCCATCTTCTCCTTCGGCTGGGCGCTGATGGTGCCGGTGGTGACGCTGCTGGTGCTGGACCTGTACCCCGAGCGCCGCGGCATGGCTTCGTCGCTGCAGGCCTTCGTCGGCTCCACGGCCAACGGCCTAGTGGCCGGCGTGGTCGTTCCCCTGGTGATGCACTCCACCCGGCTGCTGGCCTGCGCCTCGCTGGCGATGATGTGCATCGGCCTGGTGGCCTGGATCTACCTGCACCACCGCTGGCCGGACATCGGCCGCACCACCACGCAAGGCTAGCGCCGCGGCCGGCAGGCACCAGGCCGAGGTCAGGCGCCCTGCTGGCGCCGGTCTATGCCGCGGGACTGGTAGTAGCGTACCTTCTCCGCGTACATGGCCTGGTCGGCCCGGACCACGGCGGCCTCGATCTGTTCGCCGGACGCCGCGCAGGCCATGCCCATGGAAAGACTCAACGGCTGGCCGGGGTAGAACTGGTTGTTGAGTTCCAGCAGAGAGAGGATGCGGTCCATCATGTTGTGGGCGCCGCGTTCGTCGGTGGCCGGCATCACCACCGTGAACTCGTCCCCGCCGATCCGGGCCGCGCATGCCGGCGCATCGACCGCCTTGGCCAGCACCTCGCCCACGCGCCGCAGCATCGCGTCGCCCGCCGCGTGGCCCGCTTCGTCGTTGATCGACTTCAGCCCGTTCATGTCGATCACCACCACCGACACGGGCCACGGCCCCTTGCGGGTGAGGCGGTTGAGCTCCTCGACATAGAACGCGCGGTTGCGCAACTGCGTGAGCACGTCGTGCTTGCCCAGGTATTCCAGGTAGGCCTCGGCCTTCTTGCGCGCCGTGATGTCCACCAGAGACAGCAGCACCATGCGCCAGTCGTGCCGGTGTTCGTCCATCACCGCAAACTGCATGTGGATGTGGACGGCCTCTCCGGACAGGCTGTAGTTGACGACCTCACGCTGCTGCACCAGCTTGCCGTCCCACAGGTCCAGCAGCTGTTCGGCGAACGAGTCATGCATCTCGCCGCGGAACACCTTGCCGATGTTGTTCAGCAGCGTCTCCTTGCTGTCCGCCCCGAACATCGACAACGTCTGCTGGTTCACGTCGATGACGCGGATCTCGTGCATGCAGCGGTCCACGAACTCCGGATGCACCTTCAGAAAGGTCTTGAAGTCGCGGATACCCTGCGAGCGCACCTCGTCCAGCAGCAGCTTGACGGCGCTGAAGTCCTCGACCCACAGCGACACCGGCGAGAACTCGAACAGCCCCCGCGCATACTGCTCGCTCTGCAGCAGCTGACTGCGCGAACGCACCTGCGCCGTGTTGTCCTCCAGGGAAATGAGCACGCGGCTCCAGTCGTGCTCGTGGCCCGGCAGGATGCGCCCGCGGATCTGCACGTCCAGCCGGCGCCCGTCCAGCGTGTAGTTCACCGTCTGGTTGGAGAATTCCAGCGCCCCGGACCACAGCTGCAGCAGCTCTGCAATGGCCTGCGCATGCATGTCGCCGCGGAACACCGTGCCCAGCGACGCCACCAGCGTCGCCTGGTCGGGCGCGGCAAAGAGATCCAGCGTGCGCTGGTTGACCTTCAGCACCTTGATGGCCGCACCGTACTGCTGCATGCACTCCGGGTGGCTGCGCACGTGGGCCGCCACATCCTGCACGCCAGACGCGCGCC
Organism: Paracidovorax wautersii; assembly: GCF_031453675.1. Classification (NCBI taxonomy): domain Bacteria; kingdom Pseudomonadati; phylum Pseudomonadota; class Betaproteobacteria; order Burkholderiales; family Comamonadaceae; genus Paracidovorax; species Paracidovorax wautersii. The sequence continues at coordinate 2,488,759 of NZ_JAVIZX010000001.1, read as the reverse complement.
AGCCGTCCAGCAGGCGCTTGAGATCGCTGAAATCCTCCAGCCACAAGGAGACCGGAGCGATCTCGAACATGTGTTCGAAATCGGCATCCGAAGACAACGAAGAGGACATCCCGAAAACCTCCAACGCGAAAACCCGGCCTTGGCCCACCGTTTCCGCCCACGTTTTGATTCACGCGGGGATCCGGACGCTGCGCCACGGCGCGCCCTCCCCTGTCCGGTCGATTATTGCCTTGGCCATCCCTGCCGGGCGCCGGAGGGCCTTGCAACGCCGCGAAAAAGCCCCGGGCTGTCGCGGCGCCGCTGGCGCCACGCCCCGCCCCCTCGGGCAGCGCCATGAAAAAAGCCAGCCCCATGGGCTGGCTTTCTGGGCATGCCAGACCGAAGGGTCTGGCGCCGCCGCTGCGCTCAGCGGGCGGGACGTGCAGGACGCTTGCGCGCGTCGTGCGGCGTGAAGGGCTTGCCGCCCGGCGCTGCCGGCTTGGAGAAAGCAGGCTTGCGCGGTGCGAAATCCCCACGCGGAGCGCGCTCGTCGCGGCCAGCGAAGCCGCCCCGGGGCGCGTCGCCAAAGCCCGGCTTGCGGCCGTAGCCATCGGCATCGCGACGCGGACCGAAACCCCGCTCGTCACGGCCGGCGGGTGCGCCACGCGGGGCGCCACGGTCACCACCGAAGCCACCGCGGTCACGGTCACCGAAGGAAGGACGGTCGCCGCCGAAAGGGGCGCGGTCTGCACCGCCACCACCAAAGCCGGCACGGTCTCCGAAGGAGGGACGGTCGCTCCGGCGATCACCGCCGCCGAAGCCACCCCGGTCACCGCCGCCGAAGCCGCCGCGGTCGTTGAAGCCCGAGCGGTTGGCATAGCCACCGGCCGGCTTGCGATCGCGGCCAAAGCCGCCACCACCGCCCTCATTGCGGCGAGGGCCGCCACGGCCACCACCGAAGTCCTGGCGTCCACCCTGCGGGGCGCGCTGCTGTGGCTCCAGCCCAGGAATCACTTCCGACTTGAACTGCTGGCGGCTGTAACCTTCGATGTCGAAGATACGGCGGCGGTCGCGGAACTCCGCAAACGTGACGGCCAGGCCATCGCGGCCGGCACGGCCCGTACGGCCGATGCGGTGGGTGTAGTCCTCGGCCTTCATGGGCAGGCCGTAGTTGAACACGTGCGTGATGGTGGGCACGTCGATGCCGCGGGCGGCCACGTCGGTCGCCACCAGCACCTGCACCTGGCCCTGGCGCAGCGCCATCAGGCGGCGGTTGCGCAGGCCCTGGCTCAGGGCGCCATGCAGCGCCACGGCGCTGAAACCGTCCTGCTGCAGGTCATTGGCCAGACCGTCGCATTCCACCTGGGTTGAGGCGAAGACGATGGCCTGGTTGATCGTGGTGTCGCGCAGCCAGTGGTCCAGCAGCTTGCGCTTGTGCTGGGCGTTGTCGGCCCAGAACAGCACCTGCTTGATGTTGGCGTGCTTTTCTTGCGGCGAGTCGACCTGGATCTTCTTCACCGAGGCGCCGTTGTCGTGCATCACGCGCATGGCGAGCTGCTGAATGCGCGGCGCAAAGGTGGCGCTGAACATCATGGTCTGCTGGCGCTGTGCGGTCAGCTGGTTGATCTCGGCCAGATCGTCGGAGAAGCCCAGGTCGAGCATGCGGTCGGCTTCGTCGACCACCAGGAACTGCACTTGGTCGAGCTTGATCTGCATCGAGCGTTGCAGGTCCAGCAGGCGGCCCGGCGTGGCCACGACGAGGTTGGCGTTCTGCAGCTTGGCGATCTGCAGCTGGTAGGGAATGCCACCGACCACGTTGGCCACGCGCAGGCCACGGCAATGCTTGACCAGCTCGATGGCATCGTGCGCCACCTGCTGTGCCAGCTCCCGCGTGGGGCACAGGATCAGCGCGCCCGGCGTGGCGGCCTTGAAGTTGCGGGGGTTCGTGGGGTCCTTGCGCTTGTTGCGCTTGGGAGCGGGTTCGCCGCGGGCTGCGGCTTCGGCCGCGGCGCGGTCGAACTCGGCGCGGGCAGCCGCGTCGGCCTCCGCCTGCTGGCGGATCAGCGTGTGCAGCACGGGCAGCAGGAAGGCCGCGGTCTTGCCGCTGCCGGTCTGGCTGGACACCATCAGGTCGATGAACTGGCTGGACTCGCCGCCCGAACCCATGGCCAGGGGAATGGCGCGCTCCTGCACGGAGGTGGGCTGGGTGTAGCCCAGATCGGCCACGGCCTGCACCAGCTCGGGCGCCAGGCCCAGCTGCACGAAACCGTTGGGCACGGCGGCCTCCACAGGCGCGGCGGCTTCGGCGGCGGTCTCGGCGCCCTCGGCCAGCTCCACGGCGGGCGCGGCTGCGTTTTCAACAGCCAAAGAAGATTCTGCAGGCGCGAATTCGCCCTGCACTTGCAAAGTGTCGGTCATAACTATTTTTTCTCACACGAAGACGGCCGCAGGCGTGGCCTGCGGAGGCTTCGTCAATGGTTAAAAAACATCAACCATCAAACGAAACCGGCACCAGCTTGGGCTGGGCAGGTAGGCATTAGCGCGGAGACCAGCGGGAGCTTCTGAAATGAAGCGCCTCGGCTGTCCGCAGGCCCGGTGTGTGAAGGGAGATGTGCAAACTGCGTGAACGGATCATTCACGCAAGCCGGCGATTGTCGCACGATTCGGGTTTTCCCGCAATCGCCACCTGCGTGGCGCGCGGCTCAGAGCGACAGCAGGTGGGTGCGGTAGTGCGCCAGTTCGTCGATGGACTCGTGCACGTCGGCCAGGGCCGTGTGCCGCTGGGCCTTCTTGAACGAGGTATAGGCCTCGGGCTTCCAGCGCTTGGCCAGTTCCTTGAGCGTGCTCACGTCCAGGTTGCGGTAGTGGAAGAACGCTTCGAGCTTGGGCATGTAGCGCACCAGGAAGCGCCGGTCCTGACCGATGCTGTTGCCGCACATGGGCGCCGTGCCCTTGGGCACATAGCGCGACAGGAACTCGATGATCTGCCGCTGCGCCTCTTCCTCGGTGATGGTGGAAGCCTTCACCTTGTCGATGAGGCCGCTGCGGCCGTGCGTGCCCTTGTTCCAGGCATCCATGCCGTTGAGCAAGGCGTCCGATTGGTGGATGGCGAACACCGGGCCCTCGACACGCGGCTCCAGATTCGGACCGGTGACCACAACGGCGATCTCCAGCAGGCGGTCGGTTTCCGGGTTCAGCCCGGTCATTTCGCAGTCGAGCCAGACCAGGTTCTGATCGGACTTGGGAAGCACGGGGGTGGGGGCAGCAGCAGCGGTCTCGGACATGGCCGGCATTGTCGCCGAAGCCGGTGCCGCGCCCGACCATACCGCCATACCCCGAGGCGCCGCGGGCCCGCACCAAAGCCCTACACTCCAGCGCACATGCCCCACGCCGCCCTGCCCTCTCCGCTGCTCTCGCCCTCGTTCCTGCTGACCGCCGTGTTCGCCGCCTTCCTGCTGGCGGGGCTGGCCCTGCGCCTGTGGCTGGCGTCGCGCCAGATCCGGCACGTAGCCCGCCACCGCGATGCGGTGCCCGCGCCGTTCGCCGGCCGCATTCCACTGGCCGCGCACCAGAAGGCCGCCGGCTACACGATCGCCAAGGCCCGCTTCGGCCTGCTGGACGCCGCCATCGGCGCGGCCGTGCTGCTGGGCTGGACGCTGCTGGGCGGCCTGGATGCGCTCAACCAGGCCTTGCTCTCGGCTCTGGGTGGCGGCATGGTGCAGCAACTCGCACTGCTGGGCGCCTTTGCACTCATCAGCGGATTGATCGACCTGCCTGGCACGCTCTACCAGACCTTCGTGATCGAGCAGCGTTTCGGCTTCAACCAGATGACGCCGCGGCTGTGGCTGGCGGACCTGCTCAAGTCGACGCTGATGGGTGCCGCCATCGGCCTGCCCATCGCCGCGCTGATCCTGTGGCTGATGGGCGCAGCCGGCCCGCTGTGGTGGCTGTGGGCGTGGTGCGCCTGGATGGGCTTCAACCTGCTCCTGATGGTGGTTTACCCGCTGTTCATCGCGCCGCTGTTCAACAAGTTCCAGCCGCTCGAGGACGAGTCGCTCAAGGCCCGCGTCACCGCACTGATGCAGCGCTGCGGCTTTGCCGCCAAAGGCCTGTTCGTGATGGACGGCAGCCGGCGCAGCGCGCACGCCAATGCTTACTTCACCGGCTTCGGGGCGGCCAAGCGCGTGGTGTTCTACGACACCCTGCTCAAGCAGCTCACGCCCGGCGAAGTGGAGGCCGTGCTGGCGCACGAGTTGGGCCACTTCAAGCACCGCCACATCGTCAAGCGCATCGTCAGCCTGTTCGCGCTGAGCTTGGCGGGCTTCGCCCTGCTGGGCTGGCTGTCCACGCAGGGGTGGTTCTACACCGGCCTGGGCGTGATGCCGAACCTGTCGCTGGACGGCGTGCCCGGCGCCGCACCCAACGATGCCCTGGCGCTGCTGCTGTTCCTGCTGGCCGTGCCGGTCTTCACCTTCTTCATCTCGCCGCTGTTCGCGCAGCTGTCGCGCCGCCACGAGTTCGAGGCCGACGCCTATGCCATGGCGCAGGCGAGCGGTGCGGACCTGGCCGCCGCCCTGCTCAAACTGTATGAAGACAACGCCTCCACGCTGACGCCCGATCCGGTGTACGTGAAGTTCTATTACTCGCACCCGCCGGCCTCCGAGCGGCTGGCGCGCATGCCCCTGGTACCCGCACCATGACCTCCATGTTGACGAAGAAAGACTGGTCCACCGCAACCCGCCGCGCACTGACGCCGACGGAGGTGGTCACGCAACTGGCCGACCTGCAGGGCTGGCAGCTGTCCGGCGACGGCAGCGAGGTGGCCATCGAGAAGACCTACCGTTTCGCCAACTACTTCGAGACCATCGCGTTCGTGAACGCCGTGGCCTTCATCGCCCACGCGCAGGACCACCACCCCGACCTGTCGGTGCACTACAACCGCTGCGTGGTACGGCTGAACACGCACGACGTGCACGGCATCTCGGCCACCGACATCGAATGCGCTCGGCGCTTCGACGGCCTGGTGGCGCCGGCATGACGCAGCAGGAACGCCGCCATGGCTGAACGCAGCAGTAGCAGCAGCACCGCCAGCGAAGGCCTGGTAGTGGCCAGCCACGGCCGGCACTGCCTGGTGGAGACGCCCGACGGCCAGCGGCGCATCTGCCACCCGCGCGGCAAGAAAAGCCAGGCGGTCGTGGGCGACCATGTGCGGTGGCAACCCGCCGCCGGCCAAGGCGGCGGCCAGGGCGACGAGGGCACCATCGAGAAGGTGCTGGAGCGGCGCAACCTGTTCTACCGGCAGGACGAGATCCGCACCAAGTCGTTTGCCGCCAACCTGGACCAAGTGTTGATCCTGATCGCCGCCGAGCCCGTCTTCTCCGAAAGCCAGCTGGCCCGCGCGCTGATCGCCGCGGAGGCCGAGCGCATCACGCCGCTCATCGCGCTGAACAAGAGCGATCTGGTGGAGCCTTTCGCGCGGGCCTGGGAGCGGCTGTGGCCTTACCGGCACATGGGCGGTGACGGCGCGCAAAGCCACCATTACGGCGTGCTGCCGCTGTCGCTGACGCAGTCGGGCGAGGTCGACCGGCAGGCGCTGATGCAGCACCTGCAGGGCAAGAAGACGCTGGTGCTGGGCCCGTCCGGCTCCGGCAAGAGCACGCTGATCAACCTGCTGGTGCCCGGTGCCTCCGCGCTCACGGGCGAGATCTCGCAGGCGCTGAACTCCGGCAAGCACACCACCACCACCACCACCTGGTATTGGGTGGACGACGCGCGCACCACGGCGCTGATCGACTCGCCCGGCTTTCAGGAGTTCGGGCTGCACCACATCGCCCCCGCAGACCTGCCGCGCTACATGCCCGACATCGGCCAGCATGCCGGCGACTGCCGCTTTTACAACTGCACCCACCTGCACGAGCCCGGCTGCGCCGTAATGGCCCAGGTGGACGGACTACAAGGCGAATCACGCTCTGGCCCAGGTACCATCAGCGCCAATCGCTATCAAATATATAGCAATCTATTTGCAGAACTGAGCGAAACCCGGCACTGGTGATGCGCTCCGCGGGCGGGCCGACCGCTCAGTCCGCACACTCCACATACCAGGACAGGTAGTCGCTCCAGTCAGGCTCATGCACGGCCTGCAACTGCAGCGCCTCGGGCGCCGGCAGCGCCCGTGCCGCGGCGTGGGCCGCCTGCATGGCAGCGGCCACATCCGAGACATAGCAGTGCACGCCACGCCATCTGCTGCGCAGCACGACGTGGCTGCACAGCCCCTGCTGGTGCAAGCATGCCGCCGCAAGCCAGGCTTCCTCGAAAGCCTGGGCGGCTTCGACATCCTGCTTGCCCGTGATGGGCAGGCGCGCCTCGATGCGCCAGCCCAGGTCGGCCCGCCCCGCCACGGCATTGGCGCTGCGGTTGACCTGCACGAGGATGGGCACGCCGTCGGCCGCCGCGCCTTCGAGCGCCGCCCAGCGATGCGGCTCGGCGGGGTAATGGGCAGAACGGCCCAGGCGGTCGCGCCAGCAGGCATCCACGAGCGCCACGGCCTCGTCGAGCGGGGTGGCGGGGCAACGCTCGAAGCCCGCATCGTCGCTGAGCCCATCGGCGTCGAACTCCACCACACCCACTTTCACCGAGAAATCGAACTCGCCCAGCAAGTGGTCGAGCAGGATGAACGCCATCTGCCGCGCCTGGGCCTGGAGGTCGGGCGGCACAGGCCGGGCGAACGACAACGCCAGCGCCACGCGACCATCGAGGCTTCCCACCCGCACCAGCAGTTCGTCCGAACCCAGCGCAAAGCCCTCCAGGCGGAGCCCGAAACCACCCGCCGTGCGTTGGCGAAAGGCCTGGACCGGCCATGCGATGCCCTGGGGCGCCGCATCCACCAGCGCCTGCACGGCCGCGAACTGCCGAACCTCTCCATGGGCCGTGAAGACGAGCCGGGCGCCTCTGCGGGCCGGGCCCGCGGGGGACGCACCGTCCATCTCGACGGCGACACCCGGCAAGGCCGGCTCCAGCAAGGCATTGAGCCGGTGCACGAGGTCTGCAGGCTGGGCCGCCTGCAGGCTCTCGTGCTCCATCAGCACAAGCGCCCAGAACCGCTGGGCAGCGCCCCGGATCAATTCAGGCGGCATCGGCACGGACAGGCCTCACGTCAAGGCCGCACGCGGCGCACCACAGCGCCCGGGCAAGCAAAGGCCGGGGTCCCGGCGCAGCGCATCCGCGGCTGGCAAGGTGGCTGCACGGCCACACGGAGGGGGCGGCGGCGCTCAACCCAACAATCGCGCCAGCGTGAGCAACGCCAGCAGCAGCATCCAGACGACGACCGAGCGCCATACCAGGCCCACGACGCTGCGCAGGTGCCCGACCTCGGGCATGCGTCCCATGGTGCTGCCACCGTCGCCCTCGTCCAGCCCCCCGTCGAAGACCTGGGGCACGGCCGCCTCCTCGGCGCGGGGCCGCAGCACGTTGCCGCCCAGGCGCACGTTGATGGCGCCGGCCGTGGCCGCCAGCACCACGCCGTCGTTGTCGTTGGGAAAGTGCTGGACATGGAAGCGCCAGCCTTCGATGGCTTCCTCAAAGCTGCCGACCACCGCGAAGCTCAGGGCCGTCAAGCGGGCCGGGAGCCAGTCGATGACGGTCCAGGCCTGCCGGGCCGCGCGCTGCAGCGCCTGGCTGGGCGGATGGGCGCTGAGCACGGCGCTGCGGGCGCTCCAGTGGCGCGACACGAATTCGGCCAAGCGGTACAGCACGGCCCCGGTGGGGCCCAGGCCGAGCGCCGCCAGGATGGAGAACCAGGCCAGCACGCCAAACACGTGGCGGTGCGCCGCGATGACGGAGTACTCGACCACATGGCGCACGATCTCGCTGCGCGGCAACTCGCCCACGTCCACCTGCTGCCATTGCGCCAGGACGGTGCGGGCCCGGTCCTCGTCCGCTTCCTCCAGCGCGTCGCGGATCGCCGTGAAGTGGTGGCTGAACTGCCGGAAACCCAGCGTGACATAGAGAACTGCCACGTTCCACAACATGGCTAGAGGCCAGCCGACCGCCGTCAGCAGCAGCCAGTGCACCGCCAGCGCGGCCAATGCAGGCACCAGCACGGCAAGCGCCCAGGCCACCCAGCCGTGGTGCGGCTTGCCGGCGTCGAAATTGCGGTTCACGGACAGCGCCCAGGCCCGCACGCCCCCATGGATGGGGTTGGTGCGTGCCAGCGGGCGGGCCTGCTCGATGAGCAACGCGAACAGGATGGCGAAGAAACTCATGGGCCAATGATACTGGGGCTTGTTACACCTGCAACGGCCGTACCCGCAGCGGGAGCGATGACCCAGCCGCCTCACGATGTCTCCACGGCCTGTGGCGCATCGGCGCGCTGCCGATGGCCCACCGAAAGCACTCGGGCCCCGCCGGGCGGGAAACCCGGACCCGTTCGGGTCAGGCCATCATGAACCGATAAAAGTTGCGCAGCATGCCGGCCGTGGCGCCCCAGATGAAGCGCGTCTTGCCGTCCGGCCCGCTTTCCTGGAAAGGCATGGAAAACCACTCGCGCCGGTGTCCCTGCCATTCCATCGCGTGGCGCCGGTGGTTGGCCGGGTCGAGCAGAAAGTCGAGCGGCACCTCGAAGACGTCTGCCACCTCATAGGGATTCGGCCGCAGCGCGCTGTCCGGCTGCACCAGAGCCACCACCGGCGTGACCATGAACGACGTGCCCGTGACATACACCGGCAGCGTACCCAGCACCTCGACGCTGCGGGCTTCGAGCCCGACCTCTTCCCACGCCTCGCGCAGGGCGGTGTCAGCCGGCCCTGCATCCTCGGGATCGGTCTTGCCACCCGGGAACGCCACCTGGCCCGAATGGGTCGAGAGGTGCGTGGTGCGCTCGGTCAGCAGCACGGTGGGCCGGTCGCGCAGGACGATGGGCACCAGCACCGCGGCATCGGCCGGCGCCCGCTGGGCGAACCGTGCCTCCCGCAACACCTCAGGCTCCCACACGGGTGGCTTGGCAAAGCGCTGGCGCAGGGCGGCGGGCGTCTGCGCGGCGGCCGGAACGGGCGGCAGCTGCGTATCCACGCCGACGACCGGCGCATGGCGCGGATCGAAATCGGGGATCTTCGACAGCGGCGGCATTCCGGCCGGCACGGGCGTGGAGGCAGGAGGGACGGTGGTGGTCACAGGCGATGCAACTCCATCAATGAAAAAGCCGCTACGAGCTTACGCTGTAGCGGCTTGGGAGCCAGAGGCTGGCAGTGCGACCTATCAGGCGGCGGCTGCAGGCGCCTTGACGCGCGAGGGCAGCTTTTCCTTGATACGGGCCGACTTGCCGCTGCGGTCACGCAGGTAGTACAGCTTGGCGCGGCGCACATCGCCACGGCGCTTGACTTCGATGCTGGCGATCAGGGGGCTGTAGGTTTGGAACGTACGTTCCACACCTTCGCCGCTGGAGATCTTGCGCACGGTGAAGCCGCTGTTCAGGCCGCGATTGCGCTTGGCAATCACCACGCCTTCGTAAGCCTGCACGCGCTTGCGGGTACCTTCCACCACGTTAACGCTCACGATGACGGTGTCACCAGGGGCGAATTCGGGAATGGTCTTGTTCAAGCGGGCGATTTCTTCCTGCTCAAGGATTTGGATCAGATTCATTTTGCATCCCACGATCATGTCCGCGCCAGGATTGGCTAGGGGCCCTCAAAGGGGCGCCCACAGGCTGGGCTCACAAACGGCTCAGCGGCCGGCCAGAGGATCGAAAGCCCGCCATTATAGCAAGCTGCGGATTTTGGCGACAACCACCTCGTCGGCCTTGCTCAGGCGCCCCCGCGCTCGGGCGGCGTCGATCAATTCGGGGCGGTGGCGCGCGGTGAGCGCAAGGCGCTCGTCACGGCGCCAGCGCTCGATCTGCGCGTGGTGGCCTGACAGCAGAGCGGCCGGCACGGCGCGCCCCTCCCACGCTTCCGGGCGGGTGTAGTGCGGACAGTCCAGCAGCCCGTCAAGCGCCGGGTTGAAGCTGTCCAGCTGGTGGCTGCCCTCGTCGTTCAGGACACCGGGCTGCAGCCGCGCCACCGCGTCGATCAGCGCCATGGCGGGAATCTCGCCGCCGGACAGCACAAAGTCACCCAGGCTGAGCTGGTGCGTGACATGCGCGTCGATGAAGCGCTGGTCGATGCCCTCGTAGCGGCCACACAGCAGGATGGCGCCGGCGCCCTCCGCCCAGCCCGTCACACCGGCATGGTCCAGCGTGCGGCCGATGGGCGAGAACAGCACCAGCGGTGCCTCCTGCCCGGGGGCATCCGCACGCTCGGCACGGATGGCGGACAGGCACCGGGCCAGCGGCTCCGCCATCATGACCATGCCGGGGCCACCGCCAAACGGACGGTCGTCCACGCGGCGGTAGTTGCCGTCGGCGTAATCGCGCGGATTCCACAGCACGACCTGCACCTGCCCCGAGGCGTAGGCGCGGCGCGTGACACCGCTGCTCAGAAACGGTGCGAACAGCTCAGGAAACAGGGTGATGACGTCGAAACGCATGCGGGCAGGGAGGCAGACAGGCAGAAGCAGCGAACGGACGGGCGGGCAGGCGCTCAGTAGTCGGGCTGCCAGTCGACGGTGATGCGACGCTCGGCCAGATCCACCTTGTCGACAAAGGCGGACACGAAGGGAATCAGGCGCTCTGCCGCCTTGCCGTCCTGTTCGTAGGCCAGGACCAAGGTGGTCTGCGGGCCGGTCGCGAGGAGTTCGCGCACCGCGCCCAGGGCCACGCCCTCGCGGTTGACCACCGCCAGGCCGATGAGGTCGACCCAGTAGTACTCGTCTTCGGCCGCCGTGGGAAAGCTGGAGCGCGGCACGAACACGCGCGCGCCTTTCAGGGCCTCGGCCGCATCGCGGTCGTCCACCCCTTGGGCGGAGGCGACCACCGAATCCGAATGCTCGCGCGCCTGGCGCACGGCCAGCAGCACCGGGCCGGCGAAGAAGCTCTTGGCGCCCTTTTCCGATGGCAGCAGGTACCAGCGCTTGGAAGAAAACAGCGCTTCCGGCGCGGTGCTGTAGGGCAGCACCTTGAACCAGCCCTTGACGCCCCACGCGTCGGCGATGCGACCGACCTCCACCGCATCAGCGGGCAGTTCAGCAGGCTCTAGAACGGGCAAGGTGGGCATGGGCGGATGCACGAAGGAAGCGGGAATGAAAAAAGGCGGGGTCCGTCAGCACGCCAACGGAACCCGCCCCTGTCCGGAACAGCGGATCGATCAGGCAGCCTTCTTGGCAGCCTGCTTGATCAGACGATCCACGGTGGGGGACGACTGCGCGCCCACGCCCACCCAATACGTCAGACGGTCCTGGGCGATGCGCAGGCCTTCTTCGCCTTCCTTGGCGGTGGGGTTGTAGAAACCCAGACGCTCGATGAAGCGGCCGTCGCGGCGCACGCGCTTGTCGGCAACGACGATGTTGAAGAACGGACGGCCCTTGGAGCCGCCGCGGGAGAGTCGAATAACGACCATAATGAATCCTTCGGGTGGTCGCAGCAGATGCTGCAGGTTTTCTTGCTGCGTTTGAGACACGCGACATGGCCACCCGGCCAGCGACACGCTGCAAAGTCCGCGATTATATCCATTTCCTGCAAATGCCCACCATCCGCCCCAGCCGCGACGAAGATATTCCGGCACTCACCGCCATCTATGCACACCACGTCCTGAACGGAACGGGCACTTTCGAAATCGATCCCCCGAGCGAAGCCGACATGGCCGGCCGGCGTGCCGATGTCCTGGGGCGCAAGCTGCCCTACATCGTGGCGGAAAAGGATGGCGAGATCCTGGGTTTCGCCTACTGCAACTGGTTCAAGCCCCGCCCTGCCTACCGCTTTTCGGCCGAGGACTCGATCTACGTCGCGGACGCGGCCCGCGGCCTGGGCGTGGGGCGCAAGCTGCTGGCGGCCCTGAGCGAGGCGGCGGAACAGGCCGGTGTACGCAAGCTGCTGGCCGTGATCGGCGACTCGGCCAACGCCGGCTCCATCGGCGTTCACCGCTCCGCGGGCTTCACCGAAATCGGCGTGATGCGCTCGGTGGGCTGGAAGTTCGGCGCCTGGCGCGACATCGTGCTCATGGAAAAGACGCTGGGCGCGGGCGACACCACCGCGCCCGAATAAGCCTGTCACCCTGCGGCCGCCTGCCATGACGACCAAGAACAAAACCCTCGCCGCCTGGCTGGCCTTCGTCGGCGGACCGCTGGGACTGCACCGCTTCTATCTGCACGGCCTGGGCGACTGGCTGGGCTGGCTGCTGCCCATTCCCACGGCGCTGGGGGTCTACGGCATCCAGCGCGTCCAGGCGCTGGGCCAGGACGACCACGCCAGCTGGCTGCTCATTCCCCTGCTGGGCTTCACCATCGCGGGATGCGCGCTGCGCGCCATCGTCTACGGATTGATGACGCCGGAGAAGTGGAATGCGCGCTTCAACCCTGCAGCGGAACCCGAGGCGGCACCCGGCCGCACGAACTGGTTCACCATCTTCGCCATCGGCCTGTCGCTGCTGATCGGCACCGCTGTTCTCATGGCCAGCCTGGCCTTCAGCTTCCAGCGCTACTTCGAATACCAGATCGAGGAAGCACGCAAGATTTCACAATGAAATCGGCCTCTAGCGCTTACAGGACAAGCGCTAGCAGCTATAAAAAACAGAGCGTCTATCTCAGCAAGCTGCTTGGCCACTGGCGGGTAGCCGCCGAGCAAGGGACGCTCGCCGCGAGGGCGGCGTCCCCCTTCCCATCGCGCAGCGATGAGAGAAGGGGCTGAGCACCGCGGCCAAACCTGCAAGCACAGGCTGGGACGGGCACGAAGGGCTACCGCCTCTGTCGGCGGCTCGGAGCGGCGCAGCCGCCCAGGGGGTGGCCCCTTCCAATCAATACAACTGCAGGCTCACCCAGTACGCGATCGCCGCCACGAAGGCGCTGGCCGGGATGGTCAGGATCCACGCCCAGACGATGTTGCCCGCCACGCCCCAGCGCACCGCACTCGCGCGCTGCGTCGAGCCCACGCCGACGATGGCGCCGGTGATGGTGTGGGTGGTCGAGACCGGGATGCCCAGCGCCGTGGCCAGGAACAGCGTCATCGCCCCGCCCGTCTCGGCGCAGAAGCCGCCGACGGGCTTGAGCTTGGTGATCTTCTGGCCCATCGTCTTGACGATGCGCCAGCCGCCGAACATCGTCCCCAGGCCGATGGCGGCGTAGCAGGCGATGATGGTCCAGGTGGGCGGTGCGCTGTCGGTGGCCGAGGCGTAGCCGGTGGCGATCAGCAGCAGCCAGATGATGCCGATGGTCTTTTGCGCATCGTTGCCGCCATGGCCCAGGCTGTAGGCGCCGGCCGAAACCAGCTGCAGCCGGCGGAACCACTTGTCCACCTTGCTCGGGCGCGCGCGGCGGAACATCCAGGCCACCCCCACCATCATCAGCGAGCCCAGCAGGAAGCCGAGCAGCGGCGACACAAAGATGAAGGCCACGGTCTTCAGGATGCCCGAGGACACCAGCGCACCCGCGCCGGCCTTGGCGATCACCGCGCCCACGATGCCGCCGATCAGCGCGTGCGACGAGCTGCTCGGAATGCCGTAGTACCAGGTGATGACGTTCCAGGTGATGGCCCCCACCAGGGCGCCGAAGATCACATGCGTGTCCACCACGCCGGGCTGCACGATGCCCTTGCCGATGGTCGCCGCCACGCTCAGGTGGAAAACGAAGATGGCGATGAAGTTGAAGAAGGCCGCGAATACCACGGCCTGCGTGGGCTTGAGCACGCCGGTGGAGACGACGGTGGCGATGGAGTTGGCCGCGTCGTGGAACCCGTTCATGAAGTCGAACAGGATCGCCAGCGCGACGAGCAGGATCACGACCCACAGGGCGGTTTGTACGGTTTCCATGGTGAGGACGAACCCGCCGCCGCGTCAGGAGTTCTCGAGGATGATGCCCTCGATGTGGTTGGCCACGTCCTCGCATTTGTCGGTGACGGTTTCCAGCAGCTCGTAGATCGCCTTGAGCTTGATGAGTTCGCGCACATCCACCTCTTCGCGGAACAGCTTGCTCATGGCCGAGCGCAGCACGCGGTCGGCATCGCCTTCCAGACGGTCGATTTCCTCGCAGGTCTTGAGCGCGGCCTCGGCCACGGCCGGGTCGGCGATCTTGTCGAGCAGCTTGACGGCGTCGCGCACGCGCTCGCAGCACTTCACGCTCAGGTCGGTCAGGCGGGTGATCTCGTCGGTCATGTGCCGCACGTCGTACAGCGCCATGGTCTCTGCCGAATCCTGGATCAGGTCGGCCACATCGTCCATGGTGTTGATCAGCGAATGGATCTGTTCGCGGTCGATGGGCGTGATGAAGGTCTTGTGCAGGGTGCGGTTGACCTCGTGGGTCACGCGGTCAGCGGCGCGTTCGGCGTTGTCGACGTCCTGGTTGTACTTGTCACGCAGATGCGGGTCGTTGTAGTTGGCGACCAGGTGCGAGAAGGCCCTGGCAGCCTCGACGATGCGGTCCGCATGCTGGTTGAACATCTCGAAAAAATTGCCCTCGCGGGGCAACAGCTTTCCAAAGAACATGCGGACTCCTGAACGAACCTACGCGAACGATGACATGACGCAGCGATGACATTTGCGTGACATTTCTGCGAAAGGCGCGAGTTTAACCGGGCGCGCCGCCCGGCCTGAGGGCCGTCTTGGCCACGCCGGATGGCGCCCTCCTGTCGGCCCCCGCCTACGGCCATGCGCCCCGAGCGCCCACAGGAGGCGCCCGGGACGTTTCTTAGATTGGTGTCTCAGACTGCGGCGCCGCCTCGGGACACAGGCCTCTCCCCGACTCCTGGTCCCGCCGCCCGGACGCCTCAGCATTTGCCCCGCCACCTGGACAAGGACACTCCCATGAAAGCCTCTCTTCGCGTTATCCCCTGCCTCCTCGCTCTCGCCTGCGCAGCGGCTGCGGCCCAGGCCCAGACGTCCGGCACCGGCCTGACCAACCGGTCCTACCTTCCCGGCACCCAGCAAGGCTACGTGGGCCTGAGCGGCGGCCAGTCCGAGTACGACATCCGCAGCGGCACCGGCGGATTCGGGTTCGACGACAGCGACACCGCCTGGAAGGTCTACAGCGGCGGCTATTTCAATCCCTACCTCGGCATGGAACTGGGCTACATCAACATGGGCAAGTCCGAACGCATCGGCGGCAGCACCAAGGCGCAGGGCCTGAATCTGAGTCTGGTGGGCCGCGCGCCCCTGAACGAGCAGTTCGATGTGTTCGGCAAGATCGGTACGACCTACGGCCGCACCCGTACCAGCGGCAACAGCGGTTTCGGCGTGACCACGGGCAAGGACGATGGTTTCGGCCTCTCCTACGGCGCTGGCGTGCGCTGGGCGTTCAACCCGCAATGGGCGGCCGTGCTGGAATGGGAGCGCCACCGCTTCCACTTCGCGGACGGCAAGTCCGATGTGGACATGACTTCGATCGGCGTGCAGTACCGGTTCTGAGCGGCCTGCCGCGCCGGAGCCGGTTCCGCTCACCGGCGCACCGGGCGCCAGAATGCAAAAAGCCCCTCACGAGGGGCTTTTTGCTGTGCGGATGGCAGGGTCCTCCTGCTTCAGGCGCTGCGGAAGATGAAATACACCGCGCCCACCATGCACAGCCCGGCCCACAGGTAGTCCCATTTCAGGGGCTCGCCCATGTACCAGACGGCAAAGGGGACGAACACGGTCAGCGTGATCACTTCCTGCATGATCTTCAGCTGCCCCACCGAGAACTGGGTGTGGCCGATCCGGTTGGCCGGCACCTGCAGCAGGTACTCGAACAGAGCGATGCCCCAGCTCACCAGCGCCGCCACATACCAGGGCGAAGTCGCCAGGTTCTTCAGGTGCCCGTACCAGGCGAAGGTCATGAAGATGTTGCTGGCCACCAGCAACAGGATGGTCTGCAGGGAAATAGGCAGGGATTGGAGCGTGTTCAACATGGCCGGAAGGCGTTGCCGCGGGGTTTGAATGGAATCGGACTCTAGCGCAATTCCAGCAAGCGCGCATAGCTATCAAAAATGAAGCAAAACTCAACATTCCGCGGCATGAAAAAAGCACCGCGATGCGGTGCTTTTCGGGGGCGGCAGACTGCGGTAACCGCCGCAGCCGCGTCTCTCACTCGCCCAGGTAGGCGGCGCGCACGCGCGGGTCGCTCAGGAGATCCTGACCGGCGCCGGTCATGCTGATCAGGCCGGATTCCATCACGTAGCCGCGGTCAGCGATCGCCAGCGCACGGCTGGCGTTCTGCTCCACCAGCACGATGGTCACGCCCAGGGCGTACACATCACGCACCACCTCGAAGATCTTGTCCACCATGATGGGCGACAGGCCCATGGAGGGCTCGTCCAGCAGCAGCACCTTGGGCTGGCTCATCAGCGCGCGGCCCATCGCCAGCATCTGCTGCTCGCCGCCGGACATGGTGCCGGCCAGCTGGTCCTTGCGTTCGCGCAGGCGCGGGAAGATGGTGAACATCTTCTCGACATCGGCCGCGATGCCGGCCTTGTCGTTGCGGATGTAGGCGCCCATCAGCAGGTTCTCGGTGATGGTCATCCGCGCGAACACGCCGCGGCCTTCCGGCACCATGACCAGGCCCTTCTTGACCAGGTCCCACGCACCCTTGCCCTTGATGCTCTCGCCCAGGTACTCGATGTCGCCGTCGGCGAAGGGCAGCGTGCCGGTGATGGCCTTCATGGTGGTGGTCTTGCCGGCGCCGTTGGAGCCGATCAGCGAGACCAGTTCGCCCTCGCGCACGTCGAAGTCCACGCCCTTGACGGCCTGGATGCCGCCGTAGGCCACCTTCAGCCCGGAGACCTTCAGCAGGATGTTGTTGGATTTCTCGGCCATGCTCAATGTCCTCCGGTGCCCAGGTAGGCCTCAATCACTTTTTCGTTCTTCTGCACATCGGCAGGCGTGCCTTCGGCGATCTGCTTGCCGTAGTCGAGCACGGTCACTCGGTCGCACAGGCCCATCACCAGCTTCACGTCGTGCTCGATGAGCAGGATGGTGCGGTTGTCCTTGCGGATGCGGTCGATCAGCTCGCGCAGCTGCACCTTCTCGGTGGCGTTCATGCCGGCGGCAGGCTCGTCCAGCGCAATCAGTTGCGGGTCGGTGGCCAACGCGCGGGCGATCTCCAGGCGGCGCTGGTCGCCGTAGCTCAGCGTGCGCGCCTTGTAGTCGGCAAAGCGGCCAATGCCCACGTAGTCGAGCAGCTCTTGCGCGCGCTTGGCGATGGCGGCTTCTTCTTCCTTGAACCCCTTGGTCCGGAAGACCGCGCCCATGAGGCCCGACTTGGTCCGGATATGGCGGCCCACCATCACGTTTTCCAGCGCCGTCATGTCGGCGAAAAGGCGGATGTTCTGGAACGTGCGGGCGATGCCGGCCTTGGCCACCTCGTGCACGGCCGTGGGCTCGTAGGGCTTGCCAGCCAGTTCGAAACTGCCGGCGTCGGGCGTGTACAGACCGGTGATCACGTTGAAGAACGTCGTCTTGCCGGCGCCGTTGGGGCCGATCAGGCCGTAGACCTGGCCGCGCTGGATCGTGATGCCCACATCGGAGAGGGCCTGCAGGCCACCGAAGCGCTTGGAAATACCGGCGACCTTCAGCACCACTTCTTTGGATTGCTCTGTCATTGCTAACTTTCAGTGCTGTGCTTCAGGTCTTCTGCGCCAGGCTCTTGCCATGCTCGGGCGCGGGCCACAGGCCGCGGGGGCGCAGCAGCATGATGATGATCATGGCAAGGGCGATGAGCAGCTGGCGCAGGATGGCGGAGTCCAGGCGCCCGTCCGTCATGGCCTGGAGCGGGCCGGCCACGTAGCGCAGCACCTCGGGCAGCGAGGCCAGCAGCACGGCACCCAGGATCACGCCGGGGATGTGGCCGATGCCGCCCAGCACGACCATGGCGACGATCATCACGGACTCCATCAGGCTGAACGATTCGGGCGACACGAAGCCCTGGAACGCACCGAACATGGCACCGGACACGCCGCCGAACGACGCGCCCATGCCGAAGGCCAGCAGCTTCATGTTGCGGGTGTTGATGCCCATGGCCTTGGCGGCAATCTCGTCTTCGCGAATGGCCATCCACGCGCGGCCGATGCGGGAGTCCTGCAGGCGGTAGCAGATGATGACGCTCAGCACCACGAGGATCAGGAACAGGTAGTAGTACAGCGTGACGGAGTTGATGTCGAAGCCGAACACTTCCAGACGGCGCCCCAGGTCCAGGCCGAAGACCTTGACCGAGTCGATCTGGCCGATGCCCTTGGGGCCGTTGGTCAGGTTGACCGGGTGGTCCAGGTTGTTCAGGAAGATGCGGATGATCTCGCCGAAACCCAGCGTCACAATGGCCAGGTAGTCACCGCGCAGCTTCAGGGTCGGGGCGCCCAGCAGGGCCCCGAATATCGCCGCGACCAGCGCGGCCAGCGGTATCACCAGCCACAGCGACGTGTGCAGCCCGTTGGGGAACATGGCGGCGAACGCGGCAAAGGTATCCGACAGGTGCGGCGAAGCCATCAGCGCGAACAGGTAGGCGCCCACGGCGTAGAAAGCCACGTAGCCCAGGTCGAGCAGGCCGGCGTAGCCGACCACGATGTTCAGGCCCAGGGCCAGCATCACGTACAGCAGCGCCAGGTCGGCGATCCGCACCCAGGCGTTGCCGAAGTACTGCAGGATCAGGGGAAGAATCAGCAGCGCCAGACCGCCGATGACCCATTGAGCGAGTTTGTTGTTCTTCATGGAACGGTTCCTCAGGCGCGGTCGGCCACACGCTCACCCAGCAGGCCCGAGGGGCGCAGCGTCAGGATGATGATGAGCACGATGAAAGCGAAGATGTCGGTGTAATGGCTGCCCAGCAGGCCGCCCGTCAGGGTGCCGATGTAGCCGGAGCCGATGGCCTCGATCAGGCCCAGCAGGATGCCGCCCACCACGGCGCCGGCCAGGTTGCCGATGCCGCCGAACACGGCCGCCGTGAAGGCCTTCAGACCGGGCAGGAAGCCCATGGTGTGCTGCGCCGTGCCGTAGTTGGACGCATACATGATGCCGGCGATGGCTGCCAGCACGGCACCGATGATGAAGGTGGCCGAGATGACCATGTCGGGCTTGACGCCCATGAGCGAGGCGACCCGCGGGTTCTCTGCCGTGGCGCGCATGGCGCGGCCCAGCTTGGTGTAGTTCACCAGGTACATCAGGGACGCGAGGGCCACCACGGTGACGCCCAGGATCAGGATCTGCGTGGATGTGATGACTGCGCCGCCGACATTGAAGGGCGTGGTGGGCAGCAGCGTGGGATAGGGCTTGTAGTTGGGCTTCCAGATGATCATCGCCAGCGTCTGCAGCAGGATCGACATGCCGATGGCGGTGATCAGGGGCGCCAGGCGGGGGCTGCTGCGCAGCGGCTTGTAGGCGACCTTTTCGATCACGAAGTTGAGCGTGGCAGCCACCACGCAGGCGATGATGGTCGCCAGGAGCAGAACGAGCCAGCCCGGAGCGCCGGGCAGGGCCTCCTGCATCATGCCGATGCAGCTCCAGCTGGTGAGCGCGCCGATCATGAGCACCTCGCCGTGCGCGAAATTGATCAGCTGAATAATGCCGTACACCATGGTGTAGCCCAAGGCTATCAAGGCGTACATGCTGCCGAGAACCAGACCATTGATGATCTGTTGCAGCAAGATGTCCATAAAAAAAGTCCTTCGTTGGTAACGCGCACTATGGAAACGCCGGAATCGACGCAGCCTTGTGAGCCCGACTTCCATCTAGCAAAAAACCCGCCAGGAAACATGCCGTGCGGGTTTGGGTGGCGGGATTGTAGCCACTTGAAAACCGGCACCGCCAAGCCCACCTGCGGGGTTTTCCCTTGGATGCCGCGTTGCATCAGGAATGCAACCGGTGCATAAGAAATATTGATGAGGCAGCGCGCGCATTCGTAGCGCTGCTGTGCAGCAGGCAGCCAATGCCTGCCCTGACCGCCCGTCAGGGCCCGGCCTCTGCAGCGGCGTCAAGACTTAAAGGCATCGCGATGCGTGCCTGCGTGGTGGCGACGCCGCTTCGGCGCGCGAGCCCATGAAGGTCTGACTACTCGTCCGCCTCTTCGTCCCAGCGCCTCAGCTGGACCAGCTTCTCGCCGATCTTGGCCTCCAGGCCGCGGGGGGCTGGCTGGTACCAGCGGGGCTCGGCCATGTCGTCGGGCAGGTAGGTCTCGCCCGCGGCGTAGGCGTTGGGCTCGTCGTGGGCATAGCGGTACTCGTGCCCGTAGCCCAGCTCCTTCATCAGCTTGGTCGGCGCGTTGCGCAGGTGGACGGGAACCCTCCCGGCTCTTGTCCCGCTTCACGAAGGCACGCGCCTGGTTGTAGGCGTTGTAGCCCGCGTTGCTCTTGGCCGCGACGGCCAGGTAGATCACGGCCTGGCCCAAGGCCAGTTCGCCCTCGGGGCTGCCCAGCCGCTCATAGGTCAGTGCGGCGTCGTTCGCGATCTGCAGGGCGCGCGGGTCCGCCAGCCCGATGTCCTCCCAGGCCATGCGGACGATGCGGCGCGACAGGTAGCGGGGATCGGCGCCGCCGTCGAGCATGCGGGTCAGCCAGTACAGCGCCGCATCCGGGTGGGAGCCCCGCACCGATTTGTGCAGGGCGGATATCTGGTCGTAGAAGTTGTCACCGCCCTTGTCGAACCGGCGGGAATTCAAGGTCAGCGCGTTCTGCACGAACTCCGCATCGATGCGGGTCACGCCAGCAGCGCCCGCAGCCGTCTGGCATTGCTCGAGCAGGTTCAGGAAG
Source organism: Paracidovorax wautersii (assembly GCF_031453675.1). Classification (NCBI taxonomy): domain Bacteria; kingdom Pseudomonadati; phylum Pseudomonadota; class Betaproteobacteria; order Burkholderiales; family Comamonadaceae; genus Paracidovorax; species Paracidovorax wautersii. The sequence continues at coordinate 2,468,001 of NZ_JAVIZX010000001.1, read as the reverse complement.
CGCCGGGCGTCGCCGTCCGCATACCCGATGAGCGTGTCCCGCGCCACGTCGTCGAACTCGAGCCCGCCCAGCGCCTTGTCCCGCGCACGCTGCAGCAACTGCTGCAGCTCCTCGTCGGTCAGTGACTTGAGCACGTAGACCTGGGCACGCGACAACAGCGCGGAGTTCACCTCGAACGACGGGTTCTCGGTCGTCGCACCGATGAAGGTCACCAGCCCGCTTTCGGCGTAGGGCAGCAGCGCATCCTGCTGGGACTTGTTGAAGCGGTGGATCTCATCCACGAACAGGATGGTGTGCTTGCCCATCGCCAGGTTCTGCTGGGCCTGCTCCATCGCCGCGCGGATGTCCTTCACGCCGGAGAACACGGCCGACAGGGCGATGAATTCGCACCGGAACGCGGTCGCCGTGAGCCGCGCCAGCGTGGTCTTGCCCACGCCCGGCGGCCCCCAGAAGATCATCGAGTGGGGCTTGCCGGACTGGAAGGCCAGCCGCAGCGGCTTGCCTTCGCCCAGCAGGTGCGACTGCCCGATGACCTCGTCGAGCGTGCGGGGCCGCAGTGCTTCGGCAAGGGGAGCGGAAGGCTCCTGCGCGAACAGGTCAGCCATGGGGAGCGCCCCCCCACAAACAGTCAGGAACGGCGCCGCGCAGGCAGAGGCGAACGGACGAAGCAGAAAGAAGAGTTATCGGGGACACGCCTGCCATCCTAGCGACACTCCATCCGCGCCGCCGGTGCCGCACGTGCGGGACACTCTTCATCGCCGCGACTTCGATAAGCTCGCGCCACCGTGCATTCCGCACTCCATCGCCTCTGAACGCCATGCTCTCCAACGTTGCCACCCTCGTGATTGCCCTGATTGCTCTGCTCCATGTCTACATCCTCGTGCTGGAGATGTTCCTGTGGGACAAGCCGCGGGGCCGCAAGGCCTTCGGCCTGACGCCGGAATTCGCCACAGCGACCAAGACCCTGGCCGCCAACCAGGGGCTCTACAACGGCTTCCTGGCAGCCGGCCTGTTCTGGGGCTTGTGGCAGGGCGCCGAAGGCCGTTCGGTCCAATGGTTCTTTCTTCTGTGCGTGCTGGTGGCGGGGGTGTTCGGAGGGCTGACCGCCAGCCGCAAGATCCTGTTCATCCAGGCGGTCCCGGCAGCGTTGGCGCTGGGCCTGCTGGCCCTGGCCTGACGTCCTCCGCTTACTGCCGCACCACGTCGGCCTGCGCCGGCGGCTTGAACTGGAAGGTACTGGTCGGCAGCGCCGGGTTGACCTGCATGTTGGCAAAGCGCAGCTGCGAGCGCTGGCCGAAGCTGTCGAGAATGTCGAGCGCTGCCAGGTTGTCGCCCTGGAAGCCGACGCGCACGCTCTTGAGCTGCCCTTCCTTGGCCTTGGGCGTGGCCAGCACCCACTGCAGGCCGTCCTGCTCGGGCGCGGATTCCAGCGTGAAGTCGGCGCGCAGCGCTTGCAGGTCGGGCGCCGACGCCAGCAGGGCTGCGGGCGTGGAGCCCAGGGCCTTGTCCTGGGCGCGCTGCGTGACCTGGTTCAAATCGACGTCATACAGCCACAGCGTCTTGCCGTCGGCGACGATGGTCTGCTCGAACGGCTTCTTGTAGACGAACTTGAAGCGCCCGGGACGCTGGAATTCGAAGCTCCCGGTGGACGTCTTGGTGCGCGCGGTCTCGCCATCCTTGGGAGGGGAGGTCACGGTCTGCGTGAAATCGGCGCGGCCCGATTGCGCACCCTTCATGAAGGATTCCAAGCTTTTTAGGCCGTCAGCGCTTGCCAGCTGTGCGCTGGCAGCTATCAATACAGTAGTAATCAGTTTCTTCATGCCATCTCCGTAGGGGCTGCGGCGCCGGCCTGCAGCCGGCGGGCTGTGTCACTCGCCGCCGCGCGCCGGTACCAGCACTTCGCGCTGGCCACTGGCGGTCAGGCCGCTGACGAGCCCCGCCTTTTCCATGTCTTCCAGCAAACGGGCCGATCGGTTGTAGCCGATGCGCAGCTTGCGCTGCACGTAGGAGATGCTGGCCTTGCGGTCCTTGAGCACCACCTCGACCGCCTGGTCGTACATCGGGTCCTTCTCGCCACCGGCTTCACCGCCATCGGCACCGAAGCCGCTGTCGTCGCCGTCGACCGTACCACCCTCTAGAACGCCCTCGATGTAGTCCGGCTCCCCTTGTTCCTTGAGGTAGTTCACCACGCGGTGGACCTCCTCGTCGGAGACGAAGGCGCCGTGGACGCGGATGGGCAGACCGGTGCCGCTGGCCATGTAGAGCATGTCGCCCATGCCCAGCAGCGCCTCGGCGCCCATCTGGTCGAGGATGGTGCGGCTGTCGATCTTGGAGCCGACCGAGAAGGCGATCCGCGTCGGGATGTTGGCCTTGATCAGGCCGGTGATCACATCCACGCTCGGACGCTGCGTCGCCAGGATCAGGTGGATGCCGGCGGCCCGCGCCTTCTGGGCCAGGCGGGCGATCAGTTCCTCGATCTTCTTGCCCACCACCATCATCAGATCGGCCAGCTCGTCGATGATGACCACGATGTGCGGCAGGCGCTCCAGCGGCTCGGGCTCCTCGGGCGTCAGGCTGAAGGGGTTGTAGATGAACTCCTCGCGCGCCTTCGCATCGTCGATCTTGGTGTTGTAGCCCGCCAGGTTGCGCACGCCCAGCTTGCTCATCAGCTTGTAGCGCCGCTCCATCTCGGCCACGCACCAGTTCAGGCCGTGCGCGGCCTGCTTCATGTCGGTCACCACCGGGCACAGCAGATGCGGAATGCCTTCGTAGACCGACATTTCCAGCATCTTGGGGTCGATCATCATCAGGCGCACGTCGCGCGCCTCGGCCTTGTACAGCAGCGAAAGGATCATGGCGTTGATCCCCACCGACTTGCCCGAACCCGTGGTGCCGGCCACCAGCACGTGCGGCATCTTGGCCAGGTCGGCCACCACCGGGTTGCCGACGATGTCCTTGCCCAGCCCCATGGTGAGCATGCTCTTGGCCTCGTGGTAGATGTGCGAGCCCAGGATCTCGGACAGGCGGATGCTCTGGCGCTTGGCGTTGGGCAGTTCCAGCGCCATGAAGTTCTTGCCCGGAATGGTCTCGATCACACGGATGGACACCAGCGACAGCGAGCGCGCCAGATCCTTGGCCAGGTTGACCACCTGCGAGCCCTTCACCCCCGTGGCGGGCTCGATCTCGTAGCGGGTGATGACGGGCCCCGGCATGGCGGCCACGACGCGCACCTCCACGCCGAAGTCCTTGAGCTTCTTCTCGATCAGGCGACTGGTCATCTCCAGCGTCTCGGGCGACACCGTCTCCTGGCGCGCCAGCGCGCCGTCGAGCAGGTCCACCTGCGGCAGGCGGCTGTCGGGCATCTCGCTGAACAAGGGCTTTTGCCGCTCCTTCACCACGCGGGCGCTCTGCGGCACGTCCGCCAGCACCGGCTCGATGATCTGCACGGGCTGGGGATGGTGTTCCTCGATCTCGTGGCGCTCTTCCTGCACCACCTCTTCGCGCTCACGCGCCGCGCGCTTGCCGACGGCGACATCCTTGGCCTTCTCGCGCTTGGCGCGGCCAAACTGCACCAGCGCGTCGATGCGCCCGCCCAGCCGTTCGGCCAGATGGCCCCAGGAGAACCGAAAGACCAGCGCCGCGCCCAGCACCACCAGCATCACGCCCAGCAGGCCCGAGCCGGTGAACCCCAGCCACTTCACCGCCAGCGGCCCGACGACGTGGCCCAGCACGCCGCCGGCCTGCCCCGGCAGCAGCGATTCGAACCGGTACAGGCGGGACCATTCCAGCCCCGCGCTGGCACACATCAACAGCACCAGCCCGCCCCAGAAGAAGGCGCGGCGCAGCCAAGGGCTGGCCTCCCCGTTCGCCTGGGCCGCCACCTCGCCGCCGCGCATCCAGCGCGCCAGCGACGACAGCCAGGCGCGCAGCGCGGCCGCGGCGCACCACCACACCGAGAAACCGAAAGCAAAGTAACTGCAGTCCGCCAACCACGCGCCGAAACGCCCCACCCAGTTGGACAGGACATGGACATCGCTGGCGCCGGACGTGGACCAGGCTGCGTCCTGCAGCGAGTAGCTGGCCAGCGCCAGCAGCCAGACGACCAGGGCCAGCAGGCCCAGCACCAGCCCGATCTCATGGCCGAAACGGGCCGCGCCCGTGCGCGGGGCAGATTTGGACGAGGAGGAGGCGTTCAGGGTATTGAGGGAATAGGTCATAGCGCAGTGCGCGGCAAGCTTACCCGATGCACCCTGTCAGCAAACGTATCACCGCGACGGCTGGCGCATGCGGTTCGACCCGGGTGCAGGCGGGGTCGCCGATGGCTTCTTACAATGGCGGCGATTGAAAACGGCGGGCTGCAATCGGGCCGCCCGGCCCCATACTCAGAATCACTCTCCAGCTCAACATGCCTGCCCAGCGGGCACGCCAAGAAGTCACTGCCATGTCCACGACCCAACACGCCAAAGTCCTCATCCTCGGTTCCGGCCCGGCCGGCTACACCGCAGCCGTCTACGCCGCGCGCGCCAACCTGAACCCGCTGCTCATTACCGGCATCGCCCAGGGCGGCCAGCTGATGACCACGACCGAAGTGGACAACTGGCCTGCCGACGTGCACGGCGTCCAGGGCCCGGACCTGATGCAGCGCTTCCTGGAGCACGCAGAACGCTTCAAGACGCAGATCGTGTTCGACCACATCAACAAGGTGGACTTCAGCCAGCGTCCGTTCACGCTCACCGGCGACAGCGGCACCTATACCTGCGATTCGCTGATCATCGCCACGGGCGCCTCCGCCAAGTACCTGGGCCTCCCCTCGGAAGAGGCCTTCATGGGCAAGGGCGTCTCGGGCTGCGCCACCTGTGATGGCTTCTTCTACCGCGAGCAGGACGTGTGCGTGGTCGGCGGCGGCAACACGGCCGTCGAGGAGGCGCTGTACCTGTCGAACATCGCGCGCAAGGTCACGCTGGTGCATCGGCGCGACAAGTTCAAGGCCGAGCCCATCCTGGTGGACAAGCTCAACGAAAAAGTCGCTGCCGGCAAGATCGAGCTGAAGGTGTTCCATACCCTGCAGGAAGTCCTGGGCGACGACTCCGGCGTGACCGGCATCCGCATCAAGAGTACGCTGGACGGCAGCACCCAGGACATCGCCCTGCAAGGCTGCTTCATCGCCATTGGCCATGCCCCGAACACCGACATCTTCAACGGCCAGCTGACGATGGAGAACGGCTACATCGTCACGCAAGGCGGCCTCAAGGGTTTCGCCACGCAGACCAGCGTGCCGGGCATCTTCGCCGCCGGTGACGTGCAGGACCATGTGTACCGCCAGGCCATCACCAGCGCCGGCACGGGCTGCATGGCGGCGCTGGATGCGCAGCGCTTCCTGGAGCAGGATGGCGTGATCTGAAAAGCCGCGCTATAATCCGCGGCTTTGCTGAATTCCGCCGGCTCTTTGCAGCCGACCGGGGCACGCGAATCGGGTTACCGCCACCCTTTCTGGCGAGGTGAGGCAGCCGGGCCTAGCTTTGCAGACACGCAAAGCGTCCAGGCCCGCTGCTGTTTACGAACTATCGGAGTGTCCTCATGGCACGCGTCTGCGACGTTACGGGCAAGAAGCCCATGGTCGGGAACAACGTTTCCCACGCCAACAACAAAACCAAGCGCCGGTTCCTGCCGAACCTGCAATACCGCCGTTTCTGGGTCGAGAGCGAAAACCGCTGGGTGCGCCTGCGCGTTTCGAGCGCCGCCCTGCGTCTGATCGACAAGAACGGTATTGACTCCGTGCTCGCAGACCTGCGTGCACGCGGCCAAGCTTAAGGAGAAGCACCATGGCAACCAAAGGCGGACGCGACAAGATCAAGCTGGAATCCACTGCGGGTACCGGCCACTTCTACACCACCACCAAGAACAAGAAGACGATGCCCGAGAAGATGGCGATCATGAAGTTTGATCCCAAGGCTCGCAAGCACGTCGAGTACAAGGAAATGAAGCTGAAGTAATTCGGCCCGCTTCTTTGCAAAAAAGCCGCCCTTCCGGGCGGTTTTTTTATGCCCGCTTGCCGGCGGAAGGGCGGCCGGACGCCGGAGTGAGCTGCTGTGAAAGCAGTTCACCCAGCGTGCGATACCCCGTCTCCACCTGCTCGGTGAAGGGCATGCCGCAACTCATGCGCAGAAACCGCTCGTACCGGCCCGTATTGGAGAACATCGGGCCGGGAGCCACCCGGATGCCGCGCGCCAGGGCCTGGTCGTAGAGTCGGGTCGACGAAAGACCCGGCGGCAGCTCCATCCACAGGCTGATGCCGCCCGGCGGCAGGCTCAGCCGGGTGCCTGGCGGAAAGTACCGTGCGATGGCGCGCGCGGCAGCCTCGCGCTGCTCGCGTAGCTGCACGCGCATGCGGCGCAGGTGCCGCTCGTACGCCGGCGAGCCCACGCTGCGCGCCGCCAGCAGCTGAGACCACGACTGCATGTTGCGGGTGCGGGCGAACTTGAGCATCTGCACCCGGGCATGCCAGCGGCCTGCGCTCATCCATCCTTGGCGCAAGCCCGGCGCAAAGCTCTTGCTGAGCGAGGCGCAGTAGATCACCTGCCCTTCCGTGCCCGGGCGATCCCAGGCCTTGGCAGGACGCAGCGGCTGGGGCGACTCCACGAACTCGCGGTAGATGTCGTCCTCGATGAGGGCCAGCCCATGCTCGGTGCAAAGCGCCACCAGGCGCTCCTTGTGGCTGTCGGGCATGACGCTGCCCAATGGCATCTGCAGATGCGGCACCACCACCACCGCCTTCAGGCGCGGCTCATTGCGCGCGGCCAGTTCCAGCGCTTCCAGCGAGATGCCCGTGCGCGGGCTGCAGGGGATCTCGAGCGCACGCAGGCCGCGCACCTCGATCGCCTGCAGGATGCCGAAGAAGGTGGGCGACTCCACCGCGATCACATCGCCCGGCTCTGCCACCGCATCCAGGGCCAGGTTGACCGCCTCTGAATTACCGTGCGTAGCGCCGATGTGGTCAGGCGCCAGGCTGAGGCCGAAGCCCAGCGCATGGCGCGCCATGGCCTGCTGGAACTCGACATGCGTGGTCGGTGCCGACGGGCCGTAGACCAGCACATCGGGTTGCTCGCGCAGCAGGCCGATCGCCAGGCGATTGAGCGCGGCCGCGTCGAACAGGCTGGGGGCGGGCATGGCGCTGCCCAGGTCGAGCACGCCCGGGCCGGCACGGCGGGCTTTTTCCAGGAACACGGAGATGCGCTCGTTGATGCCCGCGAACAGGCGCGGGTCGGGCTGCAGCGGCTCGTGCAGCTCGGGCTCGCGCACTGCGGGAAGAAGCGCCGCCTGCGCCGGGCGGCGCACGAAATAGCCCACGCGCTCGCGCGCCTCGGCGTAGCCCCGCTCCTCCAGGTGGCGCCACACCTGCAGCGCCGTGGTCAGGCTCACCCCATGGCGCTGGCACAGCTCCCGCACTGAAGGCAGGCGCATGCCGGGAGCCAGGCTGCCGGACACGATGGCCTGCTCGTACAGGCCCGCTATCTGCCGGTACAGCGTCGAAGCCGAGCCGTCGGGGGCACTGGAGTCATCGGCAAAAGAGGGAGGGGCAACGGAGCGGAGCGGCATGGGCGTGGGAGCGGGGGGACGGCATCGGCCCGGGCACAGGGGCCGCGGGTTTCGCGATCATGCCGCAAGCACGGAGGCAGCGACAGATACAGGCCGGGCCCTGCAGGACCATAACAGGCGCGCCTGCATGAGCACTGTTCTGGTCGCGGCATCCCGGCCGTGTGCCTGTTGCGCCCAGGCCCTTCGTCCTACGCTGGAGGCCTTGTTTCGACACCGCCAAGGACGCCCATGCCAAGCCTCTCCACCCCCTTCGCCACGCCATCCACGACGGCCACCGGCGCCATCGTGCCCTTCGACCTGCCCACAGGCACCAGCACGCTGGTCTGCGTGCCGGAGGGCGCCACGCTGCGCACCCACAGCGGCAGCCTGCTGATCCAGGAGGGTCCTCTGATCTGCGGTCAGGTGCTGGTCGGCTCTGCGGCAGCCCGCATGCTGCGGACAGGCACGACCTGGTCTGCGGCCGATGGCGGCGGCGCGCGCTGGCTGCGGATCACGGCGCTGGAAAACACCAAGGCACAACTGGAAGAGCGCGCCCCGCGCCCGGGCTGGGGGGCGCGGGTCGGGCGATGGGCAGCCGCCGCACTGGCGCAAGTACTGCGGCGCGCACCGGCGGGGCTTGCAGGAACGGCCGGCAGCGCAGCACGTCCGTTCTGACGCCGGCCGCTGAGGGGAATCAAGGTCCGGTTGATTCAGCCAGGGCTCAGGCCTGCGCCGCGCGCAGGCGCAGGGAGAACTCCCGCAAGGCCGCGACGCCGCTGTCCTCGGCGCGCCGGCACCAGGCCTGGAGATCGGCCGTCAATTGCTCGCGCGAATGCGAGGTGTTCAGCCACAGCTGCCGCAGTTCCTCGCGCATGGTCACCATCTTGTCCAGCACGGGATGGGCCTCGCGGGCCCGGGCGATGTCCTCCCGCGCACGGGCGGGCACCTTCTCCGCATCGCGGTGCAGCCAGCGGCGTGCGGCCCGCAGCACGGACACGTCCGCCTTGCGCGCCCGCAACGCGGCGAGCTCCTCGCGGCAGGCCTGGCGCATGCCGCGGGCATAGCCGGCCATGACCTCATAGCGGTGGGCAATGAGCGCCTCCAGCGTCTTCTCGTCCGCCACGGGCTTGACGGCTCCCAGCCGCAGCTTGGGCGGGGTCTTCTTCACGCGGGCCCAGCCGACGGCCTGCATGAGCCGGATATAGGCCCAGCCCACATCGAACTCGTAGGGCTTGACCGAGAACTTGGCGGATGTCGGGTAGGTATGGTGGTTGTTGTGCAGCTCTTCGCCGCCGATGACCAGCCCCCACGGCACCAGATTGGTGGACGCGTCCGTGGCTTCGAAATTGCGGTAGCCCCAGTAGTGGCCCAGGCCGTTGACCACGCCGGCGGCCCAGAACGGAATCCACAGCATCTGCACGGCCCAGACGGCCGCGCCGATGGCACCGAACAGCACCAGGTTGAGCACCAGCATCAGGCCCACGCCCTGCCAGCCGAAGCGGCTGTAGACATGGCGCTCGATCCAGTCGTCCGGCGTGCCGTGCCCGAACTTCTTCAGCGTCTCGGCATTCCTGGCCTCGGCTCGGTACAGCTCGGCACCGCGCCACATCACCGTGTTCAGCCCCCGGGTCTGCGGGCTGTGGGGGTCGTCCTCGGTCTCGCACTTGGCGTGGTGCTTGCGGTGGATGGCCACCCATTCCTTGGTGCCCATCCCGGTGCCGATCCACAGCCAGAAGCGGAAGAAGTGCGAAGGCACGGCGCCCAGATCCACCGATCGGTGCGCCTGTGCACGGTGCAGGAAGATCGTCACCGCGGCGATGGTGATGTGGGTGGTGGCGAGGGTGTAGAGCACCACCTGCCACCAAGCGAGATCCCACGCACCGTGGGCCAGCCAGTTGATGGCCGCGTCCAGCAAGGACCAGTCCGTCGAGAACATAGGCAACTACTCCATCCATCCGCCAAGGGAAAAACGTCCACCACCGGAACGCCAGGGCAGATTAAAGGAAACAGGGACCGGCCGCGGGAGCGATAACCCGCACCGGCACAGGGAAACCAGCGCGCAGGCGGCAGGTCAGCGCTTGCGCGTCCACACCGCGGCGAAGAAGCCGTCGGTCTGGTGCAGATGGGGCCACAGGCGCAAATATCCAGAGCCGGCGGCACCGCCGCTGCACAGCGCGGCTGCGCCGTCCACCTTCAGCTGGGTCAGCAGCTCGCCGGCGTCCAGTGCCTCGAAGTCGGGGTGCGCCGCCCCGAAGGCCTCGGCAATGCCCTCGTTCTCCTGCCGCAGGATGCTGCAGGTGGCGTACACCAGCCGGCCGCCCGGCTTGACCAGGCGTGCGGCACTGGCCAGGATGGCCGTCTGCTTGCCCTGCAGCTCTTCCAACGCCTTTGCGGACTGCCGCCACTTCAGGTCCGGGTTGCGCCGCAGCGTGCCCAGGCCCGAACAGGGCGCATCGACCAGCACGCGGTCGATCTTGCCGGTCAATCGCTTCACACGGTCATCGCGCTCGTGCGCAATGGCGGCGGGATGCACGTTCGACAGCCCGCTGCGCGCCAGACGCGGCTTGAGCGCTTCCAGGCGGTGGGCCGACACGTCGAACGCGTACAGCCGCCCCGTGCTGCGCATGCCCGCACCGATGGCCAGCGTCTTGCCGCCGGCGCCGGCGCAGAAGTCCACCACCATCTCGCCGCGCTTGGCGTCCAGCAGCAGGGCCAGCAGCTGCGAGCCCTCGTCCTGCACCTCGATGGCGCCGCGCGTGAACGCCGGCAGCTTGGTCAGGGCGGGCTTGGCGTCGATGCGCAGCCCCCAGGGCGAGTACGGCGTCGCCACCGCGGGGATGCCGGCCTGGGCCAGTTCCTTCTGCACATCGGCGCGCTTGTCCTTGAGCGCATTCACGCGCAGGTCCAGCGGGGCGGGCTGCATGAGGCTTGCGGCCAGGGGCCAGAAGCCCTCGCCCAGCTGCTCCTTGAGCAGAGGCACCAGCCAGTCGGGCAGGTTGTGCCGGTGGGGCTCCATCAGTTCGTCGGGCTGGACGGCGTCGCACTGGTCGATCCACGTCCTTTCCTGGTCGTTCAGGGCGCTCTTGAGGAAGTCGCGCGGACCGTGGAAGCCCAGGATCGCCAGCCGGCGCTCCTTGGGGCCGCTGCCGGAGCGGGCCAGTTGCTCGAACAGCAGCTTCTTGCGCAGCACGGTGTAGACCGTCTCCGCCAGGGTGGCGCGCTCGCGCGGGCCCAGGGAGCGGTTGTCTCGGAAATAGCGGGACACCACGGCGTCTGCCGGGTGTTCAAAGGGAAGGGTCAGCCTGACGAGTTCCGCACAGGCATCCAGAAGGGCTTTCGGGTGCATGCCCCGATTGTCCCACTGCCGCTCCGTCCGGGCGGCTAGCGTGCGAAGACCGGCTCGAAGGCGCTGCGCCGGATCTCTGCCAATGTGGGCGATTCGCCAGCCCATAGCGCCAGGGCCGGGCAGGCTGAGCCGGCGCTCCAGCCGGCGGCACAGGGCATAGCGGTCGCCGTCGTCCATGCCCGGCAGTTCCAGGAACACCAGATAGGCACGCCGCTGCGCGAACTCTTGCAGCTGCTTGCAAACCAGCCAGCAGCGCGCGACGCCCTCGCACTGGGCCAGCTCGGCCTGCACCTCGCCCAGCTCGAAGGGCGTGAGGTCATGGCGCGCCACCCGGCTGAAGTAAGGCGGCTCCGTCAGCTCCTCCCAGGCGCGCTTTTCAAACGCATCGGCCAGCCGCAGCCGCTCCCGCCATTGCTTGAGGCCTTCGGCATCGTGGTCCCTGCCCGCGCGCGCGGTCTCCAGTCCATCCACGGCCGCGCGGGCCGCCCACCAGCGATGCGCCGGGGCGGTCTGCCACAGTCGCTCAAGGTGCTGCAGGCGCTCGGCCCAGGCGTCGCCCGGCAGGCTTTCCACCAGCCCCTGCAGTGCGTCCGCATGGTCTTCGCTGCGCTGCAGGGCCTGCTCGTACAGGGCGCGCACCGGGGCGGCGGGGTCCAGTTGCCGCAGCAAGCCGGCCAGCTCGACCGTCTCCTGCGCGTTGTGGCGGGCGAGGCTTTGCTGCAGGGCTTCGGCCCGCTCACGCACCCGGCCCAGCCAGGCGTGGTGCCGCTTCCAGGCGCTGGCGTTCTCCTGGCACCACAGCCGGTCGAACTGGGCCAGCCACTGCGGCACCTGTGGTCCGAGCATGGACAGCGCGCTGCGCTGCGACCACGCCGGAAGCGCCGGCCGGCCGCCCGTGAGGGCTTCCACCCGGTCGCGCAGGACCGGGTGGGTGTCGTCCACGCTGCTGATGCGCTGCAGGGCCTGGCGCAGGGCGTCCTGGGCGAAGCGGGGCTCGGGCGGCAAGGCCAGCAGCGAGCGCATGGCGGTGTAGGGGCCCACGGGCAGGGGCTGGGCGGCTGCAGCGCGCCAGTGCTGCGCCCAGAAGGCATCGCCCAGCCACGCGCCCTTCACCTCGATTTCCGTCAGCGCCGCCGCGGCGACCTCGGCGCCCAGCAGGCGTGCGGCAATGCGGTCGGCCTCGTACTCGTCCTGGCGCGCCAGGGCGAAGGTCTTGGCCGCGAAGCGGGGGAAGTACCAGTCCAGGAAGGCCTGCGTGGCCACGGCCACCGGCCCCGCGTCGTCGCTGAAGCGCTCGTGCAGGCGCAGCCAGCTCAGCCGGGTGCGGTAGATCCAGGCGGCGAAGCGGCCATGGTCGCCGCGCAGGTGGCCGTATTCGTGGGCCAGCACCGCCAGCAGGCGGGGCTTGTCCAGCGCCATGGCCAGCGGCAGCCCCACGGTGAGCTGGTTGACGGCGCCACCGAACAGGCCGTAGCGCGGCAGCTGGCGGATGCTGGCGTTGAACTCGCCGTCCACGTACACGTGGTGAATGGCCGGCCCTTTGACCTTTTTGCGGATGCGCTCCAGGGCCTCGAACAGCGCCGGCGCCTGCTCTGCGGTGATCTCGACGCCTTCCGGAGCGTCCAGACGCACCCACAGTGCCCGAGCGCAGGCCCACAGCAGGCCACCGGCCGCCAGCAGCATCCAGCCCATGGCCCACCGGAAACGCCCGTGCAGCAATTGGGGGACCACCCACCACAGCGCGCCCACGGCCAGAAGCATGCAGCCGAGGACCCACGCGTAGCCCAGCGCCGCAAATGCGGCGACACTGCGGCGGTAAGCACGGCTGTCGTCTGCGCTGGCATGCTCGCTCATGCGCACCATGTGCACGAAATCGGCCTGGTCCATCCTCGCTCCCCGCTGTGCTTGTTGTGTCTGTTTTTCTCGCGCTCCGGCGCGCCCCGACCGCATCCTACCCATGAACGACGACCACGACCTGCCGCCCCTGAACCCAACCCCGCCGGGGTTGTACCGCCACTACAAGGGCCTGCTGTACGAGGTCGTCGGCATGGCCCGCCACAGCGAGACCCTGGAGCCGTTGACGCTCTACCGCGCCCTGTATGGCCGGCGCGAGCTGTGGGTGCGCCCCGCAGCCATGTTCGAGGAACAGGTGCTCATTGACGGCCAGTGGCGGCCGCGCTTCGAGAAATGTGAATCAAATAGCCCGCCAGCGCCCTGATATCAAGCGCTTCTAGCTATTATTTTTGAAGCATACCGAGTACCGCTGCCGGATAGATGGCATGCTCCTGGGCCAGCACCCGGGCGGCCAGCGTCTCGGCCGTGTCGCCCGCCAGCACCGGCACCACGCCCTGGGCCACGATGGGCCCGGCGTCCAGGTCGGCCGTCACCTGGTGGACGGTGCAGCCGGCCACCTTGCAGCCCGCGTCGATGGCGCGCTGGTGCGTGTTCAGCCCCGGAAAGGCGGGCAGCAGCGAGGGATGGATGTTGACCAGCCGCCCGGCGTAGTGCGCCACGAAGCCCTCGGTCAGGATGCGCATGAAGCCGGCCAGCACCACCAGCGCCGGCTGATGCGCATCGATGGCGGCGGCCAGCGCGGTGTCGAAGTCCTCACGCGTGGCATGCGTCCGGTGGTCGATGGCCTGGGTGGCGATGCCCTGGCTGCGGGCGAAGGCCAGGCCCTGCGCGCTCTCGCGGTTGCTGAGCACGGCCGCCACGCGCACGCCGTGGCGCCCCTCCCAATCCTGCTGCCGGGCTGCCTGCACGATGGCTGCCATGTTGGAGCCACCGCCCGAGATCAAAATCACGATGTTCTTCATTTGCCCGCAATTATCCCAGCCGCCATGTCCTTCGATCCCCGCACCCGCCCCCTGACCGCCACGGAAGCCCGCGTGCTCGCCACGCTGATGGAAAAGTCGCGCACCGTGCCCGACAGCTATCCGCTGACGCTGAACTCCGTCGTCACCGGCTGCAACCAGAAGAGCAGCCGCGACCCGGTCATGCAGATCACCGACGCCGAGGCGCAGGAAGCGCTGGACGGCCTGCGCCAGCGCAGCCTGTCGGTGGAGATCGGCGGCAACCGGGCCACGCGCTTCGAGCACAACTTTCCGCGCGGCGTGGGCGTGCCCGACCAGTCCGCCGTGCTGCTGTCGCTGCTGATGCTGCGCGGCCCGCAGACCGCGGGCGAGCTGCGCATCAATGCCGAGCGCTGGCACCGCTTTGCGGACATCTCGTCCGTGGAAGGCTTTCTGAACGAGCTGGCCGAGCGCAGCGAGGAAAAAGGCGGCCCGCTGGTCGTGCTGCTGCCGCGCGCGCCCGGCGCCCGCGAGCCGCGCTGGGCCCACCTGCTGTGCGGCCCGGTGGATGTGGCGGCCCTCGCCAGCGCGGGCTCTGCGGGCTCGGCCGTCGCCGACGGTGCCGCCAGCCCGGCGCTCGGCGCTCGCGTGGCCGCGCTGGAGGCCGAGGTGGACCAGCTGCGCGCCACCGTGCAGCGCCTGTGCCAGGAACTGGGCATCGAGGCGCCGGAGGCACCGCCCGTGTCACCGCCCGGACAGGAATAAAAAGAACGACCGTGCTACAACGCGGGATCGCTTCGACACCCCGAAAGCATTGAGGAGACACGCCGCATGGATCTCGCATTCACCCCCGAAGAGCAGGCCTTCCGCGAAGAAATTCGCGCCTGGGTTCACGCCCATCTGCCCCAGGAGATTTCGCACAAGGTGCACAACGCCCTGCGCCTGACGCGTGACGACCTGCAGGGCTGGGCCAAGATCCTGGGCAAGAAGGGCTGGCTGGGCTTCGGCTGGCCCAAGGAGTTCGGCGGCCCCGGCTGGACCGCCGTGCAAAAGCATTTGTTCGAGGAAGAGTGCGCGCTGGCTGGCGCGCCCCGCATCGTGCCCTTCGGCCCGGTGATGGTGGCCCCGGTGATCATGGCTTTCGGCAATGCCGAGCAGCAAAAGCGCTTTCTGCCCGGCATCGCCAGTGGCGAAGTGTGGTGGAGCCAGGGCTACAGCGAGCCGGGCTCGGGATCGGACCTCGCCTCGGTCAAGACCCGCGCCGAGCGCGTGGGCGACAAATACATCGTCAACGGCCAGAAGACCTGGACGACGCTGGGCCAGCACGGCGACTGGATGTTCAATCTGGTGCGCACCAGTACCGAGGGCAAACCGCAGACGGGCATTTCCTTCCTGCTGGTGGACATGAAGTCCCAGGGCGTCACCGTGCGCCCGATCAAGCTGCTGGATGGCGAGTGCGAGGTCAACGAAGTGTTCTTCGACAACGTCGAAGTGCCCGCCGAGAACCTGATCGGCGAAGAGAACAAGGGCTGGACCTACGCCAAGCACCTGCTCAGCCACGAGCGCACCAACATCGCCGACGTGAACCGCAGCAAGCGCGAGCTGGAGCGCCTCAAGCGCATCGCCAAGGCCGAAGGCGTGTGGGACGACCAGCGCTTTCGCGACCAGATCGCGCAGCTGGAGGTGGACATCGTCGCGCTGGAGATGCTGGTGCTGCGCGTGCTGTCGGCCGAGAAGTCGGGCAAGAACTCGCTCGATATCGCCGGCCTGCTCAAGATCCGCGGCAGCGAGATCCAGCAGCGCTACGCCGAGCTGATGATGCTGGCCGCCGGCCCCTTCAGCCTGCCCTTCATCGAAGAAGCCATGGAAGCCGGCTGGCAGGGCGACTTCCCCGGCGGCGTGACGGCCAATGCGCCGCTGGCTTCGACGTACTTCAACCTGCGCAAGACCACCATCTACGGGGGCAGCAACGAGGTGCAGCGAAATATCGTCGCTCAAACCGTTCTGGGTTGATTGGGTTTTCGGGGTGGCGACGATCTTTCGCTGACGCGAAACGCACCGCTCCCCCTTGCCCCCTCCGCGAGGGGGTTCCAGTCAGAGCTTCGCTGATCTTTGTGGGGGGGCGCACAAGCGCCCTGCCCTGACCAACTTTTGGAGACATGACATGGATTTCGATTTTTCTGAAGATCAGCAATCGTTGCGCGATGCGGTACGCCGCTGGGTGGAGAAGGGCTACGGATTCGAGCGCCGCAAGGGCATCGTGGCGGCGGGCGGCTTCGACCGGGCGGCCTATGGCGAACTGGCCGAGCTGGGCCTCACGGCGCTGACCGTGCCCGAGGCGCACGGAGGCCTGGGCCAGGGCGCCGTGGACGCCATGGTGGCCATGGAGGAGCTGGGCCGCGGCATCGTGCTGGAGCCGCTGGCGCAGGCGTTCATCGCCAGCCGCGTGCTGGCCGGCCATGCCCCCGAGGCCGTGCAGGCCGACTGGCTGCCCCGCATCGCCAGCGGCGAAGCGCTGGTGGTGCTGGCGCACCAGGAACGCAAGGCGCGCTACCGCCTGGACGTTTGCGAGGCAAAAGCGGCTCAAGCCCAATCAGGATATGCGCTTACAGCTACCAAAAGCATAGTACCCGCCGGCGACCAGGCGGATGCCTTCCTGGTGCCAGCCCAGCTGGACGGCCGCACGGCCCTGTTCCTGGTCGAACGCAGCGCCAGCGGCGTGACCACGCGCGGCTACCGCACGCAGGACGAATCCCGCTCCGCCGAGCTGACGCTGGAGAACGCGCCGGCCACCCTGGTCACCACCGACGGGCAGGCCGCACTGGAACTGGCCGTGGACACCGGCATAGCCGCCGTCTGCGCCGAGGCCGTGGGGGTGATGGACCAGACTGTGTCGCTCACCGTGGAATACATGAACCAGCGCAAGCAGTTCGGCGTGCCGATCGCCAGCTTCCAGGCCCTGCGCCACCGCGTGGCCGACATGAAGATGCAGCTGGAACTGGCCCGGTCCATGAGCTACTACGCCAGCCTCAAGCTGGACGAAGAGCCCGCCGAGCGCCGCCGGGCCATGGCCCGCGCCAAGGTCCAGTTGGGCCAGTCCATGCGCTTCGTGGGCCAGCAGTCGGTGCAGCTGCACGGCGGCATCGGCGTGACCGACGAATACATCGGCAGCCACTACTTCAAGAAGCTCACGCAGCTGGAGATGACCTACGGCGACACCCTGCACCACCTGGGCGAGGTATCGGCACGCATGCAGGACACGGCCGGGGTCTTCGCCTGAGCCGTCCGTTCACAGCGCGGTGCGGCGCTGCGCGGCACGCCACCGGGTTGCACTTCGTCGCAGTCCTGTCATGAACCGCATGGCACCCTCCGGCCCTGGCCTTTTCGTCCCCCTCTGGAGCGTTCCATGCATTCTTCCCTGTTGCCGCGCCGGTCGTTGCTGATGGCTGCCGCCGCTACGTCCCTGGTCCTGGCCGGCTGCGGTTCCAGCGCGCCCGAGCGCCCGCCCATCGTCTTCGTGCACGGCAACGGCGATACGGCGGCGCTGTGGCAGACCACGGCCTGGCGCTTCGAGTCCAACGGCTGGCCGCGCGACCGGCTCTACGCCATCGACGTGCCCTACCCGCTGGCCCGCGATGACGACACCGTGGCCCAGCCCGGCCGCACCTCCACGGCCGAGCACATGGCCTATCTGAAGGCCGAGGTGGACAAGGTGCTGCAGGCCACGGGCGCCCGCCAGGTCGTGCTGGTGGCGAACTCGCGTGGCGGCTATGCCGTGCGCAACTACATCCAGAACGGCGGGGGCGACCGCACGGTGAGCCACGCCATCCTGGGCGGCACGCCCAACCACGGCGTGTGGGCCATTCCCGGCTTCCGCGAAGGCAGCGAGTTCTCGGGCACGGGCCCGTTCCTCACGCGGCTGAACGCGCCCAAGAACGCAGCCGGCGACGAGGTGGCCGGCCCGGTGCGCTGGATGACCGTGCGCTCGGACAGTAACGACAAGTTCGCCCAGCCGGACGGCGTGTGGATCGGCCAGCCGGGCACCCCCACCAACGTGACCGCGGCCGGGCCTGAACTCAAGGGGGCCCAGAACGTGGTGTTCCCGCGCATCGACCACCGCGAGACCTCGTTCTCGCCCGTGGCCTTCGACGCCACCTACCGGTTCATCACCGGCGAAGCCCCCGCCCGCACGGACATCGCCGCCGAGAGCACCGTGGTGCTCAACGGCAAGGTGACGGGGCTCGGCCTGAGTTCCACCGACCCCGCCTCCGGCAGCTTCAGCAACAACCTGCCGCTGCCCGGCGCGCAACTGCAGGTGTTCACGACCGACCCGGCGACGGGCGCACGCACGGGCGCGCCGCTGCTCAGCCGCACCGTCGGCGCGGACGGCGTGTGGGGGCCGCTCACCGTCGCGCCGAACGTGCCGGTGGAATTCGTTCTCTCCGCGCCGGGCTATGCCACGACGCACATCTACCGCAGCGGCTTCCCGCGCGGCAGCGACCTGGTCCACCTGCGCGCCGAACGCATCGCCGACGCGGACCGCACGGCCGATGCCATCGTCACCTTCACCCGCCCGCGCGGCTACCTGGACCCGGCCCGCGACCGCATGCTGCTGGACGGCGCACCGCCTCCGGGCGTGCCCGCCGGTGCCGGGGTGTCCTCCGCCAAGGTCAAGCCCGCCGGGCCGCAGCGTGCGATCACCGCCGAGTTCAACGGCGAGCGGGTGACAGGCCAGACCTGGCCGGCCGCGCAAGGGCATGTGGTGCTGCTGGAGATCAGCCAGTAAGCAGTCTCATCCTTGCGCCACGGGCGCATGCCAAGAAAAAAAAGGGGGCCGTGGACAGCCCCCTTTTTTGTTCCTGTTGTGGTTCGCCGCGGTCTCAGAAGCCCAGCGCGTGCGGCAGCCAGGTCGAGATCGCCGGCACGAAGGTCAGCAGGATCAGCACCACCAGGTGCGCCAGCAGGAAGGGCGGCAGCTCGCGCGTGAGCGCCGCCAGCGGCACCTTGGTGGCGACCGAGGTGACGAACAGCAGCCCGCCCACCGGCGGCGTGATCATGCCCAGCGTGAGGTTGACGATCACCACCATGGCGAAGTGGATGGGGTCGATGCCCAGCGCAGCCGAGATGGGCGCGAGGATGGGCACCAGAATCATCACGCCCGGCAACGGCTCCATGAAGATGCCGAACAGCAGCAGCAGGATGTTGACCGCGATGAGGAAGGTGACGGGCGACAGGTTCCAGCCCACGATGGTCTCGGCCAGCTGCTGCGGAATGCCTTCGATGGTGAGCACCCAGGCAAACGCGGCGGAGGCCGCCACCACCAGCAGCACCGAGGCGGTGAGCAGGGCCGACCGCGCGGCGATGTGCGGCAGCGCCTTCCACTCCAGCGTGCGGTAGATCCACTTGCCGCACACCAGGGCGTAGAACACGGCCACCACCGAGGCTTCCGTCGGCGTGAAGATGCCGAAGCGGATGCCCACCAGGATCAGCACCACCAGCATGAGCGCGGGGATGGCGCGGATGCTGTTGGACACCATCTCGCGGCCCGTGGGGCGCGGCTCGCGCGAGCGGTAGTCGCGCTTGACGCACACGCGCCAGTTCACGAAGGCCATGGCCAGCGCGATCAGGATGCCGGGCGCGAAGCCTGCGATGAAGAGCGCGCCCACCGAGACCTGCTCGTCCTGCAGCGCATAGATGATCATGATGATCGAGGGCGGAATGATGGGCCCCACGATGGCGGTGCTGGCGGTGAGCGCCGCCGCGTAGGCACGCGAATAGCCCGCCTTGTTCATCATCTTCACCATCATCGAGCCCGGGCCCGCCGCATCGGCCAGGGCCGAGCCGGAGATGCCCGAGAACAGCGTGAGCGACAGGATGTTGGCGTGCCCCAAGCCGCCGCGCAGGTGGCCCACGAACTGCGCGGCGAAGCGCAGCAGCACCACGGTGAGCGCGCCGCCGGACATGATCTCGGCCGCCAGGATGAAGAAGGGCACGGCCATCAGCGGAAAGCTGTCGATGCCCGTGAACATCTCCTTGAACACGATCAGCTGCGGATAGCGCCCGCCGACGAAGACCGCGATCGCGGCCGACATGGCCAGGGCGAACGCGACGGGAAAGCCCAGCGCCATCAGCAGGATGGCGGAAACGAAGAGGGTGATGGCCATGGCGGGGTCAGTGCGTTCTCGGGGCCATTACAGCGAGGCCGCCGATTCGGCGTCCATCTCGTCGGATTCGACATAGCGGCCATCGCGCACGTAGCCGCGTGCCATGAACAGCAGGTGCACGAACAGCAGCACGAAGCCCACCGGCATGGCCGCGTAGATCCAGGCGAACGGGATGTCGGTGGCCGGCGTGGTCTGGAAGCGCGTGGCCCAGACGTACTGCGCCGAGAACCAGGCCATCACCAGAAAGAAGCCGCCCAGCGCCACCACGATGACACCGCGCAGCGCCCGCGCGGCGCCCGCGCCCAGCACGTGGTGCAGGTTGTCGATGGCCACATGGCCACCGAAGCGCAGCACCAGCCCGGCGCCCAGGAAGGTGCCCCAGATCATCAGGTGGCGCGCCACCTCCTCGGCCCAGATGATGGAGTCGCCCGTGGTGTAGCGCAGCACCACGTTGGCGAACACGATGCAGGCCATGGCCAGCAGCAGCAGGATGAGCAGCCAGCGGTTGCCGGCGACCAGGGCGCGCTCGAGGCGTTTCAGCATGGTGGTGGGTGGGGCGCCGTGCAGCGCCCCGTTCATTCAGGAAAAAACAAAGCCCGGCCAGGCCGGGCAGGGAGACTTCCGGCAGGGCCGGAAGGGATCACTTCACGCTGGTGATTTGGTCCAGCGTCTTCTGGCCGAACTTGGACGCGTACTGCTTGTAGGCAGGTTCCAGCGCCTTCTGGAAGGCGGCCTTGTCAACCGTCTCCACGACTTGCATGCCGGCGGCCTTGACGTCGGCCAGCCCCTTTTGCTCCACGTCGTCCACGAACTTGCGCGACGCCAGCGCGCCGGCCTTGGCGCCCTGCGTGAAGGCGGCCTTCTGCGCATCGTTCAGGCCGCCCCAGAAATTGGGCGACACGATCAGGGCCATGGGCGCGTACACGTGGCCGGTCAGCGACAGGTACTTCTGCACCTGCGGCAGCTTGGCCGACACGATGACCGACATGGGGTTCTCCTGCCCATCGATCGTCCCCTGCTGCAGCGCGCCGATCACCTCGGGCCAGGACATGGGCGTGGGCGATGCGCCCAGCGTGCGGAAGGCGGTGATGTGCACCGGGTTCTCCGTCACGCGGATCTTCAGGCCTTTCAGGTCGGCCGGCGCCTTGACGGGGTGCTTGTTGTTCGTCAGGTGGCGAAAGCCCTGCTCGCCCCAGGCCAGCGCAATCAGGCCGCGCTTCTGGAATTTGCCCAGCAGCTCCTGGCCGAAAGCGCCATCCAGCACCGCACGGGCGTGGGCCGTGTCGCGGAACAGGAAGGGGATGTCCACCACGCCCACGTCGGGCACGAAGTTGCTCAGGGCGCCCGTGGAGACGATCACCGCCTCGACCGTGCCCAGCTGCAGGCCTTCGATCAGTTCTCGTTCGCCGCCCAGGGCGCTGGACGGGAACTGCTTGAACTTGAAGGCGCCGTTCGTGGCCTTCTCCACCGTTCCGGACCATGCCTGGGCGGCCGCGCCGTAATGCGAGTTGACGGCCAGGGCGTAGCCCAGCTTCACTTCCTTGGCCTGCTGGGCGAAGGCGGCGGGGGCAGACAGGCTGGCGATGGCCGCGGCCAGCGCCAGACGGCGGGAAAAAGCGTGCATGGGTCTTGTCTCCTGAAGGAAGCCGCCGCCAGACCGGCGGGGCGTGCGAAAGCGCAGGCGATTCTAGGCCCTGTTCACGCGAGTTCAGGGTCGTGGAACCACGGATGACGCCGCAGGAAACCGGCGCCCGCCCGGCGCCACTCCCTGCACAGGCCCGACCGCGGGAGCCCCGTTCTGCCTCGGCTGTGCCTTCTCGTCCGCGGGCGCTGCTGCTACTACCCCGCCCACGCGGCCCTTCAGCTCAGCAGACGCGATGACTTGGGCACGTGCGCCATCAGGAACTCCATCTGGTCCGCCAGGATGCGGCGGTTGCGCAGGATGAAGTCCTCCCACAGGCTGGGCACGTAGGGCGTGTACAGCAGCGGCATGTGGGCCTGCTCGGGCGTGCGCGGGCCCTTGCGGTGGTTGCACGGGCGGCAGGCGGTGACCACGTTCATCCAGTGGTCCACGCCGTTGCGCGCGAAGGGCACGATGTGCTCGCGCGTGAGCTCGTGCTCCTGGAAGTGCCCGCCGCAGTAGGCGCACACGTTGCGGTCGCGGGCGAACAGCTTGCTGTTGGTCAGGCTGGGCTTGAGCTCGAAGGGGTTGATGGCCGGCACGCCCTTGGTGCCGATGATGCTGTTGACGGCGATGACCGACTGCTCGCCCGTCACCGCGTTGTGCCCGCCGCGGAACAGCGCCACCTGCGCACCCGACTCCCAGCGCACCTCGCCCGCGGCGTAGTGGATCACCGCCTGTTCGAGCGAAATCCACGATTGCGGCAGCCCCTGGGCCGACAGCTTCAAGACTTTCACAACTCGCCTCCTGCAGTCAAACGACAAGATCGGAACGCTGGTGTCTCGCGGGCGCCGTGCCAGGCACGCCCTGAAAGGGGTGACGATCGCACTGCCCGTACCCGTCGCAGAAGATGCGGCCAGGGCGGCCGACCTGCAAGGGGCGAAGGGCCGGGCTGCTGCGCATACCCGGGGAATCGTCACAGTCTCTCCCGCACAATATACTCCCAATTCATGACAAATTGGCGTCCAGCGCTTGATACACCTGCGCGGGGCGCTATCAAAAGAAAAGCATTCGGATGAAGATCTTCCGTGGCTTCCACCACCCTGGCATCGCAGAGGGCTGCGCGCTCACCATCGGCAACTTCGATGGCGTGCACCGCGGCCACCAGGCCATGCTGGCGCTGCTCAACAGCGAGGCGGCGCACCGCGGCGTGCCCAGCTGCGTGCTCACCTTCGAGCCCCATCCGCGCGATTACTTCGCCGGCCTGCTCAAGCGGCCCGAGTTGGCGCCCGCCCGCATCGGCACCCTGCGTGACAAGCTGGCCGAGCTGCGCCAGTGCGGCGTGGCCCAGGCCGTGGTGCTGCCCTTCAACGAGGCGCTGGCGCGCCTGTCGCCGCAGGCCTTCATCGACGAGGTGCTGGTGGCCGGCCTGGGGGCGCGCTACGTGCTGGTGGGGGACGACTTCCGCTTCGGCGCACAACGCGCCGGCGACTACGCGCTGCTGGACGCAGCCGGCCGCGCCCGGGGCTTCGACGTCGCCCGGATGAACAGCTACGAGGTGCACGGCCTGCGCGTGTCCAGCTCCGCCGTGCGCGAGGCGCTGGGCGCCGGCCGCATGGAAGATGCCGCCCGCCTGCTGGGCCGCCCCTACGCCATCTCGGGCCACGTGGTGCACGGCCGCAAGCTGGGCCGGGCCCTGGGCGCCAGCCGTGAGGGTGCCACCGACGGCTTCCGCACGCTCAACCTGCGCTTTGCCCACTGGAAGCCGGCCGCCAGCGGCATCTTCGCCGTGCTGGTGCACGGCCTGTCCGACGCGCCCCTGCCCGGCGTGGCCAACCTGGGCGTACGCCCGTCGCTGGACCCGGACGACATCAATGGCGGGCGCGTGCTGCTCGAGACGCACTGCCTGCAATGGCCCGCCCATCTGGGCCCGGAGGGGGCGTACGGTAAAATCATCCGCGTGGAACTGCTGCACAAACTGCATGACGAGCTGAAATACGACGGTCTCGATGCCCTGACGGAAGGCATCGCCAAGGACTGCAGCGACGCACGCGCCTACTTTGCGGCCCACGCCGCCACGCACACCGAAACCCGTCGCCAGACCACGCGCGACCGAATTTGACGGGCCCGGCCCGCTGCCGGCGCCGGGGCGCCGTCCGCCTGCCAGCCCGCCCGTCCGCCCCACCCCGCCCCCTGTTCCACGCTCCAGACGCGCTCTGGAGCGGCCCGCTTCCAAGGTCCCTGCCCCCATGTCCGACAACCAACCCTCCCCCACCGCCGCCGGCACGGATTACCGTGCCACACTGAACCTGCCCGACACGCCCTTCCCGATGCGCGGCGATCTGCCCAAGCGCGAGCCCGGCTGGGTGCAGGAGTGGGAGGACAAGGGCGTGTACAAGAAGCTGCGCGACGCGCGCTGCGGCGCGCCCAAGTTCATCCTGCACGACGGCCCGCCCTACGCCAACGGCCAGATCCACATCGGCCACGCGGTGAACAAGATCCTCAAGGACATGATCACCAAGGCGCGCCAGCTGGAAGGCTTCGACGCGCTCTACACCCCCGGCTGGGACTGCCACGGCCTGCCCATCGAGAACGCCATCGAGAAGACGCACGGCCGCAACCTGCCGCGCGACGAGATGCAGGCCAAGGGCCGTGCCTTCGCCACCGAGCAGATCGCGCAGCAGCTGGCGGACTTCCAGCGCCTGGGCGTGCTGGGTGAGTGGGACCACCCCTACAAGACCATGAACTTCGCGAGCGAGGCCGGCGAGCTTCGCGCGCTCAAGAAGGTCATGGAGCGCGGCTTCGTCTACCGCGGCCTCAAGCCCGTGTACTGGTGCTTCGACTGCGGCTCATCGCTGGCCGAGTTCGAGATCGAATACCAGGACAAGAAGAGCACCACGCTGGACGTGGCCTTCAAGGCGCACGATCCTGCCAGGCTGGCCGCCGCCTTCGGCGCGCCTGCGCTGAACAAGGACGCTTTCGTCGTCATCTGGACCACCACGGCCTGGACCATCCCCGCCAACCAGGCGCTGAACCTGAACCCCGCGCTGATGTACGCGCTGGTGGACACGCCCCAGGGCTACCTGGTGCTGGCCGAGTCGCTGGTCGCGCAGTGCCTGGAGCGCTTCGGCCTCACCGGCACGGTGGTGGCCACGACCGTCGGCGAGAAGCTGGGCGGCCTCGAATTCGAGCACCCGCTGTACGACGTGCCCAGCGAAGACGGTTCGTTCGGCTATCGCCGCCTGTCGCCGGTGTACTTGGCCGACTACGCCACGGCCGACGACGGTACGGGTATCGTGCATTCCTCGCCCGCCTACGGCCTGGAGGATTTCAACTCCTGCGTGGCCCACGGCCTGGCGCTCGACGCCATCCTGAACCCGGTGCAGGGCAACGGCACCTATGCGCCGGACTTCCCGCTGTTCGGCGGCCAGCACATCTGGAAGGCGGTGCCCGTCGTCATCGAGGCGCTGCGCCAAGCCGGCCGCCTGATGGCCACCAAGGACATCACGCACAGCTACCCGCACTGCTGGCGCCACAAGACGCCCGTGATCTACCGTGCCGCGGCGCAGTGGTTCATCCGCATGGACGAAGGCGAAGGCGTGTTCACCGACCCGGCCCAGAAGCCGGCGCAGACCCTGCGCCAGATCGCACTGGCCGCCATCGAGCAGACCCAGTTCTACCCCGAGAACGGCAAGACCCGCCTGCGCGACATGATCGCCGGCCGGCCCGACTGGTGCATCTCGCGCCAGCGCAGCTGGGGCGTGCCCATCCCGTTCTTCCTGCACAAGGATTCGGGCGAGCTGCACCCGCGCACCATGGAGATCCTCGACCAGGCCGCCGCCATCGTCGAGGCCGGCGGCATCGAGGCCTGGAGCCGCGTGACGCCCGAGGAGATCCTGGGCGCCGAAGACGCTGCCTGCTACACCAAGAGCACCGACATCCTGGAGGTGTGGTTCGACTCCGGCTCCACGTTCTGGCACGTGCTGCGCGGCACGCACGCCGGCATGCACCACGACGAAGGCCCCGAAGCCGACCTGTACCTGGAAGGCCACGACCAGCACCGCGGCTGGTTCCATTCGTCGCTGCTGCTGGCCGCTGCCATCTTCGGCCGCGCGCCCTACCGCGGCCTGCTGACGCACGGCTTTACGGTGGACGGCCAGGGCAAGAAGATGAGCAAGTCGCTGGGCAACACCGTCTCGCCGCAGCAGGTGAGCGGCAAGCTCGGCGCCGAGATCATCCGCCTGTGGGTGGCCTCGACCGACTACTCGGGCGACCTGGGCATCGACGACAAGATCCTGGCGCGCGTGGTGGACGCCTACCGCCGCATCCGCAACACGCTGCGCTTCCTGCTGGCCAACGTGAGCGACTTCGACCCGGCCACCGATGCCGTGCCGTTCGACGAGATGCTGGAGATCGACCGCTACGCGCTCACGCGCGCGGCCGAGTTCCAGGCCACCATGCTGGCGCACTACAAGGTGTACGAGTTCCACCCCGTGGTCGCCAAGCTGCAGCTGTACTGCTCGGAAGACCTGGGCGGCTTCTACCTCGACGTGCTCAAGGATCGCCTGTACACCACGGCGCCCAAGAGCGTGGCGCGCCGCAGCGCACAGACCGCGCTGTACCAGATCACGCACGCCATGCTACGCTGGATGGCGCCGTTCCTGTCGTTCACGGCCGAAGAGGCGTGGAAGACCTTCGGCCGCTCCGACTCCATCTTCATGGAGACCTACGGCAACGTCGGCGGCGCAGAAGCCAGCGCCAACGACGGCCTGTCCGCCAAGTGGGCGCGCCTGCGCGAACTGCGCGATGCCGTGAACAAGGAGATCGAGGCCCTGCGCGCCGCCGGCCAGGTCGGCTCGTCGCTGCAGGCCACGGTCACGCTCACGGCCGCGCCGGAAGACCATGCGCTGCTGGCCAGCCTGGGAGACGACTTGAAATTCGTGTTCATCACATCAGCTATCACTTTGATAGCTGGAAGCGCTTTGCAGATCAGCGTTACAGCCAGTTCCAATGCCAAATGCGAGCGCTGCTGGCACTACCGCAGCGACGTGGGCCAGGATGCGGCGCATCCGACGATCTGCGGCCGCTGCACCAGCAACCTGTTCGGCGCCGGTGAAAACCGGGTGTACGCGTGATGGCGCGCGCTTCCTCTTCCGCCCTGGGCGGCAAGCTGTGGCCCTGGCTGGCCTGGGCCCTGGTGCTGCTGATCCTCGACCAGCTCACCAAGACGCTGATCCTGGGCTACTACCGGCTGGGCGATGCCACCTACATCACCAGCTTCTTCAACATCGTGCGGGCGCACAACACCGGTGCGGCGTTCTCCTTCCTGGCAGACGCGGGCGGCTGGCAGCGCTGGCTGTTCACCGGCATCGGCGTGGTCGCCACGCTGTTCATCCTGTGGCAGCTGCGCGCCCACCCGGAGCAGAAACTGTTCTGCTTCTCGCTGTCCAGCATCCTGGGCGGCGCCGTGGGCAACGTGGTGGACCGCATGATGCACGGCTACGTGGTCGACTTCCTGGACTTCCACATCGGCAGCTGGCACTTTCCGGCCTTCAACATCGCGGACTCTGCGATCACCGTCGGCGCGGCCTGCCTGATCCTGGACGAACTGCTGCGGGTCAAGCGTTCGCGCTGAGACGGCCGCCCTCGGCCGCTGCAGGGCCCGCCACGTGCGGGCCTTGTGCGTTCACCGCCCAGGCGCAGGCGCGTCACAGTCAGGGCTTTGGCTGACACCGGCCCGCCCGCCGGGCGCTACGATGGATGCCCCTCCCCGCTCCTTGGCGGCGGTGCACCGCCCGGCGCGCAGGCCCCGCCCGTTCCGCGGCCCGGCATCCCTGCCGCGCCCGCGCGTATTCACAGGGCCGCACCAGTGGTTGCCACCCGATTCGCTATGGAATCAGGAGTATGCTGTGCTGTTCGGCGCGCGCAGCGTGTGCGCCCTGCGGACGTGGCTGTCTGCCCGCCGTTCGAAGGAGTTTGATTTCCGCCCATGAAGCACCTGTTGAATCTGTTGTCCGCCGTGGCCCTGCTGGTCTGGGGCACCCACCTCGTGCGCACGGGCGTCCTGCGCGTGTTCGGCGCGAACCTGCGCACGATGCTGGCGCGCAGCATGGGCAACCGCTTCACCGCCGCGCTGTCGGGCATGGGCGTGACGGCGCTGGTGCAGTCGAGCACGGCCACCTCGCTGATGACATCGTCCTTCGTGGGCCAGGGCCTCATCACGCTGCCGGCCGCGCTGGCGGTGATGCGCGGCGCCGACGTGGGCACGGCGCTGATGTCGGTGCTGTTCTCGTTCGACCTTTCGTGGCTGTCGCCGCTGTTCATCTTCGTGGGCGTGGTGCTGTTCGTCAGCCGCCAGGCCAGCACGCCCGGCCGGGTCGGCAAGGTGCTGATCGGCCTGGGGCTGATGCTGCTGGCGCTGGAAATGGTGGTGCAGGCCAGCGGTCCCATGCTGGCCTCGCCCATCATCAAGGCCATGCTGGGCTCGCTCAACAGCGACATCGTGCTGGAGATCTTCATGGGCACCATGCTGGCGGTGCTGGCGTACTCCAGCCTCGCCATCGTGCTGCTGATTGCGGCCATGGCCGCCTCCAGCGTGGTGCCGCTCGATGTGGCCCTGGGCCTGGTGCTGGGCGCCAACCTGGGCAGCGGCCTGCTGGCCGTGCTGACCACGGCCAAATCCGCCGTCGAAGTGCGCCAGGTCACCGTGGGCAACATGGCCTTCAAGCTGATGGGCGTGATCATCGTGTCGCCCTTCATCGGCCTGTGGCTCAAGTACGTGCAGCCGCACATGCCCGGCACCGCGCAGGGCGTGGTGCTGTTCCACCTGGGCTTCAACGTCATCATCAGCATCGGGTTCATCGGCTTCACGCAGACCGTGGCCCAGTGGGTGGCACGGCTGCTGCCCAAGCCCGTGGGAACGCAGAGCCGGCGCCCGCACCACCTGGACCCGTCCGCACTCTCCACGCCCTCGCTGGCCATCTCGTGCGCCGCGCGCGAGGCGCTCTACCAGGCCGACGTGGTCGAGACCATGCTGCTGGGCGTGCACGACGTCATCCAGAAGAACGACGTGCAGCTGGCCGAGCGCCTGCGCAAGATGGACGACGAGGTGGACGAGTTGTATTCGTCCATCAAGTACTACCTGACCAAGATCTCGCGCGAGGGTATGGGCGAGGAGGAAAGCCGCCGCTGGACGGACATCATCAGCTTCACCATCAACATGGAGCAGGTGGGCGACATCATCGAGCGCGTGCTGATCGACATTGAGGACAAGAAGATCAAGAAGGGCCGCCAGTTCTCCGAGGCCGGCATGGCCGAGATCACCGAGCTGCACGGCCGCCTGATCGACAACCTGCGCCTGGGGATGAGCGTGTTCCTCAACGGCAACGTACGCGATGCGCAGAAGCTGCTGGAGGAGAAGGCGCGCTTCCGCGACCTGGAACGCGCCTACGCGGCCAGCCACCTGGTGCGCCTGTCCGACAAGACGGTGCCCAGCATGGAGACCAGTTCGCTGCACATCGACCTGATCAGCGAACTCAAGCGCATCAACTCGCACATCTGCTCGATCGCCTACCCGATCCTGGACACCGCCGGCGTGCTGGCGCCCAGCCGCCTGCGCACGGTCAACGCCGCACCAACGGACACCCCCGCGGCGCAGTGACGCCAGCAGGCAGGGGCGCAAGACCCTGCGCGCGCCGCAGTGCGGCCAGCGCCTACGTGGGCGGCGGGCGGTGCATGCCAGCATGGACTCCACCCATTCCTTCACTTTGGAGCCGCCATGTCCACCACCCCACGCAAGCCCGCCAGCGACGAACCGGAAGTCACCCAGGAAAACGACATACCGCTCGACGGCAAGGACCCGGTGGGCGAGGACATGATGAAAGAGGTCCGGAACGACCGCCTGAAGGTGCCGCCCGGCGAGGAAGAGCAGGCGGAACGCAAGCAGCCCTAGCCGAAGTCGGCCGCCAGCACCTGGCGTGCACGCTGGACGTGGTCCGATTCGCCGGCACGCGGCGGCAGCACCACGAAGCGCGCCTGCGGCAGAGCGGGCAGCTTCCACGCCGCAGGCAGCACCTGCACCCCCTCGCCCAAGGCCGAGGCGTTCAGGCAGGCAATGCCCAGGCCTGCGGCCAGCGCGGACTGCAGCCCGGCCACGCCGGAGGCCATGAGCGTAATGGCGAACGGCACACGCCGGCGCCGCAGCAGGGCCACCGTGAACTGGTGCAGCGAACACGTATCGGGCAGGGCCAGCAGGCGCAGCGGCACCCCGGCCGCCGGCGGTGCGCCCAGGGCCTGCACGGCGCCCATCCAGTGCAAGGGCTCGCGGCGCAACACATGGCCGCCGGAAGAGCGCCCTCCTGCGGCAGCGGGCAGCCGTAGGGTCAGGCCGACGTCGAAGCCGCCCTGCGCATACGCAGCCTCGATCTCGCCGCTCTTTTGCACCGTGACCTGCAGGCGCACACCGGGGTACTGCGCTTGCATGCGCGCCAGCAGCCCCGCCAGATCGGCCGGACGAAAGTAATCGGTGACCCCGAGGCGCAGCGTGCCCTGCAGGGCCACGCCGCGCAGATCGCGCCAGGCCTCTTCGCTCAGCGCCAGCAGGCGCCGTGCGTGCGCCAGCAGGCGCAGCCCCGCCGGAGTCGGCACCACGCCGGCCTTGGAGCGCACCAGCAGCGCCTGGCCGGCCTGGTCTTCCAGCTTGCGCAACTGTTCGCTCACGGCCGATTGCGACAGGGACACCCGGGGCGCGCCGGAGGTGAGGCTGCCGGCATCGACCACGGCAACGAAGCTCTGGAGCTGGTCCAGCGGAAAGGGGCGCATGCGAAGCCTCCGTTTGATCCATCGGCAAAACCGTCGGATGACTTCTAATTATCCCGCTTTTCCGATGGATACAAGTAGCGAAGAATTGGGCGCATCACCATCACTGCACCGGAGATCGCCATGCCCCACACCGTCATCCACCTCAGCGGCAAGCCCGACGCCGCCCTCGCCCGCCGTGCCATGCAAGCCGTTTCGGACATCACCCAGCGGGTGCTGGGCAAGCAGCTGCCTGTGATCGCCACGACCGTGCAGTTCATACCGGCCGCGCAGTGGTTCGTGGGCAGCGCATCGCTGGAAGAGCTGGAGCAGAGCGCGTTCCACCTCGACATCAGCATCACGGACGAAACGAACACCAAGGCCGAGAAGGCGCAGTACCTGCGCGAGGTGTTCGCGGCCTTCGCCGCCTTGCGGCCGAATCTGCACCCGGTCAGCTATGTGCACCTGATCGACGCCCGCGCCGCCGCTTACGGCTACGGGGGCCGCACGCAGGAGTGGCGGCACCAGCAGGCGGGCGTTTGAGGGCCTGCGCATCCACCGACTGAACGGCAGGGCTTCCCACCGGTCTCGTCCGCCCGCCCGCGCGACTACCGGTCCGCCAGGGACATCGGCGCGCTGCCGGTGTCCGCATTCCGTTGGGGGTTGAACGCCGGGCCGCTGGCAGGGCGGCACCGGTTCGGCTAAGGTCGGCCGCTGTCATCCACCCACCCACCGGAGCCACCACCATGCGCACTGCCACCCTGGCCTACGGAGCCACATCATCCACCGCGCCCCTGGGCCCGCTCACCATCGAACGCCGCGCGCCCGGCGATCTGGACGTGGCCATCGACATCCTGTACTGCGGCGTCTGCCATTCGGACCTGCACACCGCGCGCGGCGAATGGGGCGGCACGCAGTACCCCAGCGTGCCCGGCCATGAGATCGTGGGCCGCGTCACGGCCACGGGCGCATTGGTGTCCAAGTTCCAGGTCGGCGACCTGGTCGGCGTGGGCTGCATGGTCGACAGCTGCCAGCACTGCCAGCCCTGCGGCGATGGCCTGGAGCAGTACTGCGAGAACGGGTTCACGGGCACCTACAACGGCCCCGAACAGGGCACGGGCGCAAACACGTTCGGCGGCTATTCCGCGCAGATCGTCGTGCGCGAGAACTTCGTGCTCAAGATCACCCACGATGCCGGCTCGCTGGCCGCCGTGGCGCCGCTGCTGTGCGCCGGCATCACCACCTACTCGCCACTGCGGCAGTGGAGTGCGGGCCCCGGCAAGAAGGTGGGCATCGTCGGACTGGGCGGCCTGGGCCACATGGGCGTGAAGATCGCACGCGCCATGGGCGCGCACGTGGTGCTGTTCACCACCTCGGCCGACAAGCGCGACGACGCGCTGCGCCTGGGCGCGCACGAGGTCGTGGTGTCCAAGAACGCCGACGAGATGGCGGCCCACGCCAACAGCTTCGACCTGATCGTGAACACCGTGGCGGCGCCGCACAACCTGGACGCCTTCCTCGCACTGCTGACGCTCGACGGCACCATGACGTTGGTGGGCGCGCCCGGCAGCCCGCACCCGGCGCCCAATGTGTTCAGCCTGATCATGAAGCGCCGCCGGCTGGCCGGCTCGCTGATCGGCGGCATCCGCGAAACACAGGAGATGCTCGACTTCTGCGCCCAGCACGGCATCGTCTCGGATATCGAAACGATCCGCATGGACGAGATCAACGACGCCTACGAGCGCATGCTGAAGAGCGATGTGCGCTACCGCTTCGTGATCGACATGGGGACTCTGCAGACAACCCCCTGAGGCGCTACGCGCCTTCCCCCTTCCCCCTTCTCTCATCCTGCGCGATGGGAAGGGAGACGCCGCCGGCGCGGCGGGGCGGCCCTTGCGCGGCGGCCGCTAGCCCTGGGCGTGGCCGTGGACCAGGCCGAGAGCAAAACGGCCGCCCTTGAGAGCCTGTTTACGATCTCACAGGGGAACGCGTTGGAGCGCAATCGGGATGAATGGATGCTGCGGATGCGCCGCATGGGCTCGTGCCCATGCAAGCAGCCGGGGCGTCAAGGCTTCTTTCCTGTGGCCCGATTGCGCTCCAACCCTTCGGGCAGTGGCGTTTGCGGGCGGTCTGCGGCGTTGCGATGCTGGTGGATAGCCGGGCTATCCACTGCGCACCGCGCCTGGCATCCCATCCCGCAAAGGCCGCTGCGCGCCCCCTGGAAGATCGTAAACAGGCTCTGTGGCCTCAGCGCCCGGTCGGCGCAGCTTGTGCGGCGGGCTCCTGCACAAGTTCCGCGCGGCGCGCATAGCGCTGGGCCAGCACGGCGCAGACCATCAGCTGCATCTGGTGGAACACCATGAGCGGCAGCAGAATGGCGCCCACGGCGTGCGAGGCGAAGAGCACCTTGGCCATGGGCACCCCGCTGGCCAGGCTCTTCTTGGAGCCGCAGAAGACGATGGTGATCTCATCCTCCTTGGAGAAGCCCAGCCGGCGCGCCAGCCAGGTGGTGGACACCAGCGCCAGCGCGAGCAGCACGGCGCACACGACCACCAGGCCCGCCAGCGCCGGCAGCGGCAGCTGGCTCCACAGCCCCTCGACCACCGCCGCGCTGAACGCGGTGTAGACCACGAGCAGGATGGAGCCCTGGTCCACGAACTTCAGCACCGGCGCGTGGCGCTTGACGAAGCCGCCGATCCACGGGCGCATCAAATGTCCGGCCACGAAGGGCACCAACAGCTGCAGCGTGATGCGGCCGATGTTCTGCAGCGTGTCGTGGTGGGCGCTGGCGCCGTTGGCCTCGGGCATGAGCAGCCCCACCAGCAGCGGCGTGATGACGATGCCCAGCAGCGTGGAGGCCGATGCGCTGCAGATGGCCGCCGGCATGTTGCCGCGCGCCATGGCGGTGAAGGCGATGGCGGACTGCACGGTGGCCGGCAGTACGCACAGGTAGATCACGCCCACATACAGATCCGGCGTGACCAGCGGCAGCAGCAGCGGCTTGAGCGCCCAGCCCAGCAGCGGGAACAGCACGAAGGTGGCGCTCACCACCACCAGGTGCAGCCGCCAGTGGCTGATGCCCGCGACGATGGCGTCGCGCGACAGCTTGGCGCCGTGCAGGAAGAACAGCAGCGCCACCGCGGCCACCGTGAGGTTCTCGAAGAAATGCGCCACGGCGCCCGAGGCGGGCAGCAGGCTGGCGAGCGCCACGGTGGTCAGCAGCGCGAGCGTGAAGTTGTCGGGAAGGAATCGGGGGCGGGCCATGGATGAAAACGCGGTGCGAAGGAAGCCGCTATTGGAACCGCCTGCGATTCCAAAGTGAAATGGATTGTTCTGATGGTTTTATGATCTCTGCGCATGAATGTCACCCTGCGCCAGCTGGAGGTCTTCCAGTCCGTCGCCGCCACGCGCAACTTCAGCCGCACCGGCGAGCGCGTCGGGCTCACGCAGCCCGCCGTCAGCCGCGCCATCAACGAGCTGGAGGCGCAGCTGGGCCTGAAGCTGCTCAACCGCACCACGCGCGAGGTGGAGCTGACCGAGGCCGGCCGCAGCCTGGCCGCCCGCCTCACCCGCGTGCTGGAAGACCTGGAGAGCACCCTGCTGGACGTGCGCGGCATGGCCACCGACCCGCGCGGCCGCGTGCGCGTGGCCAGCAGCCCCACGCTGTCGGCCAATCTCATGCCGGACTGCATCGCGCACTGCCAGACAGCGCTGCCCGGCATCCAGCTCGTGCTGCTGGACCGCCACCAGAGCGCCGTGCTGGACAGCGTGCTCTCGGGCGAAGTGGACTTCGGTGTGGTGATCGACCCCGGTGACCGCGAGCTGCTGGAGTGCGAAACCATCCTGGCCGAACCGTTCTGCCTGGCTTGCCCGCCCGACCACCGGCTGGCGCGCAAACGGCAGGTGCGCTGGACGGACCTGGCCGGCGAATCGCTGGTGCTGCTGGACCATGCCTCGGGCAGCCGCCGGCTCATCGACCGGGCCCTGGCCGACCACGGTGTGCCGCACACCGTGGCGCAGGAGGTGGGCCACCCCACCACCATCTTCCGCATGCTGGACGCCGGCCTGGGCGTGTCGGTGATCCCCACGCTGGCGCTGCCGCCCGAGGGCCTGCCGCGCCTGGCCGTGCGCCCGCTGCTGCCGCGCGTGGACCGCGAGATCGTGCTGGTGCACCGCCGCAACCGGGCGCTGGCGCCCGTGGCCCAGGCGGCATGGGACCTGGTGCGGGAGGTCGCTGCGCAGCGGCGTTAGGGGCGCCGGGAAGGCCGCACAATGGGCGCCATGTGCCGATGCCATCGTCCCCCGTTCCACTACAGCCACTACGAGCGGACCGACCTCGGAGACGATGCGCAAGGTGCGGACGTTGCGATCGATCGGTGCAGGTCCTGTGGCACGCGCTGGCTGCACTACCTCATCGAGGAGCCCCACTACACGGCCGCCGGCCGGTGGTGGCGGGTGAAGCTCCCGCCGGGCGTCGAGGTGCCCATCGACGAGGCGAAGCGTTTTATCGAGGCCCAGCAGGAAGGCTTCTGTGGCGGCAGCCGTTTCCAATCCTCGGGCCTTACGGTCCGCGCGCCCATTCGCGTGGACTGAACGGCGGCCCGATGCGGGCCGTTGGACCACCACCCACACGGCAGGCAAGCGGGCACAGGAGGGATGACAAGCGGCTACTTACTGCCCCCAGTGCGCCGCCATCACCAGCGCAGCCTCCAGGGTGAAACGATCCTGCGCCACGTCGAGCTGCAATTCCTCGGTGCTGCGCAGCGCAAACTCATCCACCTCGCCATCCTGGTTCGTTGGCTCCAGCCCCTCGGGCACGGTGGCACGGAACCAGTCGATGCGCTCGACCATGTAGCCGATGCCGCCCGCCTCGCTGCTGGGCCGGCTGAAGAGCACATGACCGCCCTGCGTGACATGTTGCAGGTCGGCCACGCGCAGGCCGGCCTCTTCCCAGGTTTCGCGCGCCAGGGCCTGCTCCAGCGAATCGGTGGCGGCGATCATGCCGCCCATCAGCGTGTCCCAGAGTCCCGGGTCGTTGGGCTTGGTGAGGGCGCGTTTTTGCACCCACATGCGGCCATCGGGCGCGAGGCCGACCAGGTGCACGGCCAGCGTGGCGATGCCCAGCACCCGCACGGCGCCGCGCTCGACCGTGGCCACGCGCTCGCCCCGCGCGTTGCATACGGCCAGTTGCTCGTTGCGCCAGGGGCCGCACAGGTGGGCGTCGCGCAGCGCGGCGGCCAGCGTGTTGAGGGCGTCGGTCGCGGCCTGCGCCGGAGCCTCCAGGTGCCAGCCTGCGCGACCCAAATGCTCCCGTTTTAGTAGCTGGTAGCGCTTATCCAGCAAGCGCTGGAGGCTGATTTGACCTAAAACCTCATCCACCACCGAGCCGACCTGCTGCCCCGCCACCCACAGCGGCAGGCGCGGCTGGACTGGCGGCTGCTGGGCCCGCTGGCGCGCGGCCTGCAGCCAAGGCGCCAACACCGCGCTCACGGCAGCGTGAGGATGGTGCAACCCGTGGTCTTGCGCGCTTCCAGATCCCGGTGCGCCTGTTGCACGTCGCGCAAGGGGTAGCGCTGCTCGATATGGATCTTCACCTGGCCGCTTTCCACCACCTTGAACAGATCGTCGGCCATGGCCTGGGTGGCCTCGCGCGTGGCGATGTGGGTGAACAGCGTCTGGCGCGTGACGTAGAGCGAGCCCTTGGCGCCCAGGCTGCCCGGCGCGAACGGCGCCACGGGGCCCGAGGCATTGCCGAAGCTGGCCATGAGGCCGAAGGGGCGCAGGCACTCCAGGGATCGGTCCCAGGTGTCCTTGCCCACCGAGTCATACACCACCTTCACGCCCTTGCCGCCGGTGATCTCCTTCACGCGCGCTGCGAAATCCTCTTGTTGATAGTTGATGGCGTGCGCCGCGCCGTTGGCCAGGGCCAGCTGGCACTTGGCGTCCGACCCCGCCGTGCCGATGAGCTGCAGGCCCAGGGCCTTGGCCCACTGGCAGGCGATCAGTCCCACCCCGCCCGCTGCCGCATGGAACAGCACGTGGTCGCCCGGCTGCAGGCCCTCCACGGGCCGCGTCTTCTTGAGCAGGTACTGCGCCGTCAGGCCCTTGAGCATCATGGCCGCGCCCGTCTCGAAGCTGATGGCATCGGGCAGGCGGCACACCGTCTTGGCGGGCATCACGCGCACTTCGCAATAGGCTCCGGGCGGGTTGCTGGCGTAGGCGGCACGGTCGCCCGCCTTCAGGTGCGTGACGCCCTCGCCCACCGCCTCGACGATGCCCGCGCCTTCCATGCCGATGCCTGCGGGCATGGACAGCGGGTACAGCCCGGTGCGGTGGTACACATCGATGAAGTTCAGGCCCACGGCATGGTGGCGGATGCGGATTTCGCCCGGCCCGGGCTCGCCCACGCTCACGTCGGCGATATGGAGTTCTTCGGGACCACCGTGCTGGCGGATCTGGACGGCAAGGCTCATGGGAAAGGTCTCCTGCAGGGCGCCGCGCGGGCGCATGAACGGACAACAACGGCCGCAACGGGTGCGAGCGGGGCATCGTGCCATGTTTCCGCGCGGCCTGCAGGCGCGGGGCGTCCGGCTCGCCGGTGCCGTGCCCGCCAGGCCCTACAGTTACGCCCCATGACGCAAAGACTCTCGCCCGGCACGGCCGCCATGCTGGCAGCCGCGCCCCTGATGTGGGCCGGCAACGCGGTGGTGGGCCGCCTGGTGCACACGCTGGTGCCGCCCCTCACGCTGAACTTCATCCGCTGGACCCTGGCCTTCGCCATCCTGCTGCCGCTGGCCCGCCACGTGCTGCGCGCGGACGGCCCCGTGTGGCCGCACTGGCGCCGCTTCGCCCTGCTCGGGCTGCTGGGCATCGGCTGCTACAACGCGCTGCAGTACATGGCGCTGCAAACCTCCACGCCGCTGAACGTCACGCTGGTGGGCTCGGGCGTGCCGGTGTGGATGCTGCTCGTCGGCCGGCTCTTCTTCGGCGTGGCGGTGCAGCGGCGCCAGATGGGCGGCGCGCTGCTGTCCATCGCCGGCGTGCTGCTGGTGCTGAGCCGCGGCGAGTGGAGCCAGCTGCTGGCGCTGCGCCTGGTGCCGGGCGACCTGTACATGGTGCTGGCCACCATTGCCTGGTCGTTCTACAGCTGGCTGCTGGTGCGCACGCGCGAGCCGGCGAGCATCCGCGGGGACTGGTCGGCCTTCCTGCTGGCGCAGATGGTGTTCGGCCTGGCCTGGTCCGGCGTGTTCGCCGCGGGCGAATGGGCCTGGGCGCCGCGCCACATCGAATGGGGTTGGCCGCTGGCGGCGGCGCTCGCCTTCATCGCCATCGGGCCGGCCGTGCTGGCCTACCGCTGGTGGGGCGTCGGCGTGCAGCGCGCCGGCCCGGCCGTGGCGGGTTTCTTCATCAACCTCACGCCGCTGTTCGCGGCCGTGCTGTCGGCGGCGTTCCTGGGAGAGGTGCCGCACGGGTACCACGCGGCCGCCTTCCTGCTGATCGTGGGCGGGATCGTGGTGTCCTCGCGGCGCTGATCCGCGGCTGCGGCCCAGCGCCGCAGTGGCCCTCAGCCGTTGGCGTCGTCCGGCGCTGCAGGGAGCGCGCTGCGCTCACGCACCAGGGCTTGCAGCGCCTCCACCGGCATGGGCCGGCCCAGCAGGAAGCCCTGGTACAGCCCGCAGCCGTGGCGCACCAGGAACTCGCGCTGCGTCTCGGTCTCGACGCCTTCGGCGATGACTTCCAGCTCCAGGTTGCGCGCCATGCCGATGATGGTCTGCACGATCACGTCGTCGGTATGGCGCACGCCCAGGTTGCGCACGAAGGACTGGTCGATCTTCAGCTGGTGCAGCGGCAGACGCGTGAGGTAGGCGAGCGACGAATAGCCCGTGCCGAAATCGTCCACGGAGAAGCGCACGCCCTTGGTGCGCAGCAGGTGCATTTTGGCGACCGAGTCGTCGACGTTGTCCAGCACCAGCGACTCGGTCAGCTCCAGCTCCAGCAGATGCGGGCGGATGCCGGTCTGCTGCAGCACCTGCACCACCTTGGGCACGAAGTCGGCCTGGCGGAACTGCCGCGCGCTCACGTTCACCGCCAGGTGCAGGTCCTTGAACAGCGGATCGGCCTGCCACGCCGCCAGCTGCTCGCAGGCCGTCTGCAGCACCCACAGGCCGATGGGCACGATCAGTTCGCTGTCCTCCGCCACGGCGATGAACTGGGCCGGCGACACCAGGCCGCGCTCGGGATGCAGCCAGCGCAGCAGCGCCTCGGCCCCCACCAGCCGGCCCTGGCGCGTGAACTGCGGCTGGTAGTGCAGCGCGAACTGCTGCCCGGCCAGCGCGGCCTGCAGGTCCGCTTCGAGCTGCGCGCGGCGGCTGATGGCCACCTGCATTTCCGGGTCGAAGAAGCACAGGTTGTTGCCCCGCTGCGCCTTCACCTGGTACATGGCGATATCGGCCTGCTTGAGCAGCTCAGCCGCCGACTGCTCCACATGGCCGAACAGCGTGGCCCCAATGCTGCAGTTGCTGTGGTGCAGCTGCGCCCCGAGCTGGTAGGGCTCGTTGAGGTGGTGCAGGATCTTCTCGCCGATGCGGCGCGCCAGCGAGGCCGCCTCGGCGCTGTCGGTGGACAGGTCGCGCAGCATCACCACGAACTCGTCGCCGCCCAGGCGGGCCACCGTGTCGGCCGCGCGCACGCAGGCCCCCAGGCGACGCGCGACCTGCTGCAGCAGCTGGTCGCCCACCTCGTGGCCCAGCGTGTCGTTGAGGGTCTTGAAATGGTCCAGGTCCAGGAACAGCAGCGCCCCCAGCTCCCCCGAGCGCGCGGCGGCCACCTCGGCCTGGTGCAGCCGGTCCAGCAGCAGGCGGCGGTTGGGCAGGCCGGTCAGCGGATCGTAGAAGGCCAGGTTCTCGATCTCCGCCGCCGCGCGGCGCATGTCGGTCACGTCGTGGTAGGAGATCATCACGCCGCCCTGGGGCGTGGCGCGCTCGGTGATCTGCACGAAGCGGCCGTTGGGCTGCAGCTGCTCGTGCGTGCCGCGCGGCAGGCTCTGCTGCAGCATGCGCTGCTCCACCCACTCGGCCTGCTGCGCGGCCGGCGCGCCGGGCAGGTGATGGCGCACCGACGCCTCCAGCAGGGACCGGAACGGCACGCCGACGGCCACCACCTCCTTAAGCCAGGGGAAGATTTCCTCGAACCGGCGGTTCCACTGCAGCACGCGGTTTTCGGCGTCGAGCAGCATGAAGCCGCTGACCATGGAGCCCAGCGCCTGCTCCAGCGTGGATTTGGACTCGGCGATGGCCAGGCGTGCGCGGTGCATGCGCTCCACATAGGTCAGCGCCAGGCCGCCCGCCACCAGCAG
This sequence comes from Paracidovorax wautersii, assembly GCF_031453675.1. Taxonomy (NCBI): domain Bacteria; kingdom Pseudomonadati; phylum Pseudomonadota; class Betaproteobacteria; order Burkholderiales; family Comamonadaceae; genus Paracidovorax; species Paracidovorax wautersii. Next base: position 2,428,352 of record NZ_JAVIZX010000001.1, on the reverse strand, counting down.
GATCACGCCGAAGAGCACCGCCACGAAGATGATGGCGTTGCGCTCGCTGCGCCAGGACGCCAGGGCCGCCTCCTGCGGCAGGCTCGCCGACACCCACAGATGCTGGTAGAGGATGGGGCGGGCCACCACCAGCGCAGGCACGCCGCTGATGCGTGCCTGCAGGCCCCAGAGGCTGCGCTGCTCGGGCTGGTCCGTGAGCGGCCCGACGGACGGGTCGCGCCGCACCTCGCCACGGCCCCAGGCGCCGATCAGCATCTCGCCATCGCTGCGCTCCAGGGTGACCTCCAGGCCGGGAATGTCCACGCCCTGCATCAGCACCGACACCAGCATGCTGGAAGGCACCTGGGCGATGGCCAGCAGGCGCTCGCCATCGGCCATGCGCACCTGCCGTGCCATGAAGAGCACGCGCTCGGAGCTGACGCTGCTGATCACCGGCGTGCTGAGCAGCAGGCTGGGCGTCGATTGCCGCAGGCTCTCCTCGAAGAAGCCCGGCGGCAGCTCGTCGGCCACGCGCAGGCCCGCCTGGTCGGAGGAGGCCACCACCTCGCGTCCCTCCGCCACCAGCACCACGTAGCGCACCATCAGGTTCTGGCGCGCCGCGCCGCGCAGCAGCTGGCCCGCGCCCTGGGGATTGAACTGCGCGCGCGACACGGCGGCCAGGTCGAGCAGTTCCTCGGTGCTGGCCAGCAGCACATCGAACGACAGCAGCGCCCGGTTGATGGAGGCTTCGGCCCCCGCAGCGAACCGCACCACCTGCGCCTCGCTGTCGTTGAGCGAGGTTTGCCGGGAACTCCAGACCAGCAGCGCGGCCGCAGTGACCAGCGCGGCCAGCATCAGGCCCACCAGTCCCAAGACAGTCAGGCGGGTCCGCAGTGGCCGGTAGTGGTTCATGGCTGCCGCGGGGCTTCAATGCCCTGTACGGGGCCGATGGTGGCGGCCCAGACGTCCGCGCAGCGGACCGTGCAGCGGCGCATCCAGCGCGGCAGCACCGCCGTGCGCAGCAGCGCCTGGCGGCGCCGGTCGTCCGCCGCCGAGACGGGCACCAGCACCATGCTGCCGCGGCTGCCCTGGGCGCAGGCCGAGGTGCCGGTATTGCAGGCAATGCCTTCGGCGGTCTCCTGCTCGGCGCTGGCCCAGATGGCGGCCTCCAGCTTGGGCAGCTCGGCCCGCAGCAGGCGGCGCAGATCGGGCGGCATGGCGTTCCAGGCCGCCCGGTTGGCGCCGAACAGCGCGAGGCCCCAGGTCAGCGGCATGGGATAAAGGTGCGTCGTCACGGTGTGCAAGCCCAGCGTGTTGCCGGACATGGCCCCGGTCACGACGCATTCGGTCTCTCCCGACTCCAGGCTGCTGCGCATCTGCGCGAACGAGGTCAGCACGGGCACCCCGCCCACTGCGGCGATGAAGTCCGCCTGGGCGGCCGACGACACGCGGATGCGGCGGCCTGCCAGATCGGACAGCTGCGCCATGGCGCGCTTGCAGAACAGCACCTGCGCGGGGTAGGTATAGATGGCCAGCAGCTCGACGTCGTGTTCTTCCCGCAGCACCTTCTCCAGGTAGGGCCGCGTGGCGGCGACCGTGGCGCGCAGCGCGGCGATGGAGGGGTTCAGACCCGGCAGGTCGGCGGCCGTGTACTGCGGGTACTGGGCCGACAGGGAACTCATCAGCGTGGTGCCCAGCGGCACGACGCCCAGCTGCAGCAGGCGCAGCATCTCCATGCCGGGCACGCCGGCCCGGTCGAACGGTACGACGTCGGCGCTGTAGCGCCCGCCGCTCAACTGGGCCAGGTCGCGCGACCAGAAGGGGCCCTCCAGCTGGGTGTATTGCGTGATCGCCGCCAACCCTCCGACCACCCGCAGCCGGACGGGCGCGGGGCTGGCCGCCGCAGGCCCCGGGGCCGCACGGGAGGCCGACGGCCGTGCTGGCATGGCCTGCGAGGCGGTGGGCGCGGTCTGCGCCGCCGCGGGCCCCATGCCGGCCGACAGGACGAGCAGGGCTGCCCCCACGCACAGCCTGCGCAGGACGAGGAAGAGGTGTGGTTGCATCGGCATGTAAAGACAACCCTTCGACGCGGGCCGGCGGCCCGCCGCGCTCATTCTTCACCACATCGGCCGCGCCGTGGAGGGCCAGCGGCAGCCAACGTGACACCGGGGATCAGTAGGTTCCCTGGTAGGCCCCTCCGTCCGTCAGCACGTTCTGCCCCGTCATGTAGCCGGCCTGCACGCTGCACAGGAAGGCGCAGATCGCACCGAACTCCTGCGGCGTGCCGTAGCGGCCCGCCGGGATGGCGGCCTGCTGGGCGCGGCGCACCTCTTCGATGCTCTTGCCCGACTGGTCGGCATTCGTCTTGATGTTGCTGGCCAGGCGGTCGGTGTCGAACTTGCCGGGCAGCAGGTTGTTGACGGTGACGCCCTTGGACGCGATGCCGCTGCGGGCCGCGCCGGCGACGAATCCGGTCAGGCCGCTGCGCGCGCCGTTGGACAGGCCCAGGATGTTGATGGGCGCCTTCACCGCGCTGGAGGTGATGTTGACGATGCGCCCGAAGCCGCGGGCGGCCATGCCGTCCACCGTGGCGCGGATGAGTTCGATGGGGGTCAGCATGTTGGCGTCCAGCGCCTTCACCCAGGCGTCGCGGTCCCAGTCACGGAAGTCGCCGGGCGGCGGGCCACCGGCATTGGTGACCACGATGTCGAAATCCTTGCCCGGCCCGCCCGCGACCGAGAAGGCAGCGGCGCGGCCGGCCTCGGTGGTGATGTCGGCAGCCACCGTCAGCACCTGAGGCTTCAAGCCTTTTCGGGCCGCAGCGCTGTCTGCATCAGCGGATACAGCTATCAAATGCGAAGCAGCTTGCTCCAGCGCCGCCGCGTTGCGCGCGTTGATGACGACGTTGACGCCCTCGCGCACCAGCGCTTCGGCGCAGCCCAGTCCCAGCCCCTTGCTGGCGCCGCAGACCAGCGCCCATTTACCGGCAATACCCAAATCCATCGATGTCTCCGTGGTGGCGGCCCGCACCGGACCGCAATTGACAATGCTCAAACGATCATAGTGGACGGCAGCCCGCCGCGGGCCGGATTTTCCGTACTGTGGAAGTGCGCTGACACAGCGGGCCGCTGCCGTGCCCCGGACTCGGCCGGATGGCATCTCCGTTTGTCTGCCCCGCGCGTCAGGCGGGCCGCCGTGCCAGGCGCGTGAAGACGAAGATGCCGAAGATCACCAGCGCCGTGCCCGCCGCCACCCACAGCGTGAAGGGCTCGTCCAGCAGCCACACGCCCATGAGGATGGTCGACAGCGGCCCGACCATGCCCGTCTGCGCGGCCATGCTGGGCCCGATGCGCTCGATGGCCATCATCACCATCAGCACCGGCACCGCCGTGCACAGCGTGGCGTTGAGCAGCGACAGCCAGAGCACCTCGGGCGCGACCACGGCCGCGCTCATCGGGCGCAGCACCACGAACTGCACCAGGCAGCACACGCACGCCACGGTCGTGGCCAGCCCCACCAGGCGCAGCGAACCCAGCCGCTGCACCATCTCGCCGCTGTAGACCAGATAGATGGCGTAGCTCACGGCCGACAGGAACACCAGCAGCACGCCCCAGGCCACGTGGGGGCCCTGCAGGTGCACCTCCTGGCCGAAGACCAGGATCACCCCGCAGTAGCTGATCGCCATGCCGGCCATCTGGCCCCAGCGGATGCCGCGCCCGTACATCGCCCAGCCGAGCAGCACCACCAGCGTGGGGTTGAGGTACAGGATGAGCCGCTCCAGGCTGGCGCTGATGTAGGCCAGGCCGGCGAAGTCCAGGAAGCTCGCCAGGTAGTAGCCCGTGACCCCCAGCCAGGCGATGCCCACCCAGTCCTTGCGGGTGAGCGGCGGCTTGCCGCGACTGGCCCACCAGGCCATGACGGCGAAGATGGGCAGGGCGAACAGCATGCGGTACATGATGAGCGTGACCGCATCCACGCCGTGACGGTAGGCCAGCTTGACGATGATGGCCTTGCCGCTGAAGGCGATGGCGCCGAAGAAGGCCAGGGCCAGGCCGATTGCTACTCTTTTGCTAGCTGCTTGCGCTTGCTGCGATGGGGCTGGAGGCAATTTTGACTGCAATTCTTGAGAAAACCGGTCCCGCCTCGTGGGCAGGACGTGTGGGGCCTGCCAGTGTGGCACGCAGGCCGCGGCCGGTGTGTCGCCATTGAGTGCGGCGGCCCCCGCCGCCCGCGATGGCCGCGGGCTGGCACGCATAGGGCCGTACACCGCCCGTCAGCAGGCGTGAATGAATCCGGCGTGGCCCGGCAGGCTGCCAAAAACAAAAGCGGCCCATCAAGGCGCAAAGCGCGGCCGCGGCCCCGGCTGTAGCCAGCATCTGCAACGCAGACGGGGCGTGCTTCGGCACAACGAGCAGGCATGGTGGGTTCGTTCCCCCCTTTTCAGTGCCGTCCCGAGAACATGCGCCGGTGCATGCGCCGCAGCGACCACCACACGCTGAACGCCACGACCGGAATGGCGATGGCGGCCGTAGTCTCCGGCTGCAGCGGCCAGCCCAGCTTCTGCGCCCCCTTGGCCAGGTAGCTCACCAGACCGGCGATGTAGTACGTGATGGCGGCGACCGACAAGCCCTCCACCGTGGACTGCAGCTTGAGCTGCAGGTCCTGGCGCTGGTTCATGCCGGACAGCAGCGCCTGGCTGCTCTGCTGCTGCTCGATCTCCACACGCGTGCGCAGCAGATTGCTGATGCGGGAGACGCGCTGCGACAGCGCGTTCTGCCGCCGCGCCGCCCATTCGCAGGTGCTGCGCGCCGGCGTCAGCCGGCGGTCCATGAACTCGCCGATGGTCTGCATACCGGCCAGGCGCGATTCACCGATGTCCTGGATGCGCCGGTCCACCAGCTCGAAGTAGGCACTGCTGGCCGAAAAGCGCGAATGCGTGGCGGCGTACTGCCCCTCGACCTGGCCGGCCAGCCGCGTCAGGCGGTCCAGCAGCGCAGGCTCGTCGTCGCGGTTGGCCGTGCGGATGGCGTCGGCCAGCGCCGCCAGTTCGCGCTCGGCATAGGCCAGCGCGGCGCCCGCCTCGCGCGCGGCGGGCAGGCCCAGCAGCGCGGCCATGCGGTAGGTCTCGATCTCCAGCAGGCGCTGCACCAGCCGGCCCAGGCGGCGCGGCGTCATGCTGCCGGCCAGCAGCAGCATGCGCGAAAAGCCGTCGGCATGGATGGCGAAGTCGGTGTACGCCTCGCCGTGCCCGCCGGCCACGGTGGAGGCGACCAGCGTGTCGTCGTGCAGCATGCGGCGCACCAGCGTGCCGGCACCCGGGGCCTGGGCCGACAGCACCCACAGGTGCAGGCTGCTCAGGCATTCGCCGGGCAAGGCCGCCAGCCAGTCCAGCGGCACTTGGCCGATGGCGCCGGCGGGGACCCTGTCGTTCCAGCCGTCGTCGGCCAGCGGCACCATGAACGTCCAGGAGACGAATTCGGTGTGCAGTTCCCAACGGATGCGGAAAGCGCCCAGGTCCACGCGCAGGTGCGTGCTCTGTGCGTCCGGCTGGGCCTGGTGGTGGTCGCGCAGCAGCCGGGCCAGGTGCGCGCGGCTCGCCTCGCGCTGGTCCGCGTCGGCCAGCATCACCACATGCGAGATCGCCAGCGGCGCGCCCATGGCTTCCGGCGGGCGGGCGTGGATCTCGTTGTGCAGTTGCGCCCGCAGGGCGTGCTGGCGGGGATGCTGGTGGTGGGCGAGCGGCATGGGCGGAAGGGCGCGAAGGCAGGGGCGATCAAATTCGGACAGGGGCGGCAGCCCCGAACCTGCAAGAGCCATGCCCTGCAGGGGCGCCGCATTGTGCCCCAGCCCGGGCACCGGCGCGACCGCCGGGCGCACAAAAGCCAACGGCACCCGAAGGTGCCGTTGGCGGGGTCACGGCAGAAGGCGCGGCACAGGCCGCCCCTTCTGCGGGGCCGGGGGGCGTCAGTCTTCGACGAAGGCCTCTTCGCGCTTCTTGCTCACGGCAGGCAGCAGCACGATGACCAGCAGCAGCACGGCGGCGGCCAGCAGACCGGCGGAGATCGGACGCGTGACGAAGACGCTCCAGTCGCCGCGCGACAGCAGCAGCGCACGGCGCAGGTTCTCTTCCATCATCGGGCCCAGGATGAAGCCCAGCAGCAGCGGTGCGGGTTCGGTGCCCAGCTTGTAGAACACGTAGCCGACGAAACCGAAGATGCCCACCATCCACACGTCGAACGTGTTGTTGTTGGTGCCGTACACGCCCACCGCGCAGAACAGCACGATGGAGGGGAACAGCCAGCGGTAAGGCACGGTCAGCAGCTTGATCCACATGCCGATCAGCGGCAGGTTCAGGATGATCAGCATCGCGTTGCCCAGCCACATCGAGGCGATCAGGCCCCAGAACAGCTCGGGGTTGCTCGTCATCACCTGGGGACCAGGCTGGATGTTGTGGATCGTCATGGCGCCCACCATCAGCGCCATCACGGCGTTGGGGGGAATGCCCAGCGTCAGCAGCGGAATGAAGGAGGTCTGTGCACCGGCGTTGTTGGCGGCTTCAGGAGCTGCCACGCCGCGGATGTTGCCCTTGCCGAACGGGACTTCGCCGGCATGCAGCTTGGTCTTCTTCTCGATCGTGTAGGCGGCGAAAGCCGACAGCAACGCGCCACCACCAGGCAGGATACCCAGGGAGCAGCCCAGGGCCGTACCACGCAGCACGGCAGGCAGCATGCGCTTGAAGTCTTCCTTGGTGGGGAACAGGCCCTGCACCTTGGCGGTGAAGACTTCACGGTCTTCTTCGGGCTTGGACAGGTTGGCGATGATTTCGCCGTAGCCGAACACACCCATGGCGATCACGACGAAGTTGATGCCGTCGGTCAGTTCAGGGATGTCGAAGCTGTAGCGGGCCACGCCCGAGTTCACGTCGGTACCGACCAGGCCCAGCAGCAGGCCCAGCACGATCATCGAAACCGCCTTCAGCAGCGAGCCCGAAGCCAGCACCACGGCGCCGATCAGGCCCAGCACCATCAGCGAGAAGTATTCGGCAGGACCGAACTTGAAGGCGATCTCGGTCAGCGGAGGAGCGAAGGCCGCCAGGATCAGCGTGCCCACGCAACCGGCGAAGAACGAGCCCATGCCGGCAGCCGCCAGCGCGGGGCCCGCCCGGCCCTTGCGCGCCATCTGGTAGCCGTCGATCACGGTCACCACTGAGGATGACTCGCCCGGTAGGTTCACCAGAATGGCGGTGGTCGACCCGCCGTACTGCGCGCCGTAATAGATACCGGCCAGCATGATCAGCGCAGCCACGGGGGGCAGCGCGTACGTGGCAGGCAGCAGCATGGCGATGGTGGCCACGGGGCCGATGCCCGGCAGCACGCCGATCAGCGTACCCAAGATACAGCCGATCAGGCAGTAAATCAGGTTCTGGAAGGTGAAGGCGACGCCGAAGCCAGTCGCCAGGTTGTCAAACAATTCCATGGTCGTCGATGCTCCTGCTTAACCCGAAATGAAACTGGGCCACACCGGGAACTGCAGCTTCAGCGCCCACACGAAAGCCACGTAGCTGCCCACCGCCAGGATGGTCGCCAGGACGAAGGTTTCCTTGTAGTTCACCTTTTCACCCGCCTGGGCCGCAATGAACACCAGGCCGTAGATGGCGACGATCAGGCCCATGGCCGGCACGCCGAAGCTCGGCAGGCCTGCCAGCAGAACGCCGAAGGCGAAGTTGGATGCCAGGATGAAGAAGATCTGCTTCCAGGCCCACTTGCCGATCTTGTCGCCGTCGTTGCCGCTCTCCACCACCGTGGCGTAGAACGTCACCGCAGCGCCGAGGATGGCGAGCAGGATGCCGAGGATCAGAGGGAAGTAGCCGGGGCCCATGCGGGCGCCGGAACCGATGTTGTAGTTACCTGCGCCGATGGCAAATGCCAGGCCCACGCCCATGAACATGAGGCCTGAAAAAAAGTCTTTTTGACTCTTGATTTTCACAATAGTGTCTCCTGAGAGGATTCGCGACGGGCGATTGTGACGCGCAACCCCCAGGGGATCGATGTGGATTCCACTAACAGAGGGATACCCCGGGGGTGGTGCCCGCAAAGCGAGCATCCATGCGGGTTCCAGGGCACCAGGGCGGTGCGTCGGCGGCCCCGCCGCGGGTGCTTCGAAACGCGCCGGCAGAGGTCTGCGCCCGTTTGGTGCGGCGCGGCCGAACCTCGGCGGGCCTACTCCAGCGGCGGCGTGGTGGCGATCACTTCTTCGAGCGTGGTCACACCCTCGGCCACGCGCAGGGCGCCCGCCAGGCGCAGGGGCCGCATGCCGTCCTGCACGGCCTGGCGGCGCAGCGCCTCGATGGACGGGGATTGCGTGATGCGCTCCTTCAGCGCCTCGCTCACCGCCAGAAGCTCATACAGCCCCATGCGCCCGCGGAAGCCGCTCATGCGGCAGTCCACGCAGCCCACCGGCCGATAGGGCTGGTAGCCGCCGTTGATCTTCCAGGGCTTGATGAAGTCCGCCAGCGCCTGGGGCGACGCCGACTCGTCCTTCTGCTTGCACTGTTTGCACAGCGTGCGCACCAGCCGCTGCGCCAGCACGCCCAGCAGCGTGGCGTTGAGCAGGTAGGCCGGCACGCCCAGCTCCATCAGGCGGGTGATGGCGGAGGGCGCGTCGTTGGTGTGTAGCGTAGAAAACACCAGATGCCCGGTGAGGGCGGCCTGGATGGCCATCTCGGCGGTCTCCAGGTCGCGGATTTCGCCCACCATGATGATGTCCGGGTCCTGGCGCATCAGGGCGCGCAGGCCTTCGGCGAAGTTGAAGTCGAGCTGCGGCTGCACCTGCGTCTGGTTGAAGCTGGGCTCGATCATCTCGATGGGGTCTTCCACCGTGCTCACGTTGACCTCTTCGGTCGCCACTCGCTTCAAGGTGGAGTACAGCGTGGTGGTCTTGCCCGAGCCGGTGGGCCCGGTCACCAGGATGATGCCGTGCGGGCGCTTGACGAGCTGCTCCCAGCGCTGGGCGTCGTGCACCGCGAAGCCCAGCGCGTCCAGGTCCTTGACGGCGTTGTCCGGGTCGAAGATGCGCATCACCATCTTTTCGCCGAAGGCCGTGGGCAGGGTCGACAGGCGCATTTCCACTTCATCGCCGCGCTGGTTGCGGGTCTTGATGCGGCCGTCCTGCGGGCGGCGCTTTTCCACCACGTCGATGCGGCCCAGCAGCTTGATGCGCGAGACCATGGCGTTGTGCACGCCCATCGGCATCTGGTAGACGGGGTGCAGCACGCCGTCGATGCGGAAACGGATCACGCCCTGCTCGCGCCGCGGCTCCAAATGGATGTCGCTCGCGCGCTGGTCGAAGGCGTACTGCCAGAGCCAGTCCACCACCTTGACCACGCCCTGGTCGTTGGCATCGAGCTGCTTGTTGCTGCGGCCCAGCTCCACCAGCTGCTCGAAGCTGCTGCCCGCGCTGGCGCCGCCTGCCTTCTGCGCGGCCCGCACCGACTTGGCCAGCGCGAAGAACTCGGCCGTGAAGCGCTGGATGTCCTGCGGGTTTGACAGCACGCGGCGCACCGTGCGGCGCGACTGGCGCTCCACCTCGGCCACCCAGTCGTCGATGAAGGGCTCGGCCGTGGCCACCACCACTTCCTGCGGCGTGACCTGCACCGGCAGCACCTTGTGCCGCTCGGCGTAGCTGGCGCTCATGGCGTCGGCCACGCGGCCCACGTCCACCTTGAGCGGGTCGATGCGGAAGTACTGCAGGCCGGTGCGCTGGGCGATGTACTCGGTGAGCATCTCCACGTCCAGCGGCTTGCCGTCGGCCGCGCGTGCCATGGCCACGCTGGCCAGGCGCACCAGCGGATGCTGGCTGCTCTCGGCCTGCGAGCAGCGTGCGATGGTGCGGGCGGCCTCCTCATTCCGAGATCACGCCGTCGGCCCGCAGCCATTCCACGATGCGCCGCCACTCCAAGGGGCCGGTGGGCTTGGGCGGCACCGGCTTCTTCCCGGGGGTCGTCTCGGTGGTCATGGGCAGTTCTTCTTTCAGGCAGGCGGATCAGGAAGCAGCAGAGAGCTGACGCAAGGGGTCCGTTCAGCCGATGGGCTTGAACACACGCGGCCACTTGCTCGCAGGCAGGTCCCAGCGTGCCTGCACCGCCTCGGCGCGGGCCAGCAGCTCGGCACGCTTGGGGGCCGTGGGCGTGCGCTGGGCCAGCACCACGGTGTTGCCCTCGCGCGTGGGCTTGAAGGCCCAGAGCGCGTCGCTGCCGAAGGCCTCGGCCATCTTGCCCAGGCTGCGTTCGTAGCTGGAGGCCCGGCCGAACAGGTTGACCGTCATCGCGCCGTCCTCGGTGAGCAGGGCGCGGCAGTCGGCATAGAACTCGGCGCTGTCGAGCACCGGCGCCGCCGCCTCGTGGTCGTACAGGTCCACCGCCAGCGCGTCGACCGTGCCCTGCCATTCGGGCTTGCGGATCTCGGCGGCCGCATCGGCCAGCACCACGCGCAGCTTGGGTCCGTCGGGCGGCAGCTTGAACCAGGCGCGGCACACGGCCAGCACCTGCGGGTTCAGCTCGATGGCCGTGCAGCACATGCGCAGCTTCTTGTGGCAGAACTTGGTGATGGCGCCGGCGCCCAGGCCCAGCTGCATGGCGTGGCGCTTGCCCACGCTGGCGGGCTCGACGAACAGCAGCCAGGCCATCATGCGCTGCACGTATTCCAGCTCGATGTCGAAGGGCTGGTCCACGCGCATGGATCCCTGGATCCAGGGCGTGCCCAGATGCAGGTGGCGGACCTCGCCGTCGTCGGAGACGCTCACTTCGGGCAGCTCGGCCAGGGTTTTCTTCTTGCGGGTCGTCGTCGTCAAATCGTCACACCAATCCAAAGGGGGCCAGGGCGTCGGCCCAGGCGTTGCGTTTCTTCTCGAAGCTCCAGGCGGCATGGGCCGGGCTGGTGGAGGGCAGGCGCAGCGAGGCGATCGCCCCGTCCGCACTGCTGTCCAGGCCCAGGCTCGCCCGCACGGCGGGCGCATGCCGGAAGCTCTCCCCGCCATTGTGGGCGATGGCGGCCAGCCGCGGCAGCTGCGCACGCAGGCCGCGGAAGTCGTTCACCTGCGCCTTGCGGATGGCCGCGTCCAGGCTGCCTTCGCGCTCGCAGGCCGCATACACGTCCCACAGCCCGAGGCCGCGGTCCAGCAACCAGGCGCAGCGTCCCGCGTAATCGGCGCGGTCCGGCAGCGGGTGGCTGGGCCACAGCGATTGCAGGATGCGCCAGAACTGGTTCTGCGCATGGCCGTAGTACTGCCCCGCGCGCAAGGATGCCGCACTGGGGAAGCTGCCCAGCACGAGCACCACCGTCTGTGCCGACACGACCGGCGGCAGACCCACCAGGGCCTGAGAGGCGGAGGCGGAAGCGAGGGACGGCGGGGCAGCGGCGGGCATGGCCGGCATTGTCCTGCCAATGCAGGACAGCGCGGAGATCGCAGGGAGGGTGCGCACACGCGGGATGCAACACTATCAAAACAATAGCTAATTGCGCTTATCCCTATTGGTCTAGATGCCAAAATGGCTTGAAACCTACGCCCACCCTGCGTGCGCAGCGGGACTGGTGAAAACGCTGCGCCGGGCGGTTCGGCCGTGCCGCAGCCGGCGCCCCGCCTCAGGGCGGCGACAGCAGCGTCGCCAGCCGGGGCAGCGCGGCGCAGGCGTTGGCGTGTGTCGCCTCGGCCAGTTCCTGCACCGGCATGCCGCGCAGCTCCGCCACCACGGCGGCGATGCGCGGCAGCTCGCCGGGGGTGTTGCGCGCCTGGGGCGTGCCGGCCTCGCGGTCGGCGGCCGTCACATACAGCCAGTGCGGGGGAATGTCAGGCGCGTCGGTTTCCATCACCAGGGAGGAAAGTGGCAGCGCCTGCGCCAGCCGCCGCAGCTGCAGTGCGCGGTCGAAGGTGACGGCGCCGCCGAAGCCCAGCTTGAAACCCATCGCGATGAACGCTTCGGCCTGCTGCTGGCTGCCGTTGAAGGCGTGGGCGATGCCGCCACGCACGGGCAGCTCGCGCAGGGCCTTGAGCAGCTTGTCCGACGAACGCCGCACGTGCAGGATCACCGGCAGGTCGAAGCGGCGGGCCAGCTGCAGCTGGGCGCGGTAGAAGCGCTCCTGCCGCGCGGCGTCCAGGCCGGGCACGAAATAGTCCAGCCCGATCTCGCCGATGGCGACCAGGCGCGGGTCGTCGCGGTGGGTGGCCAGGGCCTGCTCCAGCACCTGGACGTCGCCGTCGCCCGCGCGGCCGGTGAACAGCGGGTGGATGCCCAGCGCATAGCTGTCGCCATGCCGGTGGGCGAGCGTGCGCACGGCCTCCAGGTTGGCCAGCTCGACGGCCGGCAGCACGCAATGCCTGACGCCGGCGCCGCGGGCGGCATCGCGCACGCCATCCACATACGCGCGGCCGGCGTGCGCCTCGAACTCGTCAAGGTGGCAGTGGGTGTCGATCCAGGCGTCCATCGCACGATGATGCCAGCCCATCCGCGGTCCTGCGGCGAGCAGGCCATGGCCCGCCCAGGGAAACACAAGGACACATGCAGGCGGGCGCGTTCCGTGCTACTGTGAACATACGCGTCCGCCACGTCCCCCGCCGCCCCATGCCGGGGAGCCCATCCTGAGGTGACTGCATGCCCCGGCCCCCACGCTACAGCCCGTCCCGCCGCGCGCCAGCGCCCCTGCCGCCGCTGTCCGCTGCCGCGCCCGCAGCGGCTGCGGCTCCGCGCGATGAGCGCTCCCAGCCCTCGGCTCCCGCCGCTTCCGGCTCGCCCCCACCCTCCGTCCGTGCACCTTCCCACCACCGCCTCTGGGCCGTGATCGCCCTGCTCAGTTGCCTGCTGGCCGCCAGTCTGTGGTGGGGCCGGCAACCGCCGCCCCCGGCCCTCACGCAGAAGGACATCGACGCCGCCGTGCTGCACAGGCTGCAGACGCAACCCCTGCCCTCGGCCGCCGCGCGCGCCGCCGCGGCGGTGGCGCCGTCGGTCGTGCGCGTGGTGGGCTATGCACGCACCAAGAAGGGCAAGGAGGTGGAGCGCGGCATCGGCACCGGCGTGGTCATCGTGGACAAGGGCATCATCCTCACCAACCTGCACGTCGTGCAGGGCGCCCAGCGGGTGACGGTGACCTTTGCCGACGGCATGGAGGCCGGCGCCAGTATCACCGGCATGCAGCCCCAGAACGACCTGGCCGTGCTGCAGGCCCACAAGATTCCCGACGACCTGCAGGCCGCGCCGCTGCGCTCCACGCAGGGGCTGCAGCCGGGCGACGGGGTGGTCGCGCTGGGCTTTCCCTTCGGCATCGGGCCGTCGCTTTCGGCGGGCGTGGTGTCGGGCCTGCAGCGTGAGTTCGACTCGCCCGAGGGCAAGCAGGAGCTGCGCAACCTGATCCAGTTCGACGCAGCGGCCAACCCCGGCAATTCGGGCGGGCCGCTGATCACCATGGACGGCGAGGTGGTGGGCATCGTCACCGCCATCCTCAACCCCACGCCCGCACGCACCTTCATCGGCATCGGCTTCGCGGTACCCATCGAGAACGCCGCATCGGCCGTGGGCATGCCGCCGTTTTGAAGATGGACGCCCCCCTGAGCGGCTGCGCCGCTTCCCCCCGCTCTCGCAGCGCTACGCACTGCGGGCAGGGAGACGACGCCAGCGCGGCGGGGCGGCCCTTGCGCGGCGTCTGCTGGCATGGCCTGCTCCGCGGCCTTCGGAAGGGACAGCCGGCGCCAGTGCATGGGCCTTTGGCCGTTCCGCCTCGTCAATAACGCATCAGAAAGGACCGCCATGGAACACGTGCCAACGCACACCGCCACGCTGATGGAGCAGATCCTCTACGAGGTCAAGCGCGTCGTCGTCGGCCAGGACCGATTCTTGGAACGCGTGATGGTCGCCATGCTGGCCCAGGGCCACCTGCTGGTCGAAGGCGTGCCGGGGCTGGCCAAGACACTCACCGTCAAGACGCTGGCCAGCGCGGTGCAGGGCCGGTTCAAGCGCATCCAGTTCACGCCGGACCTGGTGCCGGCCGATCTGGTCGGCACGCGCATGTACAACCAGCGCACGGGCGATTTCAGCACCACGCTGGGGCCGGTGTTCACCCACCTGCTGCTGGCCGACGAGATCAACCGCGCCCCGGCCAAGGTCCAGAGCGCCTTGCTGGAGGTGATGCAGGAGCGGCAGGTGACCATTGCCGGCGAAACGCACCGTGTGCCCGAGCCCTTCCTGGTCATGGCCACGCAGAACCCCATCGAGACCGAGGGCACCTACGCCCTGCCCGAGGCGCAGGTGGACCGCTTCATGATGAAAGTGCTGGTGGGCTACCCGACGGAAGAGGAAGAATTCGTCATCGCCGAACGCGCCCTGGCGCCGGCCGTGCAGGTAGCGGCGGTCGCCACCACCGACCAGCTGGCCGCACTGCAGGCCGAATGCCGCAAGGTCTATGTGGACCCGTCCCTGCTGCAGTACGGCGTGCGGCTGGTGGCCGCCACGCGCGCACCGGCCGACTACGGCCTGAAAGAACTGGCAGGCCGCATCGCCTGTGGTGCCAGCCCCCGCGCCACCATCGCCCTGGCCGAAGGCGCCCAGGCGCTGGCCATGCTGCGCGGGCGCGGCTACGTGCTGCCCGAGGACATGGCCGACATCGCCCCCGACGTCCTGCGCCACCGCATCGCCCTGTCGTACGAGGCGCTGGCCGAAGGCCTGGACGCCGACGCCCTCATCACCCGGCTGATGGCCCATCTGCCGGCGCCCGCGCGCCCGCTGCACCATTCGGCCGACGAGGCCGAGGCCGTGGAGGCGCGCCGTGCTTGATGTGGAGCCCCCCCTTGAGACCCTGCAGGCCTCCGTGCTGCAGCCAGAGGCGGCCCTTCAGGCACGTCCCAGCCTGCGCAGGCAGACGCGGAGCCGCGGCCCTCTGCCACCGCTTCAAAGGCCACGGGCCATGGGGCACTGACATGGCCGCCCCTACCGCCGCAAGCTTCGCCCTGCCTACGCTGGGCGCACCCGGCCCCGCCCAGCGGCTGCTGCAGCGGCTGGAATGGACGGTCATCCGGCGGCTGGACGGCCTGCTGCAGGGCGACTACCGCACGCTGATGCGCGGCAGCGGCATCGACCTGGCGGACCTGCGCGAGTACCAGCCGCACGACGACGTGCGCCATATCGACTGGAATGTGACGGCCCGCCTGGCCATGCCCCACGTGCGGGTGTTCTCCGAAGACCGCGAGATGACCGCCTGGTTCCTGCTGGACCTGAGCCCCTCGGTGGACTTCGGCCCGCCCGGGCAGACCAAGCGGGACATCCTGGCCGGCTTCGTGGCGGTGCTGGCGCGGCTGCTGACACGCCACGGCAACCGCGTCGGCGCCGTGCTCCATGGAGCCCAAGGCCCCAGGGACACCGTGCTGCCCGCGCGCGCCAGCCGGGCACACGTGCTGCACCTGGTCCACCAGCTGTTGCCGGCAGACACCGCCGCCGCTCTGCCCGGCACCCCGCCCGGGGCCACCGAACTGCACCGCCTGCTGCGCTCCGCCGAAGGCGCCCTGCGGCGGCGCGCCTCCGTGTTCGTGGTGTCCGACTTCCTCAGCGCTCCGGGCTGGGAGCAGCCCCTGGCACGTATCGCGCAGCGCCACGACGTGGTGGCCGTGCGCCTGCTGGACCCGCTGGAGCGCGCGCTGCCCGACATCGGCCTGGTCACGCTGCGCGACCCCGAGACGGGCGAGCAACTGCAGGTGGACACGCGCGACCGCGGCTTTCGCCAGCGCTTCGCCCGCCTGGCCGCCGAGCGCGAGGCGGCACTGAAGCAGGCCCTGGCACGCGCCGGCGCCGACACCCTCGAACTGGCCACCGACGACGACCTGCTGGACGCGCTGGTGCGCTTCATGGACCTGCGCGGCCGCCGGCCGCGGCATGTGCCCGGCACGCCCGCCCGGCACACGGCCTGAACCGCGCGGCACGCAAAGAGAACGCAACAAGGAGCCCGGCATGGTGTTTCTCTGGCCATCCTTCCTGTGGCTGCTGCTGGCCTTGCCGCTGCTGGTGCTGCTGTACTGGTGGCTGCTGCGCCGGCGCAAGGCCACGGCCCTGCACTACCCCAGCCTGGGCCTGGTGCGCGCAGCCATAGGCAGCGGCCACCGCTGGCGGCGCCACCTGCCGCCCGCGCTGTTCCTGCTGGGGCTGGCGGCGCTGCTGGTCGCCGCCGCGCGGCCGCTGGCGGTGATCGCCCTGCCCTCGCAGCAGCAGACCATCATGCTGGCCATGGACGTTTCGGGCAGCATGCGCGCCAACGACGTCCAGCCCGACCGGCTCACCGCCGCGCAGAATGCCGCCAAGGCCTTCATCACGGACCTGCCTCGCCACGTGCGCGTGGGCGTGGTGGCCTTTGCCGGCAGCGCCCAGCTGGCGCAGCTGCCCACCCAGAACCACGAGGACCTGACCAGGGCCATCGACAGCTTCCAGCTGCAGCGCGGCACGGCCACGGGCAACGGCATCCTGCTGTCGCTGGCCACGCTGTTTCCGGACGCGGGCATCGACATCTCGGCCCTGGGAGGGCGCCAGTCCATGCGCGTCCAGCCCATCGACGAAGTGGGCCGGCCGCAACCGGGCAAGAAGCCCTTCACGCCGGTAGCGCCCGGCTCGTACAACTCCGCCGCCATCATCATGCTCACCGACGGGCAGCGCACCACGGGCGTGGACCCGCTGGAAGCCGCCCAGTGGGCCGCCGACCGCGGCGTGCGCGTGTACACCGTGGGCGTGGGGACGGTCGCGGGGGAGACGATCGGCTTCGAGGGCTGGTCCATGCGCGTGCGGCTGGACGAGGACACGCTCAAGGCCGTGGCCCTGCGCACCAACGCCGAGTATTTCCACGCGGCCACCGCCGCCGATTTGAAGAAGGTCTACGAGACCCTCAGCTCACGGTTGACCGTCGAGAAGAAGGAAACCGAAATCTCCGCCCTGCTGGCGCTGGCCGGCGCCGTCCTGATGCTGCTGGCAGGCGGGTTGTCGGTGTGGTGGTTCGGGCGGCTGCTGTAGCGCAACGTTGGGCCTCCACCGGCGCATCAATCTGTCACGGGGCGCCGAGGCCCTGGCGAGAAAAGTCGGCGACGCGGCCTCTCACCGGCAGCTATCCACGGTCAACGGCCGGAAGCGTCTCCGGCGGCGGCTGAACACCGTTGGGTCACAGCGCTCTTCCCCAGGCGGGGGCGCTGCGCGCGGCCCGGCGCCCATGGCAGGCCCGCCGAGAGCGCAGCGCTCCGCGCACGCCGCCGCTTCCACGCGCAAGCACAGCACCTTGCGCCGGCCGATCGCCCCATTGTTGATAGTGATTTTCATTTAGAATGTTCCTCTTTTGCGGGGCGGCCTCGCTTGGCCCGGGGCCGGGTTGCCGTGTACCCCAGCGCCTTTGCCGGCGCCCGAATCCCTGTTTCTCCGCAGCCCCGGCGCTGCGCTGCGCCTCGTGCCGAGGTTCGCCGCGTGGTTCCCCAGGGCCGGCCACCGACATGACACTGCAAGCGCCTTCCTCCTCCCAGGCCCTGCGCGGACGTCGCCTCTCGCTCAGCGAGGGCGCACGGTACCGCTGGGCCGTCGCCTCGCGCGCGCTGGCCGCCATCGGCGGCGGCTACGTGCTGTCCGCCCTGTGCTCGACGGCCATGGCGCTGTGGCTGCCGCTGGCGCGGGCCGAAGCGGTGCTCACCGGCACCATGGCCTCGTTCCTGGTCTACACCGGGGCCGTGATGTGGGTGTTCGCCGCCCGCACCGCCTGGCGCGCCTGGGCCGGCCTGGCCATCCCGTCGGCGCTGTTGGGTGCGGCACTGTGGCTGGCCCAGCGCAGCGGAGGTGCGGCATGAAGGAAGGTTTCCGCCAGTCGATGGCGTGGCTGCACACCTGGTCGGGGCTGCTGGTCGGCTGGGTGCTGTTCATGGTGTTCGCGACCGGCACGTCGGCCTACTTCCGCGACGAGATCAGCCGGTGGATGAAGCCCGAACTGCACCAATCGGGCCCCGCCACGCACGCGGACGCCGCGCTGTCCGCTGCCAAGGCCCAGGACTACCTGCAGGCCCATGCCCAGGGCAGCAACCGCTGGACCATCCGCCTGCCCGACGGGCGCGAGCCCGGCGTCTCGATGTTCTGGCCCGTGCCCCAGGCACAGCAGCCGGCCGCTGCGGCCGGCGGCGAGCAGCGCCCGCGGCGCGCCCGCTTCGAGAACGCCACCATCGACCCCGCCACGGGCGCGCGGGTGGAGGCGCCCCGCCAGACGCGCGGCGGCGACTTCTTCTACCGCCTGCATTTCGACCTGCACTACATGCCGGCCGTGTGGGCGCGCTGGATCGTGGGCTTCTGCGCCATGTTCATGCTGGTGGCCATCGTCAGCGGCATCGTCACGCACAAGCGCATCTTCAAGGACTTCTTCACCTTCCGCCCCAAGAAGGGCCAGCGGTCGTGGCTGGACGCGCACAACGCCACGGCCGTGCTGGCACTGCCCTACCACCTGATGATCACCTACACCGGGCTGGTCACGCTGATGTTCCTGTACATGCCCTGGGGACCGCAGGCGGCCTACCAGGGCGATGAGCAGGCCTTCTTCGCCGAGGTCTTTCCCAACAATGCGCGCAACATCGGCCGGCCCAGCGGCACGGCCGCGCCGCTCGTGCCCCTGGGCGGACTGGTGCGCCAGGCCAGCGAGGCCTGGGGCGGCCAGCCGGTGGCGCGCATCACCGTCAGCAACCCGGGCGACACCACGGCGCGCGTCACGCTGTTCAACGAGAACACGCGCGGCGTGTCGAGCAAGCAGGCCTCCATGGTGTTCGACGGCGCGACGGGCGCGCTGCTGGAGCGGCGCGGCGAGGTGCTTCCCGCGGCCTCGGAAACACACGGCGTGCTATACGGCCTGCACATCGCGCGGTTCAGCAACCCGTTCGTACGCTGGCTGTTCTTTCTCTCCGGTTTGGCGGGCACGGTCATGGTGGCCACGGGCCTGCTGCTGTGGGCGGTGAAGGAGCGGCAGAAGTACGCCAAGGCCCTGGCAAAGGGCGGCCGCATCGGCTGGGGCCTGCGGCTGGTGGACGGCTTGAACGTGGCCGCCGTGGCCGGCCTGCCCCTGGCCATGGCCGCGTTCTTCTGGGCCAACCGGCTGATTCCCGCGGGGCTGGCCGACCGCAGCCCGCTGGAGATCACCTGCTTCTTCACGGCCTGGGGTGCGGCGGCCGTGGCCGGCATCGCCTGGCCCGCGCGGCGCATGTGGCAGGCGCAATTGGCCATCGGCGGCCTGCTGTTCGCACTGCTGCCAGTGCTGAACCCGCTGACCGGCGGCGCCGGGCTGTGGACGGCGCTGCCCCAGGGCCTGTGGGCGATCGCCGGGTTCGACCTTACCGCCCTGGGCCTGGGCCTGGCACTGCTGGCCTGTGCGTGGTGGATCGGCAAGCGCAAGCCCGCGTCCAAAGGGACCACACGCCCTGCCGCGGCCCGTCCCGCCGCCCGTGAGGAATCCTCCCTTACGCCCCAGGCAGAGCCCGGTCTGGCCACCGCCCATCAAGCCCTGCAATCCACCGGAGCGACGCCATGAGCCCCCTGCATTTCACGCTGGCGCTGTCGTCCTGCATCGCCGCCTTCGCTTCCTTGGGCCTGGCCATGGACCGCCACTACGAAGACAGCTACGGGCGCGGCAAGGAGCCCGGCCCCGGGCTGCGGCGCGCGCTGCGCCTGGCCGGCACGGCCGGGCTCTTGGCATCGCTGTGGGCCTGCATCGCAGCGGTCGGCGCGGCCCAGGGCTGGGTGTTCTGGTTCGGCGTGATGACGCTGTCGGCGCTGGCCGTGGTGCTGCTGTTCACCTACGCACCGCGGCGCACCATGCGGGTGCTGCAGATCGGCACCGCGCTGGCCGGGGCATGCGCAGCCGCGGCCTGGCTGGGGCGCTAAGAACGTGTTTACGATCTCCCAGGGGCCGCGCAGTGGCGTTTGCGGGAGGGGATGCAAGGCGCGGTGCGCAGTGGATAGATCGGCTATCCACAAGCGCCGCAACGCCGCAGACCGCCCGCAAACGCCACTGCCCGAAGGGTTGGAACGAAATCGGGCGATTGAACGCCTCGAATGCTTGCATGGGCACGAGCCCATGCGGCGCATCCGAAGCGTCCACTCATTCCGATTGCGCTCCAACGCGACCCCTGCGAGATCGTAAACACGTTCTTAGAACCTTTTCAGGGCCTTTTCGGAGGCGCGCGCCGCCTGTGCGCTCAACGCGCCTGCGCGGCCAGCCATTGCCGCAGCTCGGCCACGGCCTGCGGCTGGCGCTGTTTGCGCGGAAAGACCAGGTAGTACCCGGCATCGGTGCGCAGGGCCTCCCCCAGCACGGGCACCAGCCGCCCGGCCGCCAGGTCGGGTGCCACGAAGTCCTTCTGTACCAAGGCCACGCCCTGGCCCGTGAGGGCCGCGTCGATGGCCAGCGTGGTCTGGTTGAACCAGATCGCCTTGGAAGGTAGCGCCGCCATCGCCGGTGCGCTGTGTTCCAGGTACTGCGCCCAGGAGGACTGCGAGTCGTGCAGCAGGACGAGCGCATCCGGCCCGTCCGCCAGCGGCTTGCCCCGGGCCAGGCGCTGCACGCGCTCCTGCACAGCCGGGGTGCCGACCGCCACCAGGCACTCCTCCAGCAGCAGATCGGCCTGCAGCCCTGGTCCGAACGACGGGCGGCCGTAGCGCACCGCCAGGTCCACCGCTTCGGTGTGGAAGTGCGACAGGCGCTCGGTCGCCAGGATGCGCAGATCGACGTTCGGGTGGACGCGCGTGTAGTCGGCCAGCCGCGGCATGAGCCATTTGCTCGCGAAGGTCGGCGTGACGCTGACCGTGAGGCGCAGCGGCTCGGGCCGCAGGCTGCGGGTGGCGTCGGCCAGCAGGTCGAAGGCCCGGCGCACGTTGGCCACGTAGCGTTGGCCGTTCTGGGTCAGCACCAGGGTGCGGGGATGGCGCTCGAACAGTTTCAGGCCAAGTTCCGCCTCCAGTGCGCGGATCTGCTGCGCCACGGCGCCCTGTGTTACGCCCAGCTCCAGCCCGGCCAGGCGGAAGTTGAGGTGGCGGCTGGCCACCTCGAAGGCCCGCAGGGCGTTAAGGGACGGCAAAGGGTCGAGCGGGGCATTCATGCGATAGATTTTCTACTGATTCGCGGCAGCCGGCCTGCTGCACTCTTCCAACCACGGGCGTCCCGTTCCAAGAACAATTGCCTTGGCCGGCTGGCGGCATGCAAAGGTGGTTATGGCAGTAGAAAAAGTGGCACTCATTACGGCGGGAGGAACGGGCATGGGCGCCGCCGCGGCGCGCCGCCTGGCGGCGGACGGCTTCCAGGTCGGCATTCTTTCGTCGTCCGGCAAGGGCGAGGCGCTGGCCGCCGAGCTGGGCGGCATCGGCGTGACGGGCTCGAACCAGTCGCTGGACGACCTGGGCCGGCTGGTGGCGCAGGCGCAGGCCCGCTGGGGCCGGGTCGACGTGCTGGTCAACAGCGCGGGGCACGGCCCGCGCGCGCCGCTGCTGGCGCTGTCCGACGAGCGGTGGCTCGACGGCATGAACACCTATCTGCTGAACGTGGTGCGGCCCACGCGCCTGGTGGTGCCGCTGATGCAGCGCCAGGGCTCCGGGGGCGCCATCGTCAACATCTCGTCGGCCTGGGCGCTGGAGCCGAGCGCGCTGTTCCCCGCGTCGTCGGTGATGCGGGCCGGCCTGGCGGCGTTCACACGCATCTTCATCGACAGCTTTTCCCACGACAACATCCGCATGAACAATGTGCTGCCCGGCTGGATCGACAGCCTGCCGGCCCAGGACGGGCGCGCCGCGGCCGTGCCGCTGCAGCGCTATGGCCGCGCCGAGGAGGTGGCGGCGACCATTGCCTTCCTGGCGTCCGAAGACGCGGCGTACATCACAG
Organism: Paracidovorax wautersii; assembly: GCF_031453675.1. NCBI lineage: Bacteria > Pseudomonadati > Pseudomonadota > Betaproteobacteria > Burkholderiales > Comamonadaceae > Paracidovorax > Paracidovorax wautersii. The sequence continues at coordinate 2,406,468 of NZ_JAVIZX010000001.1, read as the reverse complement.
GCCAGAATCTGCGGGTGGACGGCGGGCTGACGCGGTCCGCCTGAGCCAGCAGCCGCTCGCTTTCCTTTCGCTACGTTCCCGGATGCCCATGCCCCACCGAATCCTCCTGCGCCTGATGGCCGTCGCCGTCCTGCTGCCGAGCACGCTCGGCGCGGGGTTCGGGTCCTTGCTCGGCGGGGCCTTCGTGGCCGATGCGCTGCGGCGTGGCCACGCGCTGCCCGCTGCGGCCGCGCTGGCCGTCGCCATGGCCGCGGGCTGGTTCGGGCTGCTGACGCTGTGGCGCCTGTACTACCGGCTGTTGCGCGGGGATGCGGGCTTCAGCCGGCGCACCGCCTGGCTCGGCCTGGCATGCGGCTCGGCCGTGAGCGCGGGGTCGATGGCCGTGACCGGCGGCACGCTGCCGGTGCGCATCGTCCTCTTCGGCTGGCCCCTGCTGGGCGCCGCGTTCTTCGGTGCAGTGCTGTGGCGGCTGCCCCGGACGCCGAAGGCGCCGGGCTAGCACCCGCACGCCCCACGCCATTTGCTACTTTATTTATAGCTTAATCCGCTTACCCATAAAGCGCTGGAGGCCGATTCAAGCCAAAACGCCGGAATTCATCCGCACCACGCGGTCGCAGCGCTCGGCCAGTTGCTCGTCGTGCGTGACCATCACGAAGGCCGTGCCCTGCTCGCGCGCCAGGCGCAGCATCAGCTGGAACACGCCGTCGGCGGTGGCGCGGTCGAGGTTGCCGGTGGGCTCGTCGGCCAGCACACAGGCCGGCTGGGTGACCAGGGCGCGGGCGATGGCCACGCGCTGGCGCTCGCCGCCCGACAGCTCAGCCGGGCGGTGCTGCACGCGCTCGCCCAGGCCCACGGCGGTCAGCATCGCCTCGGCCCGCTCGGTGCAGGTGGCGTAGGGCAGGCGGCGGATGCGCAGCGGCATGGCCACGTTGTCCAGCGCGCTGAACTCGGGCAGCAGGTGGTGGAACTGGTAGATGAAGCCCAGGTGCTGGTTGCGCAGCTCACCCTGGCGCGCCGCCGACAACGTATGGAAGGCCGCGCCCTGCAGTTGCACGCTGCCGGCCGTGGGCGCATCCAGCCCGCCCAGCAGGTGCAGCAATGTGCTCTTGCCCGAGCCCGAGGCGCCCACGATGGCCAGCGTCTCGCCCGCACGCACATCCAGGTCGACACCCTTGAGCACCGTCACATCCAGCCGCCCCTCGGTAAAGCGTTTGGTCAGGCCACGGGCCTGCAGAACCACATCGTTTTTCACTGCATTCATCTCAGTTGTTCCTTGCGCTGTGCGCCACCCACGGCCCATGAGACCGGCGCGGCCCAGGCCAGCGGCAGCCGAGCAAGGGTCGCCCCGCAGCGAGGGCTGCGTCCCCCTGCCCGCAACGCGCAGCGATGCGAGAGCGGGGGGAAGGCGCAAAGCGCCTCAGGGGGGTGTTCCTGATCACTCATACCGAAGCGCCTCCGCAGGATTCACGCGGCTGGCGCGCCAGCTCGGGTACAGCGTGGCCACGAAGGCGAGGATGAGCGAAATCACGCCGATGGGCACGATGTCGCTGCTTTGCGGATCGCTCGGCATCTTGCTGATGAGGTAGATGTCCTTGGGCAGGAAGCTGGCGTTCAGCGCACGCTCGATGGCCGGCACGATCACGTCGATGTTCACGGCGATCCCCAAGCCCAGCAGCAGGCCGGCCAGCGTGCCGATCACGCCCACCATGGCGCCCTGCACCACGAAGATGCCCATGATGCTTTTCGGGCTGGCGCCCAGCGTGCGCAGGATGGCGATGTCGGCACGCTTGTCGGTCACCGTCATCACCAAGGTGGAGACGAGGTTGAAGGCGGCCACGGCCACGATCAGCGTGAGGATGATGAACATCATGCGCTTCTCGAGCTGCACGGCGGCGAACCAGGTGCGGTTCTGCTGCGTCCAGTCGCGGATCAGCAGGTCCCCGCTCAGGCTGCCGGCGAGCTGGCGCGCCACTTCGGGCGCGGCGTGCAGGTCCTTGAGCTTGAGGCGAATGCCCGTGGGCCCTTCCAGCCGGAAGATGCGCTGGGCGTCGTCGTGGTGCATGAGCACCAGGGCCGAGTCGTATTCGTAGTGTCCGGAATTGAAGGTGCCCACCACCGTCATCTGCTTGAGGCGCGGCACCACGCCGGCCGGCGTCACCTGGCCGCCGGGCGCGATCAGCGTCACCACGTCGCCGGCACGCACGCCCAGCATCCGTGCCAGCTCGCTGCCCAGCACCACGTGGAACTCGCCCGGCACCAGGGCCTTGAGCGCTTCCACGTTGGTGGCCGCCAGATCGGTCACGTCGGCCTCGCGTTGCGGATCGATGCCGCGCACCAGGGCGCCCTTCATGTCCTCGCCGCGGGCCAGCAGCGCCTGCGATGCCACGAACGGCGCGGCGCCCACCACGTTGGGGTTGGCCCGCGCCTCGGACAGGGTGCGCTCCATGTCGGGCAGCGCCGCGCCGTGGGGCGCGAAGATCTCGATGTGCGAGACCACGCTGAGCATGCGGTCGCGCACCTCTTTCTGGAAGCCGTTCATCACCGACAGCACGATGATGAGCGCCGCCACGCCGAGCGCGATGCCCAGCATGGAGACGCCCGAGATGAACGAGATGAAGCCGTTGCGGCGCGTGGCACGCCCGGCCCGGGTGTAGCGCCAGCCCAGGGCCAGTTCGTAAGGAATTTGCATGGGGTGTGGTTGGAGGCGCCCGGCGCCAGCGCGGACAGGAGGGACAACGGCGACCTCCGGGCGGCGCCGATTGTGGCATCCCGGACAATACACCCATGTCGGACGTGAACCACTTGATCATCCCCCTGGCCGCCAGCACGGCAGAAGGCTGCCAGCAGGCCCTGCGCGGGCTGGAACTGCCCCACCTGGACCGCCTGCTCGCCCGCCTGGCCCCCGCCGCCCCGCCCGATGCCGGCGAAGAAACCGACTTCACGCCCCCGCATGAACGCGCCCTGGCCCGCCACCTGGGCCTGCCCGCCGGCCCCGATGGCACCACGCCCTGGGCGGCCTGGCATCGCCAGCAGCAGGCCGCATCCACCGACAGCAACGTCGCGGATGCCGATGATGGTGGCGATGGCAATGCCGCCTGGGCCTTCATCACCCCCTGCCAGTGGCAGGTCAGCACCGAGCACGTGACCCTGGCTGACCCGGCCAGCCTGGCGCTGGACGAAGCCGCCTCGCGTGCGCTGATGGAAGTGCTCAGCCCCTGGTTCGCCGAGGACGGCATCACCCTCTTCTACGACCAGCCCACGCGCTGGCTGGCCCGCGGCGCGGTGTTCGACGGCCTGGCCACGGCCTCGCTGGACCGCGTGATCCAGCGCGACGTGCGCGCCTGGATGCCCGACGCCGCCCGGGCGCGCACCCTGCACCGCCTGCACAGCGAGATGCAGATGCTGCTCTACACCCACCCCCTCAACGACGCCCGGGCCGCACAGGGCCTGCCGCCCGTCAATGCCTTCTGGGTGCATGGCGCCGGACGCCTGGGCGCGCCGCCCGCCGTTGCCGCAGCCACGCAGCCCACCGTGCCTTTGGGCCTGCGCGACGCGGCCCTGCACGAGGACTGGCGCGCGTGGGCCGCCGCCTGGGCGACGCTGGACGCAGGCCCGGTCGCCCGGCTGGCCGAGCGCGCCGCCGCCGGCGAGCCCGTTCATCTGACGCTGTGCGGCGAGCGCAGCGCCCAGTCCTTTCACACCGCTCCGCGCGGGCTGGCGCACAGGATTCGAAGCCTTTTCAGGCCCCAGCGCTTTGCAGACGTGCGCGAGCAGCTATGAATATAATAGCTAGAGACATCCCGCCCCGCGCCGCCTGGGCGTTGGAGCAAGGCGGCGTGCACCCGCTGCTGGCGCGCCTGTACGCCGCCCGCGGCATCCGTGCGCTGGACGAACTGGACGACGCCCTCGCCCGCCTGCTGCCGCCCGCCGGGCTCCTGGGCGTGCGCGAGGCGGCCGTGCTGCTGGCCGACGCCATCGCGCAGGACCGGCGCATGGTCATCGTGGCCGACTACGACTGCGACGGCGCCACCGCCTGCGCCGTGGGTGTGCGCGGACTGCGCCTGCTGGGCGCGCGGCACGTGGACTATCTGGTGCCCGACCGCGTGGCCGACGGCTATGGCCTCACGCCCAGCATCGCCCGCCGCGTGAAGGAGCGCGGCGCCGACCTGCTCATCACCGTGGACAACGGCATCGCCAGCGTGGACGGCGTGGCCGAAGCGCAGGCGCTGGGCCTGTCGGTGCTGGTGACCGACCACCACCTGCCCGGCCCCGTGCTGCCCACGCCCGATGCGATGGTCAACCCCAACCAGCCCGGCTGCACTTTCGAGAGCAAGTCCATCGCCGGCGTGGGGGTGATGTTCTACGTGCTGATGGCGCTGCGCACCGAACTGCGCGAGCGCGGCGTGTACGACAAGGCCAGCCAGCCCAAGCTGGAGCCGCTGCTGCCGCTGGTGGCGCTGGGCACCGTGGCCGACGTGGTGCGCCTGGACAGCAACAACCGCCGCCTGGTGGCACAGGGCCTCAAGCGCATCCGCGCCGGGTTCATGCCGCCCGGCATCCAGGCGCTGTTCACCGCGGCCGGCCGCAAGTCGCACGAGGCCACCACCTTCGACTTCGGCTTCGCCCTGGGCCCGCGCATCAACGCGGCCGGCCGCCTAGCCGACATGACGCTGGGCATCGAATGCCTGCTGACCGACGACCCCGTGCGCGCCCTGGAGCTGGCACGGCTGCTGGACACCATCAACCGCGAGCGGCGCGAGATCGAGGGCGGCATGCGCGAGCAGGCCCTGATCCTGGCCGAGGGGCTGTGCGCGGACGGGATCACGCCTCCACCCGCGATCAGCGTGTTCGACCCGGACTTCCACGAGGGCGTGGTCGGCATCGTCGCCTCGCGCATCAAGGACAAGCTGCACCGCCCCACCTTCGTGTTCGCCGCCAGCAGCGCGCCCGGCAAGGAGCACGAAATCAAAGGCTCGGGCCGCTCGATTCCCGGCTTTCACCTGCGCGATGCGCTCGATCTGGTGGCCAAGCGCCACCCGGGCGTGCTGCTCAAGTTCGGCGGCCACGCCATGGCGGCGGGCTGCACCGTGGCACGCGACCAGTTCGACACCTTCGAGCGCGCCTTCGCCCAGGTGGCCCAGGAATGGCTGGACGCGGCCACGCTCACGCGCCGCATCGAGACCGACGGCCCCCTGGCCCCCGAGTACTGCCGCGCCGAACTGGTGGACACGCTGCACCGCGAGGTGTGGGGCCAGGGCTTTGCGCCGCCCACCTTCAGCGAAGAGGTGGAGATCGTGAGCCAGCGGCTGGTGGGCGAGGGCAAGAACCATCTGTCGCTCAAGCTCATGCACCAAGGCCGCCCGGTGGACGGCATCTGGTTCGGCCATACCGACCAGTTGCCCGCCCGGGTCATGCTGGCCTTCCGGCTGGACGTGAACGAATGGAAGGGCGAGCGGCGCGTGCAGTTCCTGGTGGAAGGCGCGCAAAGCCCGGCCGCTTGATCCCGCGCAAACAGGCCCAGGGCGCGGGCTGCGCCGTGTAGGCTGGCAGCAAGTTTGGGGGCGTAGCATGCCGGGCGCCGTCATGCCACTTCGCGATTGCTAGTCCAAACAGCCGCCAGGCCAATAGCAATCAGCGCAAAAAGCTATTAATTAAATAGCAAACACTGACAGCCATCTGGGCCCTGGCTCCCGGCCACCGATGCGGTGACCCGGGCGTGCAGGCAGGCAGGCAGCGCGTTTGCCCCACCGGCCGTGCCGCGGGCGGAGCCGGCAGGCGCGTAGGCATGGCGCCCAGAACGCGGCGGGGCCGAAAGACGGCGTCGGAACGCCGCAGCCACGGTGCGTCCAAGATGCCCCGGGTTGCCCTTTGGCGCCTTTGCCCCCCTTGCAAACGGTGTCAACCACGGGGCGGGCGCTGCACGCGCGCGACGCTTCTACAATGGTCCAGTGCCCACCACCCTGAACGCCGACCTCCACTGCCACTCCGTCGTGTCCGACGGGACGCTCACGCCCGAGCAGCTCGCCGAGCGCGCCCGGGGCAACGGTGTGCAGCTGTGGGCGCTGACCGACCACGACGAGATCGGCGGTCAGCACCGGGCTGCAGCCGCTGCGGCGGCGCAAGGCATGCAGTACCTCACCGGCACGGAGATCTCGGTCACCTTTGCGGGCACCACCGTCCACATCGTGGGCCTGGGATTCGACCCGGACGACGCCCAGTTGGCGGACGGCCTGGCCCAGACCCGTGGTGGCCGGGGCCAGCGGGCCCAGGAAATGGCGCAGCAGCTGGCGCTGGTCGGCATCCGCGGCGCGTTCGAGGGCGCGCTGCGCTATGCCGGCAACCCCGAACTCATCTCCCGCACGCACTTCGCGCGCTTCCTGGTCGAAACCGGCGCATGCCGCGACACTTCCGAAGTCTTCCGCCGCTACCTCACCGAAGGCAAGCCCGGCTACGTGCCCCACCGCTGGGCCGCGCTGGGCGACGCCGTGCGCTGGGTGACCGAGGCCGGCGGCATGGCCGTGATCGCCCACCCGGCGCGCTACAAGTTCAGCGCCAACGAAGAGTTCGCCCTCTTCTCCGAATTCAAGCAGCACGGCGGCCGCGGTGTGGAAGTCGTCACCGGCAGCCATGCACCGTCCGAATACGGCACCTACGCCGACATGGCACGCGAGTTCGGCCTGGCAGCATCGCGGGGCAGCGACTTCCACAGCCCGGACGAATCCCACGTGGACCTGGGCACGCTCCCGCCGCTGCCGGCCGACCTGACGCCGGTGTGGGAGCTGCTGGCGGACCGCATCCGGCCCGCACCCTGACCACCCTGTAATGGCACAGTACTTCGAAGTCCACCCCGACAATCCCCAGCCCCGCTTGCTCAAGCAGGCGGCCGCGCTACTCAAGCAAGGCGCCGTGCTGGCCGTGCCCACCGACTCCAGCTACGCGCTGGTCTGCCAACTGGACGACAAGGACGCCGTGGACCGGCTGCGCCGCATCCGCCAGGTGGACGAGAAGCACCATCTGACGCTGCTGTGCCGCGACCTGTCCGAGCTGTCGAGCTACGCGCGCGTGGACAACCGCCAGTACCGCCTGCTCAAGCTGGCCACGCCGGGGCCGTACACCTTCATCCTGGACGCGACCAAGGAAGTGCCGCGCCGCGTGAGCCACCCGCAGCGCAAGACCATCGGCCTGCGCGTTCCGGACCGCAAAGGCCTGCAACTGCTACTGGAACTGCTGGGCGCGCCGCTGCTGGCCACGACGCTCATCCCGGCGGGCGAGTCCGAGCCGCTGAACGATCCGCAGGACATCCGCGCCCGGTACGAGAAGCTCATTGACGCCGTGGTCGATGCGGGCGCCTGCCCCCTGGAGCCCACCACCGTGGTGGACCTGACGCCCATGGAAAGCGGCGGCGAACCCACGGTCGTACGCCAGGGCCGCGGCAGCCTGGCCGCGCTGGGGCTGTAGCCCCCGGCCGGCAGCAAGCGGGTCTTCAGCGCGCCGCTGCCGCGCCTTTCAATCGAGCTTGAAGGCGCCCACCGCGCGCTGCAGATCCTGCGCGCGCTCGTTGAGGGCCGCGGCCGCCCGCGACGCCTGCTGCACCAGGGCGGCGTTCTGCTGGGTGGTGCCGTCCATCTGGGCGACGGACTGGTTCACCTGCACGATGCCGTCGCTTTGCGCATGCAGCGCGTGGGAGATCTCGCCCAGCAGGCCGCTGACCTGCCCCACCGCGGTCACGATGTCCTGCATGGTGCGGCCCGCCTCGTCCACCAGACCCGCACCGCTGCGCACCTGCTCGACCGAGGCGTCGATCAGGCCCTTGATCTCGCGCGCGGCCACGGCGCTGCGCTGCGCCAGACTGCGCACCTCCGAGGCCACCACCGCAAACCCCCGGCCCTGCTCACCAGCGCGCGCGGCTTCCACCGCGGCGTTCAGCGCCAGGATGTTGGTCTGGAAGGCGATGCCCTCGATCACCTGGATGATGTCCACGATCTTGTGGGAGCTGCCGCTGATGGCCTGCATGGTCTGCACCACCTGGCCGACCACGGCGCCCCCCCGCTCGGCCGTGCCCGAGGCCTGCACCGCCAGGCCGCTGGCCGACTGGGCCCGGTCTGCGTTCTGGCGCACCGTGGCCGTGAGCTGCTCCATGCTCTGGGCCGTCTCGGCCAAGGAGGCCACCTGTTCGCCAGTGCGGCGCTCCAGGTCGCCGTTGCCGGCGTCGATCTCACCCGCGCTCGCGCCGATGGCATCGGTGGACTGCTTGATGCGGGAGACCAGTTCGGTCAGCGTGTCCTCCATGGTGCCCAGCGCGCCCAGCAGCCGCCCGAAGTCGCCCTTCAGCTCGGAGCTGAACTCCTGGCTCAGGTCTCCGGCCGCCACGGTTTCAGCGATCAGGATGGCCTGGTCCAGCGGGGTGACGATGCCCCGGCGCAGCAGCACGAAGGCCGCCCCCGCCACGAGAAAGATCGCGCAGCCCAGGCCCAGCAGCCAGGCACGCATGCTGGAGAGTTCGGCATCCGCCGAGGCAACGGCGCGCTCGATGGGCGCCCGCAGGGCAGCGTCGGGCAGGGCTGCTGCCGCCTGCATCGCGCCACGGTGTGCGTCCTGCGCCCGACCGATGTCGGAGACCCCCACGCCCATCAACAGCCCCACCAGCAACGCCAGCACACCAAATGCCAGGACAAGGCGCGTTCCCGTCCTCAAACCATCCCAAGCCATGGATCTGTCTCCTGCCGTTTCCGTGTGCAGGACGCCCTGGGCGTCCCAAATGTTGCAATTGGCAACAAATGCATCCTAACCTGCCTCCCGCGCCCCTGTCTCCGGGGATTGCCCTGCCCTGTGCCGGCTACGCAACGCGGCCTCTGAGACAATCCGGCAGTGGACCTTTCCAATCTCATTCAAACCGTTCTCATCTACGCCCTGCCGGTGCTGTTCGCCATCACGGTGCACGAGGCCGCACACGGGTACGCCGCTCGCCATTTCGGCGACAACACCGCGCTGATGATGGGACGCATCACGCTCAACCCGCTCAAGCACATCGACCCGGTAGGCACCATCCTGATGCCGGTGCTGCTGTACTTCGCCACGTCGGGCGCCTTCCTGTTCGGGTATGCCAAGCCGGTGCCGGTGAACTTCGGCCACCTGCGCAACCCCAAGCGCGACATGGTCTGGGTGGCGCTGGCAGGTCCCGCTTCCAACTTCTTCCAGGCTATTCTCTGGGCCATCTTCCTCATCGCACTGGTCGGCTTCGGCGTGGACGAGCGGTTCTTCATGGAAATGGCACGCGCCGGCATCCTGGTGAACCTGGTGATGTGGGCCTTCAACCTGTTTCCGCTGCCTCCGCTCGATGGCGGCCGCATTCTGGTGGGCCTGCTGCCCTGGAAGCAGGCGCAGTGGGTGTCCCGCATCGAGCCGTTCGGCTTCTTCATCGTGCTGGCGCTGGTCGTCGCCGGCATCGTCGGCACCCTGTGGCTGCGGCCGCTGATGTCGCTGGGCTACAGCATCATCAATCTGCTGCTGACGCCGCTCACGGCCCTCCTGGGCTGACCGCCTTCTTCGCTTCGCTTACCGTCACGTCGTTCCCATGAGCACCACGCGCTTTCTCACCGGCATCACCACCACCGGAACCCCCCACCTGGGCAACTTCGTCGGGTCCATCCGCCCGTCGGTCGAGGCCAGCCGGCGGGCCGGTGTGCAGAGCTTCTATTTCCTGGCGGACTACCACGCGCTCATCAAGTGCGAAGACCCGGTGCGCATCCAGCGCTCCACGCTGGAAATCGCGGCCAGTTGGCTGGCCGCAGGCCTCGACCCGGCGCATGTGGTCTTCTACCGCCAGTCCGACATTCCCGAGATCCCGGAGCTGAACTGGCTGCTGTCGTGCGTGACGGGCAAGGGCCTGCTCAACCGCGCGCATGCCTACAAGGCATCGCAGGACAAGAATGCCGAAGCCGGCCGTGAGGCGGACGACGGCGTGACCGCCGGCCTGTTCATGTACCCCGTGCTCATGGGTGCCGACATCCTGATGTTCAAGGCCCACAAGGTGCCGGTGGGCCGCGACCAGGTGCAGCACATCGAGATGGCGCGCGACATGGCGTCCAGCTTCAATCACCTGTACGGCGAGCATTTCGTGCTGCCCGAGGCCGCCATCGACGAGCATGTGGCGCTCCTGCCCGGACTGGATGGCCGCAAGATGAGCAAGAGCTACAACAACACCATCCCGCTGTTCACGCCGCGCGAGCAGTTGCGCAAGCTCATCATGGGCCTGCTGACCGATTCCAAGGCCCCCGGAGAGCCCAAGGACACCGAGGGCTCCGCACTGTTCCAGATCTACCAGGCGTTCGCGACCGAGGCCGAGACCGAAGCCCTCCGCCAGCAGTACGCCGCCGGCATCGCCTGGGGTGATGCCAAGCAGATCCTCTTCGAGCGCGTGGACCAGCTGATCGCCCCCATGCGCGAACGCTACGAGGCGCTGATGGCCGACCCCGGCCAGATCGAAGACATCCTGCTGGCCGGCGCAGCACGTGCCCGGGCGCTCGCCACCCCGTTCACGCAAGAGCTGCGGACGGCTGTCGGCCTGCGCAGCCTGCGCACCCAGGCCGCCGGCGCGCCGTCTGCCGCTAAGGGCGGCAAGGCCGCGCTGCCTGTGTTCAAGCAGTACCGCGAAGCCGATGGGCAGTTCTACTTCAAGCTGGTGGCCGCCGACGGCAGGATGCTGCTGCAGAGCACGGGCTTCGGCGCCCCGAAGGAGGCCGGCCAGGCCATCGGCCGCCTGCAGAAGGAGCCCGATGCGCTGGCAGCGCTGGCCGACAGGCTCGCGCCTGTGGAAGGCGTGACCCCTGACGACGTAGCCCGGGCGCTGGACGCGCTGCGGGCTGCTGCCGACGCCTGACCCTGCGGCAGGCCGGCGGCGCCGGCCTGTGCACGCTGCAGCCCCCGACCGCCATGCCACTCACCAGCCGCACCTTCCTCCAGTCCTGCCTCCAGCACATGCTCCGCTGGACGTTCACCCTCGTCGTGCTGGCGGCCGTCGGCTACGCCACCTTCATCGCCATCCGTTTCCACCACCTGGACACCCGCCTCTACGCCTGGTTCAGCCACCTAGGCCAGCAGGCCCCCGTGACACCGGCCGGCCATGATGGCCTCACGCTGCAGGGGTATGCGCTGGAGCGTGCCATTCAGGTCGCAGGCGTGGGCCGCAATCTGTCCGGCCTGGCCTTCGACCCGGATCGCCAGCAACTCATCGCGGTCGTCAACCGGCCCGCGACGCTGTTGCGCCTGTCGCAGGACGGCAGCGTGCAATCCCGGCACGCCCTGCAGCATGCCGCCGACGTGGAGGGGGTCGCCTACCTCGGAGCCGGCCGCATCGCACTGGTGGAAGAGGGCCGCAGCCGCATTCTGTTTGCACAATTGCCGGAAACGGCGGACGCCCCCATGGACCTGCGGCACGCCACGGCGCTGCGCCTGTCCCTGCAGACGCCTGAAAAGCCGGGCCTGACGACGGGCAACCAGGGCTTCGAAGGCCTCGCGTATGACGCGCGCCACGACTACCTGTATGTCGCCAAGGAACATTCGCCCCGGGCGCTGTACCGCATCTCCGGCATGGCGCGGCAGTCACCGAGTGGCACGCAGTCGATCGCGGTGGAGAACCTCAGCGACTGGGTCGCGTCGGATGCGGTCGTGGGTACCGACCTGTCGTCGGCCGAAGTCGATCCCCGCACGGGCCACCTGCTGCTGCTCAGCGATGAATCGCAGTCACTGGTCGAACTCGACGAGCAAGGCCGCTTCCTGGGTCGCATCGCGCTCTCCGACTGGCTGGCACAAGAGGGCGCGGTCCCACAGGCCGAAGGCATCGCCATCGACCCGCAAGGCGGCATCTACCTCGTCAGCGAGCCCAACCTGTTCTACCGGCTGCGGCCGCCGCCCCCGCGCTGAGATCGACTGCAGTGCGGGATCACCGGGGCCAGCACCGCCGGCGGCAACCGCCAGCCCCGTCCGGCCCGGCCCGCAGCAGTGCGGCAGAAGCCGATTCAGACGCACCGCCGCGGCCTTGACCGGACAGGCGCTGTGCGGTGCCCCAAGTTGGCGCGGTCAGGCCCGCACGGACTGCACAGACGTGGAGCATGCGGACGCCGCCCACAGCGCCCCAGCCAAGGCACTCCCCGATCGATCCGGGCACGAAGCTTGCAAGACACCCTGCAATCCACTGGTGTCGTTGCCGGTGGCGGTTGATGACTCCGCTAATGACGGCGGAACCCGAGCGAGCTGAAAGCCCCCACGCTGGCAGCCCGGTTGTTCCAACCTATTCACGACGTGATCCTCGGTTGCGCTGCGCGCCGGGCAGGCCGGCGTGCACAGGAATCCGACATGAAGATCGTTGTGATTGGCCACGGCATGGTAGGCCACAAGTTTCTCGAGCAACTCCACGAGCTCGGGCTCGCGCAGGCCGACGTCACGGTGCTGTGCGAAGAGCCCCGCCCCGCCTACGACCGGGTGCACCTCTCCGAATTCTTTGCCGGCAAGACGGCCGATGACCTGTCGCTGGTCGAGCCCGGGTTCTTCGAGCGCACCGGCTTCACCCTGCGCCTGGGGGCACGCGCCGTGGCCATCGAACGGCGCAACCACACCGTCACCACGGCCGACGGCGAGGTGCTGCATTACGACAAGCTGGTGCTGGCCACCGGATCGGTGCCCTTCGTGCCGCCCGTGCCCGGGCGAGAGCGCCCTCACTGCTTCGTCTACCGCACCATCGAGAACCTGGAAGCCATGCAGGCGTCGGGAGCGAAATCACGCACCGGCGTGGTCGTGGGCGGCGGGCTGCTGGGGCTGGAATGCGCCAAGGCACTGCGCGACCTGGGACTGGAAACCCATGTGGTGGAGTTTGCCCCGCGCCTGATGACGGTGCAGGTCGACGACGGCGGAGGCCGCGTGCTCAAGGACAAGATCGAAGCGCTGGGCGTCCACGTGCACACCAGCCGCAACACGGTCGAGATCACCGATGGCGCCATGGCCCGGCACCGCATGGTGTTCGCCGACGGCACCCACCTGGAGGCCGACATGATCGTGTTCTCCGCCGGCATCCGGCCCCAGGACGCGCTGGCGCGCCAGTGCGCGCTGGCCATCGGCCCGCGCGGAGGCGTGGCCATCGACGAGCACTGCCGCACCAGCGACCGCAATGTGTACGCCATCGGCGAGTGCGCGTCGTGGAACGACCAGACCTTCGGCCTGGTGGCGCCCGGCTACGACATGGCTCGCGTGGCGGCCCGGCACATCGCCGGCGACGCCGGCGCAAGCTTCGGGGGTGCCGACATGAGCACCAAGCTCAAGCTGATGGGCGTGGACGTCGCCAGCATCGGCGACGCGCAGGGGCGCACGCCGCACTGTCGCAACTACCAGTACATCGACGAGCGCAAGCAGATCTACAAGAAGATCGTGGTCAGCGACGATGGCAAGCGGCTGCTCGGCGCCGTGCTGGTGGGCGACGCCGCGGAATACGGCACGCTGCTGCAGATGGCGCTCAACGGCATCGTGCTGCCGGAAGAGCCGGAGTTCCTGATCCTACCGTCCAGCGACGGGAAGGCCAAACCCGGCCTGGGCGTGGATGCCCTGCCCGATGGCGCCCAGATCTGCTCGTGCAACAGCGTCAGCAAAGGCCAGATCTGTGCGGCGGTGGGAGACGGCGTGTGCACGATCGCCGACATGAAGGCGTGCACCAAGGCCGGCGCCACCTGCGGCGGCTGCGTGCCCCTGGTCACGCAGGTGATGAAGGCCGAGATGGCCAAGCGCGGCATGGCGGTGAACAACCATGTGTGCGAACACTTCCCGTACTCCCGCCAGGAGCTGTACCACCTGGTCCGCGTAGGCCAGATCAAGAGCTTTGGGGACCTGTTGGCACAGCACGGCAAGGGCTTGGGCTGCGACATCTGCAAGCCGCTGGCGGCCAGCATCTTCGCTTCATGTTGGAACGAGTTCGTGCTCAAGCGCGAGCTGGCCTCCCTGCAGGACAGCAACGATTACTACCTGGGCAACATCCAGAAGGATGGCACCTACTCCGTGGTGCCGCGCATGCCCGGCGGCGAGGTCACTCCCGACGGCCTCATCGCTGTGGGCCAGGTAGCCAAGAAATACGGCCTGTACACCAAGGTCACGGGCGGGGCGCGCGTCGACATGTTCGGCGCCCGGCTCGAGCAACTGCCGCTGATCTGGGAGGAGCTTATCGCTGCCGGATTCGAGTCGGGGCACGCTTATGGCAAGTCGCTGCGCACGGTGAAGAGCTGCGTCGGCTCCACCTGGTGCCGCTACGGCGTGCAGGACAGCGTGGGCCTGGCGGTTGAACTGGAGAACCGCTACAAGGGACTGCGCGCGCCGCACAAGATCAAGTTCGGCGTGTCGGGCTGCACCCGCGAGTGTGCCGAGGCACAGGGCAAGGACGTGGGCGTGATCGCCACGGAAAAGGGCTGGAACCTCTACGTGTGCGGCAATGGCGGCATGAAGCCGCGCCACGCCGAGTTGCTGGCCAGCGATCTGGACAAGGAGCAGCTCGTACGCCTGATCGACCGCTTCCTCATGTTCTATGTGCGCACGGCCGACCGGCTGCAGCGCACCAGCACCTGGCGCGAAGGCCTCGAGGGCGGGCTGGATTACCTGAAGGACGTCCTGCTCCACGACAGCCTGCGTCTGGCCGATGAGCTGGAGCAGCAGATGCAGCATGTGGTCGATACCTACCAATGCGAATGGAAGACCGCGGTGACCGACCCGGCGGTGCGCCAGCGCTTCCGCACCTTCGTCAACAGCAGCCAGGGAGACCAGCGCATCATGTTCGTGCAGGAACGCGGTCAGATCCGCCCCGCGCGTCCGGAGGAACGCACCGGCACCGCAGCCGTGGCGGAGCCCGCATGACCACGCCAAGCCAGGACACCCCCATGGACCTCTCCTCCTCTTCTACCGCCGCCGCCCCTTGGTCTTCCGTCTGCATGGTGGACGATGTCCTGCCCGACACGGGCGTCTGTGCCCTCGTGGAAGGACGCCACGTCGCCGTGTTCCGCGTGGGAGCCGCGCAGTGGTTCGCCATCGACAACGTGGACCCCAAGTCGCAGGCCAGCGTGCTGTCCCGAGGGCTGGTGGGCAGCCTTGGCGAGCGCATCGTCGTCGCCTCGCCGCTGTACAAGAACCACTTCGATCTGCGCACGGGCGAATGCGTGGAGGCCCCCGAACACTCGGTCGGTGCGCACCCCGTGCGCGTGGAAGAAGGCCGCGTCTACGTCGCGTGCACCTGAACGCATTGCAGGGGCGCATGGCGTAGGCCCTGTAAGGGCGCTCGGACTCCTTACACTGGATGGCCTCGCCGCCGTTCCGCCAACACCATGCCTGCCGCCCGCTCCTCCACCTCGCCTTCTGCTGCACGGTTGGTGCTGCAGGCCAAACAGCGGGAGATCGACGCCGCACGCCAGCTGGCAGATCGCATCGAATGCGTGGACGCCATCCGCCAGTGCATCCATGCGCTGCAGCATGAGCGAGGCGCCACCAGCATCTACCTGGCCTCCGAAGGGCAGCGCTTTGCGCAGGTGCGCGAAGGCGCAGTGGCACAGTCCCGCGCGGCAGGGCAACGCCTGCAAGCGGCCTTCACCGCGCAGGCCCAGGCACCTCAGGGCAGCACGGCCAACATGCTGTCGCTGATGGCACTGACCTGGATCGGACTGGACGCGCTCGACGGTTTGCGCGAGCGCTTCGAGCGCCGCCAGAGCAGCGCCCACGATGCGGTCACGGCTCTCAGCCGGCTGATCGCCGGCATGGTGGAGCTGATCTCGCATGTGGCCGATGCCGCCCTGCTGCCCAGCGCGTCCCGGATGCTGGTATCGCTGCTGCACCTGGTGCAGAGCAAGGAAGCCGCTGGTCAGGAACGCGCCGTGGGGGCGCAGCTGTTCGCCTCGGGCGCCAGCGATGCCGTGCAGCAGGAACGCGTCGTGCACCTCATCGAGGCGCAGGAACGGGGCCTGAAGGTGTTCGCCGACTTTTCCGACACCGCGCTGCGCGAGCAGTGGGACCGCCTGCAGTTGGCCCCCGGCACCGCGCGGCTGGAGCGCCTGCGCCGTGTGCTGTTCACGGCCCGGGCAGGCGCGCCCATCGACAGCGCGCTCAGCGATGACTGGTTCACCGTGACCAGCGAGCGCATCGCCGCGCTGGGCGAATACGAGGCCGAACTGGTCGCCCGGCTCCGCGCGGAGTGCGCGGCCCATATCCAGCAGGCGCAGCAAGCCCTGCAGGACTCGGAGGGGTTACTGCGCGGACTGCACGACAACCCGCCGCCGCACATGCATGCGGTGGAGCGATTCTTCGGCAGCGCCCAGGCCTCCCATGGCGCACCCACGCTCGCCGTCGCGGCCGGCACTGCCGCAGCGGGTTCCGACACGGCCGGCGCGACTTCGCTGCTGGAGCTGCTGCAGTCGCAGGCTGCCCAGTTGGCACGCACCGAAGCCGAGCTGGAATCCGTGCGCCGCACGCTCAACGAACGCCGGGTGATCGAACGGGCCAAAGGCGCCTTAATGTCCCGGCTGGGCATGACCGAAGAAGCCGCGTTCCGGGCGCTGCAGAAGACGTCCATGGACCAGAACCGGCGGCTGCTGGAGGTGGCGGAAGCCACGCTCGCGCTGCCCGATCTCGCCTTTGCGCATTTGGCCGCCGCGCAGCCTCCGCGCTCCGCCTCCTGATCCAACGCAGTGCAGCCACGCACCACCTGCGGGCCCGCCGCCCCGTTTCCGTGCCTTGTCGGCTGCCCGAGCTCATGCACCACCGCGGAGCGCGTGGCATGGAATCTGCAAGGTGATTGCAGCTCCGGCTAAAGGCGGCAGGAGCACGGGTCCGCCAGGGCCCTGACCGAATTCTGGTCTCCCCTCTCCTGGATAAAGGCGTCCAACTGCGCTGCAACCCCTGCGGGTTGCGCCGGTGGACGCTTTTTTGTTTTCGTCGTTCTCATTTTCGGGAGCTGCCAAGGCAGGCTCCCAAGGAGTGCCCCATGGCCTATCTCGCACCCGCCGAATTCGTCACCAAGATGGTCGATGCCGGCGAATCCAAGCTGCTCATGTCCACCCGCGACACGCTGATCCGCTCCTACATGGCGGGGGCCATCCTTTCCCTGGCCGCGGCGTTCGCCGTGAGCGTCACCGTCAACACGGGCAACCCGCTGCTGGGTGCCCTGCTGTTCCCGGTTGGTTTCGTCATGCTGTACCTGCTGGGCTTCGACCTGCTGACCGGGGTGTTCACGCTGGCGCCGCTGGCGGTGATCGACAAGCGGCCGGGCGCCACCTGGAAGGGCGTGCTGCGCAATTGGGGCCTGGTGTTCTGCGGCAACTTCGCCGGTGCGCTGACCGTGGCCGTGTTCATGGCCATCATCTTCACCTTCGGCTTCAGCGAGGCCCCCAACGCCATCGGGCAGAAACTGGGTCACATCGGTGAAGGCCGTACGCTGGGCTACTCGGCCCACGGCGCCTCCGGCATGCTCACGCTCTTCGTGCGCGCCGTGATGTGTAACTGGATGGTGTCCACGGGCGTGGTGGCCGCCATGATGTCCACCAGCGTGTCGGGCAAGACCATCGGCATGTGGATGCCCATCACCGTGTTCTTCTACATGGGTTTCGAGCATTCGATCGTGAACATGTTCCTGTTCCCCACCGGCCTGATGCTGGGCGGGCAATTCACCCTGATGGACTACATCATCTGGAACGAAATCCCCACGGTGCTGGGCAACCTGGTCGGTGGCCTGACCTTCGTGGGCGCGACGCTGTACTCCACGCACTACAAGACGGCGCCGAAGCGGCCCGTCCGCTGATCAGCAGCCCCGCCGGCCCGCGCCGCTGCCTGCCGCTCCTATGAATGCCCCCCTTCCGCAGGTTTCTCTGGGGCAATGCTCCCTCGGCAAGGAAGGCGGCACCAACCAGGACTTCCATGGCGCGCGCGTACCCGATGGCTATCTGCGCACCAGCAAAGGGCTGGCGGTGGCGATGGCCGACGGCATCGGCTCCAGCCCGGTGAGCCAGGTGGCCAGCGCGGCCGCGGTGCGCAGCTTTCTCGACGACTATTTCGCCACCTCCGAGGCGTGGTCCGTGCGGCGGGCCGCGCAGCGCGTGCTGCAGGCCACCAACTCCTGGCTGCATGCGCAGAACCAGCGCGGCGACGCACGGTTCAACAAGGACTGCGGCTACGTCTGCACATTCAGCGCCCTGCTGCTCAAGGGGCGGCAGCTGCATCTGCTGCATGTGGGCGATGGGCGCGTCTTCCGGGTGCACACGCGTGCGCTGGAACAGCTGACCGAGGACCACCGGGTGCAGGTGTCCTCCAGCGAGTCCTACCTCGCCCGCGCCCTGGGTGTGGCGGCACATTTGGAGATCGACTACGCGGCCTGGGAAGCAGAGGCCGGCGAGGTCTATCTGCTGGCGACCGATGGCGCCCATGCCTTTCTGGATGCCGAGGCCGTCAGTGCGGCGCTGGCTGCGCACGCCGACGATTTGGATGCGGCGGCCGCGGCGCTCGCGCGCCTCGCCCGAACCCGCGGCAGCACGGATGACATCACGGTGCAACTGCTGCGCATCGACACCCTGCCCCAGGAAGCCGGCTTGCAGGCTTCGCTTCAGCGCGACGGCATGCGGCTGCCCGGCCCGCTGGCGCCACGCTCGGTTTTCGAGGGCTATGCCATCGTGCGCGAGTTGCATGTGAGCCCGCGCAGCCATGTTTACCTGGCGATCGATGAGGCGACGGGGATCCAGGTCGCGTTGAAGACGCCTGCCGTGGACCGGCGGGATGACGCCGGCTACCTCGACCGCTTTCTGCTTGACGAATGGGTGGCCCGTCGCGTGGACAGCCCGCACGTCGTTCGGGCCCATGTGGCGGACCGACCGCGCACCCATTTGTTCGTGGCCATGGAATACATCGAAGGCCAGACGCTGGCGCAATGGATGGTGGACCACCCTCGGCCGGACCTGGTCAGCGTACGGTCCCTGGCACTGCAAATCGCGGCAGGACTGCATGCACTGCACCGCCGCGAAATGCTGCACCAGGACTTACGGCCCGCCAACGTCATGATCGACCCGTCCGGTACGGCGCGCCTTATCGATCTGGCGTCCACCCACGTCGCGGGATTGGTCGAATCCGGTGAAGAGGTGCGCGCCCGTGCGCTGATGGGAACGCTGCAATACACCGCGCCAGAGTACTTTCTCGACCGGGGCGGCGACGAGCGATCGGACCTCTTCTCGCTCGCGGTGCTGTGCTATCAAATGCTCACCGGCCAACTGCCCTATGGCTTGCAACCCACGCAGCTGCGCGGCGCCGCGGACCTGCGGCGCCTGCGTTATGTGCCCTTGCGGCACCATCGACCGGATCTGCCTGGATGGCTGGACGGCGTGCTGCAGAAAGCACTCCACCCCGATCCGGCGCGCAGGCAGCAGGCCGTGTCCGAGCTGGCCCACGACCTGCAGTCCCCCGGACCGACCTTCCAGCACCGGCGGGTGGCGCCTCCGCTGGCGGAGCGCAACCCGGTGGCGTTCTGGCAGGCGATATCGGCGGTTCTGGCACTGGCAGTGTGCGTCTTGCTCGCGCTGCTGAGCCGCAGCGGCACCTGAAGAAGCCCTTAGGGGAAAGCGCAGGCGCTCCCACACTCAGACCGGAGGAGGCTCGACGTGGGTGGCCGGCGTTGCCTCCAAAACCAGTCCGAAGCGCCCGGCGAGTGAATCCACCAAGCCGAACTCCGCCAAGATCGCCTCCAGCCGCTGCGCCGCACTGCGCTTTTTCTGGCCGGTGTAGCGGGCGATGATCAGCTCGTTCTTCATGCTGTGCTCCCAGCCCACCAGTTCGGTCACCGTGACCTGGTAGCCAGAGGCCTCCAGATGCAGGCAGCGCAGCACATTGGTGATCTGGCTGCCCAGCTCGCGCGTGTGCAGCGGGTGCCGCCACAGCTCCGCCAGCGGCGTGCGCGCCAGTTGCAACGCCTTTCCCTGTCGCAGGCAGGCGGCCACCTCGGCCTGACAGCAAGGTACCAACACCATGGCCTTCGCCCGCTTCTGCAGCCCGAAGGCGATCGCATCATCGGTGGCGGTATCGCAGGCGTGCAGCGCCGTGACCACATCGATCTGTGCCGGGAGCTCGGACGCACCGGTGGACTCTGCCACCGACAGGTTCAAAAACGACATCCGCCCAAAGCCCAGCCGCTCGGCCAGTGCGCGCGACTTGTCCACCAGTTCGGCCCGCGTTTCTATGCCGTAGATGTGGCCATGTCCAAGCGCCTTGAAATACAGGTCGTAGAGAATGAAGCCCAGGTACGACTTGCCTGCGCCATGGTCCGCCAGGGTCGGACCCCGCCCGCCATCGCTGCCGGCGCCGGCAAGGTCCGACAGCAGGGGTTCGATGAACTGGAACAGGTGGTAGACCTGCTTGAGCTTGCGGCGCGAGTCTTGGTTGAGCCGCCCTTCGCGGGTCAGGATGTGCAGTTCCTTGAGCAGCTCCAGCGACTGGCCCGGGCGCAGTTCGTCCAGCAAGGCTGCCTCGGCGCTCCCACCCCCGGCTGCCGCCTTTGCACTGTGGCCCGTCGCAGACTGCCGCCGCGCGGCCTTCATGGCTGCGGCCCCAAGCCACCCGCTGCCGCACCCGGCGGATGCACGGGGCAGCGCGGTCCCACCTCCAGGGCAGCCCAGCCGTCGCTGCCCAGTTCTTCGAGCACCTCCATGTTGCGTTCGAAGATCGCCTCGGCTTCAGGAAACACTTCCACAGCCCGGTCGATGCTGTCCTCGCGCAGCAGGTGCAACGTGGGATACGGCGCCCGGTTGGTGCAGTTGGTCACATCGTCCACGTCCGTACCGTCGAACTGGAACTGCGGATGGAACGATGCGACCTGCAGAATGCCCCCCAGGTCCATGGCCTCCACCAACTCATCGGCCAGCGCCAGGAAATCGTTGAAGTCCAAGAAGTCTTCCATGCAGCCCGGCACGATCAACAGGGTCGTGTCGCGTTTCTCAGCGGAGATCTCAGCCAAGGCTTCCAACTCATGCTGCAGATCCCCAACCAACTCACGCGCATCGGTGGCCGCACTGACGACGTAGTGGATCTGGCCCTTGGCATGTACGCCTTTGGCAAAGGGGCAGAGGTTGAGTCCGATCACGGCCCGCTCCAGCCAGCGGACGGTGTCCTGCACGATGGTGTCGCGCGCATGCGCGGAGCCAGCGACGGCGCCGGAAAGTTCTTGGATCATGGGTTGGGAAGCAAAGGCAGGGTGGGCGCCCATTTTATTCGCCGGGCCCGCGACGCACTCCCCCGACTCCTCGCCGAGGCCCACGAGATCCGAAAGCATCAAGGACGCTTGGCAGGCCTGCTTGCGCCAACGCCGTGCGGCCCAACCCCGATCAGCTCAGCAAACGCTCTCCGGTGAGGCGCTCGTGTTCGCGGGCGGCAAAACGATCGGTCATGCCAGCGATGAAGTCGGCCACCGTCCTGGCGCGGTCCATGGCCTCTCCGCATTCCGCCTTGGCGCCATGGGCGCCCAGCATTTCCGCCGGGGTCTGCATGTACACGGCAAACAGATCACGGACGATCTGCTGCGCCCGCGCCGTGGTCTGCATCACCTGCGGATGCCGGTACAAATTGCGAAAGAGAAATCTCTTCAGCTCCTGCGATTGCTGACGCATGGGCTCGCTGAACCGTACGAGAACGACACCCGCGTCGCGAATATCCGCAAGGGACTCTGGCGTACATCCATCAATGGCCTCCCGGGTGGCGTCGATGACGTCATACACCTGCGCGCTCAACATCCGCCGGATCGCCTCGCTCAGCAGCCGCCGCGAATGCTGGGGCTGATCCAGACCGGGATGATCGGCCAGCACCTGCCGCCGGTAATGCTCGAACAAAGCGACCTGTTGCAGTTGCTCGAGCGTAATGAGGCCCGAGCGCACCCCGTCGTCGATGTCATGGGCGTTGTAGGCGATTTCATCAGCCAGGTTGCACAGTTGCGCCTCAAGGCTCGGCTGCTGCCGCAGCAAAAACCGCTCGCCGACGCCGTGTGGCTCCTGTTGTTCCAAGGCCTGCGCGTGCGCCCTGGAGCAGTGCTTGAGAATGCCTTCACGGGTCTCGAATGTGAGATTGAGGCCATCGTAGTCCGGATAGCGCTCCTCCAGCAGATCCACCACCCGCAGGCTCTGCAGGTTGTGCTCGAATCCTCCGTAGTCGGTCATGCACTCGTTGAGCGCGTCCTGGCCCGCGTGTCCGAACGGCGTGTGCCCCAAGTCGTGGGCCAGCGAGATGGCCTCGACAAGATCCTCATTGATGCGCAAGGTGCGTGCTACAGACCGCCCCAGTTGTGCCACCTCGAGCGAGTGGGTCAGCCGCGTCCGGAACAGATCGCCCTCATGGTTCAGAAAAACCTGGGTCTTGTAGACGAGCCTCCGAAACGCCGTGGAGTGCACGATGCGGTCCCGGTCTCGCTGGTACTCCGTCCGCGTGGGCGCCGATGGCACAGCATGTCTGCGGCCACGGGACTGGCCCGGGTGGCATGCGTAAGGGGCCAGATCGCAGTTACTCATCAAAAAAGCCTCTAACGCCCCACTACAAAGCGTCAATAGCTATCATAAATATAGCAATTACGCACAACAGATATCAATGACCTCACGTACCATCGCGTCGGGAGCGGGGCGCACAACGGCGCTCCCCGGCCCGTCGATCAGGACGAAGCGGATCTCTCCCGCTTCCGACTTCTTGTCGATCCGCATCAGTTCGAGGTAGCGCCCGGCGTTGTCGTTCGCATCGATGACCGCCCCCTTGACGGGCAGTCCCGCCCGCTCGATGAGGCGCCGAAGGCGCGCCACAAACTCTTCATCCACGCCGCCCAGGCGTCTGGACAGCTCTGCTGCCATCACCATGCCTGCAGCAACGCCCTCGCCGTGCAGCCACTGGCCATATCCCATGCCTGCTTCGATGGCATGGCCGAAGGTGTGTCCGAAATTGAGAATCGCCCGCAGACCCATTTCACGCTCATCGCCGCTGACCACCTCGGCTTTGATCTCGCAACTGCGCCGCACTGCGTAGGCCAAAGCGCCGATATCGCGCGCCCGCAGAGCATCCATGGACTCTTCCAACCAGGCCATGAACGCCATGTCGAAAATAGGCCCGTACTTGATGACCTCAGCCAACCCGGCCGAGACCTCGCGGTCCGGCAGAGTGGACAAGGTGTCGAGATCGCACACCACCAGGCGCGGCTGATAGAACGCGCCGATCATGTTCTTGCCCAGCGGATGGTTGATGGCCGTCTTGCCGCCGACGGAGGAGTCCACCTGGGCTAATAGCGTCGTCGGTACCTGCACGAACGGTACGCCACGCATATAGGACGCAGCGGCAAAGCCCGTCATATCGCCGACTACGCCGCCACCCAGCGCATACAGCACGGTTTTGCGGTCACAACCGTGCTTCAGCAGCGCGTCGAAGATCAGATTCAGCTGCTGCCAGTCCTTGTACTGCTCGCCATCCGGCAGCTCGACGCGGTGCACCACGCGGTGGATGCCCTGCAGCGTTGTAGACAGCCTCTCGCCCCACAAAGGCCCTACGGTATCGTTGGTCACAACGACGGCTGCATGGGACCGCGGCACCTGGATGAACGACTCCACTGACGAAAGGAGCGACGAGCCAATGGCGATCTGGTAGGACCGGTCACCGAGTGCAATCTCCAAACTCATAGATTCAAGTGCTTCCTGCAACGCATTTCGGCGCCCACCCGGTGGCGCACGGTGATGACCATAGGCCAAAGACAAAGGGCGGGTGGCCTGCGCCACCCGCCCTTGAATTATCTATGGAACGACAGGTCGAACGAGCCAGTGTTCAGTTTGGCCGATCACAACCGCCAGCCGCATTGTCGGAACCGTAGGGAGCCGTGAGGAACGATCCGTTTGTCTCGTCGCCTTCAATAAAGCCCGTGACAAAGCGGCGCTCCACGGTGCCTTCGGATCCTGCCACGCTGGTCGTCACCTTGACTGCGTATTCCAGCCAGGTCGCCACATTTTGTGGGTACTCGATCTGAATCGTTGCACGGCCGTTGGTACCCGTCGTGCGGGAGCCCACGTAGGAAATGAGGATGTCTGCCTTGCGCGGCGTCAACACGCCATCGCCGTTGCGGTCTTCACCGGCGTCCAGCAACCCGTTGCGATTGGCATCTTCATTCGCACAGATGAGCTTCACACCGTTGTACGCAGGCCCCTTGAAGTAATTCACCAAGTCCACGCTGGCGGAGATCTGCGCATTGCTGACCGCGTTGCCTGCGGAGTCGGCCACCGCCACGTCGAACCGCTTGATGTACGTGAGGTTATCGGTCCCCTTGGACATTTCATTGTTGGAACCCAGAGTGATCGATAGGGGCTCTGCTGCAACCGTCAGCGTCGCCGTCCGGACATTGGGGCAGGCGCCGTTGGCGATCTCTGCATCCGTGTTGCCATAGCACGCCCGAATGACGACGCCGTTGGTGGGGCTGGAGCGGGTTCCCGGCACATAGTCTGCGTTGGCAATCCCGTTCACATCGGTATACACCGTGGCCGCTCCGGTGGAGATGAACTCTCCTGCGCCCAAGCCCGGGGGAACGATATCGAAGCGCACGCGCACATCCTTGATCGCCTGATTGGCCGCGGTCTGAAACAGCGCCCTCAAGCTTGCGCGATTGGTTGTCGCACCGGCTGAGTTGGGCGCGATCGTATTTGGAGTGATAGACAAGCTCGCCGCGCTGATGGTGCCGACGGCATCAGGCACACCTCCCGTCGCGCTGACCACCTGTACGTCCCGGCTGGCCGTCACGCCCGAGGCCCTGGCCTCCACGGTGTAATTGCCGGTCGTCGCCGGGGCTGCTGCGAGGCTTGCCGCTGCCACGCCGTTCACATCCGTCCTTACGGTCCCAGTAAACCCCAGGGTGCCTCCCAAGACAACGTTGGTGTTGCCGATGCCGGCGCTGTTCACATCCGTGACTCGTAGCGACAACGTGACCGGAGCACCAGGCGCCGGCGCGGCGGGAACCGTCGAGAACGTGATCTGGCTTCCGGTCACAGGCAGGACATCGGACTTTGATTGGGCACCTGCACTTACGGTGAAAGCGATGTTGCGGTTGGCCTTGTTGCTGCCGGTGGAAATCGTACCGGTCGCTTTCCCCGAAGCGTCGGTCGTAGTGGTTGCCGGCGTGTAAATGCCGGAGTCCACAACGACGGAAACGGCAGCACCATTCACTGGATTGTTGTTGGAGTCCAATGCCGTCACAGTCAATACCGCGCCGTCCGAACCGGTGTTGGTCAATGTACTTTTATCGAGTTGGTAGTCGATGCTCGCTACCGTCGGCGTTACCGTACCGCCAGGAGTAGTACCCGTACCAGTACCGCCGGAAGGCGTTCCTCCGCTCCCACCGCCACCGCCGCAGGCCGCGAGCGAGCCCACCAGAAAAATCACGAGAATATTTTTTATCATCTTCACTTCGCCATCTCCCTCATTAACGTACGGGTCCCTTGTCCGAAATCACTTTGGGCGTGATGAAAATCAACACTTCGCGCTTAGACGTTTCCCGGGTGCGATTCTTGAACAGATTCCCCACCACAGGGACATCTCCCAGTAAAGGAATTTTGTTTTCTTGGTTGGTCTCTTCCATCTCGAAAATGCCGCCTATCACCACGGTGCCACCGTTCTCCACCAACACCTGCGTTTTCACGTGCTTCGTGTCGATGGCAACGCCCTGGGTGGTCGTCTCACCGCGGCTGTCTTTGTTCACATCCAAATCGAGGATGATGTTCCCCTCCGGAGTAATCTGCGGCGTGACTTCCAGTTTCAACACAGCCTTTTTGAAAGCGATGGTCGTAGCCCCGTTCGGTGCAGTGACCGAATAGGGATATTCCGTACCTTGCTCGATCAGTGCCTTGGTTTGATCCGCGGTAATCAGGCGAGGGCTGGATACGATCTTTCCGTTGCCTTCTGCCTCCAGAGCCGACAGTTCAAGGGTCAGGAAGCGATTGGCGGCCGAATTGAAGATCGACAGTGCGAAACTCCCCACCGCAGCGCCCCCCGAAAGAGAGGCCGGCAGGTTCACAAATGAACTTCCGGTATTGACCGTCCCGAACCCCGCAGAGCCGGTCGCGTTATCAAAGCTGGTTCCGAGCGCAACGCGGTTGCCGCCACCGAGACTGTAGCCGCCATCTCCCCCACGTTGCGCTCGCAGATCGCCGCCACCCAGCTTTACGCCGAGTGATCGACCAAAAGTATCCCGTGCTTCCACAATGCGGGCTTCAATCATCACCTGGCGCACCGCGACGTCCAGGGTCAGCAATAGCAGCCGAACCTCTTCAAGCTTCGCCGGTGTATCGGTCACGAACAGCTGATTAGTCCGTGGTTCAGCTATCGCACTTCCTCGCTCCGACAAGAATCTGTTTCCCTGGGCAGATGTACCACCACTACCGCCTGTAGAGGTGGTCAACTGAGTCACCATATCTGCAGCCTTCGCATAATTCAGCTGATAAGACTGAGTACGCAGCGGCTCCAACTTCTGAATGGCCAGCGCTGCCTCGTAATCCTTGCGGGTTCTCGCATCAATTTCATCTTTCGGCGCAATCCACAGCACAGTGCCGGATTTACGCATTCCCAGACCCCGGGCATCCATGATGATTTGAAGTGCCTGGTCCCATGGCACATCTTTCAACCGCAACGTCAAGGCACCCGTAACTGTGTCAGAGGTGACGATATTGAAATTGGTAAAATCGGCGATCACCTGTAGCAGCGAACGCACTTCAATATTCTGGAAGTTCAGCGACAGCTTTTCGCCGCTGTACACAGTACCAGAGCTGAGCTTGGTGACATCGACCTTCTTCTGGCGGATTTCTACGACAAACTGACTGTCGCTTTGGTAAGCGCTGTGCTCCCATTCACCGACAGAGCGGACGGTCATCCTGATCCGGTCACCCTGTGGGGTTGTAGTAACCAGCTGAACAGGCGTACCGAAATCGGTCACGTCCAGCCTCCGCCGAAGGCCCTCTGGCAACGAAGAATGCAGGAATTCGATGACCAGATTCTCGCCTTGCTTGCGAAGGTCCACTCCCACTTGGTTGTTTGGCAAACCCACTACCAAGCGCCCCGCACCGTCGCTGCCGCGACGAAAATCGATATCTTTCAGTGGCTGCACATCACGGCTGCGATCCTCCGCAAACACGGTGGAGTTGACCGGGGTTGCAGTCGATGCGGCCACCGGGTCCAAGGTCACCAGAAGAACTTTGCCTTGAAGGTCAGTACGATAGGATGTGGCCGACTTCAAATTCAGTACCACACGCGACCTGTCGCCAGCCTGAACCACATTGGCAGACTTCAAGTTTCCCTGGTTGACATCGATAAAATTGCGGCCAGTCGCATTACCGACGCCCTGGAAGTCCAACGCAATGCGCGCAGGCGATTGAATCGAAAAACCGGTCGGCACGGAAGGAAGGTTTTCCGTGAATTGAATGCGAACGACCTCTGCGCCGTTTTGGACACTTCCAGTAATTGCCTCAATAGACCCCTGCGCGGTTGCACCCACGCTGAATCCACAGCACGCCGCAAAGCAGGTGGCCTGCCAAAGACGAGCAATCTTGATTTGGCTCCAGATCATTTATTTACCTTTCCCTCTTGCAGACCGAGAGTGCTCGTTCGCTCAACCCATTCACCTGCCGCATCTTGAACAATTTCCCGCAACTGGATTTCAGTCTCGGATATTTTCGTGATTCTTCCGTAATTCTGACCCAGGTAATTGCCAACCCTCACCTGATAGATCAGCTTATCGACACTTAACAGGGCTGTTGGCGCGCCAGCCTTGTTCAAACTGCCAACCATCGCCATCGCATCGAGTGGATAGGCCTCAAGAGGCTCTTTTCTCCTGGCCATCTCAGGCGCCACCAACGCACTCGAAGTCGACTGCGCCGTTTCCTTGCGCAAGGCCTGGGTGAGTTTGAGTGGACTGAAGGGGTCCACGCTGTTGGCGGCAGCGTAGTCCACGGGGGTGAACTGCTTCGGCTCAGACAAAGGAACAATTTTTGGACGGATATTGGCCCGCAACTCTCGCATCCATTCACGGAGTTCATCCTCGCCGGCCGGTCCACACCCGGACAAAACTATCCCAAGCCCGACCACTGTAAGAATATGTGCTGCCTTCATTACTTACGTGCCCCCTGGGCTGCCTTCTGGGCCTGTATCTCTTCTTGGTCAAGATACCGGAAGGTGCGCGCGGTAGCCTCCAGTGAAAGTACCGTCGCATCCTTACCACCAGGCATTAACGCGATGTTATTCAGCGTCACGATGCGTGAAAGATGGGCCACATCGGAAGCAAATGCACCAATGTCGTGGTACTGCCCTGTGACTTTTAAGGAAATGGGTAACTCAGCATAATAATCTCGGACAACGACTTGGCCCGGTCTGAATAACTCAAACTGGAGGCTACGCCCAAGTCCGGCTTGGTTGATATCGGACAGCAGTGCCGCCATTTCTGCCTTACTAGGAAGTTGCTTTTCCAATTGCAGAACATATTGCTGGACTTGTTCCCGCTGTTTTTTCAGGCCATCCAGGCTAACGGCCTTAGTCAGCTTCTTCTCGTAATCTGCCCGCAGTGTTTGCTCGGTACTCCGCTCCGTTTCCAACTCGGCTTCGTAGTCCTTTAAAAACGCAAACCAAGAGAAAACCACGATCGCAGAGGCAATGCACAGGCATAGCAGGACACGCGGCAGAAGCGGCCACCTCGAAGGATCTTGGGGATCCAGATTCTTGAACTGCCGCTGCAGCGACTCCTGCAGTTGCTCACCGCTCATACGGTTAGAAAGCTTCATCGGCATGTCAGCGTCCTCCCGCTGCAGAAACTGCCGCGGTCTGTGCTTGGACTTCGCTGCTGCGGACCAGCTTGAAGCGGAGGTTGAAAGAGGCGACGCGCCGCTGATCCCGCGGAGTCAAGGCAACGTTGCTCGCCACAATCTCAACCAACTCGGGCTTGGAGAACCAAGGGGTGTTGTCGGCAAGATTCCGCAGCATTTCCGACACGCGCTCATTGGATTGCGCCATCCCTTGCATACTGACAGTCTGATCTACCTGCTTCAGACTGGTGATATAGACCCCGTCAGGCAGTTGGGCCACGAGTTCGTTCAGCATGTAAACGGGCAAGTTGCGGTCCGATTGCAAATCTTCCACAGCCTTTTGGCGTGCGCGCAAAGCCGCAATTTCGTCTTCAAGCGTCGCAATCTCCTTGATCTGACCTTCCAAGACACGGATTTCCTGTTTCAGAAATGCGTTCCTGCCTTGCTGGTCCGTGATCATCATCTGGAACCACCAGTACACGATGCCGGCAATCGCCAAACCAGCAAGCGCGGACATCAGCATGGTGGCCTGGAATGCCTCTTTCCGCCGCTTGCGCGCGGCTTCTCTGTGCGGCAGTAAGTTAATCAGGATCACTGCAGAAACCTCCGCATGGCCAATCCGCAGGAAGTGAGATAAGACGGAGCTTCCCTCACCATCTTCTTCAGGCGCACAGAACTGCCGATCTCCATCCCCTCAAAAGGATTCACCATCGAACAGGCGAAACCCGTGGTGTGCGTAACGGCTTCCGTCAGGCCCGCCAGCGGAGCCGATCCGCCTGCAAGCAAGATGTGATCGACCCGGTTGTAGGGCGTGCTGGTGAAGAAGAACTGGAGCGCCCGGCCAACCTCTTGCGCCATGCTGTCCACAAAGGGACGCAGGACGGCGCTCTGGTAGTCCTCCGGAAGATCCCCACTGCGCTTTTTGCTTTCGGCCTCATCCAGCGAAAAACCATACTGGCGCACGATCAGCTGCGTGAGCTGAGCCCCCCCGAAAGCTTGATCGCGGTCATACAGCACCTCCTCGTTGCGGATGACCTGCATGCTGGTAGCGAGTGCACCCACCTCGAACAAGGCGACCATGGCATCTACGCCGCGGTTGGGAAGTGCTTCAATGAGGCGCCCTGCGGCCAGCCGGGAAGCATTCGACTCGATGTCGACAATGACGGGCTTGAGACCGGCGGCTTCAGCCAGTCCCTGTCGGTCCTGGACTTTTTCCTTGCGGGATGCAGCGATGAGCACATCAACGTCGCCCGGGGAACTTTTGCTGGGGCCCACGATGCAGAAATCGAGGCTGACTTCGTCCAGGGAAAAAGGAATGTATTGGTTGGCTTCGGACTCAACCTGAACTTCCAGCTCCTGCTCGGACATGCCGCCAGGCAGGGTGATGCGCTTGGTGATCACGGCCGATGGAGGCAAAGCGAGCGCAACATTCTTGGTCCGCGTACCGCTCTTTTTCACCAGACGGCGCATGGCCTCGGCGACCTCATCGAACTTTTCGATGTTGCCATCCACGATCCAACCCCGCTCGAGGGGCTCGATGGCACAGCGCTCCAAGACCGTATTCCCGGACTTGTGCTGCCCCAGCTCTACCAGCTTGACACTGGAGGAACTGATGTCGATCCCCAACAGAGGAGCGGACTGGCGACTGAACAAAGACCCCAAAGAGATCAAAATTTGGCCCCTCGAACTTATACAAATTGGACGCAACAAAACCTAACAGCTTGCAGGGATGCTAGCAGCAAGGTAGTTTTAGGCAAAGATTCCTTGCCAAATGTAAGCGGCGAGCCGTTGTCAAAAGTTGACGCTGCCGCCGTGTTTTTCGTGGTGGGCACCCCAGCAACGGCATTGCGGCCCCCTTTAAGGGCGGCCCCGGCTGATCGCCATATTTTTTATAATCGGGGATTGCCCCTTTTGAGCGCCCGATGCCGCATCCCGACAAGCCTACTCCTGCCCCCTCTCGTCCCCGCTGGTTACGTTGGCTGATCCGTGGCTTCGCGTGGCTGATGGGCTTGGCCCTCGCAGGCGCCTTGGCTGGGCTTCTCACAATTGCAGTAGCGCTGGCAGTGGCTTACCCGAACTTGCCGGATATCTCCGATCTGGCGGACTACCGCCCTAAGTTGCCGCTGCGCGTGTACTCCACGGAGGGTGCCCTACTGGGAGAGTTCGGCGAGGAGCGGCGAAATCTGACGCCCATCCAGGACATTCCGAAGGTGATGACCAATGCGGTACTAGCCATCGAGGACGCCCGCTTCTTCCAACACGGCGGCGTGGACTACAAAGGCGTCGTTCGGGCGGGGCTGGCAAACTTGGGCCGGGTAAAGAGCCAGGGGGCATCCACCATCACAATGCAGGTAGCGCGCAATGTCTATCTTTCGTCCGAAAAGACATTCACGCGCAAAATTTACGAAATATTACTGACTTTCAAGCTGGAGCATTTGCTGTCGAAAAATCAGATTCTTGAAATCTACATGAATCAGATTTACCTCGGTAATAGAGCCTACGGATTTGCGGCCGCATCAGAAACGTATTTTGGCAAGCCTCTGAAGTCGATTTCCATCGCGGAGGCCGCCATGCTCGCTGGCCTGCCCAAGGCCCCCTCCGCCTACAACCCCATCAGCAACCCCAAGAGAGCGCGCATTCGTCAGCTGTACATCATTGACCGCATGGTGGAGAACGGCTTCATTACTGCCGAGGAAGCCGCTGCGGCGAAGCAGGAAGACCTGAAGCTGCGTTCGGGACCGGACAGCACCCGCGTCCATGCCGAATACGTGGCCGAGATGGTGCGCCAGCTGATCTTCTCGCAGTACGGCAACGAGGCCTACACGCGGGGCCTGAACGTGTACACGACCTTGAATGCAGGCGAGCAGGAAGCCGCATACGTAGCGTTGCGCAAGGGCATCATGGACTACGAACGGCGCCAGCACTACCGAGGCCCCGAGAAGTTCGCCACGCTTCCGTCGGATCCCCAGGAAGCCGAAGACGCGGTTGACGACATCCTTGCGGGGCATCCCGACAATGGCGACGTTCTGTCGGCCGTGGTTCTGGAGGTCACTGCCAAGAAAATCGTGGCCGCCCGCGCCAGCGGGGATCCGATCGAGATCACCGGGGACGGGCTCAAGCCGGTTCAATCCGGTCTGAGCGATAAGGCCGCGCCCAACATCAAGATCCGCCGCGGCGCCGTGATCCGCGTGGTTCAGACCCCGAAAAAAACCTGGGAGGCGACTCAGCTGCCCGAGGTGGAAGGTGCTTTCGTTGCTCTGGACCCGAGGACCGGTGCCGTCCGCGCCCTGGTCGGAGGCTTCGATTTCGACAAGAACAAGTTCAACCATGTGACCCAGGCATGGCGCCAGCCCGGTTCCAGTTTCAAGCCTTTCATTTATTCAGCCGCGCTGGAGAAGGGCTTCACGCCGGCCACCGTCGTCAACGATGCCCCGCTCTTCTTCAGTGCGGGCGTGACCGGAGGCCAGCCATGGGAACCGAAGAACTATGACGGCAAGTACGACGGCCCCATGACGTTGCGTACTGGCTTGGCCCGGTCGAAGAACGTGGTGTCCATCCGCGTTCTGCAGGCCGTGGGCGCCAAGAACGCCCAGGACTGGGTGGGGCGTTTCGGCTTCGACCCGGAACGGCATCCGCCGTACCTGACCATGGCCCTCGGCGCCGGCTCGGTGACGCCCATGCAGATGGTGGCGGCCTATTCGGTATTTGCCAATGGCGGCTATCGCGTGAATCCGTACCTGATTTCCCGCGTCACCGACCACAAGGGCCGCATCCTGTCCGACTTCCAGCCACCTGCGATCGAGAACAACCCGCGTGCGATCGAGGCCCGCAATGCCTTCATCATGGACAGCCTGCTGCAGGAAGTCACGCGGTCGGGCACCGCGGCCCGTGCACAGGCCACGTTGAAGCGCCCGGATGTGTATGGCAAGACCGGCACGACGAACGACGCCGTCGACGCCTGGTTCGCCGGTTTCCAGCCGACCATCGCCGCAGTCACGTGGATTGGCTATGACACGCCCCGCAATCTGGGCAGCCGTGAAACCGGCGGCGGTCTGAGCCTGCCGATCTGGATCAGCTTCATGGAGCGCGCGCTCAAGGGCGTGCCCGTGGCCGAGCCGACCGTGCCGCCCGGCGTGGTGAACGTCAGTGGCGAATGGTTCTACGAGGAGTACGCCCGCAACGCCGGCGTGGCCAGCGTGGGCATGGAAGACCAGCCCCCGGCGGCTGCTCCGGGCGTGGCACCCACGGCGCCACCGCCGTCGGAAGAGCGCAACAAGATCCTCGATCTGTTCAGGAATTGACGGCGGCATGCCTGCGCGCCGTCCGGTGCGAGGGCACGGCGGGTCGCTGCTTGCTTCAGCGCTCCCGCTCCGGCCGCCGTGGGGCGTTCAGGCCGCGTGGAACTCCAGGTCCAGGCCCGACTGAAGCCGGGCGTTACGGTTCAGTTCTGCGAAGAACTCCAGCCCGCCCTTGGTGTCCTGCCAGGCCTTGCCGTCGAAACGGTAGTGGTAGCCGCCGGTCTTGGCGGCCAGCCAGACTTCGTGCAGCGGCTTTTGCAGGTTGATGATGATCTGGCTGCCGTTGTGGAAGGTGATGGTCACCATGCCGCCCACCCGTTGTGCGTCGAGATCGGCGTCGGTGGTGTCGTTGATCCGGTCACACCCCTCCTCCACCGCCAGCAGGAGTTTCTCGGCATGGTCCAGGAATTCGAGGTCGGTCATTACAATTTGCGGATGTTGAGAGCTTCCCAAATTCTAGTCAGGACGATTGCCCTTGTTTGGGGCGCGGCGGTTGTGGCCGGCTGCGGCCAGCGGGGCCCCCTGTACCTCCCCACCGAACCAGCGGCAGCACAGCGGGCGACGCTCCCGCAGACGCTCAACCCCGCTCCCACAGCAGCCTCTCCTGCCGCTGCGCCCGCTGCCATGCCTGCGTCCTCCCCTGCCTCCACCCCCCGTCCATGATCCCCACTTCCCTGCCCGGCTCCCCCTTCATCGCCTACCGTGAGGGTTCCTTGTTCGTAGAAGACGTGCGCCTGGCGGATCTTGCGCGCGAGCACGGCACGCCGGTGTATGTGTATTCACAGGCCGCAATGCTTGCCGCGCTGGCGGCGTACCAGCGCGGTTTCGAAGGCCGCAAGGTTCAGATCTGCTACGCGATGAAGGCCAATTCATCCCTGGCCGTGCTGCAGCTGTTCGCCCGCCAGGGCTGCGGCTTCGACATCGTCTCGGGCGGTGAACTGCAGCGAGTGCTCGCCGCTGGCGGCGACGCGTCCAAGGTGATCTTCTCGGGGGTGGGCAAGACGCGCGCCGAAATGCGCCAAGCCCTGCAGGCCGGCATCGGCTGCTTCAATGTGGAAAGCGAATCCGAGCTGGAAGTGCTGAACGACGTGGCCACGTCGCTGGGCCAGCGCGCTCCCGTCAGCATCCGCGTCAACCCCAATGTGGACC
Source organism: Paracidovorax wautersii (assembly GCF_031453675.1). NCBI lineage: Bacteria > Pseudomonadati > Pseudomonadota > Betaproteobacteria > Burkholderiales > Comamonadaceae > Paracidovorax > Paracidovorax wautersii. The sequence goes on along the minus strand of NZ_JAVIZX010000001.1, from coordinate 2,372,183 downwards.
CGAAGACGCACCCCTACATCTCCACCGGATTGAAGGGCAACAAGTTCGGCGTGGCCCACGAGCGCACGGTCGCCACCTACCAGCGCGCCGCAGCGTTGCCCGGGTTGCGGGTCGTGGGCATCGATTGCCACATCGGCTCCCAGATCACCGAGGAAACGCCCTACCTTGACGCAGTCGACCGCATGCTGGACCTGGTCCGCGACATCGAGGCAGCAGGCATCGCGATCCACCATATCGATTTCGGCGGCGGCCTGGGCATCAACTACAACGGTGACGCGCCACCGGCCGCCGACGCGCTCTGGACCAAGCTGCTCGCCAAGCTGGATGCGCGTGGCTACGGCGACCGGCAGTTCATGATCGAACCCGGCCGCTCCCTGGTGGGCAATGCCGGCGTGTGCGTCACCGAAGTGCTCTACGTCAAGCCCGGCGAGCAGAAGAACTTCTGCATCGTCGATGCGGCGATGAACGATCTGCCCCGCCCGGCGATGTACCAGGCCTTCCATGCCATCGTGCCGCTGGAGGCGTCCGCACCCGCCGGCGGTGGCGGAGAACATGTCTACGACGTGGTGGGCCCCATCTGCGAAAGCGGGGACTGGATCGGCCGCGACCGGCGCCTGGCCGTCCAGCCGGGCGACCAACTCGCCGTGCTGTCGGCAGGCGCGTACTGCAGCTCCATGGGCAGCAACTACAACACCCGGTCGCGTCCCGCCGAGGTGCTGGTCAACGGCGCCAAGGCGCATCTGATCCGGTCGCGCGAATCGGTCGAGGACACGTTCCGCTGCGAAAAGCTGGCTCCTTGATCGAGCCTTGATTCCCATCAAGCAATAACCCCATGGCGGGGCCTACAGTGCGCTTTTCACTGCAAAGCCCGCCATGGCCCTCGAACCGCTGGAGCTCTACCGCGACAAACACCACGCCTGCCTGATGTTCACCGACCTGATCGAGGAGGACGGACAGGCGGTGCAGGCTAACCAGTTCCTGGTCGTAGACGACGACACAGGGGCCATCATCGATCCGGGCGGCAACCTCGCGTTCAATGAGCTGTTCATGGGGATGACCAAGCATTTCCCGCCGCACAAGCTCTCGTACCTGCTGGCGTCGCATGCCGATCCGGACATCATCGCCTCGCTGGACCGCTGGATGACCAGCACCAAGGCCACCCTGGTGATCTCCCGCATCTGGGAACGCTTCGCGCCCCACTTCACCAAGGTCGGCAAGACCGAAGGGCGGGTGATCGGCGTGCCGGACGGCGGCGGGCACATTCCCCTGGGTCGGCACGAGCTGGTGTTGCTGCCGGCACACTTCATGCACTCCGAAGGCAACTTCCACTTCTACGACCCGGTCAGCCGCATCCTCTTCACCGGTGACCTGGGCGTGTCGATGACCTCGGGCCTGGAAGCCCGCGTGCCCGTGACGGAGCTGGCGCCCCACATTCCGCGCATGGAGGCGTTTCACCGCCGCTACATGGTGTCCAACAAGATCCTGCGGCTGTGGACACGCATGGTGCGCCAGCTGGACATCGCCATGCTGGTGCCGCAGCATGGCGCGCCCATCCTGGGCCGGCAGGCAATCAGCGACTTCTTCGACTGGATCGAGAACCTGATGTGCGGCATAGACCTCTTCGACGACCGGGCCTACCAGCTACCCACCGCCGTGATCGACCCGGCATCCCGCATGGTCCGCCCCGCCCTGCGCGCCGTACAGGGTTGAAGCGAAATCAGGCCCTATCCCTTACTGCACAAGCGCATTCCGCTACCAAATTTATAGCATCACATGGCGTGTGCGCGGCTGCGCAAGCGCCGCTGCCACAGACGCCAGCCCAGCAGGCAAGCCAGGATGGCCGCATAGACCGCCACCTCGGCGAAATGGTTCTTGCCCGCGCGCATCCAGAAGAAATGCAGCAGGGCCAGCCCTGCCACGGCGTACACGCTGCGGTGCAGCGCCTGCCAGCGCTTGCCGCCCAGCCAGCGGATGGCCTGCTGGTACGAGGTCGCGGCCAGCAGCGCCAGGAGCAAGAGCGCCAAGGTGCCCACCAGGATGAAGGGGCGCTTGGGCACGTCGCGCACGATCTCGCCCCAGTCCAGACCCATGTCGAGCCAGGCGTAGCTCACAAAGTGCAGCACGGCGTAGAAAAACACGTACAGGCCCAGCATGCGCCGGTACCGGGCCAGCGCCGGCCACCCCAGCAGCACGCGCGCCGGAGTGACCGCCAGGGCGATGCACAGAAAGCGCAAGGCCCAGTCGCCCGTGGAGCGGATCAGCGCTTCGGCAGGGTTCGCCCCGAGCAGATTGGCGAAGGCTGCGTACAACAGCCAGGCCGCCGGCACCAGGCACAGCAGAAACACCACCGGCTTGGCCAACGGATGCAGAAGAAGCTTTTTCATCGTTGAAAGAAGATGCCATTGCGGCAAGAGGATCTGCCGCAACGCGCATGGTGCTGGCTGGCTGAATGGCTGGAAACGCGAAGGCCTGAAACGCTGACCGCGCGCTCGGCGGCCCAGGCTCAGTAGAACTTCTTCAGGTCCATGCCGGCATACAGCTGTCCCACCTGGGCTTCGTAGCCGTTGAACAGAAGCGTCTTGCGCTTCTTGGCGAACAAACCGTCCTCGCCGATGCGGCGTTCGGTGGCCTGGCTCCAGCGCGGATGGTCGACGTTCGGGTTCACGTTGGAATAGAAGCCGTACTCCTGCTTGGCAGCCTTGTTCCAGGCCGTGCCCGGCTCCTTCTCGACGAAGCGGATCTTCACGAGGCTCTTCGCGCTCTTGAACCCGTACTTCCACGGCACCACCAACCGTACCGGGGCGCCGTTCTGGTTGGGCAGCACCTCGCCGTACATGCCGAAGGCCAGCAGCGTCAGGGGATGCATTGCCTCGTCCATGCGCAGGCCCTCAGTGTACGGCCAGTCCAGCACGCGGGAGCCCACGTACGGCATGGTCGCCTTGTCCGCCAGCGTGATGAACTCCACGTACTTGGCGCTGCCTTGCGGCTCCACGCGCTTGATGAGTTCGGCCAGCGAAAAGCCCACCCACGGGATGACCATGGACCAGCCCTCGACGCAGCGCAGGCGGTAGATCCGCTCCTCCTGCGGGCTCAGCTTGAGCAGATCCTCGAGGGCGAACTTGCGCGGCTTGTTGACCAGGCCCTCGACCTCCACGGTCCAAGGCGACGTCTTCAGCGTGTGGGCGTTGCGGGCGGGGTCGGCCTTGTCCACGCCGAACTCGTAGAAGTTGTTGTAGGTGCTCGCGTCCTGGTAGCTGGTGAGCTTTTCCATGGTCACCGCGCCCGCCACCGCCGACTTCGCACCGGGCAGCGGGGCCAGCTTGCCGGGGCGGGCCACCTGTTCCGCGAGCGCCTCGCGGCCGGCCCAGGAGGCGAGGGCCGCGCCCGCCGCGCCACCGGCCACCCAGCGCAGCAGCTCGCGCCGTTGCTCATAGACAGCGCGCGGGGTGATCTCTGAGGAATGGGGGTGGACCAGGCCCTGGTCTTGGCGGCGGGGGATCAGCATGGGGACATTCTCCGGGATGTGCTGCGCAGTCTGCCCCAGACAGACCGCGTGTGCCCGTTTTCGTTCCGCGCCCCCGGCGGCGGCGGGGTTACCAATCCACAGGCCCTCTGCCTGCGTATGAAGAGGTCGCGCGTTCCGGTGTCCTGTCTCGCTGGCGCCTAGAGCGTGCCGTAGCTGTGCAAACCGCTCAAGAACATGTTCACGCCCAGGAAGGCGAACGTGGTCACCGCCAGCCCCACCAGCGCCCACCAGGCCGACACGGTGCCCCGCAGGCCCTTCATCAGCCGCATGTGCAGCCAGGCGGCGTAGTTCAGCCACACGATGAGCGCCCAGGTCTCCTTGGGGTCCCAGCTCCAGTAGCCGCCCCAGGCCTCGGCGGCCCACAGCGCGCCCAGCACGGTGGCGATGGTGAAGAACGCGAAGCCCACGGCGATGGCCTTGTACATCACATCGTCCAGGATCTCGAACGACGGCAGGCGCGACGCGATGTGGCGGCGGCCGAAGAGGATGCCGCCCACAATGAGGGCCGAGATGCCGAAATACACCATCCAGTAGCCGCCGCCGTTCTCGGCCGCGCCCTGGCGGAACACGATGGGTTCGAAGCACAGCACCACGCCCAGCAGCCACAGCGGGGCCAGCTTGTACCAGCGCGTCTCCGTGGCCTGCTGCTTGATGAGGTAGGCGAAAGCGACCATGGCGGACAGCGCGAACGTGCCGTAGCCGATGAAGTTGGCGGGCACATGCAGCTTCATCCACCAGCTCTTGAGCGCCGGCACCAGGGGCTGGATCTCGTGCGCCTCGCGCACCACCGTGTACCAGAGCAGAAAGCCCACGGCCGCGCTCACCACCAGCATCACGAAGCCGCCCAGCGCACGGGTCTTGTACTGCGCTTCGTAGTACAGGTAGAAGGCCGCGGTCATCCAGCAGAACATCACGAACACCTCGTAGAGGTTGCTCACGGGGATGTGGCCGATGTCGGGGGCGATCTGGTAGCTCTCGTACCAGCGCACCATGGTGCCGATGAGCGCCATGGCAATCGACACCCAGGCCAGCCGCGAGCCGATGAGCATCATGGTCTGGCCCTCGCCGCGCGAGAACATGCCGATCCAGTAGAACGCCGTGCTCATGAAGAACAGCATGCTCATCCACAGGATGGCCGACTGGCTCGACAGAAAGAACTTCAGGCCGAAGACGGTGTCCGCCCGCGCCAGGTCGCCTCCGCCATCGCCCTGGTACAGGGCGATCGCCAGCAGCGACGCGCCCGCCACCACCAGGGTGAGCACGCGCAGTGGCCGCCAGAACCAGCACAGCCAAATCAGGCAGGGGATGGAGCCGAGCAGGATGCCCTTCTCGTACACATCCATCGCGTGGCCGTAGCGCTGCAGCGCAAACAGGCCACCTGCCGCGACCAGGGCGGCGAACAACCAGTCGAACCAGTTGCGGCGCGCGAAGAACCCCTCGTTCAGGGTGAGCGTCGTGGTGGCCGTGTTCATGCGGTGCCTCCGTGGGGCGGAACCCCGATCAGTTTCTCGGTGAGCTGGGCGAATTCGCGGTCGCCGTCCAGTGTCTTGCGGTTGGCCGACAGCGCCATCGTCGCCTGGGCGCCCTCGGCCTGCGGCGCGAGCCACACCCACAGCCGGCGGTCGCGCACGTAGAGCATGGCGAACACGCCCAGGATCAGCAGTGCGCACCCCAGGTAGACGACGTTCTTGCCCGGGGCGCGGGCCACCTGGAACACGCTGGCCTGCACCTGGTTGAAATCCTTGAGCTCGAACACCACCGGTGCCGGGTAGATCTGGGCATCGCTGAGGGACAGTACGGCCTGGGTCATGAAGCTCTGGGTCTTCTCGTCCTGCGGCAGCGGCGGCAGGCCGGCACGCTCGCGGCTCAGCTGCGCCAATTCGAACAGCGCGCCGTTCAGGATGCGCACCAGCACCTCGCCGGCGCGGGCGCGTTCGGCTTCGGGCACGTTGGTTTCCATGAAGTCCGAGATCGCCTGCAGGCCGCCGTGCGGCTTGCCGTCCTCGCCCTGGCGGCCCGCGAAGAGGCTGATGGCGCGGACGGTGGACTGCGCAAGCTGCTCGGCCAGTTCCGGCCGGGCCTTGGCGTCCACCGCGACGGCGACGTAGCGGCGCACGGCCTGCTCGCGCATCGCCGGATCGGCCAGCGCCACGCGCATGCGCATGAATCCATCGATGCTGCCCTGCTCGTCAGCCGGCACGCGCAGGTAGCGGAACGGATCGGCGGGCGTCTCGCGCACGCCGAACAGGAACACCGGCTGGCCGTCGCCCGTGTCCACGGGCAGCATGAAGTTCTGGAACTCGCGCGCCTGGCCAGCGGCATCGCGCAGCTTGTAGGTCACGCTGGGACCGACGTTGCGCAGCTCGCGCTTGGTGACGGTCTTGTTGCCAGCGCCCAGGCGCGACTCGATGGATTCGCGCAGATCGACCTTGCGCACGTCCACCGCCGAGCCGCCCTGCCCTGCGTCGCCGAAGTTCTCGACGTTGAGCACGCGCAGGGCCGTGTACTCGAGCGTCACGGGCTGGCCCAGGGCATCACCGGACAGGCTGGACGAGCCCCCGATCACACCTTCCACGTCGAAGGCCTTGACGCCCGGCACCATGGGGCGTGCATGCAGCTTCACCTGCGAGCCGCCATCGTCGAAGCTGGACTGGTAGATCTCGATGCCGCGGTAGCTGGCCGGGTGGTTCACCTCCACGCGCGCCGGCGTGGCCGCGCCGGTGGCCTTGTCGTGGATGACGATCTCGCTGGCGAACAGCTTGGGCATGCCGGTGGAGTAGTGCTCCACGATGAATTTCTTCAGCTCGATGGCGAAGGGCAGCTCTTGCAGCAGCACGCCGTCGGACTGGTTCAGGATGGCGGTGCTGGATTGCGTGCCCTCGGCCACCAGCAGGTTGCCGCGGAAGGTGGGGTTGCGCTCGGACAGGCGGTGCTCGGGCTTGACCTCGGAGATGAGCCCGCCACCGGCATACGGCGTCTTGCCGCCCAGCCACATCTGCGCGCGCACGATCAGGTCGCCGTCCAGCAGGCCCCCCAGGCAGATCAGCACGATGGCGCTGTGCGCCGCGATGTAGCCCAGCTTGTTGGCGGCACCGGCCTTGGCGGCCACCATCCAGCCCGCGCCGGCACCCGCCCCCGTGTCGCGCTGCTGCAGCTTGACCTTCCAGCCGCCGGACACCAGCAGCGCGCCGATGCGGCGGGCCTCGGCCTCGGGCGTGCCGACGAGCGCGGCCTGCGCGCGGTGCGGAAAGGCCTTCAGGCTCTGCTCGCGGATGTTCTCCTTGTAGGTGCGCAGGTCGGCCAGGTACTTGGGCGCATTGCGGGCCACGCACAGCGACGTGCTCACGACAAGAAAAGCCAGGATCAGCAGGAACCACCACGCGCTATACACCGCGTTGAGCTTGAGCGCCAAGAACAGCTCGGCCCAGAAGGGGCCGAACTGGTTCACGTAGTTCACGCCCGGCTCGTGCTGCTTGAGCACCGTACCGATCACCGACGCAATGCAGATCACCGTGAGCAGCGCGATGGCGAAGCGCATCGACGACAGCAGCTCGACCGACGTGCGCAGTGCCGGGGAGCGCGTCTGGACGCGGATACCGTGGGTGGTGTCAGACATGGAAAACGAGGCGGGCCCTGAATGAGAAAAGGGCGGGCCATCTGTTGCAGATGGGCCCGCCCGTCTTGGGTGTGATTATCGACGGTAGGTTCCTGGGGGGCTACCGGGAGCCCCCTGGGATTTGACGTGCATCAACGCAGGCCGGCAATGTAGTCCGACACGGCCTTGATCTCGCGGTCGTTCAGCTTGGCGGCGACCTGGGTCATCTGCACGCTGTTGGCGCGCTTGCCGTCGCGGAATTCGACCAGCTGCTTGGTGGTGTAGTCGGCATGCTGGCCGGACAGGCGCGGGTACTGCGCGGGAATGCCGGCGCCGTTGGGACTGTGGCAGCCGGCGCAGGCGGCGATGTTGCGGTCGGCGATGCCGCCCCGGTAGATGCGCTCGCCCAAAGAGACGAGGTCCTTGTCCTTGGAGAAGCCCTGCTTGGCGGACTTGGAGGCCAGCCAGTACGACACGTTGCGCATGTCGTCGTCGGACAGCAGGGCCGCCATGCCCTTCATGACGGGGTCGTTGCGCTTGCCGGACTTGAACTCCTGCAGCTGCTTGACCAGGTATTCGGGATGCTGCTGCGCCAGCTTGGGGTTGGCGACGATGCTGGAGTTGCCGTCGGCCGCGTGGCAGGCCGCGCAGACCGCGGTGTAGCTGGCCTCGCCCTTCACCAGATCCGGCTTGGCAGCCTTGGGAGCGGTGGCAGCCGGGGTTTCGCCCGCTGCAAGGGTCGGAAGAGCCGGTGCCGCGAGTGCGGCAGCCATCAACAAGGAGGCAAGCAACTTCATATCGAGGGTTCTTATGTTATGAGAGCGGAACCGCACAATTCTACAATTGGCCCCTTTAGCGGCCTATCCCTTCAAACCCCGATTTATGACGACTCCATCACATGCGCCAGTTGCTGGCTCCCTACCGCCGGCACCCGACGCCAAAGTCGCCATGGGATGGATGCACACCGCCCGGTTCCTGACCACGGCGGCGCAGTTGCACCACCTGCCGCCCATCGATGTGCCCGAGATCGCCTTCGTCGGGCGCTCCAATGCCGGCAAATCCACCTGCATCAACACCCTCACGCAGCAAAAGCAGCTGGCCTTTGCGTCCAAGCGGCCGGGCCGCACGCAGCACATCAACCTGTTCGCGCTGGGCAAGCAGGGCGTGACCGACGCCGTGCTGGCCGACCTGCCTGGCTACGGCTACGCCAAGGTGTCGCGCTCGGACAAGCTGCGCTGGCAGCAGGTGATGGTGAATTACCTGGTCAGCCGCCCCGGGCTCACGGGCATCGTGCTGCTGTGCGACCCGCGCCTCGGGCTGACCGAGCTGGACGAAGCGCTGCTCGAAATTTTGCGCCCGCGGGTCGAGGAAGGGCTGAAGTTCCTCATCGTGCTGACCAAGGCCGACAAGCTCACGCGCAGCGAGCAGGCCAAGATCCTGTCCATCACGCGACTGCAGGCTGGGGGCGGCGAGGTGAAGATGTTCTCCGCCCTGAAGAAGCAGGGCGTGGACGAGGTGGCCCAGCTGCTGTGGCAGTGGTCCCACCCCGCGCAGGCCGCCGTGCCGGCGGAAGACAGCGGCACGCAGGCAGCGCCGGCCGAGGCCGCCCCGCGGCAAGATTCAGAGACAAATTAGCCACTGGCGCCTATCCATCAAGCGCCTACAGCTATAGAAAGCGTAGCGAATGATGATCTCCACCGTCGACCACTCGCTGCCGCACGGCACCACCCTGCACTGCCGCGTGAGCGGCGCCCCGGGGCGGCCGGTGCTGCTGTTCCTGCACGGCTTTCCCGAAGGCGGCTTCATCTGGGACGCGCTGCTGGCGCACTTTGCGCAGCCGGAGCACGGCGGCTACCGGTGCGTGGCGCCCAACCTGCGCGGCTTCGCGCCCTCCAGCCACCCGCCCGAGCCCGAGGCCTACCGGGCCAAGCACCTGGTGCAGGACATCGCCGCACTGATCGAAGCCGAATGCGGCGCGGGCCAGCCTCTGGCCGCCCTGGTGGCCCACGACTGGGGCGGCGCCGTGGCCTGGAACCTGGCCAACCAGCGGCCCGACCTGCTGCAGCGGCTCGCCATCGTCAACTCGCCCCACCCCGGCGCCTTCGTGCGCGAACTGCAGCACAACCCCGCCCAGCAGGCGGCCAGCGAGTACATGCACTTCCTCTGCCGCCCGGACGCCGAGGCCCTGCTGGCGGAGGACGACTTCCGGCGCCTGTTCGGGTTCTTCGATACGCCTGCGGGCACACCGCCGGCCTGGCTGACCGACGAGGTGCGGGCCCAGTACCGCGCGCAATGGCGGCAAGGCCTGACCGGCCCCTGCAACTACTACCGCGCCAGCCCGCTCCGCCCGCCGCGCGAGGGCGACGCCGGCGCCGCCGCTATCCAATTGCCTGCGGCGATGCTGGAAGTGCATGTGCCCACGCTGGTGCTGTGGGGGCTGGACGACCCGGCCCTGCTGCCGGGCCTGCTCGACGGGCTGGAGGACTGGGTGGCGCCGCTGCAGGTGCAGCCCCTGCCCGGCGCGTCGCACTGGGTGGTGCATGAGCAGCCGCAGGCCGTCATCGGCGCGCTGGCGGAATTCCTGACCCAAACGCTACCAAAACAATAGCCACCTGCGCTTGATGGGAAAGCGCTAGAGGCCTATTTTTTGTAAGCCGACGGCTGCCCCTCGGGCCGTGTCTTGAACCGCCGGTGCACCCAGTAGTACTGGCTGGGCATGGTGCGGATGGCGGCCTCCAGCTCGCGGTTCATGCGCGCGGTGTCGGCCACGTGGTCGTCGGTGGGGTAGTGCTCCCACGCGGGCGTCAACTCGGCCACATAGCCCTCTGGCGTCATGCGGCTGTACAGGGCCACCACCTTGGCACGGCCCAGGCGGGCGAAACGCGACAGCGACGGAATGGTGGCTACCTCGGGCACGGCGAAGAAGGGCACGAACACGGAGTCGGTCGGGCCATAGTCCATGTCGGGCAGCAGGTACAGCAGGCCGCCCTTGCGCAGGCACGAGATGATGGGCTTGACGCCGTCGGCGCGGTTGAGCATGCGCACGTTGCCGAAGCGCTGGCGCCCGGCCATGAACCAGGCGTCCTGCACGGGGTCGGGATGGGTGGCGAAGATCGACGTGAATTCACGCTGCGTGTTCAACGGCAGCGCCAGGCCGCCCGCGTCCATGCTGTAGAAGTGCGGCGCGAAGACGATGGTGGGCGTATCGCCTTCCAGTTCGTGCAGCGCACCGGTCAGCTTCACGCGGCTGCGCACCAGCGCTTCGGAACCGGCCCACAGCCAGCCGCGGTCCAGGAAGGTCTGGCAGAACACTTCGAAAGACTCGCGCGCCAAGGACTTGCGCTGCGCCGCCGGCATGTCCGGAAAGCACAGCTCCAGGTTGCGCAGGGCCACCCTGCGCCGCCCCGCGGCCAGCACGAACAGCGCCCGGCCGATGAACGCGCCCAGCCCACGCAGCACCGGCAGCGGCAGCCGCCCTAGCACGCCGAGCACAGCAATCCCGAAGCGGACCATCATGCGCCACCGCCTTGCGCGGGCGCTGCATCGCTGCGCGGCTGCTTGTAGCGGCCGTAGCCCCAGAGGTACTGCGTGGGGCACTGCCGGATGGTGCGCTCCATGGCCTGGTTGATCTGCAGCACCGCGGTGTTCAGATCGCTCGACACGGGCTCGGGCAAGCCCTCGAAATACAGCACGTAGCCCTGCCCGCGCGGCAGCCGCTCGCAGCGGGCCAGCACCACGGTGGCCCCCGTCTGCTGGGCCAGGCGCGCCGCCAGCGTCATGGTGTAGGCCTCGTGGCCGAAGAACGGCGACCAGGTGCCCATGCCCTGCGGCGGCACCTGGTCGGGCAGCAGGCCCACGGCCTCGCCTCGGCGCAGCGCCTTGATCATCTGCTTGACGCCCAGCAGCGTCGTGGCCTCGGGCTTCACGCCGGGGCGGTGGCGCGCGGTCTCCAGGATGTCGGCCAGCCAGGCCTGGCGCGCGGGGCGGTAGAGGATCGTGATCGGACCGTGCTCGGCGCTCCAGCGCTGCGCCGCGGCCTGCACCGACAGCTCGAAGCAGCCGAGGTGCGGCGTGAGAAAGAGGATGCCCTTGCCCGCGGCCCAGGCGCGCTCCACGCACTCCGCGCCTTCGATGCGGTACGGCGGCGACTCCTCGCGCAGCCACAACCGCGGCATCTCGGCCACCATGCGGCCTGCGTGGCCCACGGCGGCGCGCACGTCGCGCAGCCGGTAGCCGGCGCGCGCCGCGTTCTCGATGAAGCGGCGGCGGTACGTGGGCGATGCGGCGAACACGATCCAGCCCAGCACCGCGCCTACGGCGTGCAGCAGCCACAGCGGCCAGGCCGCAAGGAAACGAAACAGAGATGGCATTAAAATGGCGCGGTCGCTGAGTTAAATGAGCAACTTGCAGGGCGACGTAAAACAATTCTGCTAAAGCGTTCGCCAAGGCTCCCAAGCTGAGGGCAACGCCCCAAAAGCTGAACACCGGAGTTTATTCAAATGGCGAACGATTTCCTTTTCACCTCGGAATCCGTCTCTGAAGGCCACCCCGACAAGGTGGCCGACCAGATCTCTGACGCAATCCTGGACGCGATCTTCCAGCAGGACCCGCGCAGCCGCGTGGCTGCCGAGACGCTGACCAACACCGGTCTGGTGGTGCTGGCGGGCGAGATCACCACCAACGCCCACGTGGACTACATCCAGGTGGCGCGCGACACGATCAAGCGCATCGGCTACGACAACACCGACTACGGCATCGACTACAAGGGCTGCGCCGTCCTGGTGGCCTACGACAAGCAGTCCAACGACATCGCCCAGGGCGTCGACCAGGCCAGCGACGACCACCTGAACACCGGCGCCGGCGACCAGGGCCTGATGTTCGGCTACGCCTGCGACGAGACGCCCGAGCTGATGCCCGCGCCGATCTACTACGCCCACCGCCTGGTCGAGCGCCAGGCCCAGCTGCGCAAGGACGGCCGCCTGCCATTCCTGCGCCCCGACGCCAAGAGCCAGGTCACGATGCGCTATGTGGACGGCAAGCCCCACAGCATCGACACCGTGGTGCTCTCCACGCAGCACCACCCTGACCAGTCCGAAACGTCCACCAAGATGAAGGCCAGCTTCATCGAGGCGGTGATCGAGGAGATCATCAAGCCCGTGCTGCCCAAGGAGTGGATCCAGGACACCAAGTACCTGATCAACCCCACCGGCCGCTTCGTCATCGGCGGCCCGCAGGGCGACTGCGGCCTCACGGGCCGCAAGATCATCGTGGACACCTACGGCGGCGCCTGCCCGCACGGCGGCGGCGCCTTCAGCGGCAAGGATCCCACGAAGGTGGACCGCTCGGCCGCCTACGCCGCCCGCTACGTGGCCAAGAACATCGTGGCCGCCGGCCTGGCACGCCAGTGCCAGATCCAGGTCAGCTACGCCATCGGCGTGGCCCGCCCGATCAACGTGACCGTCTACACCGAAGGCACGGGCGTGATCCCCGACGAGAAGATCGCCGCGCTGGTGCAGGAACACTTCGACCTGCGCCCCAAGGGCATCATCCAGATGCTGGACCTGCTGCGCCCGATCTACGAGAAGACCGCCGCGTACGGCCACTTCGGCCGCGAAGAGCCCGAGTTCAGCTGGGAAAAGACGGACAAGGCCGCCGCGCTGCGCGCAGCGGCCGGGCTGTAAGCCCGGCAACCCGCGCCAGCGGGTTCGGCGGCCTTGCGGCGCAGCTCACATCGCGCAGCGATGTGCAGGCCTGAAGGGCCGTGCCGGAGCCACAAGCCCTGCGTGCAGCCCGAGCGCAGCACCGGCGCCGTGCTGCTGGCTATCGCCGCGGGCATTGCCGTGCATGCGGCGACGGGTTGAGGCGCGCGGGCTTCAGCGGCGTGGCTGCGCTCCTACGCGTGGTGCCCCCGTAGGCCGACGGGCCCGCCGCGCCCCCTCGCCTATCGTTCCTCCACCGGCACATAACCACCGTGCCACCATTTCAGGAGGTTCCCATCATGCTCAAGTACGCCATCATCTTTGCTCTGGTCTCGCTCGTTGCCGGGGCCCTGGGTTTCACGGGCGTGGCTGCCGGCGCGGCAGGCATCGCCAAGATCCTGTTCGTCCTGTTCCTGGTGCTGGCCATCGTGTTCGTGGCCCTGGCCGTGCTCGGCGTCGGCGCTGCGCGCAGAGCCTTGAAGTAAGGCTGGCAGCATGAGCACCCCGACTGCTGCCTCTGCCACCAACATCTTCGAGGCGCTGCGCGAAAGCCACGAGATCCAGCGCACCCTGGTCCGCCAGGTGCAGGAAACCCGTGGCGACACGCCCGAGCGGCAGGAGCTCTTCGAACAGCTCAAGCGCGAACTGTCCGCGCACGAGCTGGCCGAGGACCGCCATTTCTACCGGCTGCTGATGGAGCACGACGGCGGCATCGACCTGTCGCGCCACGCCATCGCCGAGCACCATGCGCTGGATGAACTCGTGGAAGACCTGGAAGCTGCCGACCCGTCCAGCCCCGCGTGGCTGGCGATCGCCAAGAAGCTGGGCGAGAAGGTGCTGCACCACCTGAAGGAAGAGGAACACCGCTTCTTCCAGGTGGCCGGCAAGCTGCTGACCGAAAGCCAGAAGCGCAGCCTGGCCCGCGACTACCTCCAGACCTACGACGAGGCCAAGACGGCCACGGCCTGAAAGCCGTTGGCGCTACCGCTGGCCGTGGGCATGCCGCGCTAAAGCCCCCGCGCCGACAGCGACAGGTGCCGCCGGAACTCCGGCCGCAGCCGGTACAGCTGCGCCGGCCGGTGGGCGCCGCCGCTGTGCAGCGCGCCCGGCACCGGCTCCAGCATGCCCAGCTCGTCCATCTTGCGGCGAAAGCTCACCTTGTTGAGCGGCTCGTCCAGTACCGACTCGTATACCGCCTGCAGCTGCGGCAGTGTGAACTGCTCGCTGCAAAGATACACCGGCAGCGACGAATACTGGCTCTTGCTGCGCACCCGCTCCAGCGCCACATTCACGATCTGGCCGTGGTCGAAAGGCAGGGCCGGCAGGGCATCGACCGCCACCAGGGCCACGCCATCCGCCAGCGCATCGGCCTGCAGCAGATGCTCTGGCACCAGCGCGCAATAGGCAATGGCGACGGACCAGCCGCGCGGATCGCGGGCGATGCCGGAGAAGGTGGCCAGCTGCTCCAGATACGGGCTCTGCAGCCCGGCCTTGTCCCGCAGCACCCGCGCCGCGCTGGCCTGCGCATCGCTGTCCTCCTGTGCATGGATGTAGCCGCCCGGCAAGGCCCACGCGCCGGCGAAGGGGGCCTTGTCGCGCCGCACCAGCAGCACGTGCAGCGTGCCGGCCCGCAGCGTGAGCAGGACGACGTCGACGGTGCAGAGGATGGGCGGCGGAGCGGACACTGCGTGGAAAGGTTCTGATCACAGATGGACGAACAAGGGTACCACCGAGCGCCGGCGGGCCTCAGCAAAACCACGTTCTGCAACAACTTCAAAGGCGCCAAGCGCCTCACTTAGTTGCATTAATAAACTAACACGCCTACACTGCAGCCATCGCAACACAGGAGGCCCGCCATGACCCGCACCGTCCATCTTCTGGTCATCGATCCGCAGAACGACTTCTGCGATCTGCCCACGGACTGGCAGCCCGGCCATGCGCCGGCGGGGCAGGCGGTTGCGCCCGCGCTGCCCGTGGCCGGCGCGCATGCCGACATGCAGCGGCTGGCGGCCTTTCTGCGGCCGAACGCGCAGCACATCGATGCGGTGACGGTCACGCTCGATTCGCACCAGCGCTACGACGTGGCCCACCCCGGCTTCTGGCTCAGGGGCGATGGCGCCGCGGTGTCTCCGTTCACCCCCATCACCGCCCAGCAGGTGCGCAGCGGGCAGTTCGCGCCGGCCGATGCCGCCGCCCTGCCCCGCGTACTGGCCTACCTGGACGCCCTGGAAGCACAGGGCCGCTACACGCTGATGGTGTGGCCCGTGCACTGCGAGATCGGCAGCTGGGGCCACGGACTGCACGCCGACGTGCTGGCCGCCTGCGGGGCCTGGCAGACGGCACGCCAGCGGGCGGTGCAGCACGTGTTCAAGGGCATGAATCCCTGGACGGAACACTACAGCGCCCTGCAGGCCGAGGTGCCTGACCCGGCCGACCCGGCCACGGCGCTGGACACGCGCCTGCTGCAGCGGCTGGGCGAGTCCGACCTGCTGCTGATCGGCGGAGAGGCCAGCAGCCACTGCGTGCGCGCCACCACCGAGCACATCGTGCAGCACCTGCCGCGACTGCAGCCGGGCTGGAGCGCCGAGCGCGTGGTGCTGCTGACGGACTGCATGAGCCCGGTGGCGGGCTTCGAGGCGCAGCACGCGGCCTTCCTGCAGGCCATGCGCGCCCAGGGCGTGCAGCTTGCCGATTCAAGCGAAATACGCCTCTAACGCTTTATAGACAAGCGCAACTAGCTATCAAAACAGAAGCACACCGGGAGACCACCGCCATGCGCCCCCTCATCACCAGCCTGCTCGATACCGACCTGTACAAGTTCACCATGTGGCAGGCCTTGCTGCACCGCCACCCGCAGACGCAGGCCGAGTACCGCTTTGTCTGCCGCAACCAGCCGGCCTATCCGCTGGCCGAGCTGCTGCCCGAGGTGAACGCCGCGCTCGACGACCTGTGCCGCCTGCGCTTCACGCCGGGCGAGCTCGACTATCTGGGCGGGCTGCGCTTCATCAAGAGCGACTTCGTGGACTTTCTGCGGCTGTTCCAGTTCCAGCGCGCCTTCATCGAAGCGCGGGCCGAGGGCGACCAGCTGTCCATCGTCGCGCGCGGCCCGCAGGTCCATGTGATGGGCTTCGAGATCTTCGTGCTGGCCATCGTGAACGAGCTGTACTTCCGCCGCATGGATCCCGCCGCCGCGCTGGCCGAGGGGCGCCGGCGCCTGGCGGCCAAGATCGCCAGCGTGCAGGCGCTGGCCACCGAAGTGCAGCGCCGCCATCCGTTCGAGGTGTTCGACTTCGGCCTGCGCCGGCGCTACAGCGGCGACTGGCAGCGCGAGGTGGTGCGCAGCTTCGCAACCCAGGCGCCGCAGTGGTTCAAGGGCACGAGCAATGTGCTGCTGGCACGTGACCTGGGCCTGGTGCCCATCGGCACCATGGCGCACGAGTACCTGCAGACCTACCAGGCGCTGGGCGTGCGGCTGCGCGATTTCCAGAAGGCCGCGCTGGAGGACTGGGTGCAGGAGTACCGCGGCGACTTGGGGATCGCGCTGACCGACACCGTGGGCATGGACGCCTTCCTCGCCGACTTCGACCTGTACTTCGCCAAGCTGTTCGACGGCCTGCGCCACGACTCGGGCGACCCGGTGGCCTGGGGCGAGAAGGCCCTGGCGCACTACGCCCGGCTGCGCATCGACGCACACACCAAGCGGCTGGTGTTCTCCGACGGGCTGAACGTGGACAAGGCCCTGTCGCTGTACCGCCACTTCGGCGACCGCGTGCAGCTGGGCTTCGGCATCGGCACGCAGCTCACCAACGACATGGGATCTTCGCCGGAGATGCGGCCGCTGAACATCGTGATGAAGATCACCCACGCCAACGGCCAGCCGGTGGCGAAGCTCTCCGACAGCCCGGGCAAGACGCTGTGCGACGATGAAACCTTCCTGGCCTACCTGCGCCAGGTGTTCAGCGTGCCCGAGCCCCGCTGACGGCCCGCCAACGCCAATGTCACCCAGCCCCTCCGACGACTTCGTATCCAAGGAACACGCCATGCTCCGCATCACCCTGGCCCAGCTCAACCTCACCGTGGGCGACATCGAAGGCAACGTCCAGCGCATGATCGAGACCGCGCGGCAGGCGGCCGACGCGCAGTCCGACATCGTGGTGTTCTCCGAACTCGCACTCTCGGGCTACTACCCCGGCGACATGCTGGAGGAAGCGGTTTTTCTTGATCGCATCGATGCCGGAATGTCCCTGCTGCGCGCCGCCTCGGCCGAGCTGCCGCAGCTGCACTGGGTGGTGGGCACGCCCGCGCGCAGCCCGGGCCCGGGCAAGCGCCTGCACAACGCCCTGGTGGTGCTGCACGCCGGTGCGGTGCGCCTGCAGTACGCCAAGCAGCTGCTGCCCACCTACAACATCTTCGACGAGCGCCGCCACTTCGAGCCCGGCCCGGACGTGGCCAAGGTGCTGCGCATCGGCAGCGCGCAGGTGGGCTTTCTGGTGTGCGAGGACGGCTGGAACGACGCCGTCGCCGACTACGCGCACAACCCCTTCATGCGCATGGCCGACGCGGCGCCCGACCTGGTCATCAGCATCAACGCCAGCCCCAGCCACATCGGCAAGCGCGAGCAGCGCCACCAGGTGTTCGGCGATGCGGCGCGCCGCCATGGCCTGCCCATCGTGTACGTGAACCAGGTGGGCGGGCACGACCAGATCGTCTACGACGGCGCCTCCTTCGCCGCCGAGCCCGAGGCGGGCGTGGTCTTCGAGGCGCAGCGCTTCGAGGAAGACGTGCGCACGCTGCAGCTGGTGGACGGGCGCTTTGCCGAAACCGCCGGCCAGCCCCTGCCGCCCGTGCCGCAGGAGGGCCTGCCCACCCTGGCGTTCTACCGCCAGCAGATCGTGCTGGGCCTGCGCGACTATGCGCGGCGCTGCGGCTTCACGCAGGTGGTGGTGGGCAGCTCGGGCGGCATCGACAGCGCGCTCACCCTGGCGCTGGCGGCCGAGGCGCTGGGCCCGCAGAACGTGGTGGGCATCACCATGCCCTCGCGCTACTCCAGCAGCGGCTCGGTGGACGACTCGGTCACGCTGTGCCGCAACCTGGGCGTGCCGCTGCACACCCATCCGATCGCCGAGCTGGTGGCGGGCTACGCGCAGCAGTTCGAGGCCTCGTTCGGCCAGCCGCTCGCCGGACTGCCGCTGGAGAACCTGCAGGCGCGCATCCGCGGCACCACGCTGATGGAATATTCCAACGCCTTCGGCCACCTGCTGCTCACCACGGGCAACAAGTCCGAGATCTCGGTGGGCTACTGCACGCTGTACGGCGACACCAACGGCGGCCTGGGCCTGATCGGCGACCTGTACAAGACGGAGGTGTTCGCCCTGGCGCGCCATGTGAACGAGAACGCCGGGCGCGAGCTGATCCCGCAGGCCATCATCGACAAGGAGCCATCGGCCGAACTGGCCCCCGGCCAGAAGGACGTGGACAGCCTGCCGCCCTACCCCGTGCTGGACGAGATCCTCAAGCTGCTGATCGAGGGCGAAGGCCTGTCGCGCGCCGAATACCAGGCCGCACGCACCTTCACCCAGCGCCTGCACGAGAGCGAGGACGGCCGCGCCCTGCTGCAGCGCGTGCGCCTGATGGTGGCGCGCAGCGAGTACAAGCGCCGCCAAGCCCCGCCCATCCTGCGCGTGCGCGCCAAGGCCTTCGGCAATGGCCGGCAGATGCCGATCGCGGCGCGCTACGTCTGATGCGCCGCGCACGGACCCCGCCCGCCGCGCTATGAATAGCAGAGCAGCTTGCGCTCACCCCTGCTCGATTTCAAAGCACAATAGACCTGCAGTGCGCCCGCACCGGGCGCAACCCGCTCTCATATCAGGAGCATGATGACCGCATTCCCCTTCGACACCGCCGTGCTCATCGGCCGCTTCCAGCCTGTGCATGCAGGCCACCTCGCGCTGCTGCGGCAGGCACTGGCCAGCGCGCCGCAGGTCATCGTGGTGGTGGGCTCCGCCTGGCAGGCGCGCACGCCGCGCAACCCCTTCACGTGGATGGAGCGCGAGGCCATGCTGCGCAACGCGCTGCCCGAAGCCGACCGCGCCCGCCTCACCGTGCTGCCCATGCGGGACTACTACCACGCCACACGCTGGGTGGCGGCCGTGCTGCAGGCCGTGTCAAGGCACAGCGCGCCGGATGCGCGCATCGGCCTGGTGGGCCACTTCAAGGACGCCACCAGCGGCTATCTGGACGACTTCCCCGGCTGGCAGCTCATCACCATGGAGCGCCAAGGCAGCATCGACGCCACCGCCGTGCGCGATGCGTACTTTGGCGCCACGCCGCAGACCGTGGGCACCGCGCTCGCCGGCGTGGCGGACCAGGTCCCCGCGAACACGCTGGACTTTCTGCACGCCTTCGCGGCCCAGCCGGAGTACGCGGCCCTGCAGCAGGAATGGACCATGCTGCGCGGCTACCGCGAGGCCTGGTCCCGCGCGCCCTACCCGCCCGTGTTCGTCACCGTGGACGCCGTGGTGCGCTGCCAGGACCAGATCCTGCTGATCCGCCGCGCTCACGCGCCCGGCCGGGGCCTGCTGGCGGTGCCCGGCGGCTTCATCGAGCAGCGCGAGACGGTGTGGCAGTCCTGCCTGCGCGAGCTGGCCGAGGAAACGCACTGCGCCGTGCCCGAGGCAGCCCTGCGCGCCGCCCTGCGCCAGGTGCACGTCTTCGATCACCCGGACCGCAGCCAGCGGGGCCGCACCATCACCCACGCGCATTATTTCGACCTGGGCGACGCGCCGCTGCCGGCCGTGCAGGCCGATGACGACGCGCAGTCGGTGCAGTGGCTGTCCATCGGTGGACTGGCGGCAATGGAAGAGGCCTTCTTCGAGGACCACTTCCACATGCTGGACCATTTCCTCGGGCTCACCGCGCAGGGCTGAACCGGCCCGGCCCAGTCAAAGCCCACGCGAGGGCAAAAGCAAAGGGGCTGCGAAAGCAGCCCCTTTTCAATGATGCATCACCGCGCGCGACGGGCGGTGCCGCCGCGCGCCGCGCCGTCAGCGCAACGCCTGCAGGGTCGCGGCAGGCAGCTGCCCGCTGGGCGCCGAGGCGCTCACGCGGAACTGGTCCACCGTGTGCGCCAGGGCCTGGGCCTGCTGGCTCAGCGACTGGGCGGCAGCCAGCGCCTGCTCGACCAGCGCGGCGTTCTGCTGCGTACCCTGGTCCATTTGCGAAACCGCCTGGTTCACCTGGGCGATGCCGGAGCTCTGCTCCGCGCTGGCGGCGCTGATCTCGCCCACCATGGCCGTCACGCGCTGCACGCCCTCGACGATCTCGCGCATGGTCGCGCCGGCCTCCTTGACCAGCCCCGTACCCACGCCGACCTTCGCCACGGAGTCGTCGATCAGGCCCTTGATCTCCTTGGCGGCGGCGGCCGAGCGGCCTGCCAGGCTGCGCACCTCGCTGGCCACCACCGCAAAGCCCCGGCCCTGTTCGCCGGCCCGGGCCGCTTCCACGGCAGCGTTCAATGCCAGGATGTTGGTCTGGAAGGCGATGCCGTCGATCACGCTGATGATGTCGACGATCTTGCGCGAGGACGCGTCGATCGAGCCCATGGTGTCCACCACCTGGTCCACCACGGCACCGCCGCGCACGGCCACGTTCGAGGCGGACACGGCCAGCTCGTTGGCGCGCCGGGCGTTCTCGGCGTTCTGGTGGACGGTGGAGGTCAGCTCTTCCATCGATGCGGCCGTCTGCTCCAGCGCGCTGGCCTGCGATTCGGTCCGCGACGACAGGTCGCCGTTGCCGGAGGCGATCTCGGCCGACGCCGTGGTGATGGAACCGGTGCTCTCGCGCACCTGGCTCACCAGGCGCGCCAGGTTGCCGCGCATCACGCTGATCGCATGCAGGATGCTGGTCTGGTCGCCCGGGCGGGTCTGCACGTCCACGGCCAGGTTGCCGTCGGCGATCTGCTGCACCACCTCGGCGGCGTACTGCGGCTCGCCGCCCAGCTGGCGCACCAGGGTGCGCAGCATGTCCCAGGCCAGCGCGGCCACTACCAGCATCAGCACGGCGCCAATGGCCAGCAGGATCGTGGCATTGCGCCAGAAGGCCTTGTCGATGTCGTCGGTGTAGTCGCCGAAGCCGATGATCCAGTCCCAGGGCTCGAACTTGATGATGGCGTAGAGCTTCTCGACCTCTTCCTTGGCGCCTGGGCGGGTGCCCTTGGCCACCGTGGTGCCGATGGTCTTGCCCTGCAGCGCAGCGCGGTAGCGTTCGCCGGCCTCCTTGCCCACCTTGGCGTCGACGATGCCGATGCGCTTGGGGTTGGGATGCACCAGGTTCACGTCGTCGGTGTAGCCCCGCACGAAGAAATACAGGTCGCCCTTGTGGAAGGCGCCGATGGCCCGCTTGGCCTCCTTCATCGCGTCTTCGCGCGACAGCTGGCCGGCCTTCTCCTGGTCGTAGGCCTTCTGCGCCGCGGCATGGGCCAGGATGACCAGGGTCGAGAGCTGGTTCGTGCGCTCCTTCATCATGGTCTGGTACTGCGTGGTCAGTGCCACCGCAGACAGGACCAGCAGCCCCAGCAGCGTGGCGCTGCACAGCAGCAGGATTCGGGTGCGCAACTTCATCTCAGGCTCCTTGTGGGAACGTTTTTGAACAACCCGCAACAATACGACACATCTCGTGCCCGCCGGCTGTGGGAGTCCCTGACGAAGGGGCTCTAGGGCTTGCGCCGTGGTTTCCAATGCACACACTGACTGGAAACACAGCAAAAAGCGGCCCGTAGGCCGCTTGAGGAAAGGGGCTGCTCAGCGAGGCCGCTGAGCCGAACCCGCAGGTCTCAGCGCGACAGCGCGCCCTGCGTGGCCGTGTCCAGGCGGCCCGTCTGCGGAATGCCCTGCGCCTTCTGGAACTCGCGCAGGGCTTTGGTCGTGCGCGGGCCGCTCGAGCCGTCGGGCGTGCCCACGTCGTAGCCCAGCGCGTTCAGGCGCTCTTGTGCCTCGCGCGTGGACATGGCCGCGCCCGCGCGCGTCTGCGACGGAGCCGCCGCGCCGTCCACCGTCAGCCGGCCGCCGCCGCCCAGGCCCTGGCCCTGCACGCTTTGCGCCTTGTAGTTGCGCAGCGCCACGACCATCTGGTTGTATGCGTCCATGAACGCCGCCGTCAGCACCTTGCCCTGCGCGGTGTTCTGGTAGCCGCCCAGGCGGCCGCCGGCGCTGGAGCCGAACAGCTCGCCCATGCCCGCGAAGTCGCTCTTGGAGGCGCTGCCTTCGGAGGCCGACACCTGCACGCCCGAGCGGTTGTCCACCAGGGTCAGCATGGCGCTGGCTTCGCGCGTCTTCAGGCTGCCGCCGATGGCGGCAATGGCCGCGCCGCCGCGCCCGCCCAGCAGGCCGCCCAGCGAGCCGCCGATGCCGCCGGCGTCGTTGTTGGAGAACACGATCTCGGGCGACAGGCCGTAGTCGGACGCCACCATCTGGCCGCGGCCGAAGTTGCTGCCGCCGCGCATTTCGCCCGAGCCCATCAGCTGGCGTTCACGGTCCATGGCCGACATGCCGGCGGCGCCGCGCTCGACCACGATGAAGCAGTTGGATTGCTGGATCAGCAGGCGCAGCAGGTTGGACGTGGGGGGCAGCTTGTATTCGTTGCGCAGGATGGTGTACCAGCCGGCGTCCTGGTTTTCGACCAGCGAAACGGTGCCGAGGGGGCCGGAACACTTTTCGAGTTGCGTGCTTTCATTGGCAGCCGACGCGCCACCGGCGGCGCCCGTCGCCACGGTCTTGGCGTCCGCACTGCCCATGCGCATGTTGGTGGTCTCGCAACCCGTCAGCAGCACGGCGGCACAGGCCGCGGCCAGAACGGACAGGCGCGCGGGCCGCAGGAAAGAGGAGGTTGCGCAGGTGGCGGTCAGGTTCGAAAGGATCGTCATGGCAGCAGAGGATTTAAATTCTGAGAAACACAAAGCCCTGCACGGTAGGCATGGCCCCACGCACCTACAACCCTACCGTGGGGGGGTTGCTGTAACAGCCGCCGGGCGGCTTTTCCGCAACCTGGGCCTCGGACATCTTTGGGAGCGGATCGGCGGCATTTTCAGGGGCAACGCAGCGGCGAGGGCGCCGTGGCGGGCGGGGCGCCAGCGCCGCTGCCGGCGGCTCGCCCGCTCCACGGCAGCGACATCGCAGACCGCCCAGCGGACGCCCCGGTCCCGCGCCCGCAGAGGCATCGCCCCACGTCCTCACGTGCCGGCCCGCTCCAGCATGGCGTGGAGCAGCACATTGCAGCCGGCGGTGATGTGCTCCGGTTGGGCATCCTCGATCTCGTTGTGGCTGATGCCGTCCTTGCAGGGAATGAAGACCATGCCGGACGGTGCCAGCCGCGCCATGTACACAGCATCATGACCGGCGCCGGAGACGGCCGGCATGTGGGAGTAGCCCAGCTTCTCCGCCGCCCGGCCGACGGCCTCCACGCATTCGGCATGGAACGGCTGTGCGGGGTAGTTGGAGACCAGATCGATCTGGATGGGCAGCCCCGAGTCTTGCGACAGCTTCGCGGCCACAGCGCGGATGTCCTGGTCCATGCTGTCGCAGTCGGCATCGGTGGCGTTGCGCAGATCGATACTGAACTTGACCTGCCCTGGGATCACGTTGCGGCTGTTGGGATGCACCTGCACCATGCCTACCGTGCCGCGTCCGTGCGGCGGGTGCCGGTGGGCACAGGCCACGACCTCCTGCATCAGCTGCGCAGCCACCTGCAGAGCGTCCTTGCGCAGCGCCATGGGCGTAGGGCCTGCGTGGGCCTCCATGCCGGTGACGGTGCAATCGTACCAGCGGATGCCCAGCACCCCCGTCACCACGCCGATGGTCTTGTCGTTGTCCTCCAGCACCGGACCCTGCTCGATGTGGGTCTCGAAGTAGGCGCCGATGGGATGCTCCCCTGGCACCTGTTCGCCCACGTAGCCGATGCGCTCCAGCTCGCCCTTGACCGTCTTGCCGTCGGTGTCGGTGGCGGCATAGGCGTGTTCCAGCGTGAAGGCCTTGGCGAACACGCCCGAGCCCATCATCACGGGCACGAAGCGGCTGCCTTCCTCGTTGGTCCAGAACGCCACCTCGATCGGTGCCTCGGTCTCGATGCCGTGGTCGTTCAGCGTGCGCACCACCTCGATGCCGGCCAGCACGCCGTAGTTGCCGTCGAACTTGCCGCCCGTGGGCTGGGTGTCTATGTGGCTGCCGGTCATGATGGGCGGCAGGCTGTTGTTGCGCCCCGCGCGGCGCATGAAGCCGTTGCCGATCTGGTCGATGGTGACCGTCATGCCGGCCTCGCGCGCCCAGCGGGTGACCAGATCACGCCCCTGCTTGTCGAGGTCGGTGAGCGTGAGGCGGCACACGCCGCCCTTGGGGGTGGCACCGATCTGCGCCAGCTCCATGAGCGAGGCCCACAGGCGCTCGCCGTTCACGCGCAGTTGGCTGATGTCGGTCTTCACGGGGGTGTCCATGTCTTGCTCCTGCAAAAGAAAGGTCAGCGTGCGACCGCGGTAGGCGCCAGATCCTGCGCACGCTTTTGTACGGCCTGGAATTGGGGGCCGAAGGCCGGGCGCTTGAGGTAACGGCCGCGGCCCGGCTCCGCACGCAGGTCGCCGTTGGCGAACGCCACGCGCCCCTGGCTGATGGTGTGGCTGGGGATGCCGCGCACGGTACGCCCTTCGAAGATGTTGAAGTCGCCCTTGCTGTGCTGCGTCTGGGCCGAGAAGGTCTTGGTGCCCTGCGGGTCCCACACCACCAGGTCGGCATCGGCCCCTGCACCGATGAAACCCTTGCGCGGATAGATGTTGAACAGCTTGGCGGCGTTGGCCGAGGTGATGGCCACGAATTCGCTGGGCGTAAGGCGTCCTGTGTTCACGCCGCCGTCCCAGATGGCTGCCATGCGCTCTTCCACGCCACCGGTGCCGTTGGGAATCTTGGCGAAGTTGTCGCGGCCCATGGCCTTCTGCGCAGCGCAGAAGGTGCAGTGGTCGGTGGCCGTGGTGTGCAGCTGGCCCGACTGCAGGCCGCGCCAGAGCGCCTCCTGGTGCCCGCCGGCACGGGAGCGGAACGGCGGGCTCATCACATAGCCGGCGGCCGTGGCGAAGTCCGGGTCGCGGTAGACGCTGTCGTCCACCAGCAGATGGCCGGCCAGCACCTCGCCGTAGACCCGCTGCCCGCGCGCGCGGGCGCGGGCGATGGCGTCGGCGGACTCCATGCAGCTCACGTGCACGACGTAGATGGGCACGCCCAGGACGTCGGCAATGGCAATGGCGCGGTTGGCGGCCTCGGCTTCGACCATGGGGGGACGCGACAGCGGATGGCCCTCGGGCCCCGTGATGCCCATCTTGGCGACCTCCTGCTGCAGCAGGTAGACCAGCTCGCCGTTCTCGGCATGCACCGTGGGCATGGCACCCAGCTCCTGCGCGCGCTTGAAGCTGTTCACCAGCGTCTCGTCGTCGCACATGATGGCGTTCTTGTAGGCCATGAAGTGCTTGAAGCTGTTCACGCCCTCTTCCTGCACCAGGGTCGCCATGTCGGCATGGACCTGTTGGCTCCACCAGGTGACGGCGACGTGGAAGGAATAGTCGGCCGCCGACTTCTCCGCCCAGCCGCGCCACTTGCGGTAGGCGTCCAGCAGCGGCTCCTGCGGGTCGGGGATCACGAAGTCGATGATGCTGGTGGTGCCGCCCGCCAGCCCGGCCGCCGTGCCGGTGAAGAAGTCGTCCATGGTGACGGTGCCCATGAACGGCAGCTGCATGTGCGTGTGCGGGTCGATGCCGCCGGGCAGCACGTACTGGCCGCCGGCGTCCAGCGTTTGCGCACCGGCGGGCGCCTGGGCGGCGGCGCCGTCGCCCACCGCTGCGATGCGGCCATCCACGCAGAGCACGTCGGCGCGCTCCTCGCGGTCGGCATTCACCACGGTGCCGCCGCGTATCAGAAGGGCTTGGGTCATGGCATTTCCTTGGAAAGGGATGGGAACCGTCACCGCTTTTTGGCGGTCACGAAGTAGTACAGCCCTGCCACGGCCAGGCTGAAGAACCAGCCCGAATCGAACAGCGTGAGCCAGATGGCGGGCATGCCGGCCTTGTCCACCACGCCCGACACGGCCAGGTAGCCCGGCAGGCAGGGCAGCACGCCCAGCAGGAAGGCGACGAGTGCGTGCAGGTTCCAGCCGTTGGTGTATTCATAGTCACCGCCGCGGCAGTACAGGTCGTCCACCTTCAGCTGTGTCCTGCGCACCAGGTAGTAGTCCACCAGCAGGATGCCGGCGATGGCGCCCAACAGGGTGCCGTAGCCGCCCAGCCAGACGAACAGGTAGCTGCCGGACGTGGCCAGCAGCTTCCAGGGCATAAACAGCAGGCCGAGCAACGCCGCGATCACGCCGCCCATGCGAAAGCTGATCTTCGAAGGCGCGATCTGGCTGAAGTCATACGAGGGCGACACCAGGTTGGCCGCCACGTTGGTCGTCAGGTTGGCCAGCAGGATCACCAGCAGACCCAGGCCGGCGGCCACGCTGCCCATCTGCGTGAGCAATCCATCCGGGAACAGCTGCGCCTTGCCATACAGGATGGCCGAGGCCGAGAAGCCGATGACGCCCACCATCGAGAACAGCGCCATGGGGATGGGCAGGCCGATCGCCTGGCCCAGCACCTGGTCCTTCTGCGACCGGGCAAAGCGCGTGAAATCGGGAATATTCAGCGCCAGCGTGGCCCAGAAGCCCACCAGGCCGGTCAGCGCCGCCCAGGTCTTGGGCCCGCCCTCGACCACCTTGGCCGGCAGGTTGAACAACTGGCTGGGCGGTACGCGCATGAGCAGCACCACGACCAGCAGGATGGATGCCGCCACCATCAGCGGGGCGGCGATCACCTCCAGCTTGCGGATCGACTCCGGCCCCTTCCAGATGAACCAGATGTGCACCGCCCAGAATGCCAGGAAGCACATGAACTGCGAGGTGCTGATCGTTTGCCCGTCCGCCGGACCGGCGAGCCCCAGGCCCAGAATGTTCAGGAACCCATGCAGCGCGAGCGCGCCAAAGTAGCAATTGATGGAGAACCAGCCGCAGGCCACCAGGCCCCGCAGCACCGCCGGCAGATTGGCGCCCTTCACCCCGAACGAGGCCCGCGCCAGCACCGGAAAGGGCACGCCGTACTTCGGTCCGACGCGGCCGATCAGCACCATGGGCACCAGCACGATGCAGTTGGCCAGAAAGACCAGCCACACCGCCATCTGCCAGGAGAAGCCCTGGTCCAGCATGGAGCTGGCCATGGTGTACGTGGGCACGCACACCACCATGCCCACCCACAGGGCCGCATAGTCCTTCCAAGCCCAGTGCCGCTGCGCGGCAGTGGTGGGCAGCAGGTCGTCGTTGGCCAGCGATGCATCCTGTGTGCGCCCCTGGCCGGGCGCAGGTGCTGCGAGCGGTGCAGCACCGCCTGAACTGTTCATCATGTCGTCGCTCCTGTCGTGGACTGAGTGATGGTGAGAAATCGCCGGCGGCGTCAGGCGGCCGTGACGGCAGGCGCGGTGCGCTGCGGGTTGTTGGGGTGCGTCGTCCAGTTGGCGTACTCGCCCGTCACCACCTTGCCGGTACGGGCGTCCACCTCCCCGGGCGCAAGGCTGCGCATCGTGATGCATTCGGGCACCGGGCAGATCGACACGCACAGGTTGCAGCCCACGCACTCGGCTTCGTTCACCTCGAACTTGCGCACCCCGCCCGCGTTCGTGTACGTGATGGCCTGGTGCGACGTGTCCTCGCACACCACATGGCAGCGGCCGCACTGGATGCAGGCCTCCTGGTGGATGACCGCCTTGTCGATGTGGTTGAGATTGAGCTGCTTCCAATCCTTCACCGTCGGCACGGCCTGCCCGCGGAAGTCGTCGATGCCGTCGTAGCCGTGGGCGTCCATGAAGTTGGACAGCCCGTCGCACATGTCCTGCACGATCTTGAAGCCGTACACCATGGCGGCCGTGCACACCTGCACGGTGCCGCAGCCCAGCGCGATGTACTCTGCCGCGTCGCGCCAGGTGGTGATGCCGCCAATGCCGCTGATGGGCAGGCCTGCCGTCTGCGCGTCGCGCGCGATCTCAGCCACCATGTTCAGGGCAATGGGCTTGACGGCCGGGCCGCAGTAGCCGCCATGCGAGCCCTGCCCATCGGTCGACGGGCTCATGGCCATGCGCTCCAGGTCCACGCCCATGATGGAGTTGATGGTGTTGATGAGCGACACCGCGTCGGCCCCGCCCGCCTTGGCGGCCCGCGCAGGGTGCCGCACATCCGTGATGTTGGGCGTGAGCTTCACGATGACGGGCAGGCGGCTGTAGTGCTTGCACCAGGCCGTCACCATCTGGATGTACTCGGGCACCTGGCCCACGGCCGCACCCATGCCGCGCTCGCTCATGCCGTGCGGGCAGCCGAAGTTCAGTTCGATGCCGTCGGCGCCCGTGTCTTCCACCATGGGCAGGATGCGCTTCCAGCTTTCTTCCTCGCACGGCACCATGAGCGAGACGATCATGGCCCGGTCAGGCCAATTGCGCTTGACGCGGCGGATCTCCTCCAGGTTGGTCTGCAGCGGCCGGTCGGTGATCAGCTCGATGTTGTTGAGCCCGATCACGCGCCGGTCCTGCGACAGCAGCGTGGAGTAGCGCGGGCCGTTCACGTTGACCACGTGCGGGTCTTCGCCCAGGGTCTTCCAGACCACGCCACCCCAACCGGCCTCGAATGCGCGGGTGACGTTGATCTCCTTGTCGGTGGGCGGGGCCGAGGCCAGCCAGAACGGGTTGGGGCTGCGGATGCCCAGGAAATTGCTGCGGATGTCTGCCATGGAGTGCTCCCTTGCGTGGTCGGGGGTGGAGTCAGGCGCGCAACAGCGCCTCGCTGATCGCCGCGGCGGCCACCTTGCCGTGCTCGACCGCCTCCACGGTCAGGTCGCGCCCGCCGGCGCGGCAATCGCCGCCCGCCCAGACGCGGGGCAAGCTGGTGCGCCCTTCGGCATCGGCGGCAATTCGGCCGGACTGCAAGGCGATGGACGGGCCGGCATACTCCGGCATGTAGCTTTGGCCGATGGCCTTGAGCACCATGTCGGCCGGCAGCGTGAAGGTTTCCCCCGTCTCGACCAGCCGGCCATCTTGCTGCGCCGTGGCGGCAAAGCGCATGCCGGTCACCGCGCCCCCCTCGCACAGAAGCTCCTGTGGAGCCGCCCAGTGGTGAATCGCCACGCCATTGGTCTGCGCCCATTGCTGCTCGTCCACCGATGCAGACATGGATTCGGCGCCCCGGCGGTACACCATCGTCACCTCTTCGGCGCCCAACTTGCGGGCCTGCACGGCGGCGTCCACGGCCGTCATCCCGCCGCCGATCACCAGTACGCGGCGGCCCACCGGCACCTTCGACAGGTCCCCCGCCTGGCGGATGTCGGCGATGAAGTCCACCGCGTTGCGCAGACCGTCCACCTGCGGCTCGGTGATGCCCAGGGCGTTCACACCCGCCAGGCCCAGCCCCAGGAAAACGGCGTCGTAGGCCTGAAGCAGGCCGTCCACCGTGATGTCGCGGCCCAGCACCTGCTGGCAGCGCACCTCGATGCCGCCGATGGACAGCAACCACTCGACCTCCTTCTGGGCGAAGCCGCCGGTGGTCTTGTAGCTCGCCAGGCCATACTCGTTCAGGCCGCCCAGCTTGGGGCGGGCCTCGAACAGCACCACATCGTGCCCGCGCAGCGCCAGGCCATGTGCGCAGGCCAGGCCCGCCGGGCCAGCGCCGACCACCGCGACTCGGCGGCCGGTGGGCGCGGCCCGCGTGAACAGCGGAGCACCGGGCTGGGCGAAGTAGGCGTCGGTTGCATGGCGCTGCAGAGCACCGATCTCCACCGGCTTGTCTTCGTTGGAGTTGCGTACGCAGGCCTGTTCGCACAGCACTTCCGTGGGGCATACCCGGGCGCACATGCCGCCCAGCGGATTCGCCTCCAAGATGGCCCGCGCCGCGCCGCGCTCGTTGCCCTGCGCGATGCGGTGGATGAACGAGGGAATGTCGATGCTGGTCGGACACGCAGCAGCGCACGGCGCATCGAAACAGTAATAGCAGCGCTCGGCCTCGATCAGGGCCTGGGGCCGCGTCAGCGGCGGGTGGGCATCGCTGAAGTTCGCGGCGTACTCGGCGAGGTTCAGGCGTGCAGCATGAATGCCGCAGGCGCGGCTTGCGGTAGCTTCCATCGGAAATCCTCCGGCAGTGGGAAAGAAAGCGGGAAAAAGGAGAGCGGAGAGGCGGCGGGCGCGAACGCACCCCGCCGGGGCCATCAGGCCCGTTTGCGCGGGGGCCGCATCCAGGGGCGGCGGACAGGCGCCGCCGCATCGCTGCTGGCGCCAGGGCGGAGGGTGGCGCCCGGGAGGGCCTGGAATGGCCGGAACACTGCTGGCGGAGGGGTCATCGTGGTCCTCGCTGTGTTGTGGGTGTCACCGGCGTGCCGGGCCCCTGTTGGTCGGTCAATTTACCAACTGGTCAAAATTTACCAATCGGTAAAATCCCCGACTGCAAGCCGCGTGCCAGCTTGCAGCCCTCCGTTCGTTCCACAATGGTGCGATGCGATCCGTCAGACCGTCTTCCCGCCCTTCCACCCGCCCCGCCGCCGTGCAGCCGCGCACCAGCGCCGACACACCTGAGGAAGCGGTGGCGCGCCCGTCCCCCCACCGTGGGCCCAGCGCCGCCCGGCAGAAGAAGGAGCGCAGCATCCTGGCCGAGGCCGAGAGCCAGTTTGCCCAGTTCGGCTTTGAAGGCGCATCGCTGGAAAGCATCGCCGCCGCCGCCGGGCTGAGCCGGCACAACCTGCTGTACTACTTTCCCAGCAAGGAGGCTCTGTACCAGCGCGTGCTCGACGATGTGCTGACCCAGTGGCTAGCCGGCATGGAAGAGATGTCGCATGGGGACGATCCGCACGAAGCGCTGCAGCGGTACATCCGTGCCAAGCTGCGCTCCTCGCTCGAGCACCCGAATGCGGCCAAGGTCTTCGCCAAGGAGGTCATCGCGGGAGCGCCGCGCTACGGCCAGGTCATTGCGGAGCGCGTCGGCCCTGTGCTCAAGAAGGACGTACGGACCTTTGAACGGTGGGCCCGCGAAGGCCGCATCGCGCGGGTGAACTTCACGCACCTGATGTTCATCATCTGGTCGGTCACACAGGCCTATGCAGACCAGCAGGCGCAGTTCGCGCTGCTGCTGGGCAAACCGGCCCTCACCGAGCGGGACTACGATCAGGCGCAGGAGCTGATCTGCCACCTGGTGCTGCAGGGCCTGGCTGCCCCGGCCTGATCCTGCGCCTTGGCGCGGCGACGGGCTACAGCGGGGCGTGCCGGCTGCGCCCAGCCTCGCTATCATTGCCCGAAGGTGGTTCCGGCCGGACCTTCGGCCCCTCTGCCCTGCCGGCGCAGTGCACTGCCGTCAGCAGCCTCTCTTGTTCAGGGACCCACGGGAGCGCAACAAGATGACCACGCATTTCCATGACCGCCACAGCGCACCGGCCGCGCCGCCCACGCCTGGCACGGTACCCGCGGCACCGCCCTACAACGAGGCGGAGCGCCTTCGCCTGCTGGCGGATTACCAGACCCTGGATGCCGGCACCGAACAAGCCTTCGACGACCTGGCCACGCTGGCGGCAGCGGTCTGCCACGCGCCCATGGCCTTCATCACGCTCGTCGACCAGCACCGCCAGGTTTTCAAGGCGCGCCAAGGGCTGCAGGCGGACGACATGCCGCGCGACATGTCGTTCTGCGCCCACGCGATCCTGACACCCGACACGCTCATGGAAGTGCCCGATGCCACACATGACGGCCGCTTCGCCACCAACCCCCTGGTCACGGGGCCTCCGGGCATCCGTTTCTATGCCGGCGCGCCCCTGGTGACGCCGAGCGGCGTCGCGCTCGGGACCATCTGCATCGTGGACCACCAACCCCGCAGGCTGACCCTGGACGAGCGCCGGGCGCTCAAATCACTGGCCCGGCAGGCCGTGGCGCAAATGGAGCTTCGCCAGGCCGTGGCCGATCTCGAAATGCAGGGACACACAGATGGACTGACCGGCATAGGCAACCGGCGCGCCTTCGACCGCAGCCTGCGTGAGCTGTGGCGGCGCCACGCTGCCGACCAGGCGCCGCTCTCCCTGCTGATGGCCGATCTGGACCACTTTAAGCGCATCAACGACGAGTTCGGCCACCCGGCCGGTGACGCCGTGCTGATGCAGACGGCTCGCCTGCTGCGCGACTGCGTGCGGCACAGTGACATCGTCGCGCGCTTCGGCGGAGAGGAGTTCGCCGTGCTGCTGCCGGGGGCGGACCTGCGCGCCGCCATGCAGGTCGCCGAAAAAGTGCGCACGGCCTTGCAGGCATCCTCCTGGGCCCACAGGACGGTGACGGCCAGCATCGGCGTGTCGGCTGCCACGCCCCAGTCGGAAGACGATCCCGCGACCCTGCTGGCACGTGCGGACCGCGCCCTCTACGAAGCCAAGCAAAACGGCCGCAACCAGGCCTGCCCATTCAGCGGCTGGGCCTGAACCGCGCTCAGCGAAACATGGGCCGGGAACGGTTGTCCGTCTCCTCGGGCTGCACGGCGTGGCACCCGGCAGGTCGCCCGCACGCGCTCAAATGGCCGCGTCCGGCTTGTCAGATCCGCGCTCCGGCGGGGCCTCCTCGGGCGTGTAGGCCGGCGCGGGTCGACGGCCCGCATCCTGGCCGTAGCCGGGCAGCTTCTCCTTGCTGGCGGTATCGGTCTCCACCAGGTCAGGTGAAGGCCGGTCGGGATCGTTGCGGGGCCGTCCGTCGGGGGAATCGAGTTGCGTGACCATGAGAATCTCCTGGAAGGTTGGAAGAGGCCGTGCACGGGTAGCACCCCGGCGACGTGCTTCCAATCTGGGCGCAGACACGGGCGCCGGAGGTAGGCGCCGGACGATGGCAGCGTAGTCCGGCAGCCCTGCCCTCCATACCTCCCGTGCTGTCCATTCTTCGGGTTTCAGGGCGCGCAGTCCGACGGACGGGCCCCTGCGCGCTCCGTAGCGTGGACCGTGAACCCCAGGAGAACACCATGCCCCCCATTCCCTCTGCAGAGTCGCGCATCGAGCGCTCGGACCCGCCCATCCATCCCCGGCAGGTGCCTGCCGGACAGGACAGACGCAGAGCGGTCTGGATCATCCTCGCTTCGTTGGCGCTGTCGGCCCTGGTCACGTTGGGCGGCTGGCTTCTCTCAGGTGCCGGCGGTGAGGAGAGCCCTTACGTGCCCGGAGCGCGGTCCGCGACCGGATCGGACGCCCCCGCCATACCGCTGCCACCGGCACGCTGACCCCGGCCCTGCCCGTGGATGACCGCGCCGTCACTCGCGCAGCGATGCGATGACGGCCATGAGCCGCTTCCAGTCCACAGGCTTCCAGAAATGGTGATCGACGAAGTCGAGGAATGTCTGCATGCGTTGGCGCTCGACATCGAAGGAGCCCGTGATGGCGATCAACACGATGTCGTCCCCGTAGCGCTGGCGCACCGCCTGGGCCAGTTCCATGCCGTTCATGCCCGGCATGTCGTAGTCGATGAACATGCAGACCGGGGGCACGTTCCGATCGAGGTATGCGAGGGCCTCTGCCCCTCCAGCGACGGTGGCGATGGAGTAGCCCTCCTGTTCGAGGGCCATGGACATCAACTCCGCGGCATCAGCGGAATCATCGACCAAAAGAATCTGTGGAGAGGTACGCGTGGAGTGAGGGGACATGCAACAGTCTTGGGAAGACCGCGCATTGTGCCCGCCAAGCGGGGGTGCGCTATGTCATTTGACACACCGGTGACTCCCGCAGGAAACAACTTTGGTCCGGCCCGCGCGTAGGGAGCGGCGTCCTACAGCGGTACCGGCCCTGCTGCGGCACAGTGCTTCAGGCCCTCTGCAATGGCCCACCGCAGCGGGCGAGCGGGCGTTTCAGAGGCAGTCAAGAGATTCAGAGAAGATGGCGGCGATGCATAAGTGGAAGCAACTGGCGCTCCGTGCCCGGGAGTCGGCACTCGCCTTCCCCGGCCTGGGTATTGCCTTACGGGCCGTGAGAAATTACATCTTGCATCAAAGTGCCAACCAGGCAGGCAGTATGGCGTTCTCGTCGGTGCTGGCGATGTTCCCGTTGCTATTGTTGCTGTCGGCCACGGCGGGCTATGTGGGCGACCCGGGGGACGCCGCCGCACTGGCGCATCGCGTCCTGGAGTACGCGCCGCAGGTGGTGCGCGACGTGATGCGGCCGGTCGTGCAGGAAGTGCTGGCCCAGCGCAACCAGGCCTTGCTGACCATCGGCCTCGTCGTCACCCTCTGGACGGCTTCGTCGGGCATGCAGGCGGTGCGTACGGCGCTCAACCGCTCATACGGCGTGGGTCGGGGCCTGTCGTTCTGGATGGCTCGACTCAAGGTCACCATCTTCACGCTGGTCGTGGGCGCCGGCGTGGTGGCAGCCTTCGGCTCCCTGATCATCATGCCGTACGTGTGGCAAGTGCTGCGGGAGATGGGTGCCGGGCCCGAGGCGCCCTGGCTGCGCAACAGCGTGCGCTACGGTTCGGCCTTCGTGGTGCTGTCGGTGCTGTATGCCTTGCTCTACGGCTGGCTGCCGGACATCCGCCAGCGGCTCAGCACGGTGCTGCCTGGCGCCGTGGCCGGCGCCGCGCTGTGGGTGGGTGCAGCGGCCGTGCTCTCCTACACCCTGCGCAGCGCCGGCAAGCTGGCCTTGATCTACGGCAGCTTCGCCGGTGTCGTCGCCACGCTGGTGTTCCTCTACATCAGCGCGACGACGCTCATCTTCGGCGCAGAGATCAACGGCGTGCTGCGGGAAGACCGCCTGAGGGCCGATGCGGAGCCCCCTGCCCCGCCCGTCCCGCAGGCCCATGGCGAATCCGAGCCGAGCGGCGCGGCACCTCAAAAACCGTAGCGCGCCCGCACACCGGGGTGCACGCCTTGGCCTTTGGCGGGTGAACGGATGACAGAGCGGCCCGCCGCTAGCGCCGCGTGGTTGCGCGGCAGGCTGTCAGCGGCGTAGTCCTCAGCCGACAGGCCCATCGGGGCGCCTCTCTTACCGTGGAGCTCCCCACCCCCCCATGCCCTGCCGAGGAGGTCTTATGCGCGCCGCGACCAATGATCCCCGTCCCGTTCCCGTACCCTGGCGCGTCGCCGAGCCCGAACCGCAGGAACACCAGGGCATCACCTACATGCTCGTGGGTGCCTACGCATCGCTGATCCTGTTCGTGATCTGGTAGGCAACGGTCGCGGGCCTGCGGGTGCTGCGCGCGCCGGCCACCGCCCGCGCGGCGCGGCTCTCCCCGCCGTCTATTCCGCCGTCAACTTGCGCTCCTTGATGATCGCGCCCCACTGTGCCGACTCCTTCTTCATGAAGGCGGTCAGCTCGGCCCGGGTCGTAGGCTGGGGCGTCAGGCCGTGCTTGGTCAGCGCCTCCTCCACTCCTGGATCCTTCAGCACCTTGACGATCTCCCGGTTCCAGCGGTCCAGGACACCGGCCGTCGTCTTGCCGGGCGCCACGAAGGCATACCAGTTCAGCGCCTCGAAGCCCGGGTAGCCGGCTTCGGCCACGGTGGGAATGTGGGGCATGTAGGCCGGGCGGGTCACGCCCGTGGTGGCGAGCGGGATGAGCCGACCTGATTCGATGTGCGGAAGCGCTGTAGGCGGCGCCGAGAAATACGACGCCACGCGTTCGCCCAGCAGGTCCTGCAGCGCCGGGGCGCCGCCCTTGTACGGCACGTGCACCATGTCGATGCCGGCGCGCTGGTTGAACAGCTCCCCTGCCAAATGCGATGCAGAGCCCGCGCCGGTCGACGCGTAATCCACGCTGCCCGGCTTTTTCTTCGACAGCTGCACGAACTCGGCCAGCGTCTTCACACCCACGCCCTGGTGCACGACCAGCACGTTCGGAAAGTACACGCCGCCGGAGATCGGTGCCAAGTCCTTGAACGGGTCGTAGTTCAGCTTCATCAGATGGGGCGCGATGGTGAGCGGACCCACCGATCCGAAGAGCAGCACCGAGCCATCCGCCACGGCACCGGCGACCTGCTGGTGCGCGATGTTGCCGCCGGCCCCGCCCTTGTTGTCCACCACCACGGACTGGCCGATGTTCTCGCCCAGCTTCTTGGCGATGAGCCGCGCCGCCGCGTCGGCTGCCCCGCCGGGCGCGAAGCCGACGACCAGGGTCACGGGCTTCTTGGGCGGAAAGTCCTGGGCATGGGCTGCGGCGCCCGACAGGCCGGCGCAGGCACACGCGGCCAGCGCGACGGTGCGCAGCAAAAGTCGTGGGGTCATGGAAGGTCTCCTTGTGGTTCTGTTGTGGGTGGTGATGGCGGGATACCGTGAGTCAATCGGCCCCCAGGCCGATGGGGGATGGCTGCCGCTTCTCGACGGCGTGGCGCAGCAGCGCCGCCGTGCGGAAGATGCCGTGCGCGAACTTGCCGTAGGGGAGCGTGGCGAACAGCGCCATCACCGCGCCCAGGTGCAGGCAGAGCAGCAGTGCCAGAGCCGGCGTGCCGCGGACCAGCCACAGCGCCAGGCCACTGGTGGCGGTGAGGAACAGCAGGGCGATGAAGCCGCGGTCCATGGGCTTTTGCGCCGCGTCGCCCTGCAGCGGGTGGCGCCGCAGATTCAGGCGCCACAGCCCTGCCGTGCCCAGCGCCAGGCTGATGCCGCCCACCACGCCCAGCAGCTTGGGCAGGCTGGGCAGGTCGTAGGGCGCGGGGAGCCCCAGCGCATAGTGGTAGAGCGTGGCCACGCTGGTGGCGGCAAAGCACAGCAGGAAGCCGTAGAACGTGAGGTGGTGGCAGCGGCGGCGGGCCTGGGTATAGGCGTCGTCCTCGTTGTTGCAGCCCTGGCCATGGCCGCCGTCCAGGTACTTGAGGCGCAGCACCGCGTCTGCGGCCTCGGCCGTGGCGGGCGGCGACAGCGGCGCACCGCTGGTCACGGGCGCTACGTCGCGCCAGAACCGCCGCACGCCCAGCCCCAGCGCCAGCACCGCGGACAGGAACACCGGCGCGAACAGGCCCACCAGCAGGTTGTGCGGAAAGATGGCGTAGAAGTCGCTGCCCGGCGCGCTCCACAGCGTGCCCTTGAGCGCTACGGCCAGCAGCAGGAACAGCGACAGCCCGCCGGCCAGGGCGAGCGACAGCGCCAGGCCGTTGCGGTGGTAGAGCCGGCCCAGCATGGGCGGCCAGGCGTAGTCGTGGTAGGTCTGCACGCGCACGGTTGCCATGGCCTGCGGAATGTTCACCGCGAACTCGTGCGGTGGCGCGTACTGGCAGGCGTGCAGGCAGGCGCCGCAGTTGTGGCAGAGATTGGCCAGGAAATGCACGTCCGCCTTCGGAAACTCCAGCCGGCGCGTCATCGCAGGGAACACGGCGCAAAAGCCTTCGCAGTAGCGGCAGGCGTTGCAGATCTGCAGCTGGCGCGCCACCTCGGCCTCGGCCGCCGTGGTGGGAGCCGGGCCGGTGAAAGCGGCCGCAGCGCCCGCGGGAGCAAAGGCGACGGGCTCGCCCCGGGCCAGGGCTTGGGCGTCGCGCGTCAGGGCCTCAAGCGATTGCATGGTCGTCTACTCCTTTTTCCATAGCTACCAGCGCAGACAGGGATTGCGCTGGGGCCTGTTTTGATGCCAAAGCCGCATTGGTGCCGGCAATGCGCCCAAAAGCCGTGCCGATGCTCATGCCCACGCCGGCGGTGTAGCCCTTGCCGAGCACGTTGCCGGCCATCATTTCGCCGGCGACGAACAGGTTGGCGCTGGCCACCCCGCCAAAGCGCACCGCGGCGGTGTCGTCGGTCTCCAGGCCCAGGTAGGTGAAGGTCACGCCGGGCTTGAGCGCGTAGCCATAGAACGGCGCCTTGTCGATGGGCCGGGCCCAGTGGGTCTTGGGGGGCGACACGCCCTCGGTGTGGCAGTCGTCCAGCGCCGTGTGGTCGAAGGTGCCGACACGGCAGGCGGCGTTGTAGCGGTCCAGCGTGCGCAGGAAGGTGTCCACGTTCAGGCCCAGCTTCTGCGCCAGCTCGGGCAGGCTGTCGGCCCGCACGCCGGGGAAGACTGGCGGCATGAACCGCCCGATGGCCTGGCTGTCGATGATGGAATAGCCGATCTGCCCCGGCTGCTGCGCCACCAGGCGCCCCCAGATGGCGTAGCGCTTGGGCCAGAAGTCCTCGCCCTCGTCATAGAAGCGCTCCGCGTCGCGGTTGACCACCACGCCGAGGGACACGCAGTCGATGCGCGTGCAGATGCCGCCGTCGTACAGCGGCGCACGCGCGTCGATGGCCACCATGTGCGCCTGGGTCGGGTCGCCGATGCGGTCGGCGCCGTGGTCTTCCAGCAGGTGCCGCAGCAGCACGCCCTGGTTGTAGGCCGTGCCGCGGATCAGAAAGTTGTCCGACGGCCACTCGCCGCGTTCGTTCTGGCCCCAGGCCTCGCGCAGCCAGTCGCGGTTGGACTCGAAGCCGCCGGCCGCCAGCACGCAGGCCTTGGCCGCGATGCGCTCGCCCCCTTGCAAGTGCGCTGCGACGAAGCGTCCGCCGTCCATCTCGATGCGCTCCACCGGCACTTCATAGCGCACCTGCACGCCCAGCGCCTGGGCGCTGCGGTAGTAGGCGTTCACCAGCGCCTTGCCGCCGCCCATGAAGAAGGCATTGGTGCGTGCCACATGCAGGGCGCCCGACAGTGGCGGCTGGAAATGCACGCCGTGGCGGCGCATCCAGGGCCGGCAGTGGGCCGAATGGCGCACCACCAGCCGCGCGAGCCGCTCGTTGGTGAGCCCGCCGGTGACCTTGAGCAAGTCCTGCCAGAACTCTTCCTCGGGGTAGGCATCGACCAGCACGTCCTGCGGTGCGTCGTGCATGCAGCGCAGGTTGCGGGTGTGCTGCGAATTGCCGCCGCGCCAGGCGCGCGGGGCCGCCTCCAGCAGCAGCACGCTGGCACCGGCCTCGCGGGCCATCAGCGCGGCGCACAGCGCGGCATTGCCGCCTCCGATGACCAGCACATCGGGTTCTTCGAACATGGGTCTCCTCGGGTCTCTTCTCGTGGAACGGCCGGACGCACCTCCGGCACAGGAAGGACTCTAGGCAGACGCAGCCCTGCCGTGCAGGGCGGCTGCGTCATGGGGGTATCACGAAGCCCGATACCCTCGGCGAGCGGGGGAGCGCGGTGCAAAGGCCGGCCTGGCGCGGCTCTGGCCGGACCCGGTTCGTTTGCTCCATTCAGCCAGCTCGCGGCACGCCCTCTCCTCAAGCCGCGCAGGCTGCAGACTGCCCGGCCGCGTCTGAACCCGAGACAAATGGCTACTTCAAAAGCCTCCGGTGAACACGTCGCCGACGATCCTCTAGCAGTGGCGTGGGCATGAGCCCATGCACCGCATTCCCTCCACCACGCATCCCGATTGCACGCCTACCCGATCCCCTCAAAGACTTTGAACAGAGGCTACGGCCGGCCGATCCAGGCCGTACCTGGCCAGCGCCCACTCGTGACCAGCGTGCGGGCGCAGTCGGCCAGCACCAGCCGCGCCGCCAGCGCTGCCGGGGACAGTTCTTCGTCGGGCAGGCTGCACAGCAGATTGACCCGGCGCACCGGCACGCCGGTGAGCTGCGCGCACCGAAAGCGCGTGGCCGCGTCCGGATAGCGCCCCAGTGCGGCCCAGGGCTGCAGGGTCGATCCCAGTCCGGCGTCCACCGCCGCCATCACCATGGCCAGCGAATCCACCTCCAGCACCACCCGCGGCGCAATGCCGGCGCTGGCGAAGGCTGTATCCAGCGTGCTGCGCAGCCCGTGCGGGCCGGTGGGCAGGATCAGCGGTTCCTGCGCCAGATCGGCCAGTGCCACCTGCGGAGCCAGGTCGCCGGCTGCCGACCTGCGCACCAGGAACAGGTCTTCCTCCAGCAGCGGAAACATGGCCCAGTGGCGCGCGCCGGCCGTCTGCTGCACCTGGTGCAGCCGGGTATCGAACAGCACGGCCACATCCAGTTCGCGCGCATTCAGCATAGCCGTCAGGTGGCCGGACATGCCTTCGACCATGTGCAGACGCACGTCGGGGTAACGCGCGCGCATGGCCTGCATGAGCGGCAGGCCCAGCGCGCCGGACGTGGTAGGCGCCAGCCCGATGGTGACGCTGCCCGACAGCCGCGCCTGCTGCGCTGCACGGACGGCCTGGTCGGCATGGCGCAGGGTGAGCTGCGCCTCGCGAAAGAACGCCGCGCCCGCCTCGGTCGGTGATACGCCGCGCGGGGTCCGGTGCAGCAGCCGGGTGGACAGCTCTCCCTCCAGCCGGGTGATCTGCTGGCTCAGGGCGGACTGCACCACCTCCAGGTCCAGGGCCGCCCGGCTCATCGAGCCAAGTTCCACCACCCTGACGAAATACCGCAGTTGTCGCAGCTCCATGGCACCTCAATGGGACGGTCTTGCCGGCCCCATGCCGGCGTCCCGTGCGCAGCAGGGGATGTTCCCACAGTACGCAACGCCCGAGAAATCTGGTTTGCACGCAGGCCGCCGACGCACCGTTATGGGCAGGGCGCACCAACATAGAACACAAAACAACACTTTTCACCAGTTGTTGTGCATTTTCCTTGACCCTGGTCAAGCGATCCGCCAGTGTGTCATTTTCGGCCCGAGGCCGCCTCCTACAATTTATTTCCATCAGGAGGAAACATGTCCAGCAACACGCCCGATGCCCCACCGACTGGCCCGTCGACCCGCCAGGAAGAAGCGCGGAGCTTCGTGTTCCTGGCAGCCGTCATGGTTCCCGTCCTGGCTGTGCTGACCGTGGCCAGCTACGGCTTCATGGTCTGGTTCTATCAGATGTTCGCCGGCCCGCCCGGCAGCTGAACCCCCCGCAGACGCCAGCCGCAAGCCAGCCATGACCGAAGAAGTTCACATCACCAGCCTGGTCGTCCAGGTACAGCCCCGGCACGCTGACCGTGCCGATGCAGCCATCTCCGCCTTGCCGGGTGCCTGCATCCACGGGGCAGACGACAACGGCAAGCGCGTCGTCACGCTGGAGGCTGCTTCGGCCTCCGCCATCCTGGATCAGGTCTCGGCCATCCAGCGCACCGACGGCGTCATCAATGTGGCAATGGTGTACCAACACGCCGAGCCGCTCGACGCCATGAACAAGGAGATAAAGAATGTCGAGTACCCGACGTGATTTCGTGCGGCAATCGGCCGCGGCCGCTGCGGGTTCCGTAGCCGGCATCCCCATCGTCCAGGCGCAAGGCAGCAATGCCACCGCCGAGGCCTCCAAGCTCACCTGGTCCAAGGCACCCTGCCGCTTCTGCGGCACCGGTTGCGGCGTGACCGTAGCGGTGAAGGACAACCGCGTGGTGGCGACGCAAGGCGACCCGCAAGCCGAGGTGAACCGCGGCCTCAACTGCGTGAAGGGCTACTTCCTCTCCAAGATCATGTACGGCGAAGACCGGCTTACCAAGCCGCTGCTGCGCATGAAGAACGGCCAGTACGCCAAGGACGGCGAGTTCCAGCCCGTGTCGTGGGACAAGGCCTTCGACGTGATGGCCGAGCAGTTCAAGAAGACGCTCAAGGCGAAAGGCCCCACGGCCGTCGGCATGTTCGGCTCCGGGCAATGGACGGTCTGGGAGGGCTACGCCGCTTCCAAGCTGATGAAGGCCGGCTTCCGCTCCAACAACCTCGACCCCAACGCGCGCCACTGCATGGCCTCGGCCGTGACCGGTTTCATGCGCACCTTCGGCATGGACGAGCCGATGGGCTGCTACGACGACATCGAAGCCGCCACCGCCTTCGTGCTGTGGGGCTCCAACATGGCCGAGATGCACCCCGTGCTGTGGACCCGCGTGACCGACCGCCGCCTGAGTGGCCCGAACGTGAAGGTGGCCGTGCTCTCCACGTTCGAACACCGTTCGTACGAGCTGGCCGACATCCAGATGACGTTCAAGCCCCAGACCGATCTGGCGATCCTGAACTTCATCGCTCACCACATCATTTCCACGGGCCGGGTGAACAAGGAGTTCGTGGACAAGCACACCAACTTCAAGGCCGGCAACACCGACATCGGCTACGGCCTGCGGCCAGAACACCCGCTGCAGGTGGCCGCCAAGAACGCGGGCGACCCCAACGGTTCCAAGCCGATCACGTTCGACGAATACGCCAAGTTCGTCTCCACTTACGACCTGGAGTACACCGCCCAACTGACCGGCGTGCCCAAGAACCGCCTGCTGGCGCTGGCCGAGCTGTACGCCGACCCCAAGGTCAAGGTCGTGTCGTTCTGGACCATGGGCTTCAACCAGCACACCCGCGGCACCTGGGCGAACAACCTCGTCTACAACATCCACCTGCTGACCGGCAAGATCGCCACGCCCGGCAACAGCCCGTTCTCGCTCACGGGCCAGCCTTCGGCCTGCGGCACGGCGCGCGAGGTGGGCACGTTCTCGCACCGGCTGCCGGCCGACATGGTGGTGACCAACCCCAAGCACCGCGCGCACGCGGAGCACATCTGGAAGCTGCCCGAGGGTACGATCCCCGAAAAGCCCGGCTACCACGCCGTGCTGCAGAACCGCATGCTCAAGGACGGCAAGCTCAATGCCTACTGGGTCATGGTGAACAACAAC
This sequence comes from Paracidovorax wautersii, assembly GCF_031453675.1. Classification (NCBI taxonomy): domain Bacteria; kingdom Pseudomonadati; phylum Pseudomonadota; class Betaproteobacteria; order Burkholderiales; family Comamonadaceae; genus Paracidovorax; species Paracidovorax wautersii. Next base: position 2,329,762 of record NZ_JAVIZX010000001.1, on the reverse strand, counting down.
ATGCAGGCCGGCGCCAACCTGCATGAAGGCTACGCGGGCTACCGCAACCCGGACAACTTCATCGTCGTCTCGGACGCCTACCCCACGGTGACCGCGGTCGCGGCCGACCTGATCCTGCCCACGGCCATGTGGGTGGAAAAGGAAGGCGCCTACGGCAATGCCGAGCGCCGCACGCACTTCTGGCACCAGCTGGTCACCGCGCCGGGCGAAGCCCGCTCGGACCTGTGGCAGCTCATGGAGTTCTCCAAGCGCTTCAAGATCGAGGAGGTCTGGCCCGAGGAGCTGATCGCCAAGAAGCCGTCGGTGCGCGGCAAGACCTTGTACGAGGTGCTGTACCGCAACGGCCAGGTGGACAAGTTCCCGCTGGCGGACGTGTCGCCCGATTACGAGAACAGCGAAGCGAAGGCGTTCGGCTTCTATCCGCAGAAAGGCCTGTTCGAGGAATACGCCGCGTTTGGCCGCGGCCACGGCCACGACCTGGCACCCTTCGATGACTACCACCAGGCCCGTGGCCTGCGCTGGCCGGTCGTCAACGGCAAGGAAACGCTGTGGCGCTACCGGGAAGGCTCGGATCCGTATGTGAAGGCCGGCACCGGCTACCAGTTCTACGGCAACACCGACAACAAGGCCAACATCTTCGCCCTGCCCTACGAGCCGCCCGCCGAGGCGCCGGACAAGGACTTCCCGTTCTGGCTGTCCACCGGCCGCGTCCTGGAGCACTGGCATTCGGGATCGATGACGCGCCGCGTCCCCGAACTGCACCGGGCGGTGCCGCACGCGCTGTGCTACATGCACCCGGAAGATGCCAAGGAGCTGGGCCTGCGCAGGGGCAGCGAGGTGGAGCTCACCTCCCGCCGCGGCCACATGCGTTCCCGCGTGGAAACCCGGGGCCGCAACAAGCCGCCGCGTGGGCTGGTGTTCGTGCCCTGGTTCGATGCCAGCCAGCTGATCAACAAGGTGACCCTGGATGCAACGGATCCGATCTCGCTGCAGACGGACTTCAAGAAGTGCGCGATCAAGATCACCAAGGTCTGACGCAGGAGTTGTGCAATGAAATCGATGCTTAGAACCATGGTGCTCATGCTGTGCCTGGCCGCCGGCGTGGCCGGGGCGCAGCAGCAGCCGTCGCGGACCTTCACCGACGCCGCTCGCGGACCGACGCCCATCCTGGAAACCACCAAGCCGCCGCTGCTGGGCAATTCCGTCAACGACGATCTGCGCCGCACCCGCAACTACGCCATGCAGCCGCCGGTGATTCCCCATCGGGTGGACGGCTACCAGGTGGACAAGAATTTCAACAAGTGCATGGACTGCCATGCGCGGGGAAAGACCGACGTCTCCCAGGCGATTCCCGTGAGCATCACCCACTATATGGACCGGGACGGCAACGTGCTGGGCCAGGTCTCCACACGGCGCTACTTCTGCATGCAGTGCCACGTGTCTCAGGAAAATGCCCGCCCGATCGTGAACAACACCTTCCAGGACGTGGACACCGTGATCCAGCGCGAGCTGCAGAAGCGCGGGGGGCAGAAATGACGGCCCGAACGGCGGAGGTGGCGACGTGACCCGAGTTCTGAACCTGTTGAAGCGCTATTGGCTGGTGATCCGCCGGCCCAGCGTGCACTTCAGCCTGGGCTTCCTGACCATCGGCGGTTTCATCGGCGGGGTACTCTTCTGGGGCGCCTTCAACACCGCCATGGAACTGACCAATACCGAGAAGTTCTGCACCGGCTGCCACGAGATGCGCGACAACGTCTTCGCGGAGCTCAAGAGCACCATCCACTACACGAACCGATCGGGCGTGCGGGCGGTGTGCTCCGACTGTCACGTGCCGCACAACTGGACCGACAAGATGGCCCGCAAGATGCAGGCCTCCAAGGAGGTGTGGGGCAAGATTTTCGGCACCATCAACACGCCGGAGAAGTTCCAGGACAAGCGGCTGGAACTGGCACAGCACGAATGGGCACGGCTCAAGGCCAACGACTCGCTGGAGTGCCGCAACTGCCACAACTACGATTCGATGGACTTCACCCGACAGAGCGTGCGCGCGCAGAACATGCACTCGACCTACCTGGCGAACAAGGAGAAGACCTGCATCGACTGCCACAAGGGCATCGCCCACCGGCTGCCGCACATTCCGCCCGGCGAAGCGCCGACCGACACGCCCGGCCAGACCGTTCCCAAGGCGGACGCTGGTGGCACCGCGGGCCCGCCCGATGCCAAGTCCTGACGAGCCTGGCGGCTCCCGCAGCGCCCTGCTGGAGGTGGTGGGAGTCCACTGCCGACGTGGCGGGCGCAAACTGCTCAGGGACGTGGGTTTCCGCGTGGAGAGCGGCCAGGTCGCCGAGATCCGGGGCGCCAACGGCAGCGGCAAGACGACGCTGCTGCGGGTACTGGCCGGTCTGACCCCGCCTTCCGAAGGCGCGCTGTACTGGCGCGGCAAGCCGGTGGCGCGGCACGACGAGCACTTCGCCGGCCAGATGGCCTATCTGGGGCATCTGAATGCACTCAGCGCCGAACTGACCGCGGCGGAAAACCTGAACTTCTTCCAGCATCTGCAGCAGGGCCCGGCGCCCCACCAGGCCACGCAAGCCCTGCAGGCGTGGGGCCTGGCCCATGTCGCGGACCATCCGGTGCGCCGCCTGTCGCAAGGCCAGCGCAGACGCCTGGCGCTCGCGCGGGTGTGGTCGCGCCAGTGCAGCCTGTGGCTGCTGGACGAACCCTGCGCAGCGCTGGACGACGCAGGCGCCCAGTTGCTCGATGCGCGGCTGGCGGAGCACCTGCGCGGCGGCGGTGCCGCGGTCATCGCCACGCACCGCCCGCTGGACGTGCCTGCAACAGCCCTGCGCACGGTCGAGCTGGACGCCTACAGCCTCGCCCCCCAGCGCGCGGCCGCTGCCGCAGCGCCCGCGCTCGCATCCCCATTCGCCGCATGATGGTCGCAGTGCTCCAGCGCGAGCTGCGCATGGCGCAGCGCCGCCCCTCCGAAGCGATGAGCGCGCTGCTGTTCTTCGTGCTCGTGGGCAGCCTGTTCCCACTGGCCGTCGGCCCCGACGCGGCCTTGCTGCGCACGATAGCGCCAGGGGTCATCTGGGTAGCCGCCCTGCTCGCAGTACTGATCGCGCTGCACCGGATGTTCGAGCCCGATCTCGCGGACGGCAGCCTGGAGCAGTGGATGCTCGCGCCGGCCAGCCTGACCGCCCTGGTCGCTGCCAAGACGGCGGCGCACTGGTGCATCACCTGCGTTCCGCTGATTCTGGTGGCACCGGTGCTGGCGCTGCAGTATGGGCTGGAGGAAGGCGTTCTGGGCACGCTCGTCGCCGCCTTGGTGCTGGGCACGGCAACACTGACGCTGGTGGGCGCCCTGGGTGCCGCGCTGACGCTGGGCCTGCGCAGCCATGTGCTGCTCGCCCTCATCATGGTGCCCCTGTGCGTGCCGCCGCTGGTGTTCGGCTGTGCCGCCGTCGCTGCCAGCCAGCAGGGCCTGTCGCCCACGCCACAGCTGAGCCTGCTGGGGGCATGCCTGTCGCTGGCAGTCTTCCTGGGCCCCTGGGCCACGGCAGCGGCGCTGCGGTTGGCCATGGAATGACACGATGACCTCATCTCTCCCACCAGACTCCATGAAAGCCCCGCCGCACCGGGCCGATCGCCGGCGCTACCGCTGGCTCCGGTTCGCATCTCCCCGCGCCTTCTACCCGCTGGCGGGCCATGCCATTCCGTGGTTTACCTGCAGCGCATTGGTGCTGTTCGCCATCGGCCTGTGGCTGGGCTTCGTGGTAGCCCCAACGGACCGGCAGCAGGGCGAGGTGTACCGCATCATCTTCCTGCACGTTCCGGCCGCGTGGATGTCCATGCTCCTGTACCTGGCCGCGGCGCTGCATGCGGCCATCGGCCTGGTGTTCGGCACCAAGCTGTCGCACCTGATGTCCCGCGCGATCGCGCCGACGGGCGCCCTGTTCACCGCCATCGCGCTGTGGACGGGCGCCGCCTGGGGCAAGCCCACCTGGGGCGCCTGGTGGGTCTGGGATGCCCGGCTGACGTCCGAGCTGATCCTGCTGTTCCTTTACCTGGGCTACATGGCCCTGGTGGCGTCCATCGAAGACCCCGACCGTGCCGACAACGCCGGCGCCGTCCTGCTGCTTGCCGGTGCCGTGAATGTGCCGGTCATCTATTTCTCCGTCCAGTGGTGGAGCACGCTGCACCAAGGGGCGTCGATCAAGCTGGACGCCGCCCCGTCGATGACCCACACCATGCTCGCCGGCTTGCTGGTCATGGCGCTGGCCTGCTGGGCGTACAGCTTTGCGACCGCCTTTGCCCGGGTACGGTGCCTGATCAATGAGCGCGCAGCGCTGGAGGCCCAGGCATGAACAGCCTGCAAGACCACAACTTCTTCATCTTGATTTCATATGGCGTATCCGCCCTGCTGGTGGCCGCCGAGGTCGCCCTGCTCTGGCGGCGCGGCCGTGCCCACAGAGCCCAGGGCGGGTCGCCTGCCGTGGAGGACCGCCCATGACCCCGCGCAAAAGGCGACTGCTGTTCGTTCTGCTGGGCGTGGCGGCAGTGTCCGTCGCCACGGCGCTGGTCCTCAATGCGCTCAACAGCAACGTCATGTTCTTCTACAGTCCCAGCCAGATCCAGGCCGGCGAATCGCCGCGGAATGCGGCATTCCGGCTGGGAGGCCTGGTGGAGGCCGGCTCCGTGCGCCGCGCTGCAGTCGGCAAGGACGGCCTCGACGTGCACTTCATCGTGACCGACGGCGCCCACAGCATCCCCGTGCGCTACCGCGGACTGCTGCCCGATCTGTTCCGGGAGGGCAAGGGGGTGGTGGCAGCCGGGCGCCTGCAGGACGGCCTGGTGTTCGTGGCGACCGAGGTGCTGGCCAAGCACGATGAGAACTACATGCCGCCTGAAGCTGCGGCCGCCATGAAAGACGCCCGCAAGATGCACCAGGAGGCCGTGAAGTGATCCCGGAAATCGGTGTCTTTGCGCTGGTCCTGGCGCTGCTGGTTGCGGTGGTGCAAGCCACGCTGCCCCTGGCCGGAGCCCACTGGAACGTGCTCAGCTGGATGCGGGTGGCGCGTCCGGCTGCCCTGCTTCAGGGGATCTTTGCCTGGCTCGCCTTCGGTTGCCTGGCCACATCGTTTCTGACCGGTGACTTCTCCGTGCTGTATGTGGCGGGCAACTCCCACTCCGAACTGCCGGCGGTCTACCGGTTCGCAGCGATCTGGGGGGGCCACGAGGGCTCCATGCTGCTGTGGCAGTGCCTGCTCTCGGCCTGGACCGTGGCCGTGGCGCTGTTCAGCCGCCAGCTGCCGCAGGCCTACGCCGCGCGCGTGCTGTCGGTCATGGGCTTTCTCAGCATCGGCCTGATCCTCTTCTTGCTCTTTCTGTCCAATCCGTTCGAGCGCCTGATTCCTGCGGCAGCGGAAGGCCGGGATCTCAACCCGCTCCTGCAGGACCCGGGCATGGTGCTGCATCCGCCGCTGCTCTACATGGGCTACGTGGGCTTCTCCGTCGCCTTCGCCTTCGGCATCGCCGCCCTGCTGTCCGGCGAGCTGAACGCGGCCTGGGCCCGGTGGTCGCGGCCCTGGACGCTGGCGGCCTGGAGCTTCCTCACGCTGGGCATCCTGCTGGGCAGCGCCTGGGCCTATTACGTTCTGGGCTGGGGCGGCTGGTGGTTCTGGGACCCGGTGGAGAACGCCTCGTTCATGCCGTGGCTCGTGGGCACTGCGTTGATCCATTCGCTGATCGTCACCGACCAGCGCGGGGCCTTTCGCAGCTGGACGGTGCTCCTGGCCATTGCGGCCTTCTCGCTCAGCCTGCTGGGCACCTTCCTGGTGCGCTCCGGCGTGATCACGTCCGTTCACGCATTCGCCGTCGATCCCGGCCGCGGGCTGTACATCCTGTGCTTCATGGTGCTGGTGGTCGGCACGTCCTTGCTGCTGTTCGCGCTGCGGGCGCCGGGCATGGGACTGGGCGGGTGGTTCGCCATGCTCTCGCGTGAGTCCCTGCTGCTGGTGAACAACGTGCTGTTCAGCGTGGCCGCGCTGGCCGTGCTGATCGGCACCCTGTACCCGCTGCTGCTGGACATCCTCAACGGCGGCAAGATTTCGGTGGGACCACCGTACTTCGAGGCCGTCTTCGTTCCGCTGATGGTTCCTGCGCTGGTGCTGATGGGGGTGGGCCCCATGGTGCGCTGGAAGCGCAGTGCGCCCGTGGAACTGCGCAGCCAGCTGCGCTGGGCCCTGGGTGCCAGCGGTGTCACCGCACTGCTGCTGGCCTGGCTGCTGCCGCGGGGCGGCAACGCGGCGTGGACGCCGCTGTCCGCCTTCGGGCTGGTGCTGGCTGCCTGGTGTGTGTGGAGCACCCTGGTCCAGGCGGGCCAGCGCCTGTTCGCCACGGGGCCGGCTGACGGCAGCTGGCGGCGGCGCGCCAGCCGGCAACCCCTGAGCTGGTGGGGCATGGTCCTGGCGCACCTCGGCATCGGCCTGTTCGTGTTCGGGGTCACGATGGCTTCGGGCTTCGAGACCAAGCGCGAACTCACGCTGACCGTCGGCGAAACGGTGTCGGTGGCCGGCTTCGGCTTCCGGCTCGATCGTGTGGACGAAGTCAGCGGCCCCAACTACGAGGCACACCGGGCGCATGTGCAGGTGCTGCGCGATGGCCAGCCCTTCGTCGCCCTCGCGCCCGAAAAACGCCGCTACCGCGCGCAGGAAATGCCGCTGAGCCAGGCGGCCATCGACTCGGGCTGGCTGCGCGACCTCTTCGTTGCGCTCGGCGACCCGGTGGACGGCACGACCTGGACCGCCCGCATCCAGGTCAAGCCCTTCATGGACTGGATCTGGCTGGGCTGCATGCTGATGGCGCTGGGCGGGTTCCTCGCCCTGGCCGACCGCCGCTACCGTACGGCGGCCCGCACCCGCCGCGCCCCAGCCCACGCCACCGTTCCAGCGGCACCCATCCCAGAGGGGGCGCCATGAAACTGCTCGCCCCCCTGATCGCCTTTCTGGCCCTGGCCGTGGTGCTGGTGCTGGGCCTGCAGCACGACCCGCGTGCCTTGCCTTCGGCGCTGATCGACCAGCCGCTGCCGCAGATCGACAGCCCCTTGCTGCAGGAGCCCGGGCGCCGCTTCGACAGCACGCAGCTGCGCGGACAGGTCTGGATGCTGAATGTCTGGGCGTCGTGGTGCGGCCCGTGCCAGGAAGAGCTGCCTGCGCTCAATGTGCTGGCGGCGCGGGACCGCGTACCCCTGTACGGACTCAACTACAAGGACCAGCAGGCCCCTGCCCTGGCGCTGCTGGCGCGCTTCGGCAACCCCTACCGCAGCTCGGCCGTGGACGCCGATGGCCGCGTGGGGATGGACCTGGGCGTGAACGGCGTGCCCGAGACCTTCGTGATCGATGCAGCCGGCCGGGTGCGCTACCGGCACCTGGGGCCGGTCAACAACGAGGTGTGGGAAACCAAGCTCATGCCGGTGGTGAAGGCCTTGCGATGAAACACGGTCACCTCGCCTTCGCTTTGAGTGCCCTGCTGCTCGGCGCGGCCCATGCTTCGGGGTCCGACCCCGCACTGGAGGCCCGGGAGGCGCGCCTGGCCAGCCAGCTGCGCTGCGTGGTCTGCCAGAACCAGACCGTCGCAGAATCGAACGCCCCCTTGGCCGCCGACATGCGCCGCGTGATCCGCACCCAGTTGCAGGCCGGGCAGTCGGACGAGCAGATCGTCGACTTCTTCGAACAGCGCTACGGCGCCTTCGTGCACTACTCGCCGCCGTTCCAGGCGTCGACCTGGCTGCTGTGGATCGGCCCGTTCGCCCTGGCAGTCCTGGGCCTGTTCGGGCTCGCGACCATCCTGCGCCGGCGCGCCGTCCGCGGCTACCCCCGCCCATTGACCGAAGCACAGCGCGCCCGGGCGCGCCAGCTGCTGGATGAGGAGTCGAACCCGTGAGTGCAATCTGGCCCCTGTGGGCAAGCGCCCTGGTCTTGCTGCTGCTGGCGATGGCCGTCCTGATCTGGCCGCTGATGCGGGAGCCCGACAAGGCGCCTGCCGAAGACGAAGACCGGGCCGCCGCGCAGCTGCGCCGCGTGTACCAGGCCCAGCGCGAAGAGCTGGAGCGTGAATGGGCGCACCAGACGATGGGACCCGCCGACCGGGCACAGGCGCTGGAAGAACTGCAACGCCGGCTGCTGGACGATACGGATGCCCTGGCGGCAGGTGCCGCCGCCAAGGCCGCCCGCGCCCCGGCCCTGCCCGAGCGCGTGTGGCTGCGCCGCAGCCTCGCCGGCCTGCTGGCCCTGGCGCTGCCCGTGGCCGCGCTGGCGCTGTACCTGAAGGTGGGCGATCCGCAGGCCGCCGCGACGGTGGCAGCCGCGGAGCCGCAGAGCCACGCCACCAGCGGGGTCGATGTCGACACCATGGTCAGCGGGCTGGCCTCGCGGCTGGCGCAGGCCCCGGACGACGTGGAGGGCTGGATCGTTCTTGCCCGGTCGTACGAGGTGCAGGAACAATTCCAGAAGGCCGCCGATGCCTACCGCCAGGCCATCGCCGCGGCGCAGCGCGGAACCTTCCCGGCCGGCCTGCAGGCCAAGCTGCATGCGGACCTGGCCGATGCCCTGGCGTCCTCCCGGGACGGGCAGATGGACGGGCCCGTGGAGCAGGCGCTCGCCGACGCGCTGCGCCTCGACCCCTTGCAGCCCAAGGCGCTGGCGCTGGCCGGCTCGGCCGCGGTGCGCAGGGGCGATGCGGCGGCGGCCCGGCAACACTGGCAGCAGCTGCTGGCCCAGCTGGAACCAGGCACCGACATGGCTCTGCGGGTGCAGAACGACCTGCAGAGGCTGGACGGCCTGTCGGGCGCAGCCCCCGTGACCGAAGGCGGCGACGGCAGCGCCCAGGGCACCGCCGGCGCATCCGCGCCGCTTCTGTCCTCCGTGCACGGCACGGTTCGCCTCGGTCCGGCGATGGCCGCGCAGGTGCGCGAAGGGGACACGCTGTTCATCGCAGCCCGCGCGGAGGAAGCGGGGCGCACGCCCGTCGCCGTGCTCAAGCTGGACGCGGGCAGCTTTCCCGTTGCGTTCACGCTGGATGATCGCCATGCCATGTCGCCCGAGCTGCGCCTGTCCCGCTTCCGGTCCGTGACCGTTCAGGCCTGGGTGTCGCGTTCCGGCTCGGCATCGCGCACGACCGGACAGCCCACCAGCACCGCCCAGCCGGCAGGTTCCGCATCCGCCCCGGTCGAACTGGTCATCGATCACCTGACGCCATAGTGCGGACAGGGGTTCGGACAGCCCGGGTGCCGGGCTGTGCCCCCGCAAATCGCGCGTCTGCAGCCAGGTGGACTTGAAACCGTCACGAATGCCCGTATCATTAGCACTCGATGCAGGAGAGTGCTAACAGCGCCCGCCTGCTGACTTTCGCAAGCGCTCGCACCCAGCGGGCGCCGTGTTGATATCCCAGTCCTTTTTGACCCAGGAGAGATGCAATGAACCTTCGCCCTCTGCACGATCGCGTGATCGTCAAGCGTATTGAAAGCGAAACCACGACCGCTTCCGGCATCGTGATCCCCGACAACGCTGCCGAAAAGCCCGATCAAGGTGAAGTGCTGGCCGTCGGCCCCGGCAAGAAGAACGACAAGGGCGAAGTCGTCGCCCTGAACGTGAAGGTCGGTGACCGCGTTCTGTTCGGCAAGTACTCGGGCCAGACCGTCAAGGTCCATGGCGACGAGCTGCTGGTGATGAAGGAAGACGACCTGTTCGCCGTGGTCGAGAAGTAATTTCTTCTCCCCATCGAACACTCTAATTTCCATAGCTGCATGCGCTTGATACATAAGCGCTAGCGGCCAATTTGAACCCCATTTTGTAGGAGCCAATCATGGCAGCAAAAGACGTAGTTTTCGGCGGCGAAGCCCGCGCACGCATGGTTGAAGGCGTGAACGTTCTGGCCAACGCGGTCAAGGTCACCCTGGGCCCCAAGGGCCGCAACGTGGTGCTGGAGCGCTCGTTCGGCGCCCCCACCGTGACCAAGGACGGCGTGTCCGTGGCCAAGGAAATCGAACTCAAGGACAAGCTGCAGAACATGGGCGCCCAGCTCGTGAAGGAAGTGGCCTCCAAGACCAACGACATCGCTGGTGACGGCACCACGACCGCTACCGTGCTGGCCCAGGCCATCGTGCGGGAAGGCTCCAAGTACGTGGCCGCCGGCCTGAACCCGATGGACCTGAAGCGCGGCATCGACAAGGCGGTGGTGGCCCTGGTCGAAGAGCTGAAGAAGGCTTCCAAGGCCACGACGACCTCCAAGGAAATCGCCCAAGTGGGTTCGATCTCCGCCAACTCCGACGAGTCCGTGGGCAAGATCATTGCCGACGCGATGGACAAGGTCGGCAAGGAAGGCGTGATCACCGTGGAAGACGGCAAGAGCCTGGACAACGAGCTGGATGTCGTGGAAGGCATGCAGTTCGACCGCGGCTACCTGTCGCCCTACTTCATCAACAACCCCGAAAAGCAAGCCGCGATTCTGGACAACCCCTTCGTGCTGCTGTTCGACAAGAAGATCAGCAACATCCGTGACCTGCTGCCCACGCTGGAGCAAGTCGCCAAGGCCGGTCGTCCCCTGCTGATCATTGCCGAAGAAGTCGAAGGCGAAGCCCTGGCGACCCTGGTGGTGAACACGATCCGCGGCATCCTGAAGGTCGTGGCCGTCAAGGCGCCTGGCTTCGGCGACCGCCGCAAGGCCATGCTGGAAGACATCGCCATCCTGACGGGCGGCAAGGTCATCGCAGAAGAAGTGGGCCTGACGCTCGAGAAGGTCACGTTGGCCGACCTGGGCCAAGCCAAGACCATCGAAGTGGGCAAGGAAAACACGATCATCATCGACGGCGCCGGCGCTGCGGGTGACATCGAAGCCCGCGTCAAGCAGATCCGCATCCAGATCGAAGAAGCCACCAGCGACTACGACCGCGAGAAGCTGCAAGAGCGCGTGGCCAAGCTGGCCGGCGGCGTGGCCGTGATCAAGGTCGGCGCAGCCACCGAAGTCGAGATGAAGGAAAAGAAGGCCCGCGTGGAAGACGCCCTGCACGCGACCCGCGCTGCAGTGGAAGAAGGCATCGTGGCCGGTGGCGGCGTGGCCCTGCTGCGCGCCAAGCAAGCCGTGGGCGACAAGGTCAAGGGTGACAACGTCGACCAGGAAGCCGGCATCAAGCTGGTGCTGAAGGCTGTCGAAGCGCCCCTGCGCGAGATCGTCTACAACGCCGGTGGCGAGCCCTCGGTGGTGGTCAACAAGGTGCTGGAAGGCTCCGGCAACTTCGGCTTCAACGCCGCCAACGACACCTACGGCGACATGCTCGAACTGGGCATTCTGGACCCGACGAAGGTGACCCGCACGGCCCTGCAGAACGCCGCTTCCGTGGCCTCGCTGCTGCTGACGACCGAAGCCATGGTCGCCGAAGCACCGAAGGACGACGCTCCCGCCGGTGGCATGCCCGACATGGGCGGCATGGGTGGCATGGGCGGCATGGGCATGTAATCGCAGCCCGCCCGGCTGCTGCCGCAGGCAAGGGCTTCGGCCCTGCCTGCCACGCATCCACAAAAAAGCCCCGCAGGTCGCAAGGCCTGCGGGGCTTTTCTTATGGTCAGATCCCGGCAACGGAGGACGCTCCGAACCGGATGCCCCGCCCGCCCGGGCCGGGCGCCGCCGGCACCGGGCGCGACCGGTGCTTGCGCTCAGAACCGGTAGGTGGCGGTCAGCACGGCTTTGCGCCGCTCCGCCCACCAGCAGTCGCCGCGGGCCAGGCAGGTGCTCACATACTTCTTGTCCGCCACGTTGTTGATGTTGAGCGCATAGCGCCAGTGCTGGCTGTCATAGGCGAACAACGCATCGCCCACCACGGAAGACGGCACGCGCGGGCCGGTACCGTCCCGGAAAGCGGAGAGATAGCGGGCGCCCGCACCCACCGAGAAGCCGGTGACGCCACCCAGCGAGAAGCGGTACAGACCCCACACCGCCGCTTGGTTGCGCGGCAGGCCTTCCAGCGTTTTGTCCACGTCGGTGTAGTTGTAGTGCGCAATCAGGTCGAACACCGTCGACAGGCGGGTCTTCAGTTCCAGCTCCACGCCCTTGTTCTTGGTTTCGCCCGCCTGCAGCCGGTTGCCAGGATTGACAGGGTCGGCGATCAGCTGGTTCTTTTCCTTCAGCTGGTAGACCGACGCCGTGAAGGTGGTCGCGCTGCCCTCGGGCATGTACTTCAGTCCGGCCTCAATCTGCTCACCTTCGAGCGGCTTGAACCGGGCACCGGATACGGGGCTGGTGCCGCTGACGGGCGTGAACGACTCCGCATAGCTGAGGTACGGCGTCCAGCCCCCCGCCAGCTGGTACATCACGCCCAGGCGCTTGGTCGTGTCGCTGGAGCGTTCGTCGGGCGTGCCGTCCACGGCGCTGGTCACGCGGTCGTGGCGCAGGCCGGCAATGAAGATCCAACGGTCCCATTTCATCTGGTCCTGCACGTACAGGCCCGTCTGCCGCTGTTGGTTGCCCGCCACCGGCACGGCGCTCACCGCGGGCCGCCCGGTGTACACGGGCGAGAAGGCATCGATGGGCAGGTCGTAGGCATCGCCGGAGTCGGTCTTATCCTCGGTCTGGCGGTTCCAGTCCACCCCCAGCAGCAGCTGGTGCTGCAGGCGGCCGGTGTTGAGCCGGCCCAGCACGTTGGTATCCACCGTCGCCATGCGCGTGCGGGTGGTGTTTTCGCCGTACAGGCGGCCGATCACACGCTGGTTCACGGGGTCGTCGCCAAAGCCGCCCGGGATGCGGAAGAAGTCGGCGTAGTGGTACGCGCCCCGGTTGTCGTTGCGCGCGTAACGCAGGTTCTGGCGCACGGCCCAGGCGTCGTTGAAGCGGTGTTCGAACTGGTAGCCGAGCGTCTGTCGGTCGGTGTTGTAGTAGTCACCCGGGTCGCCGATGAAGCGGCTGGTCGGCAGCTTGCCGTTGGGGTTGGGCAGCAGCGTGCCCGACCAGGGCAGGAACTGCGCCACGCTGCCCGTGCGGTCCTGCTGCCAGTGCGCCTGCAGCAGCAGGGACGTGGCGGCGTTGGGGCGCCACATCAGCGATGGCGCCACCAGCCGGCGGTCATCCTGCACATGGTCCACCTGGGTGTCGGCATCGCGGGCCACGGCGACCAACCGGTACGACCACTGGCCGTCGGCGGTGAGCGGGCCGGTCAGGTCGGCCTGCAGCTGCTTGCGGTTCCAGGTGCCGATCTGCACACCGACCTCGCGCTGCGTTTCCTGCAAGGGGCGCTTGCTCACCATGTTGACCACGCCCGCCACCGTGCCGGCGCCGAACAGCATGCCCGATGGGCCGCGCAGCACTTCCAGCCGCTCCAGCGTGTACGGGTCGGCCGCGGCCGTGCTGGTGTAGTAGTTGTAGCCTTGGCGCAGGCCGTCCAGGTAGATGTCCGGCGAGCTGCCGCGCACGCGCACGCTGTCCGCGCGGCTGTCCAGGCCGTAGGCATCGCTGCGCACGCCTGCGGCATACAGGAGCGCGCCTTGGAAGGTGGTCGCGCCCTGGTCGACGATCTGGTCGCGGGTGATGACCGTCACCGACTGCGGCGTCTCGCTGAGCGGTGTATCGGTTTTGGTGGCGGTGGCGGCATTGCGGGCGCGATAGCCCACCACAGGGCCCGTGGCGGTTTCCTTTTCAGCGCTGGCGTCCACGCGCACTTCGGACAGGGTGGCTCCCGCCGTCTGCGCCGCCGCCCAAGGCAGCGGGCTGCAGACCAGGGCCACGGCTAGGGCGATCCGCTTCTGGGGTGTAGGCATGATGAATGTATGAAAATAGAATTGATAAGGATTCGCATTCTAAAAATCAATGCCGTAAACGCGGAGCGTGTGTCGTGTGCAGACAACGTGGCGGCGTGGAATCCGGAGAAAGAAGACGGCGGCCTCGCCGCTCAGGGCTAACCTGGCCAACGCCCGGATAGCTATTATTTTTATAGCGCATTGCGCTTGATAGATAAGCGTTCAGGCCACTTTTAAACCTCCATCGAGGCGTCGAGATGCCTGCGGCGCGCTACCGGACCCGGCGCAACGGGCCGGCCCCGCTCAGAAAACACGAGGGCCGCATCAGCGGCCCTTGGCATCTCGGATGGCGGCCAGGGCTCTGGCCCCTGGCCGCGTGTGTGTCAGCCCGCGCGCAGGTGGGCCACCAGCCCGGCGGTGGAGGCGTCCATGCCCTCGGTCGCCCCGGACGCCAGGCGCGGCTCCAGGTCCTTGGCCAGCACCTTGCCCAGTTCGACCCCCCATTGGTCGAAGCTGTTGATGCCCCAGACCGCACCGCTCACGAAGACGCGGTGCTCGTACAGGGCGACGAGCGCGCCCAGGGAGGCGGGATCCAGCCGCTCCAGCACCAGGAAGGTGCTGGGCCGGTTGCCCGTGAAGCGCTTGTGGCCGTCGTCGTTGGCGCGCCCCAGCATCAGCGCCTTGGCCTGCGCCAGCGCATTGGCGAGCAGGCGCGGGTGCTGGTCCGCCAGATCGCGGCCGGCCTCCCGCAGGGCGATGAACTCCACGGGCACGATGTCCGGACCCTGGTGGATCATCTGGAAGAAGGCATGCTGGCCATTGGTGCCGGGCTCGCCCCAGATCACGGGCGAGGTGGCGAACGGCAGGGTCTCGCCCCGCGCGTCCACACCCTTGCCATTGCTTTCCATCTCCAGTTGCTGCAGGTAGGCCGGCAGGCGGCGCAGGCCATGGCTGTAGGGCGCCACGCTGCGGCTGGTGAATCCGTGGAAATTGCGGTACCACACGTCCAGCAGGCCCAGGCGCACGGGCAGGTTCTGCGCGAGCGGCGCGCTGCGGAAGTGCTCGTCCATGGCGTGCGCGCCGGCCAGCAGGGCACGGAAACGCTCCGCACCGATGGCGATGGCGATCGGCAGCCCGATGGCGGACCACAGCGAGTACCGGCCGCCGACCCAGTCCCAGAAGCCCAGGGTGGTGTCGATGCCGAAGGTGCGCGCGGCCTCGATGTTGGTCGTCAGCGCATAGAAATGGCGCGACAGCGACAGCGGGGCCGCCCGGTCGTCGCTGCCGCCGTGCTCCACGAACCAGCGCCGCGCGGCATGCGCGTTCGTCATCGTCTCGGCGGTGGTGAAGGTCTTGGAGGCGATGAGGAACAGCGTGTTCTCGGGCCGCAGCTGTCGCAGCATGGTGCCCAGCTCCATGCCATCCACGTTCGAGATGAAGTGCAGCCGCTTGCCCGGATGGCGCAGGTCTTCCAGCGCCTTGACCACCACCGAAGGGCCCAGGTCGGAGCCGCCGATGCCGATGTTGACGATGTCGGTGATGGCGTCGTCGGCACGCACGCGCTCCGCCAGGGCCAGCATCGTGTCCAGCGTGCCGTGCACTTCCTGCAGCCCCGCAGCGACGGTCGCGTTCGGTGTCTGCGCATCCCGCGGCGTGCGCAGCAGCCAGTGCATGACGGCGCGCTCTTCGGTGTTGTTGATGGCCTCGCCCGCGAACATGGCATCACGGTACGCCTCCAGGCCGGATTCGCGCGCCAGCTGCAGCAGCAGTTCCTCGGCGCGTGCGTCGATCAGGTTCTTGGACAGGTCCGCAAAGACGTGCGGCGCCTGCTGGCTGAACCGCGCGAAGCGCTGGGCGTCGGAGGCGAAGGCACCCCGCAGGTCGAAGCCGCGCCCCATGCGTTCGTAATGGTCTTGCAGCAGGCCCCAGGCGGGCGTGCGGTCACAGCGGGTGCGGGTATCGGTCATGCGGCGGCTTGCATCAGTTGTTCGAGCTTGGCGGCATCGGCCGCGAAGGCGCGGATGCCCTCGGCCAGCTTCTCGGTGGCCATGGCATCGGCGTTGAGTGCATAGCGGAAGGCGGCCTCGTCGAAGTTCACCGCAGGCAGATCGACCTCGCGGGCGGCCGCGGGGTCCAGCGCACGGACCATGGGCGCCTCGCTCGCGGCCAGCTGGGCCAGCAGATCGGGGGCGATGGTGAGCAGATCGCAGCCGGCCAGGGCGATGATCTGCCCGACGTTGCGGAAGCTCGCGCCCATCACCTCGGTGGCGATGCCGAAGTGCTTGTAGTGGTTGTAGATGGTCCGCACCGATTGCACGCCCGGGTCGTTGGGGCCCGACATCGACGCCTCGTCCCACGACGCGCCCGCCTGCTTCTTGTACCAGTCGTAGATGCGGCCCACGAACGGGGAGATCAGCTGCACCTTGGCCTGGCCGCAGGCCACGGCCTGTGCGAACGAGAACAGCAGCGTGAGATTGGTGTGGATGCCGCGGCTCTCCAGGATGCGCGCGGCCTCGATGCCCTCCCAGGTGGAGGCGATCTTGATGAGCACGCGGTCCGTCGGAATGCCTTCGGCCTGGTACAGCTCGATGATGCGCTCGCCGCGCGTCACGGTGGCGGCGGTGTCGAAGGACAGGCGGGCATCCACTTCGGTGGACACGCGGCCGGGGATGAGCGAGAGGATCTCGCAGCCGAAGCGCACGATGAGGCGGTCCATCACCTCGTCCAGCGCGCGGCCGCGCCAGCGGCCCACGGCCTCGGTCATCAGCGGTGCGTACTCGGGTTTCTGCACGGCCTTGAGGATCAGCGAGGGGTTGGTGGTGGCATCCTGCGGCTGGAAGGCGCTCAACTGGCGGAAGTCGCCGGTATCGGCCACCACGGTGGTGAACTGTTTGAGCGCGTCGAGTTGGTTCATGGCAAATCCTCTCCCTGTGAAGCGCAGCAGGCTCTCGGTCCTGGCACGGCAACCGATGAGTGTATGCGGCGGATGGAGCGGTCCGCTGTCAGCGAAGGCCGCTTGCTGAAACTCGGTAACATAGTCCGTCGCTTTATTACCGATTCCGATTCCCTACGCAGGAGACACTCCCCCGATGAGCTTCGATCTGGTCTTGTTTGGCGGCACGGGCGATCTGGCCTGGCGCAAGCTGCTGCCCGCCCTCTTCCAGGCCTTCCGCCACGGCTCCCTGCCGGCGAACGGCCGCATCATCGGCGTGGCCCGCGACGACCTGAGCGACACGCAGTACCGCGACCTCATCGCCAGCCGCTTCGACGCCGTCATCCAGGAAAAGCGGCCCAGCGCCGCAGAGTTCGACCGCTTCGCCGCACTGCTGCAGTACCAGCGCATGGACCTGTCGCGCCCCGAGGACTACGCCGCGCTGGCCGCCCGCCTGCGCGAACGCAATGCCGATACGGTGGTGATGTACCTGGCCACCGCGCCCGGCCTGTTCACCACCGCCTGCGAGCAACTGGGCGCGGCCGGGCTGGCCACGCCGAACACCCGCGTGGTGCTGGAAAAACCCCTGGGCCACGACCTCGAATCCAATCGCGCCATCAACGCCGCCGTGCGCACGGTGTTCCGCGAGGAACAGATCTTCCGCATCGACCACTACCTGGGCAAACCGTCGGTGCAGAACCTGCTGGCGCTGCGCTTCGGCAACACGCTGTTCGAGCCGCTGTGGCGGCGCGAAACGGTGGCCAGCATCGAGATCACCATGGCCGAGAAGCTGGGTGTGGAAAAGCGCGGCGCCTTCTACGACGGCACCGGCGCGCTGCGCGACATGGTGCAGAACCACGCTCTGCAGTTGCTGTGCGCCATTGCCATGGAACCGCCCATCAATGCGCACGCCGACGCCATCCGCGACGAAAAGCTCAAGGTGCTGCGCTCGCTGGTGCCGTGGACGCCCGCCACGCTGGCGCGCGATGTGGTGCGCGGCCAGTACGCGGCCGGCAGCCTGGGCGGCGAGCGCGTGAAGGGCTATGCGGAAGAGCCCGGCGTGCCGCCCGACAGCCGCACCGAAACCTTCGTGGCCCTGCGCACCGAGATCGCCAACTGGCGCTGGGCCGGCGTGCCCTTCTACGTGCGCACCGGCAAGCGCCTGGCCTCGCACGAGGCGCACATCGCCATCAACTTCCGGCCGACGCCGCACCCCATCTACCGCTCGCCGCTGGGCGCGGCCAACCGGCTGGTGATCCATCTGCAGCCGCGCGACGGCGTGGCGCTGCACCTGTTCGCGGCCGGGCAGGAAAAGCGCGGCATGCGCATTTCCGAGGTGCAGTCGCTGGCGCCCGTGCACTTGGACCTGGACTTCGAGCAGCGCTTCGGCACCGAGCGGGTGGGCGCCTACGAACGCCTGCTGCTGGACGTGATTGCCGGCCGCCTGAACCTCTTCGTGCGCGCCGACGAGCAGGAGGCCGCCTGGCGCTGGGTGGAGCCCATCATGCAGTCCTGGCGCGACTCCGATGAGGGCCCGCGGCCCTACGCTGCCGGCAGCTGGGGCCCCAGTGCGGCCAGCGCCATGGTGGCGCGCGAAGGCCATAGCTGGATGGAGGAGGCGTGAAGCCCCTCCTGAGTCGCCTGCGGCGCCTTCCCCCCGAGGGGGGACGACGCCCGTGGCCCGGCAAAGCCGGTTCCACGGCGTCTGCTGGCACGGCCTGCTCCGCGGCCATCGGGCGGGTCGGACTGCTGCCGCGCTGGCGGCCGCAGGCCGCGGCGCCCGGCAGGGCGGAGGGCTGAGATGCTCGACCGCATCACCGCCTCCCTGCCCTCGCTGGCACCGGCCGAGCAGCGCGTGGCGCAGCTCGTGCTGGACGACGCGCGCGCCTTCGCGCGGCTGCCGGTGCGCGAGCTGGCCGCGCGGGCCGGTGTGAGCAAGCCTACCGTGGTGCGCTTTTGCCGCAGCATGGGCTACGACGGTCTGGCGGACTTCAAGCTCAAGCTGGCCGGCAGCGTGAGCGAGGGCGTGCCCTTCATCCACCGCAGCGTGGACGCCGACGACAAGACCGGCGATGTGCTGGTGAAGGTCGTGGACAACGCGGTGGCGGCCTTCCTGCAGTACCGCAACGCGGCCAGCACGGGCGCCATCGAGCGCGCGGCCGAGGCGATTGCCGCCACCTGGCAGACGGGCAAGCGCATCGAGTTCTACGGCGCGGGCAACTCGGGCATCGTGGCGCAGGACGCGCAGCACAAGTTCTTCCGCCTGGGCATCACCAGCATCAGCACCAGCGACGGCCACATGCAGGTGATGAGCGCCACGCTGCTGGGGCCCGGCGACTGCGTGGTGATCGTGTCCAACTCGGGCCGCACACGCGACCTGATGGATGCGGCCGACATCGCACGCAAGAAGGGCGCGACCACCATCGCCATCACGGCCAGCGGCTCGCCGCTGGCACTGGCCTGCCACATCCACCTGGCCGCCGACCACCCCGAAGGCTACGACCGGTACAGCCCCATGGTGTCGCGCCTTATGCACCTGCTGATCATCGACGTGCTGGCCACCTGCGTGGCCCTGCGCATCGGCGAGCCCCTGCAGCCGCTGCTGCAGCAGATGAAGGACAACCTGCGCGCCAAGCGCTATACCTGAGTCGGAGCGCGTCCGGTGCCAGCCCCATTGGCAGACGTCGGGCAGGTCGCACGCGCTTTGGGACTTCGGGCTGACTATGGGCACGGGCGGTGGTTCTACGGCGTGGCGCCGGGCCATCTTCCGCGCCACGCGGGCTACAGCCTGGGCTACGCGCTGACGGCCGCACAGCTCGTCCACGCGGCGGCGGCGACGTTTCTGCAGCCGGCCACGGCATAACCTGGCCAGTCCGCTCCTGCGGAAATTCAAGCCAAAACAGGCGCTAGCGCTGTCTGCACTAGCGCAAGCAGCTATACAAGCTATAGCAAAATCACCTGAAGCACTGCGCTGGCAGTGCCAGCGGCCTCGGATGCCCCTGCAGCCGCTTTCTTCCTTCCTACCGCGCCGCAGGCGCGACGAAGCTCTTGGTGCTGTACAGCTCGTGCGGCAGGCGGCCCAGGCGGGGCAGCCCGCTGACCGGGTCCTTGGCCTGCTTTTCGATGTAGCTGAAGAACACGTCGGCATCCAGCACGCCGATGTCCAGGCGGCGGGTGGCCGGCACGGCGGCCAGTGTCTTGTAGCCGTCGCCGCCGGTGGCGTTGAAGCTCAGGACGAACAGGCGGTAGGTCTTGGCCGCATCGAGCGGCTCCCAGGCGCCGCTGGTGGCGTTGCGCACTTCGGCACCCGAGATGCGTTGGCCGAACGCTGCCTGGGCATTCACGTCGAAGCGCAGGCCTCCGGTGTAGGGATACGGGCCGGTGGAGCCGCCCGCGCCATACACGGCCTCCAGGCCGTCTTCCAGCATGGCCTTCACTTCCGTGCCGGTCACGTTGAGGCGGAACAGCATGTTGCCGAAGGGCAGCACCTGGATCGCCTGCGCCGCCGTCACGGTGCCGGTCAGCGGAATGCGCACGCCGCCGCCGCTTTGCAGCGAGATGTCGGCACCGCCGTACTGCGCGTTGGCCACGTCCAGATACGCTTGCGCCACCAGCTGCTGGATGTCGCCGCCCCGCACGCTCACGCTGCCCTCGGCCGTGCACGCAGCGCTGGACCGGCTGTAGTCGGCCGTGCCCGGCCCGCCCGGAACGCGGCGCGAGCACAGCTCTTGCGGCACCGTCGCCACCTGGGTCTGGTTGAACACCGCCACTCGGTCCTTGTAGGGCTGCAGCTTCTGCGTGGCCGCTGCCGATGGCTGCGTCACGCGCAGGAAGCCCGTGGCGGCCACGGCGGCGTCGATCGCCTTCTTCTCCGCGTCGGTGGGCGCCTTGCCGGCCACCGTGAAGTCACTGCCGATCAGCACATGCGGCGTGCCCGCGCACTGCGTGACGTTGCCAGCCGCGTCGAACGAGACCTTCAACTCGCCCACCACCTGGGCGTACTCCCAGGCCTGCACCACGCAGACGTTCCTGCCGTCCTTGTCGGCCAGGCGTGTGGGGTAGGCGCCGCCCGGGGTGCCCACGCCGGTGGTGGCCAGCGTATCGGGGCCCAGCAGGGTGTGCGAGTCGCCGCCCACTACCACGTCCACGCCCGAGAGCCGGGGCACGATCTGCAGGTCGTAGCCATAGCCCACATGGCTCATGACCACGATCTTGTTGATGCCCTGCGCGCGCAGCTTGTCGATCTCGCGCTGCGCGGCGGTGGCCTCGTCTTCGAACGTGGTGTCGGCGTCGGGGCTGGACGAGGCCTTGGTCTTCTGCGCGATGGTGAGGCCGACGATGCCGATCTTCTGCCCGCCGCGTTCCACCACCGCCACAGGGTTTACATAGCCGGGCGCCCTGGCCGCGCTCAGTGCGGAATTGGCGCCGAACGCCACGTTGGCGCTCAGCACCGGCGTCTTGCAGCTGCCCTGGTGCAGCAGATCGATGAAGCCCTTGAGCCCGCTGTCGCCCTTGTCGAACTCGTGGTTGCCCAGCGTGAAGGCGTCGAAGCACACCGTGTTCATCAGCGCGGCATCGGCCTCGCCATCGCTGCCTGCGCGGTTGAAGTACAGCGTACCGGTGAGCGCATCCCCGGCGTGCAGCTTGAGCACGTTGGGCGACTGCGCGGCCAGCGACTCGATGGCTGCGGCCACCCGCGGGAAGCCGCCGGCATCCACCGCCACGTTGACCGGGCTGGCGCCACCGGCCGAGAGCGTCAGGGTCTTGGACTTGGACTCCAGGGTGGAGTGGTGGTCGTTGATGTGCAGGATCGTCAGTTCCATGGGCTGGCCGGCGCTGCCCGTGCCGCCGCCGCTGCCCGGATTGCCGGTGCTGCCGGTGCCGTTGTTGCTGTCGTCGCCGCTGCCGCCGCAGGCAGCCAGCACGCCGGCAGCCACCAGCGCCACCACACCCGTACGCAGGCGCCATGCGCCCTGCTGGTTCGATCCCATCACACGCTCTCCCGTCTTGATTCAAAGCCGGCATGGTGGTGCGCAAGGATGACAGCGGCATGAAAGGCCTGGGGCTTCGCACGGCGGATGGCCACCACAGGCATCTCGGCTGGCGGCCCCCAATACGGCCACTTTCTGGCTAAATGTGTGCGCAAACGCACCGACCGCGTTCGCACCTCCCGCCGACACTGCGTGCTTTCCGCCACACACATTCAGAGAGGACCACACCATGAACACCAAGACCCTGCATTCCACGTCCCGCACCACGGCTTCGCCGGCTGCCATCCCGTCGACCGACGATGCCGGCAAGCTGGTGCTGCGCCTGTCCATCGGCATCCTGGTGCTGCTGCACGGCATCTTCAAGGTACACGCCGGCGTGGGCTTCATCGCCGGCATGCTGGAGAAGGCCGGCCTGCCAGGCGTGCTGGCCTACGGCGTATTCATCGGCGAGATCGTGGCGCCGCTGCTGCTGATCGCCGGCATCGCCACGCGCGCCGGCGCGGCCATCATCGTGGTCAACATGCTGGTGGCCTTCGGCCTGGTGCACATGGCCGACCTGTTCGCGCTCACCAAGCAAGGCGGCTGGGCGCTGGAACTGCAGGGCCTGTACCTCTTCGGCGCGCTGGCGGTGATGCTGCTGGGCGCCGGCCGCTACAGCCTGGGCGGCGTGCACGGCCGCTTCAACTAAGAGGGGGTAAACGGGTCCACCACCCAGGCCCGTTCTACGAAACAACGCCGGATTGCTTCACACCTTCTGAGCGGCCCAGCGGTGCACGCGGGCCACAGCCGCACCCCTCAGATCCGGGCCGGCGATAGCGCGGCTTCCAAAGCAAAAGCCCCGCAGGCGACTGCGGGGCTTTTGCTATTTATTTGATAGCTTCCTACGCTTTATCCACAAGTGCCAGCGGCCCAAAACACTCAAACCGCCAGCGCTTGCAGCGGAATGCGGCCTTCCTCGATACCGTGGCATGCCACGCGGGTACCGCCGTCGTTGATGAGCGCGGGGCGCTCGGTGCGGCAGCGGTCGTTGGCGTAGGGGCAGCGCGGATTGAAGGCGCAGCCGGACGGCGGATTCAGGGGGTTGGGCACCTCGCCCTGCACGGGCGTGCGCGCCTTGCCCGTGTCATGCATCTTCGGGATCGCGTCCAGCAGCATGCGCGTGTACGGGTGGCGCGGGGCCGCGAACAGCTGCTGCTTGTCGGCCAGCTCGACCAGGCGGCCCAGGTACATCACGCCGACCTGGTCGCTCACGTGGCGCACCACGGCGAGGTTGTGGCTGATGAACAGGTAGGTGAGCTGCCGCTGGCGCTGCAGGTCCTTCATGATGTTGAGCACCTGCGCCTGCACCGACACGTCAAGCGCGGACGTGGGCTCGTCGCACACCAGAAACTCCGGCTCGGTCGCCAGGGCCCGCGCAATCGAGATGCGCTGGCGCTGGCCGCCCGAGAACTGGTGCGGGTACTTCACCATGTCCAGCGGCGACAGGCCGACCGATTGCAGCAGCTCGCCCACGCGTGCTTTCAGCTGCGCCTTGTCGGTGATCAGGCCGTGCTCGCGCAGCGGCTCGCCGATGATGTCTTCCACCAGCCAGCGCGGGTTCAGGCTTGCGTATGGGTCCTGGAAGATCATCTGGATGCGCCGGCGCATGGCCTGCGCGTTGCTGCCCTTGAAGGCCGCGTGGGCGTCCTGGTCGTCGAAGGTCAGGCCGCCCCGCGTGGGCTCGTACAAGCCCACCAGCAGGCGCGCTACGGTGCTCTTGCCGCAGCCCGATTCGCCCACCAGGGCCAGCGTCTTGCCCTTCTCGATCTCGAAGCTCACGCCGTCCACGGCATGCAGCAGCGCGCGCGGCTTGCGCTCCAGCACGCGGTTCAGCCAGGGGGCGGACACGTCGAAGGTCTTGGCCAGGTCGTGCGCGCGCACCAGAGGCTGCGCGCCGCTCGTGGCACCTGATGCTGCGGCGGCTGCGTTCTTCTCTTGCACGGCGCTCATGCGGTTTCTCCGGTGATGGCGGCGGCTTGCGCCTGGGTGTCGTGCAGCCAGCAGGCCGCGCGCGTAGCACCGGCCTGCAACAGGTCGGGCCGCTCGACCAGGCAGCGGTCGAAGGTGTGCTTGCAGCGCGGGTTGAAGGCGCAGCCCTTGGGAATGGCGTTCAGGCGCGGCATGGCACCGTCGATCTGGTTCAGGCGCTCACGGTCCTGCGCCATGTCGGGGATGGAAGCCATCAGGCCGGCCGTGTAGGGATGGGCGGGGTGGTTGATGACCTCGTGCACCGGGCCGATCTCGGCGATGCGGCCGGCGTACATGACGGCCACGCGGTCGCAGGTCTCGGCGATCACGCCCATGTCGTGCGTGATCAGCATCACGGCCGCGCCGCGCGATTTGCAGATGTTCTTCAGCAATTGAATGATCTGCGCCTGGATGGACACGTCCAGCGCCGTCGTGGGCTCGTCGGCCACGATGAGCTTGGGCTCGGCCGCCAGGGCCAGGGCGATCACCACGCGCTGGCGCATGCCGCCCGAGAACTGGTGCGGGTAGTGGTCGATGCGCTGCTCGGCCGCTGGAATGCCCGTGTCCTTGAGCAGGTCGATGGCGCGGCGGCGGGCTTCGGCGGCGTTCACCGGCAGATGGGTCTGAATGGTTTCGGTGAGCTGCTGGCCCACGGTGTACAGCGGGTTCAGCGAGGTCAGCGGGTCCTGGAAGATCGCGCCGATCTTGCGGCCACGGATGTGGCGCATCTGGTCGTTCTTGAGGTGGTCGATGCGCTGGCCTTCCAGCAGGATCTGGCCGGAGGCCACGCGGCCCGGCGGCTCCAGCAGGCCGATGATGGACGCACCGGTGAGCGACTTGCCCGCACCGGATTCACCCACCACGCCCAGGATTTCTCCGGGTGCGATCGAGAAGGAAATATCGTCCAGCGCGCGCAGCGTGCCGCGGCGGCCGGGGAATTCGACGACGAGGTTCTTGACTTCGAGTAGGGACATGGCAATCAATCCGTTATCTGGTGCACGAGCGCGCGTTCGTGGAACTGGCGCGGTCCAGGCCAGCGGCCGCCGAGCAAGGGCCGCCCCGCAGTGGGGGCGGCGTCCCCCCGCCCATCGCGCAGCGATGAGAGAAGGGGCTGAGCGCCGTGGCTCCAAGCCTGCCCGCGCAGGCTTGGACGTGCGCGAAGAGCCGCGGCCTCAGGCCGGGGTACGGAGCGACGAAGTCGCACAGGAGGTAGTGCTTCATGTTCAACGCAGGCGGGGGTTCAGGGCGTCGCGCAGCCAGTCGCCCAGCAGGTTCACCGACAGTGCGATGAGCACCAGCATGACGCCCGGGAACACGGTGATCCACCATTCGCCGGAGAAGAGGTAGTCGTTGCCGATGCGGATCAGCGTGCCCAGCGAGGGCGACGTGGGCGGCGCGCCCACCCCCAGGAAAGACAGCGTGGCCTCGGTGATGATGGCCGTGGCCACTTGGATGGTGGCCAGCACCATGACCGGGCCCATCACGTTGGGCAGCACGTGCTTGCGCATGATGCGCAGCGGCGACACGCCCGTGACGCGGGCGGCCTGCACGTATTCCTTGTTGCGCTCCACCAGCGTGGAGCCGCGCACCGTGCGCGCGTACTGCACCCACCCGGTGAGCGAGATGGAAATGATCAGCACGCCGAAGGCCAGCGACTCGTGCGCATTGGGGAACACCGCACGGCCCACGCCGGCGATCAGCAGCGCCACCAGGATGGCGGGGAAGGACAGCATCACATCGCACAGGCGCATCAGCACGCCGTCCACCCAGCCGCCGCGAAAGCCTGCCAGCAGGCCCAGCGCCACGCCCACCACCACCGACAGCACCACCGAGGCGAAGCCAACGATCAGCGAGATGCGGGCGCCGTAGATCACGGCGGAGAGGATGTCGCGGCCCTGGTCGTCGGTGCCCAGCGGGTACTTCCAGGTGCCGCCGCCTTCGGTGTTCCACCAGGGCGGCAGCCGCGCGTCGGACAGCTCCAGCGTGGTCAGGTCGAACGGGTTGTGCGGCGCCACCCAGCCGGCGAAGACCGCGCAGAACACGCAGACGACGGCGATCAGGGCCGCGCCGATGGCCACGGGCGAGGTGCGGAAGCTGTGGCCGACATCGCTGTCGTACCAGCGGAAGAGCGTTTTTTTCATCGTGAGGACTCTCGGGAAACAAGGGCAGGTCAGGCAGGCGGATGGCCGGTCTGGCTGCGGTCGGGGCCTGCGTCGGCGGTGGCCGCTGCAGGCACTGCGGGCGCAGGGCGCCGTCAGGCTACGGACTGATGCTCATCCACTTGAAAGGCATGAAGTTGTCGGCCAGCTGGACCAGCCGGACCTTGCGGGACACCCCCCAGGCCAGGGCCTGCTGGTGCAGCGGAATGTGGCCGACGTCGGCCGCATGCAGTTCGAACGCCTGGCGGATCAGCGCGTTGCGCCGGGTCCTGTCGGTCTCCGACTGCACCTGCTGGGTCAACGCGTCCACCTTCGGGTTGCAGTAGCCGCCCAGGTTGAACTGCCCTGCCCCCTTGTCGTCCACGCAGGATGCGATGGCGTTCAGCGCGTTGTGCGCGTCGTAGGTGGCCGGCGTCCAGCCGAGCATGTAGAAGCTGGTGTCGCGCCGCAGCACCTTGGGGAAGTACGTGCCCTTGGTCTCGGCCTGCAGATTCACCTTGACGTTGATGCGCGACAGGTTGGCGGCAATGGTCTGACAGATGCGCGCATCGTTCACGTAGCGGTCGTTGGGGCAGTTCATGCCGACCTCGAAGCCCTCGGCATAGCCCGCCTCTGCCATCAGCTTCTTGGCGGCGTTGACGTCGTAGGCCAGGCGCTTGATGTCGGGAGTGAAGCCGTTCACGCCCGGGCCCACGAGCAGCGCCGACGGATTGCTCGCGCCGCGCATCACCGTCTTGCGGATGCCGTCGATGTCGATGGCCTGGTAGAAGGCCTGGCGCACGCGCTTGTCCTTGAAGGGGTTCTTGCCCTTCACGCTGGAATACAGCAGCTCGTCGCGCTTCTGGTCCATGCCCAGGAAGATGGTGCGCAGCTCGGGGCCGGTGACGGCGCGCGTAAGGTTGCTGCCGTTCACACGGTCGATGTCCTGCAGCGGCACGGGCTCCATCACGTCCACCTCGCCCGACAGCAGCGCGGCCACGCGGGTGGCATCGTTGCCGATGGGGGTGTAGACCACCTCCGCGGCATTGCTCTCGATGGTGCCCCAGTAGCTGCCGTTGCGCGTGAACACGGTGCGCACGTTGGGCTGGCGCTCTCGCACGCGGAACGGGCCGGTGCCGTTGGCGCGGAACGACGCCGCGTTCTCCACGCCCTTGCGGCGGTCCACCGGCACGACGGCCTGGTTCGTCTCGCACCAGCTCTTGCTCATCATGTAGACCAGCGTGAGCACCTCGGGCAGGATGGGGTACGGCGCCTTGGTCTCGATCTCGACCGTGTGGTCGTCGATCTTGCGCACCTCCTGGAAGTCGTTGGTGTACGTCTTCATGTCGGACGCGTTGGCCTGCGTGCGCTGCAGGGAGAACAGCACGTCGTCTGCCGTGAACGGCGTGCCGTCGTGGAAAAGCACGCCCTTGCGCAGTTCGAAGCGCCAGACCGTGGGCGCGGTCTGCTTCCAGGCCGTGGCCAGCGCCGGCGCCAGGCTCAAATCCTTGTTGCGCCCGATCAGCGGTTCGTACACGTTGCCGGTGACGCTCAGCTGCAGCGACTCGTTGAGCGAGTGCGGGTCCATGGACAGCGCATCGCCCTGGTTCGCCACCCGGATCACCTGCGCATTCGCTACCAAAACCATAGCTGGCAGCGCAATCAGGACGGACGCTGCGGCCCATTTTCTTTGTATTTTCATGGAGATCCTGGCATGGAAGAGGCGTGACGGCCTGGCGGCTAGGCCGACGCGAGCGGCATGGCCTGCTCCACCAGGCTGGCGTGCAGCGCAGCGCCCAGGGGCAGGATGTCGTCGTTGAAGTCGTAGCGGCTGTTGTGCAGCGCGCTGTTGCCGGGCCCCGTGCCCTGGCCGATGCGCAGGTAGGCCCCGGGGCGGCTCTGCAGCATGAAGGAGAAATCCTCCGCGCCCATGCTGGGCTCCAGGTCGCGCACCACGTTCTCGGCCCCCACCAGCGACTCGGCCACGTTGCCGGCAAAGATCGCATCGCTTTCGGTGTTGATGGTGGCCGGGTAGATGCGCTCGTAGCGCACGTTGGCCGTGGCGCCGAAGCCCAGTGCGATGGCGCCGCACAGCTCCTGGATGCGCCGCTGCACCATGTCCTGCACCACCGGGTCGAAGCTGCGCACCGTGCCCACCAGCGTGGCGGTGCCCGGCAGCACGCTGAAGGCGCCCAGGTCCCCGGCCTGCACGGCGCACAGGCTGATCACCGCGCTGTCGAGCGGCCGCACGTTGCGCGAGACGATGCCCTGCACCGCCGTGATGATGTGCGCGGCCACCAGCACCACGTCCACCGCCTGATAGGCATGCGCGCCGTGGCCGCCCCGGCCGCTGATCTCGATGGTGATGCGGTCCGCCGCCGCCATCATGGCGCCGGAGTTGAGCCCCACCGTGCCGGGCTTCATCGCCGGCCAGTTGTGCATGGCGTAGACCGACTGCACGGGGAAACGCTCGAACAGGCCGTCTTCGATCATCACGCGCGCGCCGCCGAAGCCTTCTTCGCCCGGTTGGAAGATCAGCACGGCCGTGCCGTCGAAGTGGCGCGTGGCGGCCAGGTAGCGCGCCGCGCCCACCAGCATGGCCGTGTGCCCGTCGTGCCCGCAGCCGTGCATGAGGCCCGGCTTGCAGGACTTCCAGGCCACCTCGTTGGTCTCGGTCATGGGCAGCGCATCCATGTCGGCGCGCAGGCCGATCATGCTGCCGGTGGACCGGCCCTGGCCGTGGATCACGCCCACCACGCCGGTACGGCCGATGCCGTCGTGCACCTCGTCCACGCCGCACAGGCGCAGGGCCTCCTTGACGCGGGCGGCGGTGTAGACCTCCTCGAAGCCCAGCTCGGGGTGCGCATGCAGGTCTCGCCGGAACGCCGTGAGCTCGGGATGGAACTGCGCGATGTGCGCAAACGCCCGGCCGCCGGCCTTCAGTCGCGCGGGCTGCATCTCAGTGGCCTCCCGCCTTGCCTCCCACGCGCAGGCGCGGGTCGACGGCGAAGTACAGCAGGTCCACCACAAGATTGATGACTACGAAGATCAGCGCGATCAGGCACAGGTAGGCGGCCATCACGGGGATGTCGGCGAAGGTGACCGCCTGGATGAACAGCAGGCCCATGCCCGGCCACTGGAACACCGTCTCGGTGATGATGGCGAAGGCAATCAGGCCGCCCAGTTGCAGGCCGGTGATGGTCATCACCGGCACCAGCGTGTTCTTGAGGGCATGGCCGAAGTGGATGGCGCGGTCCGACAGGCCGCGGGCGCGCGCGAACTTGATGTAGTCGGTGCGCAGCACCTCCAGCATCTCGGCGCGCACCAGCCGCATGATCAGCGTGAGCTGGAAGATCGCCAGCGTCACCGCCGGCAGCGTGATGTGGTGCCAGCCCTTGGCCGTGAGCAGTCCGGTGCTCCACCACCCCAGGTCGGTGACCTGGCCACGGCCGAAGCTGGGGAACCAGCCCAGGTGCACGGCGAACACCAGGATCAGCAGGATGCCGATGAGGAAGGTGGGCAGCGACACGCCCAGCAGCGACAGCGTCATGAAAAGCTGGCTGGTGAATGTGCCGCGGCGCAGCGCCGCATACACGCCCATCGGCACGCCGACGACCAGCGCGATGAGCGCGGCCACCAGCGCCAGTTCCAGCGTGGCGGGGAAGCGCTCGGCAATCAGGCGCGAAACCTTGGCGCCCTGCCGCAGGCTCAGCCCGAATTCGCCCTGGGCCGCATTCACCAGGAAGTGCCAGAACTGCACGATGAACGGCTGGTCCAGCCCCAGCGAAGCGCGCATCTCGCGGATCTGCTCCGGCGTCGCATCCTGCCCCAGCAGAAACACGACGGGGTCTCCCACGTACTGGAACAGCATGAAGGAGATGAAAGCCACGGTGACCATCACGATCACGGCCTGTATGAGGCGGCGCAGGATAAAGGCGAGCATTCAGAGAACCGGAAATGAATGGAGCATGCTAGCAGGGTCCCTCTCGCGCGGACCCCAAAAACCCAGTGGCTCCCGGGATAGCACCAGGGCGTGCGCAAGAGCTGCGCAGGCCCGGGTACTGCGGGTGGGCGAGAAGCCTCAGTTGACCTTCACGGCCCGCATGTCGATGCGGTTGTCGGCCCGGTGCACCATGTCGATCTTCTTCTTCATGGCCCAGGGGATGACCTGGTCGTACAGCGGAATGTGCGAGACCGTGTCGTTGGACAGTTGCAGTGCCTCGGTGAGCATGCGCGAGCGGACCGGCGCATCCGTTTCCATCTTGATGCGGTCCACCAGGTAGTCCATGCGCTGGTTGCTGTAGCGGCCCACGTTGTAGTTGCCGTCGCCGCCCGTGCCTACGGTGCGCACCAACGACTGCAGGCTGTACAGCGCATCGAAGGTCGGAACGCCCCAGCCCAGCATGTAGATGCTAGCCTCGTTGCGCTGGATCATGGGGAAGTAGGTGACCAGCGGCAGCGTGCGCAGCTTGGCCTTCACGCCAACGCGTGCCCACATCGCGGTGACGGCCTGACAGACGGCTTCGTCGTTGATGTAGCGATTGTTGGGACAGGCGAAGTCGACCTCGAAGCCCTCGGCGTATCCAGCTTCGGCCAGCAGCTTCTTGGCAGCCTCCACGTCGTAGGGCATGCGCTTGCCCACGCCCTCGGTCCAGCCCGCTAC
This sequence comes from Paracidovorax wautersii, assembly GCF_031453675.1. NCBI lineage: Bacteria > Pseudomonadati > Pseudomonadota > Betaproteobacteria > Burkholderiales > Comamonadaceae > Paracidovorax > Paracidovorax wautersii. The sequence goes on along the minus strand of NZ_JAVIZX010000001.1, from coordinate 2,299,247 downwards.
CTGCGGCGCGACCAGGGTGCCGGTCGGCTTGCCCAGGCCACGCAGAATGCTGCGCGTGAGCGTGTTCACGTCGATGGCCTGGTACAGCGCCTTGCGCACGCGCAGGTCCTTCAGCGGATTCTTGCCCTTGATGTTGGAGCCCACCAGTTCCTCGCGGAACTGGTCCATGCCCAGAAACAGCGTCCGGTTCTCGACGCCGTCCACCACCTTCAGGTCGGCACTGGAGCGCAGCCGCGCCAGGTCCTGCGGGGACGGATCGAGCACCATGTCCACTTCCCCGGACAGCAGCGCCGCCACACGGGTGGCAGCCGACTTGATGGGGGTGTAGACGATCTCCGTCACATTGCCCTCCATCGTCCCCCACCAGTTCGGGTTGCGCTTGAACACCATGCGCACGTCGGGCTGCCAGGACTCCAGTGTGTAGGGTCCCGTGCCCATGGCATTGCGGTGCGCGAAATTCTCGTCGGAGCCTTTGATGTCCTTGGGCTCGACCGACTTGTTCTTCTCCGCCCAGGCCTTGCTCATCACGCGCAGTTCGGTCAGTTGGCGCAGCAGGACCGGGTTGGGCGCCTTGAGATGGATGTCGATGGTCTGCGCGTCCACCTTGGCAATGCGATCGAAGCCCTGTACATACGGGCCGTAGTTCGACGTCTTGGCCATGGCCCGGTTCAGCGAGTACACCGCGTCGTCCGCAGTGAAGGCCGAGCCGTCATGGAACTTCACCCCTGGGCGCAGCGTGAAGCGCACCTGCGTCGGGCTGATCTCCTTCCATGCCGTCGCCAGCACGGGCTCCACCTCGAAGGTGCGGCTGTTGTACTGAACCAAGGTTTCGTACACGTAGGCATGGATGTTGTTCTGCAGGGCATTGTTCTGCGAATGGATATCCCACGTGGATATCTCCCCCTGGCTGGCCCACTTGAACGGCGCCGCCTGGGCCACGGGAACAGATGCCAGCACCAAAGCGGCGACGGTGCACCATCGAGAAGCAAGACCGGACATGGAACCTCCCTGGATGAAAAGTGGGGACTATTGCAGCAGCGCACGCCGGAAGGTCCACGGGGATTCCCTGAGGACACCCCGCTTTCGGCGACACGAACAGCCCCTGCATGTGCCGCCGTGAATGCAAGCTTGGTGCCACCATTGGCGATGTCTTGATTCCGCATCGGGGTTCAAACCGGAGAAGGCGGGCTGCGCGCTGCCCCTCCTCTTGCCCGGGGCAGATCCAATCAGCAGAGCGCTCTGCGTTGATCGCGCCAAATGGCATGGGGGTGACTCGGCCCGTCGGCAAAAGGCGGGCTGCCGCCTCGCCCAGCCTGCACGGAAAAAGCGGGGTATCCCGCGCGTGGAATCCACGCAGGAAACGCGGCGCCCGAACATGCGCCGGATTGATCGGCCCCACCTTCCGCCATGAAGAGCACTGGGGCCGGCTCTCAGCCCTTGAAGACGCCCCACAACCTTGCGGCGGTAAACCGCCCTGGCAAGGACTTCGCGCGACGGCCACGGACCCGGACTGCACCATCCGCGTCGAGGCGCTACCCCGCCCATCCGGGCAAAAAAAAAACCGCAGCCCAAAGGCTGCGGTTTTGGTCTAACTCAAGCTGGCTAGGCCAGCAAGCAATTAGAAAGCGTGACGGATACCAACTTGCACGCCGGTCTGGTTTTCACCAGCGCCAGGACCCGTGGTGCTCAGGTTCTTAGCTTGCAGGGCCAGGTTGGAACGGTCCTTGTTCTTCAGGTATGCCACGTTGCCGTACACAGCGGTGCGCTTGGACAGGTTGTGGACATAGCCCAGAGAGATCTGGTGAGCCTTGGAGTCGATGGCCTTTTGGTCGTACAGAGCGTACTGCACCTTGAACTCGCCAGCGCCGACGGGCAGCGAAGCGCCCAGGGCGTAGGCGTTGAACTTGGCATCCGAAGCGCCGGGGATGTCGTACTTCGACTGTTGCAGGATCGCGTTGATCTTGGCAACGGTCAGGTTGTACGAACCACCGAACGTCAGGGTGTCACGCGAAGACGTGTCGTTCAGTTCGCGTTGGTCGTACGACAGGGCCACGCTCAGGGGGCCGTTGTCATAGGCCACGTTGCCGCCAACGTAACGGCCAGCCTTGCCAGCGACTTGCTCGTCGAAGCCGTAGCTGATGCCGCCGGTGAAGCCGCTCAGGTTAGGCGTGTAGTAGCTGACGATGTTGCTAGAACGGATGTTGCTAGCGTCGTTGATGGCGGAACCAGCGGTCGTGCTTGCCACGCCGGTCCAGGCGCGCCAGCCCATGAATTGGCCGATGCCGGTTTGGCCGAACAGGTCGTAGGAGCTGGTCTTGTTGTAGCCAGCGGTTTGGTCACGGCCCAGACGGACTTCACCGAAACCACCAGTCAGGCTCAGCGTGGAGCGGCGACGGAAGTCGAAGCCGGCGTTGCCGTTGCCGTCGTCACCGAAGATTTCGCCTTCGAGCCAGAAGCCGGCCTTCAGACCGCCACCCAGATCTTCAACGCCGCGGAAGCCCAGACGGCTGGTAGCGTTGCCGCTCGTGGACAGGCCGTAGTTGTTGTCACCAGCTGCGTTAACGTTGTTCACGTAAGCAACGCCGGTGTCGACGATACCGAACAGCGTCACGGACGATTGAGCCATTGCAGCGCCGGAAGCAGCCAGCACAGCCAGGGCAATCAGAGATTTTTTCATTACGAGTTACTCCAAGGTTAAACAGAGGGCGCCGGATTGCTAGGACTTTGGATGCTCGCATCGTCTCCTTGCCGGTCCCCGGGCCAACCTCCTGGTGGGGAAGTTCTGCTTATTCCAACAGACGCACGCAGGTTTCGCAAAGAAAATCCCTTAGATTCCGGTCCAAACGCGTTTTCCGTTGCCCTACAGCAACAGTCGACTCAGTGCCGCAAAACTGTCATTTTCGTTGCCCTGCGTGGCGGCGCCGCTCCTGTTTTGATTGCACATCTGACCGAGACGGCTGCCAGTCACGCCTCGACGATCTCAAAGCCCGTCGTGATCTCTGCCGTCTTGCCCAGCATGATGCTGGCCGAGCAGTACTTGTCGTGGCTCATGGCGATGGCGCGTTCCACCGCCGCTGCAGGGATGTTGCGGCCCGTGACGACGAACTGCATGTGGATCTTGGTGAAGACCTTGGGATCGGTGTCGGCACGCTCCGATGTCAGCTTGACGCTGCACCCCCGCACGTCATGGCGCCCACGCTTGAGGATCAGCACCACGTCGTAGGCCGTGCAGCCACCCGTGCCGGCCAGCACCGTTTCCATGGGGCGCGGGGCGAGGTTCTGCCCGCCGTTGGCCGGGTTGGCGGCGTCCGGGGCACCATCCATCGCCAGGACGTGACCGCTTCCGGTTTCTGCGACAAAACCCATTCCCGAGCGCGTGCCGGCGTTGCCGGTCCAGCTGACGGTGCATTCCATGTTGTTTTTTCCCAAAAGAATTGATGAAAACGGGCCGCTTGGCCTGCGTCAACGCTGATTTTGCTGCATCGCAGCATCCCTTGCGATACACTTGCGTCCATGCGCTAGGCACCACACGGTTCCGGCGCGCTGATTGTCTCCTCCATCTCCTCAAAGGATGGATTCGGCCCCAAGCCTCACGGTTTGGGGCCGTTTTTTTTTGCCTTGGACTTCGCGCAAGGCGGTCCGACGCCCTGCGCCTATGATGAGCGCCCCGCCCGCCTTGCAGGTCGTGTGCCTGCCGACCGCCTTATGACCCAGCCTCTCTCGCCGTCCGACTACCTCAAGAAGATCCTGACCGCGCGCGTCTACGACGTGGCCGTGGAATCCGACCTGCAGCCCGCCCAGGCGCTGAGCCGGCGGCTGGGCAACCAGGTGCTGCTCAAGCGCGAAGACCAGCAGCCGGTGTTCAGCTTCAAGCTGCGCGGCGCTTACAACAAGATGGCGCACCTGTCGCCAGAGCAGTTGAAGAAGGGTGTGATCTGCGCCTCGGCCGGCAACCACGCGCAGGGCGTGGCGATGAGTGCGAGCAAGCTGGGCACCCGCGCCGTGGTGGTCATGCCGACGACCACGCCGCAGCTCAAGATCGACGCCGTCAAGACACTGGGCGGCGATGTGGTGCTGCACGGCGACAGCTACTCCGACGCCTACGAGCACGCCGCCCGTTTGCAGCAGGAGCAGAGCCTCACCTTCGTGCATCCGTTCGATGATCCGGACGTGATCGCGGGCCAAGGCACGATTGCCATGGAGATCCTGCGCCAGGTGCAGCGGCTGGGCAGCGCGCGGCTGGATGCGGTGTTCGTCGCCATCGGCGGCGGCGGGCTGATCTCGGGCGTGGCCAACTACATCAAGGCCGTGCGCCCTGACATCAAGGTGATCGGCGTGCAGATGAACGACTCCGACGCCATGGCCCAGTCCGTGCGCGCGCAGCAGCGGGTGCAGTTGCCGGACGTGGGATTGTTCTCCGACGGCACGGCCGTGAAGCTGGTGGGTGAGGAGACCTTCCGCGTCGCCAGCGGCCTGGTGGACGACTTTGTGCTGGTGGACACCGACGCCGTTTGCGCGGCGATCAAGGACATCTTCGTGGACACGCGCAGCATCGTGGAGCCCGCCGGCGCACTGGCGGTGGCGGCCATCAAGCAGTACGTGGACACGCACCAGACGCAGGGCGAGACCTATGCCGCCATCCTGTGCGGCGCCAACATGAATTTCGACCGGCTGCGCTTCGTGGCCGAGCGTGCCGAGGTGGGCGAGGAGCGCGAGGCGCTGTTGGCCGTCACCATCCCCGAGGAGCGTGGCAGCTTCCGGCGCTTTTGCGAGGTGGTCGGCGCCCTGCCCGGCAGCACGCGCAACGTGACCGAGTTCAACTACCGCATCAACGACGCCCGTCGTGCCCATGTGTTCGTGGGCGTGACCACCACCGGCAAGGGCGGCTCGGAGCGCATCGCACAGGACTTCGTGCGCAACGGCTTCGAGGCGCTGGACCTCACGCACGACGAACTGGCCAAGGAGCACCTGCGCCACCTGGTGGGCGGCCGCTCGGCGCTGGCGCAGGACGAGCGCCTGATGCGCTTCACCTTCCCGGAGCGGCCCGGCGCGCTGCTGAAATTCCTCAGCCTGATGCAGCCGACCTGGAACATCAGCCTGTTCCACTACCGCAACCAGGGCGCGGACTACGGCCGCATCCTCGTCGGCATGCAGGTGCCGCCGGAGGACACGGCGGCGTTCGAGGCCTTCCTGGAGACGCTGGGCTATCCGTACGTCGAGGAAACGCTGAACCCGGCCTATCGCCTGTTCCTGCAGGCCCAGGCGGATTGACGAGAGCAAAATAGGCCTCCAGCGCTTTATCCATCAGCGCATACAGCTATTATTTACATAGCAATCATCCCATGACGGCCCTGCGCCATTTCCTGCTTGCGGTGCAGTTCTTCACCCGTTTGCCGGTCACGGGCCGGCTGGCGCAGTGGGTGGGCTACAGCCCGGCCATGCTGCGGGCCAGCGCGGGGCACTTTCCGGGCGTGGGTTGGCTGGTGGGCACCGTGGGGGGGCTCGCCTACCTGGCGCTCCACGCCGGGCTGGGCCCGCAGCCCTTCGCGCCGCTGGTGGCCGCGGTGGGTTGCACCATCGCCACGGTCCTCGCCACCGGCGGATTCCATGAGGACGGCCTGGCCGACGTGGCCGATGGCCTGGGCGGCAGCCTGCAGCGCGAACGGGTGCTGGAGATCATGAAGGACTCGCGCCTGGGCGCCTTCGGTGCCATGGCGCTGGTGCTGGCGCTGGCCGCCAAGCTGGCGCTGCTGGCGCTGCTGGGCACGCAGGGCCTGGGCGTCGTGCTGCCCACCCTGCTGGGCGCGCACGTGCTGTCGCGCTTCTGGCCGCTGTTGCTGGTGCACCGGCTGCGCCACGTGGGCGACAGCGCCACCTCCAAGAGCAAGCCGCTGGCGGACCGCATCGCCGGGCCCTCGCTGCTGGCCGCCGCGCTCTGGTGCCTCCCGGCGTTGCTGGGGGTGGCGTGGTGGCTGGGCGCGCCGCTGCTGCTCGCGGCACTGGCCTGCAGCGCGGCGGCCGCCGCGTGGATGGGCCGGTGGTTCACGCGCCGGCTGCAGGGTTTCACCGGCGACTGCCTGGGGGCCACGCAGCAGGTGTGCGAGATCGCTTTCTATCTGGGCGCGGCCCTCGCGCTCGGCCCTGCCGGCCGATGAGCGAACCTGCCGCCCCCCGCCTGTGGCTGGCGCGGCATGCCCGCCCGCTGGTGGACGAGGGCATCTGCTACGGCCGGCTGGATGTGGCCGCTGACGCGGTGGCCAGCCGCGCGGCCGCCCAGGCGCTGGTGGCAGCCCACCCGCTGCGCTGGGCCGCCATCCGCCACTCTCCGCTACAAAGATGTGAGCTGCTGGCGCATGATTTACAAGCACTACAGCCCGATTGGCTTTCCAAATCCGATACACGCCTGGCAGAACTGGACTTCGGCAGCTGGGAAGGCCGCCCCTGGAGTGGCATCGCCCGCGCCGACATCGATGCCTGGGCGGCCGATTTCTGCGAGCACCGCCCGGGCCAGGGGGAATCGCTCGCGCAGATGCTGGCGCGCGTGGACGCCGCCTGGCAGGACGCCCGCCAAAGCGCCCTGCAGCACGGCGGGGATGTGTTGTGGATCACGCACGCCGGCGTGGTGCGATGCCTGCGCTGGCTGATGGACCATGGCGCTGCACGGCAACCGCTATCGCACGAGTGGACGGCGCCTGCACCGGCCTATGGTGCGTGGACCGTCATGCCGCTCACCGCCGAACCGGGCAAGTGAGTAAGGGAAAGTAAAAGAACACGCCGCCGACCAGCGTGGTCATCGGCCTGCGGATGGCGTCAAGGCGAACGCTTGAGCGGCATTTCCAGCGACATCGTCGTCTCGCCATCCACCGCCGGTCCGAGCCTTGCCTGACGGCGCGCCAGCGACTGCAGCACCAGCCCCTGGTCCACCGTGGCGCCCACGCGGTAAGGCTTGGCCGGCTTGCCGTCCACCGCGATCAGCGCCGCCCCGCCGCCGCTGGCGGTGCCCGCCAGCACGCCCACCAGCACGAAGCGGCTGGCCGCCGCCGGTGCCGCGGCGGCCACCGTGGGCACGGCCCCGAGCAGCTTGGCGAGCGCCTGCACATCGGGCACGACCGGCTGCGGCGCGGAGACCGGCGCCGGCAGCCCGGCCGGGCGCGCGCCCAGGCGCAAGCCCCAGTACACCGTGCTGGCGCCGGCCAGCGCCCAGAGCGCCAGCGTGCCCAGTCGTACGCCCCAGCGGCTGTCTAAGTTTCTCAACATGGCACGATTATGATTGACCGGATATGTCCCATCCGAGTCAGAACCACGCGATGCAGCAACCCCACCCTTCCCTGGCGCAACGCGCGCGCCGCCGCCTGGCGGCAGGCTTCACCCTGATCGAGCTGATGGTGGTCCTGGTCATCATCGGCGTGCTGGCAGCGCTCATCGTGCCGAACGTGCTGGACCGCGCCGACGATGCCCGCAGCACAGCCGCACGCACCGACATCACCAACATCATGCAGGCGCTGAAGCTCTACCGCCTGGACAACCAGCGCTACCCCACGGCCGAGCAGGGCCTGCAGGCCCTCATTGCCCGTCCCAGCGCCGCCCCCGCACCCGGCAACTGGCGCCCGTACCTGGAGAAGCTGCCCAACGATCCGTGGGGCCGCCCGTACCAGTACCTCAACCCGGGCGTCAAGGCCGAAGTGGATGTGATGTCCTTCGGTGCCGATGGACAGTCCGGCGGCGAAGGCAAGGACGCAGACATCGGGAGCTGGCAGTAAGCATGGCCCCCACGGTCGCGCACTGCGTGTCGCTCCCTGCCCCCCAACGGGGCCGCGTTTCGCCTTGGGGCGGCCCGGCGGCGAAACCATGACCCCCACGCTCGCGCACTGCGTGTCGCTCCCTGCCCCCCAAGGGGGCCGCGTTTCGCCTTGGGGCGGCCCGGCGGCGATACAGGCCCCCACGGTCGCGCACTGCGTGTCGCTCGGTGACGCCCGGAGCGCCCGATCGCTTTTTGGGGCAGCCCCAAGATGACCGCCGATGCCCTCAGCGTCGGCCGGGCCTGACTCGTCCTGTTGTTTGCCGTGCGCCCGGCCCACTGCTTAAACCGGCCCAGCCGGCTCCGCGGCTTCACGCTGCTGGAGCTGCTGGTCGTGATCTCCATCATCGCGCTGGCCACGGCCGGCGTGGGCTTGGCGATGCGCGACAGCGGCGACACGCAATTGCAGCGCGAGGGCGAGCGCCTGTCCGCGCTGCTGGAGGCGGCGCGCGTGCAGTCCCGCACCGCCGGCATCCCCGTGCGCTGGCGCGCCACGCCGCAGGGCTTCGTCTTCGAGGGCCTGCCGGGCGATGTGCGGCTGCCCACCGGCTGGCTCGATGCCGGCACCGGCGTGCGTGGCAATGCGGTGCTGTGGCTCGGCCCCGAGCCGCTGATCGGCCCGCAAGAGGTCGTGGTCGTGAACGCAGCCCACCCCCAGCGCGCCGTGCGGGTGGCCACGGACGGGCTGAGGCCCTTCATCGCCCAGGTCTTGCAATGATCGCGCCCGTCCGCCGGTTTTCCGCACGCACTGCGCGACCGGTGCGCGGGTTCACGCTCGTCGAGGTGCTGGTGGCGCTGGCCATCGTGGCCATCGCGCTCATGGCCGGCCTGCAGGCGACCTCGGCGCTGACGCGCAATGCCGCTCGCCAGACGGACGTGCTGCTGGCCCACCTGTGCGCCGAAAACGAACTGGTCAAGGTGCGGCTGTCCAACCAGATGCCATCCATCGGCGACACCGCGCTCGGATGTGAACAGGGCGGCCGGCGCTACGACGTGACCGTCTCGGTCATGCCCGTGCCCAACCCGCAGTTCCGGCGCGTGGATGCGCAGGTCTTCGAAAGCGGCCTGCCCGTGCTGCGGCTGTCCACCATCGTGGGCAGGTACTGACCATGCTCCGTTCCGGCACTCTCCAGCAGCTGCGGCGCCAGAGCCGGCTGCGCGCCATGCAACAAGGCTTCACGCTGATCGAACTGCTGGTGGCGATCTCGGTCATGGCCCTGCTGGCCATCATCAGCTGGCGCGGGCTGGACGGCATGGTGCGCTCGCAGGAGCAGACCCGACAGCGTGCCGACGAACTCATGGTGGTGCAGACCGTCCTGGCGCAGTGGAGCGCCGACCTGGATGCCCTGCAGGTGATCGAACACGCCGAGCCCATCGACTGGGACGGCCAGGCCCTGCGGCTGACGCGGCAGGGGCCGCGCCAGCGCGACGACGGCGCCGTGGTGGTGGCCTGGGCGCTGCGCGGCGGCCAGTGGCTGCGCTGGCAGTCCCCCGCCGTGCGCACACGCGCCGAGTGGACGCAGGCCTGGCAGCGCGCGGCGCAGTGGGCTCGCACGCCCGGAGAGGCCGAGCGCCGCAGCGAAACCCTGCTGATGCCGCTGCAGAACTGGCGGCTGTTCTATTACCGCGGCGGGGCATGGTCCAACGCCCTCTCCAGCGGCACGAGCGGCGCCCCTGGGGCCGCGGGCACCGCCGGGTTCACCGGCACGCAGCCCACGGCCGGGGCGCCCACCAATGCCTCCGCCACCACCGTGCCCGTGCCGGACGGCATCCGCCTGCAGATCACGCCGGCGCCGGGCAGCGCGCTCTCGGGCGACCTGACGATGGACTGGGTCAACCCCCTCACCGGGGGCAACAAATCATGAGAGCGGCCAGCCCCCTTTTCCGCAAGCCTCAACGCCGCACGGCGGGCAGCGTCCGCAAGCAGGGGCGCGGTGCCGCCCTGCTGGCGGCCATGCTGACGGTGACCCTGGTGGCCACCTTCGCGGCAGCCGCGCTGTGGCAGCAGTGGCGCTCCGTGGAAGTCGAAACGGCCGAGCGTGCGCGCATCCAGTCCGCCTGGATCCTGATCGGCGCGCTGGACTGGTCGCGGCTGATCCTGCGCGAAGACTCGCTGGCCCGCGCCGGCGACGGCACCGACAACCTGGCCGAGCCCTGGGCCGTGCCGCTGGAAGAGGCCCGACTGTCGAGCTTCCTGGCCGCCAACCGCAATGTGAGCCAGGTGGAGGATGCGAGCACCGACACCGCCGACGCCTTCCTGTCGGGCCGCATCATCGACCTGCAGTCGCGCATGAACCTGCGCAACCTGGCCGGCAACGGTACGGTGGACCCCGTCGCGCTCACGCAGTTCACGCGCCTTTTCGAAGGCCTGAGCCTGCCCCAGCAGCAGCTGGACACCATCGCGCAGGCCATCGTGCGTGCCGTGGCGACCAGCGGCGAGGCCAGCGCCGCGCCCTTGATGCCGCGCACCGTCGCCCAGCTCGGGTGGTGGGGCATTCCCGCATCCACCATCGAGGCCCTGACGCCCTACGTGACGCTGCTGCCTGCACCCACACGTGTCAACCTCAACACGGCCAGCGCCCTGGTGCTGTGGGCCAGCATCAACCGGCTGGACATGCCCGATGCGCAGCGCCTGGTGCAGACGCGCGACGCGCGCCACTTCCGCAGTGAAAGCGACGCCAGCCGGCTGGTGGGCAGCACCGCCGAGCTGACGGGCGCGACCCATACCGTCGCCTCCACCTACTTCGAAGTACAGGGCCGCTTGCGGCTGGGCTCGGTGGTGGTGCAGGAGCGCTCGCTGGTACTCAAGCAGCGCGGCGTGGCGCGCACCCTGTGGCGCGAACGCGGCAGCTTCGTGGAACCCGTGGCGAATGCCGCCCGCTGATCGCCCGCCGGCCGCCCGGCTGGCGGCTCCCTGCCCCGGCACCGACGTGAACAGGCCCTAGAATGGCCCGCCGAATTCACCCATGAGCACCCTCATTCTTCACCTGCCCCCGGCCCATCCGGGGAGCTCCGCCGAATACAGCTACACGCTGACCCAGGACGGACACACCGCCACCCGACACGACAGCGCGCCCGCCGTGCTGCTGCCCGATCCCGGCCGCACCGGCGAGATCGTGGCCGTGGTGCCTGCGCGGCTGCTGTCCTGGCAGCGCGTGCAGTTGCCGCAGGGCACGGCCATTCCCTCGCCACGCCTGCGCGCCGTGTTGGAAGGCCTGCTCGAGGAGCGCCTGCTGGACGACACCGTTCAGGTGCATTTCGCCCTGCAGCCCGGTGCGCGCGCCGGGGAGCCGGTGTGGGTCGCCGTGTGCGACCGCGTTTGGCTGCGCGACGCCCTGCAGGCCCTGGAGGCCGCCGGACGCCCGGCCAGCCGGGTGGTGCCCGAATTCGCGCCGGGGCCAGGCGCCGGCGAATCGCCGCAGTACCACGTGCTGGGCACGCCGGAAGACGCCCACATCGTGGCCACGGCGCAGGGTGCCGACCAGGCCGTCGTGACCTGGCCGCTGTCCCATGCCGCCTTCGCGGCGCTGGGAGCGCTGGACGAGGTCGGCCCCGAGGGCGCGCCCCCGGCCACCGTCCGGGCAGAGCCCGCCGTGGTGCAATTGGCAGAGCAAGCCCTCGGCCGATCGGTCGCCGTGTACACGCGCAGCCAACGCGCGTTGGACGCGGCAAGAAGCCCCTGGGACCTGGCCCAGTTCGAACTGGCCAGCACCGGCCGCACGCGGGCCCTGCGCAAGGCGGGCAGCGCGGCCGGCAGCTTCGCACGTGCGCCGCAGTGGCGTGCCGCGCGCTGGGGCCTGGGCGTGGCGCTGGCCGTGCAGGTCGTCGGGGTCAATGTCTGGGCCTGGCAGGAGCGCCAATCCCTCGCCGACAAGCAGGCCGGGGTGCGTGCTGCGCTCACGCAGACGTTCCCGAAGGTACAGGTCATCGTCGACGCCCCCGTGCAGATGGAGCGCGAGCTGGCGCTGCTGCGCCAGGCGGCCGGCAGCATGGGCGCCCGCGACCTGGAGCCGTTGATGGCGGCGGCGGGTGCCGCACTGCCCGCAAGCCGTTTGCCCAGCGGGATCGAGTACGCCGCAGGCGACCTGCGCCTGCGCGGGCTGGACCTGCCCCCTCCGGAGCTGGAAGCCATGGGCCAGCACCTCACCCGCGCCGGCTATTCGGCGCGCCTGCAGGATGGCGCCGTGCTGGTGCGGGCGGAGGCACCGTGAAGGCGCTCGCTCCCCATCTCGCGCCCTGGCAGGCCCGTTGGCAGGGCCTTGCCCGCCGCGAACAGACCTTGCTGCTGGCCGCAGCGGCCTTGGTTGCCTTCGCCGTGCTGTGGTGGCTGCTGATGGCGCCCGCGCTGCAGACGCTGCGCACGGCGCCGGCCCGCCATGCCGAACTCGATGCGCAGTTGCAGCGCATGCTGACCCTGCAGGCCGAGGCGCAGCAGCTGCAGGGCGCCCCTCGGGTGCCCGCCGCCGACGCGATGCGCACCCTGCAGTCGGGCGTGGCGCAGCGTCTGGGCAGCGGGGCCCAGGTGTCGGCCGCTGGCGACCGCGCCACCGTCACGCTGAAGGGCGTGCCGGCCGACCGCCTGGCCGACTGGCTGTCGCAGGCGCGCAGCGCCGCCCATGCGGTGCCGCTGGAAATGCGCCTCGTGCGCAGCCCGGCCGCCGCGGCCCCTGCGGCCCGACCTGGCGCGCCGGCATCCGCCGCTGGGTCTGCAGCACCGCCCGCCGACACCGATGGCCGCCCCCGCTGGGACGGCACCGTCGTGCTCGCCCTGCCGTCTCTCTGACCGCCGGACCCGCCCCCGTGCCCCGGCTGTCCCGTCCTCTTTCCCGCTCCGCTGCGCCGCGCACGCCGTGGCGCTGGGCGGTGCTGGGCGCGCTCTTGGGTGCGCTGCCGGCGATGGCCATCTTCGCGCCTGCACGCTGGCTGGCCAACGGCATCGCCCGGGCCAGCGGCGGACAGGTGCAGTTGCTGCAGCCCCGTGGCACCGTCTGGACAGGCTCCGCCCAGCTGGTGCTTTCCGGCGGCGCAGGCAGCCAGGATCGGGCCGCCCTGCCAGGCCGGCTGGACTGGCAGCTGCGTCCCGCCTGGACCGGCGCCCGCGCCCTGCTGCGCATGGACTGTTGCATGGCAGAACCACTGCAGCTGCAGGTGGTGCCGGGCTGGCGCTCGGCGCATGTCGCCATCGCCGACCACCAGAGCCAGTGGCCGGCCGCCGTTCTGGGCGGCCTGGGCACGCCCTGGAACACGCTGCAGCCCCAGGGCCGTCTCGCGCTGCAGACGCGCGGCCTCACCGTGGACTGGGCGGCCGGCCGCACCGTGCTGTCGGGGCAGATGCAGCTGGATGCGCTGGGCATGTCCTCGCGCCTGTCCACGCTGCGCCCCATGGGCAGCTACCGCCTGGCATTGCAAGGCGGGAACGCGCCCACCCTCACGCTCACCACCCTGGAAGGCGCGCTGCTGCTCAGCGGCAGCGGCCAGTGGGTGGGACAGCGCCTGCGCTTTACCGGCGAAGCCACGGCCGCGCCGGACCGCGAGGCCGCCCTGGCGAACCTCCTGAACATCATCGGACGGCGCACCGGCGCCCGCTCCATCATCACCGTGGGTTGACCCTATGACTTCCTTGTCCCGCCGCCACCTGCGCACCGCTCTGCATTCGATAGCAGCAGGCGCAATACTGGCGTGCGCCAGCGCCCCATTGACGGCCCAAACGGCAATCAACACCGACACCGGCAGCGTGCGCGCTGGCGAACCGGTCACGCTCAACTTCGCGGGGGCCGACATCGAGGCCGTGGCCCGCACCATGGCCACCATCACCGGCCGCAACGTGGTGGTGGACCCGCGCGTGAAGGGCCAGCTCACGCTGGTGACCGAGCGCGCCGTGACACCGGCTGCCGCCTTCCAGCAGTTCCTGGCGGCGCTGCGCCTGCAGGGCTTCACCGTGGTGGAGGCCGCAGGGCTGTACAAGGTGGTGCCCGAGGCCGACGCCAAGCTCCAGGCCGGCACCGTGAACGTATCGCAGGGCGGCCGCGGCGCGCCTTCCGGCGGCCAGATCGTCACGCAGATCTTCAAGCTCAACTTCGAGAACGCGGCCAACCTGGTGCCGGTGCTGCGTCCCCTGATCAGCCCCAACAACACCATCAACGTCAATCCCGGCAACAACTCGCTGGTGATCACCGACTACGCCGACAACGTGCAGCGCCTGGCGCGCATCGTGGCGGCCATGGACGTGTCGAACGCGACCGACGTGGAGGTGATTCCGCTGCAGTACGCCCTGGCGAGCGACCTGGCGCCGCTGGTGTCGCGCCTCATCGAAGGTTCCGGCAGCGCCGCGCCCGCGGCGGGCGCCGTGCCCACGGCCGCAGGTGCCCAGGGCGGCGCGCAGACCGACACGGCGTTCAAGACCACCCTGCTACCCGAGCCGCGCAGCAATTCTCTGATCGTGCGTGCGGCCAACCCGGCCCGGCTGGCGCTGGTGCGCTCGCTGGTGGCGCGGCTGGACCAGCCTGCGGCACCGGGCAGTTCGGCTTCCACGGGCAACATCCATGTGGTCTACCTGAAGAACGCCGACGCGGTGAAGCTGGCCGCCACGCTGCGTGCGGCCATGGCCGCGTCGTGGGGCACGGGCACGAACGGTGCCTCGGGCAGCCCGTCGACCGGGGGCGGCAGCTCCAGCGGCGGGCTGGGCTCGGCCGGAGGGCTGTCCGCCGGCGGCCTGACGCAGACCAGCAGCAGCGGCGGCATGGGCGGTGGCGGCATGGGCGGCATCGGCGGCAGCAGCAGCGGTGGTGGCCTGGGCAGCAGCGCCGGCAGCCTCAACAACGCCAACAGCAACCAGCCCTCGACCGGGGGCCAGATCCAGGCGGACCCGACCACCAACTCGCTGATCATCTCGGCGCCCGACCCGCAGTTCCGCCAGCTGCGCGCGGTGATCGACCAGCTCGACGGGCGCCGCGCCCAGGTGCTGGTGGAGAGCCTCATCGTCGAGGTTGCCGCCAACAAGGTGGCCGAGTTCGGCATCCAGTGGCAGGGCGTGATGGGCAACTACGGCAGCGGTACCGTGGGGGTCATCGGCACCAACTCGTCGACCTCGACCACCGGCGGCAACGCCAACATCCTCAACCTGGCACTGGCGGCGGCCAGCGGCAACGCCACCACCATCGCCAGCAGCGCCGCAGGCCTCGGGCGCGGGCTGAACGTGGCCGTGGCGCCGCGCATCAACGGCAACTACTACCTGGGCGCGCTGGCCAACTTCCTGGAGAACACGGGCGATGCCAACGTGCTCTCCACCCCCAATTTGATGACGCTGGACAACGAAGAGGCCCAGATCATCATCGGCAACAACGTGCCCTTCGTGACCGGCTCCTACGCCAACAGCACGGGCAGCAGCACGGTCAACCCCTTCACGACGGTGGAGCGCAAGGACGTGGGCCTGATGCTGCGCGTGCGGCCCCAGATCAACGAGAACGGCACCGTCAAGCTCACGCTGTACCAAGAGGTCTCCCAGGTGGACGCCGCCACGGCGAGCAACGCCAACGGCCCCACGACGAGCAAGCGCTCCATCGAGTCGACCGTGCTGGTCAACGACGGCAGCGTGATCGTGCTGGGCGGCCTGCTGGAGGACCGCTACTCGATGGCGCAGGACAAGGTGCCGCTGATGGGCGACCTGCCGGTCGTCGGTGCGCTGTTCCGCAACGAGAACCGCTCGCGCCGCAAGACCAACCTGATGGTGTTCCTGCGGCCGGTGGTGATCCGCGACGCCGCCACCAGCGATGCGCTGATGATGGACCGCTACGAGGCCATCCGCGCGCTGCAGCAGGTCACGCAGCCGGCGGACAGCAACGTGATGCGTGGCGTGTCCGCCGCCCCGGTGCTGCCGCCGCTGGCCCTCAACGCCACGCCCGCGGGCGCCCCCACGGTGCCGCTGGCGCCGCTGCTGCCGGGCCAGTCCGCTCAGCCGCCGCAGCCCGCGGCCGCACCGGCCCCGGCGCCTGCCGCACCCTCCGTGTACAGCCCGCAGTAAGTAAGGCCTGCCGCCACCATGCGCCACCCCCTGCCCTACGCGTTCGCGCGCTCCACGCAGCTGCTGCTGGAAGACGACGGCCAGCAGCTGGTGCTGTGCCACGGCCCGGCACCGGACACCAGCGCCATCTCCGAGGTGCTGCGCAAGCACACCGTGCAGGCCATGGCGCAGATGGACGCGGCCACGCTGGCCCAGCGCATCAGCACGGCCTATTCGCAAAACGAGTCGAGTGCCGCCATGGTGGTGAGCGAGGTCGAGTCCGATGCCGACCTCTCCCGCATGATGCAGGAGCTGCCCGCGGTCGAAGACTTGCTGGAGTCGGCGGGCGATGCGCCCATCATCCGCATGCTCAACGCGCTGCTGACGCAGGCTGCCCGCGACGGCGCGAGCGACATCCACATCGAGCCGTACGAGCGGCATTCCAGCGTGCGCTTTCGCGTCGACGGCACGCTGCGCGAGGTGGTGCAGCCCAACCGCGCGCTGCACGCCGCCCTGATCTCGCGCCTGAAGATCATGGCCGACCTGGACATCTCCGAGAAACGCCTGCCGCAGGACGGCCGCATCAGCCTGCGCTTAGGGACCAGGGCCATCGACGTGCGCGTCTCCACCCTGCCCAGCGCCCATGGCGAGCGCGCCGTGCTGCGCCTCTTGGACAAGAGCGGCAACAAGCTCACGCTGGAAATGGTGGGCATGCAGGGCGACACGCTCGACCGCTTCGAGGGGCTCATCACCCAGCCCCACGGCATCATCCTGGTGACCGGACCCACGGGCTCGGGCAAGACCACCACGCTGTACGCCGCGCTGGGCCGGCTCGACGCCACCAGCAGCAACATCATGACGGTGGAAGACCCCATCGAATACGAGCTGCCCGGCGTAGGCCAGACGCAGGTCAACAGCAAGATCGACCTGACCTTCGCCAAGGCCCTGCGCGCCATCCTGCGCCAGGACCCAGACGTGATCATGATCGGCGAAATCCGCGACTTCGAAACCGCGCAGATCGCCATCCAGGCCTCGCTCACGGGCCACCTGGTGCTGGCCACGCTGCACACCAACGACGCCGCCAGCGCGGTCACCCGCCTGACCGACATGGGCGTGGAGCCGTTCCTGCTGTCCAGCTCGCTGCTGGGCGTGCTGGCGCAGCGTCTGGTGCGCAAGCTCGACCCGGCCGACCCCACGGGCTACCGCGGCCGCACCGGCGTGTTCGAAATGCTGCTGGTGGACGACACCATGCGCGCGCAAATCCACAACCGCGCCTCCGAGGCCGACATCCGCGCCACCGCCCTGGCCGGCGGCATGCGCCTGATGCGCGACGACGGCGAGCGCCTGGTGCAGACCGGCGTCACCACGCTGGAAGAGGTGCTGCGCGTCACGCGCGACTGAAAAAGCGGGGCGCGGACGGCAGCCGGTACGTGCGGCGTCTGCGCGTGCGCCAGAGACCTTCCGTTGGGGCGGCACGGCGCGGCGGCGGACAACCAGCCACCGCAGCGACCCGCGCCGCCGGGCACGCCCCATTACCATTAAAATTGATAGCGCCGTGCGCTTATTCCATAAGCGCTGGCGGCCATTTTTACTTCAAGTCGCCACCACGCCGCTCAGCGCCCCTGGCCGAGCCCGCGCTTGAGTTCCTTGAGCAGCAACACCACCTGGCCGGAGGCATGGCGACAGCTCTTGAAGGCCTGCTCCGCCTGGCGCAGGTCGCCGGCCGCCAGCAAGGTCAGCATGGCTGCAGCCTGCTGGTGGAAGTAGCGGTTGCGGCGCACCAGCATGTCGAAGGCAGGAAAGTGCCCCAGGGCGCGCTGGCCGCTGCCGTGCAGCCACTGGCCGAGCTCGGAGCAATCGTCCTTGCAGATCACCTCCGGCCGCAGCTGCTCGTCCGGCTGGCCCTGCAGCGCACGGTAGAGCCAGGGCACCCAGCGCTCGTGGCTGGCAATGGCGGCGTCGATGTCGATCTCTGCCAGCAGCTTGGCCGCCTGATCGCCGTGAAGCACCAGTTCACTCGCCTGGTCGCCCGGCAGGGACGTCCAGTCATCGGCCACCGGCGTGCCATCGGGCCGGGGCTGGAACAAACGGCTGAAGAATCCCATGAACGTCCCTCGCTCTCCTCGCATCGGCCCTGGAGGCGCCTGCAGCGGCCTCTCGTTCGTTTTGCGCAATGAATCAGGGCGACATCATAAGCAACAGCTATCGAAAGGCGTCAAGCCCGGCCGTCTGAAAGCGCATCACGGCGGGGCCGCTGGCTGGCGCAACCGCCTCGCGGCCCGCTCAGGCCCGGGTTCCGGACACACGTGTCCCGCGCCTCCATCCGGCCCCAGTGGGTTGCCTCATGCAAGCGATAGTGCATTTGCATCATTTTGATTTGAATCGTTGCGATCTATGGTTGAGTTGTAACCAATTTGCAAGGACCTATCCATGATGTCTTCCCCCGTTTCCCCCGTCTTCTGCGGCTCGCGCAGCCGCCTTGTCCAGGGCTTGCTGGCCGCGGGGCTGCTGTCACTCGTGGCCGCCTGCGGCGGCGGTGGCAGCAGTGACACCACGGACCCCGGTGCCACGCCGCCGGCTACCCCCGGCACGCCCACCACGCCGGTCACGCCCGTGGCACCGTCCAGCTATGCCTTCTCGGGAACCGCGGCGACCGGCGCTGCCTTCGCGGGCGCGGTCGTGACCGTGGCAGATGCCAGCGGACAGATCGTGGGCACCAGCGATGCCGTGGGGGCGGATGGGAAGTACACCGTCACCGTTCCCGCCACCGCCCGGGCGCCCTTCGTGGTGGTGGCGACCCGCACCGCCGCCAGTGGCGAAACCGAGAAGCTCGTCAGCGTGAGCGGCGCCTTGAGCGACCAGACGGTGAACGTCACCTCGGTCACGACGCTGATCGCGGCCCGGCTGAGCCCCTCCGGCAACCCGTCCCGGCTGGCCGCCGAACTGGCCGGCGGCACGGCCACCCTGACGGCGGAGAAAATCAAGGAAAAAGCGGCCGAGATCCAGAACCTGCTGGCCCCGCTGCTGGCCGCGGCACAGGTCAGCGCCACCAACCCGCTGAGCGACACCTTCGCCGCCGACGGTGCGGGCTACGACCGGTTGCTCGACTCCCTTCTGGTGCGCATCACGCCCGCATCCGACACCACGACCAACATCGAGGTCGCCGTGCGCCAGCAGACCGCTTCCGACGACGCGAAGCCGATCTCGGTGCAGTTCAATAGCAGCGAAACATGGAAGCCACTGCCCTCGACGGAGCCCTACACGCTGGTGGAGGAAGGCACGGCCGCGAAGATCGCCGCACTGCTGGAGACCTTGACCGCCTGCTATGCGCTGCCGATCGAGCAGCGCATCAGCAGCCCGGTCACCAATGGCGTGGCCGTCGGCGGCGCCAGCGCCATCACGGCCTCGGAGTGCAGGGGCGCCTTCGCGGGCAACGATCCCGCGAGCTTCTTGAACAATGGCGCGCGCGTAGGCCGTGACAGCAGCAACAACGGCGCGTTTGCCGGCATCTTCCGCAGCGGCTCCCAGGGCGTCAGATTCCACACAGGCAATTACGAGTACTCATGCGCCAACGGAGATATCGTCATCTCGTACAAGCTGGTTGATCCCCAGAACGTGGAGACCTCCGAGTCGCTCGTCCTGCGCAAGGACGCCGACGGCAAGCTGCGTGCGATCGGCAACCAGTATGTCTATACCGGCGGCGTTGCACCCTTCCATCAGCTGAGAATGTTCCCCACGCTGAACCAGTCCGCGTACAACTACTACAGCGCCGGCTACACGCTGAACGTCATCAACGAAACAGAGGTCGTCAATGGCCAGCCGGTGCTGAAGTTCGACCGTGTCGAAGTGGACACACCTTTCAGCACCACCGTCACGCTGTGGGCAGACCAGAATTACTCGAACCTGAACTTCAAGCGCGCGGACGGGCGCGTCTCGGGCACAAACTTCATCCGGATGGGCGCTGCCTTCGTCGATCCAGCGGCACCCGTGTCGTCGCCGGACTCCGGGATCGAGCGAAGCATGTACTTCGCCAGCCCCTTGCTCACGGACGCCCAGCTGTACCAATCGGCGTCCCAAAGCTCTTGGACGTTCAAGTACTTCCTGCGCGGCAACACGGGCCCCACGCCGGACGGCGTGCAAACCTACCGGACGCTCGCGCGTGCGCACAACATCGCCGAGCTGAAGCAGAAGCGCTTTGCGCTGCTGAACGAGGCGTTCATGCAGGAGGCGTTCAGCGCCGGCTCCGACATTCCCACCACTGGCCCGGTGGCCGGAGCCCTGCCCATGTACAGCCAAGAGGACGGTCCGCAACCGGCCATCATCGATGTGAATGGCGGCGGCGATGCCTGGACGGTGCCCGGCGATGCGGCCTTCCCCACGACCGTGACGGTCAACGGCAGCTATGCGCCCCAGAACACCGTCCAATTCAGTTTCAACGACTCCGTCCGGGTCGCCAGCTCTGCCCGGAAAGCCACCGTGTTCTGCACCCCGCCGCTCACCAGCGGTAACGGCCAATGCACGGACCGCACTTCCGGAAGGTACGCGCCAGGCAGCTACCTGACCGGGCTGCAGCTCTCCGGTGCGGCCCTGGACGGACGCGTATTCGGAACGCAGTACTCCACCTACCGGCTCAACCTGCCGAACTGAGCGGCCGGCACGCCTCCAGCCTCGAAAGCCCGCCTCGGCGGGCTTTTTTTCGTTCCGGCGCGCCTCCCGCGCAAGCCTTGCTCACGCGGGTCTACCCCACTATTCCCCATGGCTGCACGGCTTTGGCCATCGGCCCACAATGGGCCACATGACTTCTGCCCCCTCCCCACGCCCCGCCCTGTCCATGCTCGATCTGGTGGCCGTCCGCGAAGGCGGCACCGTGGCCGAGGCCCTGGCCATCGCCGTGCGCACCGCGCAGCACGCCGAATCGCTGGGCTTTGAGCGCTACTGGCTGGCGGAACACCACAACATGCCCGGCATCGCCAGTTCCGCCACGGCCGTGCTGGTGGGCCACGTCGCGGGCGCCACGCAGCGCATCCGCGTCGGCTCGGGCGGCATCATGCTGCCCAACCACGCGCCGCTGGTGGTGGCCGAAGCCTTCGGCACGCTGGCCGAGCTGTATCCCGGCCGCATCGACCTGGGCCTGGGCCGCGCGCCCGGCACCGACGGCCCCACCATGCGCGCGCTGCGGCGCGACCGCGTCGAGTCGGAGCAGGACTTCCCCCGCGACGTGGCCGAGCTGCAGCGCCTGCTGGGCCCGGCGGAACCCGGCCAGCGCCTGGTGGCTGTGCCCGGCGCCGGCACGCAGGTGCCCATCTGGCTCCTGGGCTCCAGCCTGTTCTCCGCCCAGCTGGCCGCCGAACGCGGACTGCCCTATGCGTTCGCCTCGCACTTCGCGCCGCGGCTGCTGCACCATGCCATCGACCTGTATCGGCGCCTGTTCCGCCCGTCGGCCGTGCTGGACAAGCCCTACGTGACCATCGGCGTGCCGGTGATCGCTGCGCCCACCGACGCAGAAGCGCAGTTCCTGGCCAGCAGCACCTACCAGCGCGTGCTGGGCATTCTGACGGGCCGGCGCGGACTGCTGCAGCCGCCCGTCGAGAACTATGCCGAGGGACTGCAGCCGCAGGAGCGCGCCGCGGTGGCGGACTTTCTCGCGGCCGGCGTGGTCGGCGGTCCGGACACCGTGCGTGCGGGCTTCGCCGAACTGGCGCAGTCCACGGGTGCGGATGAATTCATGCTGGTGAGCGACGTCTACGATCCGGCGCTGCGCCTGCGCTCGCTGGAGATCGCCGCCGCGGCCGCACGGAGCTGAAGCGCCGCCGCGCAAAGGCGCCGAGCGCAGGCGTGGGCTGCTTCCGCCACGGCAACCCGCAGCGCCATGGCCGCCGGCTGCCGTGCGGCAGGCGCCTCCCCATCGCCCTTCGCGCACGGCAGTCACGTGATCGGCGCTGGTCTGCGGCTACCATGCGGGATGGGCCTGCGCCCGGCCGACCTCTGGAGCGGCCACGGACGGCCCGCTCCCATCGCTTCCCCCCTATTTCCGCATGCCCGCCTTTTCCTTTGAGGCCCTCGACGCGCAGGGCCAGTCCCGCAAGGGCACGATCGAGGCCGACACTGCCAAGGCCGCCCGCAGCCTGCTCCGCGCCCAGGCCCTGGTGCCGCTCGCCGTCGAGGCCCTGTCCGGCGCGTCCGGCGAAGGTGCGCCCACGCTGGGCCGCACGCTGTTCACGCGGCCGGTGTTCAACGCCGCCGGCCTGGCGATCTGGACGCGCCAGCTGGCCGGGCTCGTCGCCTCCGGCCTGCCGCTGGAACGCGCGCTGACGGCCCTGGCCGAAGAGGCCGACGACGACCGCACCCGCCATCTGGTGGCGGCCCTGCGGGCCGAGGTGAACGCAGGCTCCACCTTCGCACGCGCTCTCTCGGCGCACCCGCGCGAGTTCTCGGCCATCTACTGCGCCGTGGTGGGCGCGGGCGAACACAGCGGCAGCCTGGGCCTGGTGCTGGAGAGCCTGGCCGACGACCTGGAAGAACGCCAGACCCTGCGCGCCAAACTCATCGGCGCCGCGCTGTACCCGGCCATCGTGACGCTGGTGGCCATCGTGATCGTGCTCTTCCTGGTCGGCTACGTCGTGCCGCAGGTGGCGAGCGTGTTCGCGGGTACCAAGCGTGCCCTGCCCTTCCTCACCGTGGCCATGCTGGCGATCAGTGATGCCGTGCGCCACTACGGCTGGGCCATGCTGGCCGCCGTGGTGGTGCTGGCCCTGGGCGGGCGTGCCGCGCTGCAGCGGCCGCGCTTTCGCGAGGCGTTCGATGGCTGGTGGTTGGGCCTGCCGCTGGTGGGCCGCCTGGCCCGCGGCTACAACGCGGCCCGCTTCGCCGGCACGCTGGCCATGCTGGCCGGCGCGGGCGTTCCCATCCTGCGGGCGCTGCAGGCCGCTGCGGAAACCCTCAACAACCAGGCCATGCGCGCCGATGCCATGGACGCGCTGGTGCTGGTGCGCGAAGGGGCCCCGCTGGCCTCGGCCCTGGCGCAGAAGAAACGCTTTCCCGGACTGGTGTCGATGTTCGCTCGGCTGGGCGAGCAGACCGGCCAATTGCCCGTGATGCTGCAGCGCGCCGCCACCCAGCTGTCCACCGAAGTGCAGCGCCGCGCGTTGCAGCTCGCCACCATCCTGGAGCCGCTGCTGATCGTGGCCATGGGCCTGGTCGTGATGCTGATCGTGCTGGCCGTGCTGATGCCCATCATCCAGCTCAACCAGTTCGTCAAGTGAGTCCATCCCGAGAGAGCGAGTCCCCACCATGGCCCAGTCCCTGAGCGACAAGCTCGTCGTCGCCATCTCCTCGCGGGCGCTGTTCGACTTCGAGGAAGAGAATCGCCTGTTCGAAACCGGCGACGAAGAGGCCTACATGCGCCGCCAGCTGGAGTTCGTGCACCAGCCGGCGCGCCCCGGCATCGCCTTTCCACTGGTACGCAAGCTGCTGGCGTTCAACACCGAACAGACGCAGCGGGTCGAGGTGGTCATGCTCTCGCGCAACGACCCGGCCAGCGGCATGCGGGTGTTCGCCTCCGCCAAGGCGGCGGGCATGCGCATCGAGCGCGGCGTCTTCACGCGCGGACGGGACCCTTTTTCCTACCTGCGTCCGCTGGGCGCGCACCTGTTCCTGTCGGCCAACGAGGCCGACGTGCGCCAGGCGCTGTCCATCGGTTTTCCCGCCGCGCGCGTGATGACCGACTCCACGCCGGCGGGCGACCGCTACCCGCAGGAAGTGCGCATCGCCTTCGACGGCGACGCCGTGCTGTTCTCCGACGAGGCCGAACGCATCTACCAGCAAGGCGGCCTGCCGGCCTTCCAGCTGCACGAGGTGTCCAAGGCCGCCACTCCGCTGGCCAGCGGGCCCTTCCGCCCGCTGCTGGCAGCGCTGCACCAGCTGCAGCAGCAGGCCGATGCCTCACAGACCATGCGCATCCGCACCGCCCTGGTCACGGCCCGCAGCGCGCCGGCGCACGAACGCGCGGTGCGCACCCTGCTGGACTGGGGCGTGACGGTGGATGAGGCCATGTTCCTGGGTGGGCTGGAAAAGGGCCCCTTCCTGCGCGAGTTCGAGCCCGATTTCTTCTTCGACGACCAGACGAGCCACGTGACCTCTGCCGCGCGCCACGTGCCCGCCGGACATGTGAGCAGCGGTATCAGCAACCTCCCGGCCTGAGCGTCTGCGCCCCCACGCCTGCGCGGGGCCGACGCAAAGTTGTGCAAAGCGCCGAACGCCGGGCCGTGGGCCTGCTCTATCCAGAAGCACTCCGGCCTGCAGCCAGGCCGGCCAGCCAGCCATCGCTTCAAAGGAGTCCGAACCCTTGCCCCACCGCATGACCGCCGCCCGCCTGCCCTTCACGCCCGCCGCCCCCTGGATGGTGGCCGCAGCGCTCTCGCTGCCCCTGCTGGCGTCCCTGCCGGCGTATGCCCAGCCGGCCACCGAGGCCGCGCCGCCCACCCCAGCGGCCAGCCAGCCCATGAGCAAGGGCGAGGCCAAGGCCATCCGTGAGTTCAACATGCTGGACATGAATGGCGACGGCAAGCTCAGCCGCAAGGAAGTGGCGATCATTCCCCGCCTGGCGGCCGCCTTCGACGAGGCCGACACCAACCACGACAACTACGTCACGTTGGACGAGGTGCGCGCCTTCGCCGTGAAATACCGCGCGGAGCGGGACCGTGCGCGGGCGGCGCAGCAGCCGCAAGGGCCGGACGCCCCGGCGTCCGCACCGGCACCGGTACCGGCCAGGCCCTGAACACCGGCACTTTTGAATGAAAAGTGCCTCCTGCGCCCGTCCATCAAGCGCAGGCAGCTATCCATTAAATAGCAATCAAAGACCGCCGGTCCGCTTGATCTTCGGGTCGGAATAGGTGAGCGACTGCTTGTCGTTGACCTGCTGGGCCAGGCGTTCCTGCAGCGTGGTCTTGTTGATTTCCTGGGCCATCTCCACCGCACTGCCACTGGCCCGCCACATCGACTGGATGAACTCCAGCAGCTGCTTGTAGATCGGCTCCTTCGGCGGCTCCTCGGGCTCTTCGACGGTGTCCTTCTTCTTGACTTCCGTCCAGTCGCGGTTGGCCGCATCGGGTGCGGACGGCTTGTCCGGCTCCCGGACGGTGGCCCCCTCGCCCAGCCGGTCGGTGGACTCGACGGGGTTGGCGGGCTGGACGGGCCGCACGGGCACCGCCCCGGACGCCCCGGTGGAATACAAATCGGCGCCCTGAGGACGCCAGGTTGGCGAGCGATCGACAGGTGGCATTTGCATGGCCGTGGTCCCTTGTGTGGCGGACGCGCAAATGGAATTACCGCATCCTCGTACGTCTATAACGACAAACAAAAGGGGAAATTTAGGCCTGTTTGGCCCTTTGTCACAATTTCACGACCAAAAAAACGGGCGCTCACCCGCCAGACCAAACATCAAAACGACATCAAACGCCCGCCACCATTGAACAGAATGCTATAGAAAACGCTCCAGCAGCTTGCGAGAGGGGCGGTCCAGCACTGTTACATCTTGGATGCGGAAATGCACGCCATCGCTGGCCGCGATCAGCAGCGCGGTGCGCGAACCCAGCCGGCGGATGTCTTCCTCGGCCTTGAGGACCAGCCGGGCCGGGCCGCGATCGGTCTCCACCTCCCAGGTGCTGGGGGTCGAGAAACTGGAGACGCGCAGGATGCGCTCGATGGAGGGCACGAACTCCCGGGCCGCGAGCTCTTCCTCCACCAGCGCGCGGGTGGGGGCGTCCAGCGCGTCCAGCCGGTCGATCCAAGCCAGTTCGTGGCCGTTCTGGCCCACCAGCGACAGCCCTTCGCCGGGCGCCGCCAGAGGAAAGGCGCGCACCGGGGTCACGCCGGCATGCTCGGTGCCGCCCGGAAAGGTCACCACCAGGCGACCGTGCGCGTTGCGGTGCAGCCGGAAGCCGTCTGCCGGGGCATCGGCGGTGGTCACGGAAGAAGAAGGTGCGGTGGCAGCGAGGGGTGCATTCATGTCATCGGCTCCGCTGAAATCAGATCTGGCCCGCCGGGTGGGCGGAGTGCAGCAGCGCGCTGTCCAGCAACACGCCGGCGGCCTGGGCGTCTTCCTCGGCCCGGCGCGCCTGGGCTTCGTACAGGCGCCAGTAGGCGCCCTGCTTCTCCATCAGGGCATCGTGCGGGCCGACCTCGACGATCTCGCCGCGGTCCATCACCACCAGCCGGTCGGCCTTGCGCAGGGTGGACAGGCGGTGGGCGATGGCGATGGTCGTGCGGCCCTGCACCAGGTTGTCGAGCGCCTTCTGGATTTCCTTCTCGGTCTCGGTGTCCACGGCGGAAGTGGCTTCGTCCAGGATCAGGATGCGCGGGTCGATCAGCAGCGCGCGGGCGATGCTGATGCGCTGGCGCTCCCCGCCGGACAGGCCCTGCCCACGTTCGCCCACCAGGGAGTCGTAGCCGTGCGGCAGGCGCAGGATGAACTCGTGAGCATGGGCGGCGCGTGCGGCGGCGATGATTTCCTGGCGCGTGGCATCCGGCTTGCCGTAGGCGATGTTCTCGGCGATCGTGCCGAAGAACAGGAAGGGCTCCTGGAGCACCAGGCCGATATGCCGGCGGTAGTCGGAGACGGCGAAGCGCCGCACATCCACGCCGTCGACCTGGATGGAGCCCTCGCTCACGTCGTAGAAGCGGCTGATCAGGTTGACCAGCGTGCTCTTGCCCGAGCCGCTGTGGCCCACCAGGCCGATCATCTCGCCCGGCCGGATCTGCAGGCTCAGGCTCTTGATGACCGAGCGGCTGCCGTACCGGAAGTGCACGTTGTCCAGCGTGATGCGGCCTTCCACGCGCGGCAGGCGCACTGGATGAACCGGGTCGGGCACGTTGCTCACGTGGTCGAGGATGTCGAAGATGCGCTTGGCGCCCGCCGCCGCCTTCTGCGTGACGGACACGATGCGGCTCATCGAGTCGAGCCGGCTGTAGAAACGGCCGATGTAGGCGATGAAGGCCGTGAGGATACCGACGGTGATCTGCCCGCCGGCTACCAGCCAGATGCCGAAGCCCCAGACGACCAGGAGACCGATCTCGGTCAGCAGCGTTACCGTGGGCGTGAACAGCGACCAGGTCTTGTTGACCTTGTCGTTGGCCTGCAGGTTGGTGAGGTTGGCGTCGGCGAAGCGGTCGGCCTCGCGCTTTTCCTGGGCGAAGGCCTTGACCACGCGGATGCCCGGGATGGTGTCGGCCAGCACGTTGGTCACCTCGGACCAGACGCGGTCGATCTTCTCGAAGCCGGTGCGCAGGCGGTCGCGCACCAGGTGGATCATCCAGGCGATGAAGGGCAGCGGCACCAGCGTCACCAGGGCCAGCCAGGGGTTGATGGAGAACAGGATGACGGAGGTCATCGCGATCATCAGCACGTCGGTGGCGAAGTCGAGCGCGTTGAGCGACAGGAACAGGTTGATGCGGTCGGTCTCGGCCCCGATGCGGGCCATCAGGTCGCCCGTGCGCTTGCTGCCGTAGTAGTCGAGCGACAGGGTCAGCAGGTGGTTGTAGGTGGTGGTGCGCAGGTCGGAGCCGATGCGCTCGGACACCTTGGCCAGCACGAAGGTGCGCGCCCAGCCCAGTGCCCAGGCCACCAGGGCCGCCAGCAGCAGGCCGCCGAGGTAGTACGCCACCAGGCTGACATCGATCTGCTGCCCGTTCTGGAAGGGGATCAGGATCTTGTCGACGATGGGAATCGTAAGGTAGGGCGCCACCAGCGTGGCGCCGGTGGATGCCAGCGTGAGCAGAAAGCCCAGCAGCAGCTGGTGCCGGTAGGGACGGGCAAAGCGCCACAGCCGCAGCAGCACCCAGGTGGACGTCTGGGGTGCCTGCTGGCGGGCGCAGGCGGGGCACTCTTCCGCGTCGGGCGGAAGCACCGCGCCGCAGGCCTCGCAGTGCGCGGCGTCGTCCGGCGCCTCCGCCAGGGGCTGACCGGCGGGGGCCTCCAGCCGCACCATCTGCTGCTCGAACTTCTGCTGCAGCAGCACGGCTTGCGGGTGCAGGCCCAGCGTGAAGCGCCACAGCGCCAGCCGCTGGGTGGCATCGTGCAGCTCCAGCGTGCCCACGCCGCCATGCTCGATCAGCCGAACCGACAGGCCCGGCACCAGCGCCCATTCGCGCACGGTGCCGTCGGGCTCCCGGGCCAGCAGCCGCCGCGCGGTGAGCAGCAGCAGGCCCGGCGCGAAGCGCAGCGTGGCGCTCAGGTCAACCTCGAGTGCGGCCAGCACGTTTTCTGTGGGCGCGAGCCTGGCTCGCAGTTCGGCCCCAACGGGGCCCGTCAAGACACCCGAGGCGTCCGCAGGATGGTGATGTTGCATGTTGGTGGGTACTTACGCTCGGCCGATTCAGGCGTGGGGCCTGCGTGCTGGAAGGCATTCTCTCCGATGCCCTTGGGGCGGCGGCGTGATCGGCTTGTAACGCGCTGGCGCCCCGCCGCGCTGACAGGGGGCGCCTGCCCCTAGACTACAGCGCACAATCGCACCAGGTTTCCTCCGCACTCCCGGCTCCCCGCGGGCCGCAGATTCCAGATTCCTTTACGCTGCACTCCATGGCGACTTTCAATGACATCCAACTGCTGCGCATCAACTACCTGCGCGGCCCCAGCGTCTGGACCTACCGTCCCATCCTCGAGGTCTGGCTG
The DNA here is from genome assembly GCF_031453675.1 of Paracidovorax wautersii. Lineage (NCBI taxonomy): Bacteria > Pseudomonadati > Pseudomonadota > Betaproteobacteria > Burkholderiales > Comamonadaceae > Paracidovorax > Paracidovorax wautersii. The sequence continues at coordinate 2,270,783 of NZ_JAVIZX010000001.1, read as the reverse complement.
GACCTGGGCGAGCTGGAGGACTGGCCGTCGAACAAGATTCCCGGCCTCAACGAACGCCTGACCGCCTGGCTGCCGGCGCTGATCGAGCACCACTGCGGCGTGGGCGAACGCGGCGGCTTCATCCAGCGGCTGGAAGGCGGCACCTGGATGGGCCACGTGCTGGAGCACGTCGTCATCGAGCTGCTCAACCTGGCGGGCATGCCGGCCGAGTTCGGCCAGACGCGCGAGATCTCGCAGCGCGGCGTGTACCGCATGGTGTTCCGCTGCCCCGAGGAAGACGTGGCGCGCACGGCGCTCACGTGGGGCCACCGCCTGCTGATGGCGGCCATCAACGACCAGCCGTTCGATCTCAAGCCCGCCATCCAGGCCATCAAGACCAGCATCAACGACCGCTACCTGGGCCCCAGCACGGGCTGCATCGTCGATGCGGCAGGCGAGCGGCGCATTCCGCACATCCGCCTGAACGACGGCAACCTGGTCCAGCTGGGCTACGGCGCCGCGCAGCGCCGCATCTGGACCGCGGAGAGCGACCAGACCAGCGCCATCGCCGAAGGCATCGCGCAGGACAAGGACTTCACCAAGCGCCTGCTCGCCGCCTGCGGCGTACCGGTGCCCGAAGGCCGCGTGGTGGCCAACGCCGACGAGGCGTGGGATGTGGCGCAGGACATCGGCGCGCCCGTCACAGTCAAGCCGTCGGACGGCAACCATGCGCGCGGCGTGACGCTCGAACTCACGGGCGAGGCCGAGATCAAGGCCGCCTTCGCGCTGGCCGAGCCCGAGGGCTCCGAAGTGATCGTCGAGAAGTTCATCGACGGCGTGGAGCACCGCCTGCTGGTGGTGGGCGGCAAGGTGGTGGCCGCGACCAAGGGCGAGACGGTGAGCGTGCACGGCAACGGCCAGGCCACCTTGCGCGAACTGGTGGACGTGCTCAACCAGGACCCGCGCCGCGGCCCTGAACAGGAATATCCGCTGGACTGGATCAAGCTGGACTCCGGCGCCGTGCAGCTGGAGCTCAAGCGCCAGCAGGTCACGCCCGACAGCGTGATCCCGCAGGGCCAGAGCATCCTGCTGCAGCGCAACGGCAACATGGCCATCGACTGCACCGAGGACGTGCACCCCGACGTGGCCTACCACGCCCAGCTGGCCGCCAAGATCGTGGGCCTGGACATCGCCGGCATGGACATGATCCTGCAGGACGTGTCGCGCCCCATGAAGGAACAGGGCGGCGCCATTCTGGAAGTGAACGCCGGCCCCGGTCTGCTGATGCACCTCAAGCCCACCAGCGGCACGCCCCGCCCCGTGGGCATGGCCATCGTGGACCACCTCTTCCCGCGCACCGACGACGGCACCGCCGCCGGGCGCATTCCGCTGGTGGGCATCGCCGGCACGCAGGGCAATGCGTTCATCGCGCGCCTGGTCGGCTGGCTGCTGCAGCTGTCGGGCAAGCTTACCGGCGTGGCCAGCAGCGAGGGCATGTTCCTCGCCAACCGCCACACGCAGAAGACCGACGCCGCCAACTGGGCCGGCGCCCACCGCCTGCTGACCAACCGCCTGGCCGAGGCCGCCGTGGTGCAGACCACGGCCCGCTCCATCCTGGAGGAAGGCCTGGCCTACGACCGCTGCCTGGTGGGCGTGGTCACCGACATGGACGGCTGGGAAGGCCTGGCTGACCATGACGTGCGCGAGCCCGCCCAGATGACCCGCGTGCTGCGCACGCAGATCGACCTGGTGCTGGACGATGGCGCCGGCGTGCTGAATGCCGACAACGAACAGGTGGCCGATCTGGCCCGCCTGTGCGACGGCGAGGTGCTGCTGTACTCGCTCGTGGCCGACAACGCCGCCGTCGCCGCGCACCGCGCCGAAGGCGATGGCCGCGCCGTCTTCGTGCAGGACGGCCACGTGGTGCTGGCCACCGGCGCCAAGGAGCGCGTCCTGGGCAGCCTGGCTGCGCTCAGCCTGCCCGGCGGCACGCAGCCCGATACGGCCGCGCTGCTGGCGGCCATCGCCACGGCCTGGGCCATGGACATCACGCCCGACCTGATCGCCGCCGGCATCAAGACCTTCGAGTACCCCCGCTGATTCGCTATTGATTCAATAGCTACACGCCGAATACCCGACTGCGCCAACGCCCCATTTCGCCCAAAGAGCACCTCCATGCAGATCTCCCGCATCCGCCTGCTGCGCGGCCCCAACATCTGGACCCGCAGCACCGCCGTCGAAGCCATCGTCCACTGCGAGCCTGCCGAGCGTGACATCACGCAGCTGGCCGGCCTGGAAGACCGCGTACGCGCGCGCTTCCCGCGCATCGGCACGCTGCGGCCCGAGGGCGCCGACGTGCCCGTGTCGCTGGCCGAAGTGGTCGAGGCCGCCGCGCACTCGCTGCAGGCCCTGGCCGGCTGCCCGGTCACCTTCAGCCGCACGCAGGCCACGGTGGAAGAAGGCACCTACCAGGTCGTCGTCGAATACACCGAAGAGGCCGTGGGTCGTCTGGCCATGGAGCAGGCCGACCTGCTGGTGCAGGCCGCGCTGGCGGACACGCCCTTCGATGCCGACGCCGTGATCCACCAGCTGCGCGAGCTGGACGAGGACGAGCGCATCGGCCCGTCCACCGGCTCCATCGTCGATGCGGCCGTGGCGCGCGGCATTCCTTTCCGCCGCCTCACCAGCGGCTCGCTGGTGCAGCTGGGCTGGGGCTCCAAGGCCCGCCGCATCCAGGCCGCCGAGCTGGACATGACCAGCGCCGTGGCCGAATCCATTGCGCAGGACAAGGATCTGACCAAGCGCCTGCTGCATGCCGCCGGCGTGCCCGTGCCGCTGGGCCGCCCCGCCACCGATGTGGAAGACGCCTGGAAGATCGCCGAAGAGGTCGGCCTGCCCGTGGTGGTCAAGCCCCAGGACGGCAACCAGGGCAAGGGCGTGACGGTGAACATCACGACGCGCGAGCAGCTCGAGGCGGCCTACGCCACCTCGCAGAAGTACAGCGACGAGGTGCTGGTCGAGCGCTTCCTGCCGGGGCACGACTTCCGCCTGCTGGTGGTGGGCAACCAGCTCGTGGCCGCTGCGCGCCGCGAGCCGCCCCAGGTGCTGGGCGACGGGCAGCACACCATCCGCGAGCTGGTGGAGATCGTCAACCAGGACCCGCGCCGCGGCACCGGCCACGGCACGGCCCTGACCAAGGTGCGGCTGGACGACATCGCCATCGCCCGCATCGCCGGCGAAGGCCTCACGCCCGACTCTGTGCCCGCCCAGGGCCAGCGCGTGGTGCTGCGCAACAACGCCAACCTGTCCACCGGCGGCAGCGCCACCGACGTGACGGACGACGTGCACCCCGAAGTGGCTGCCCGCGCCATCGAGGCCGCGCAGACCATCGGCCTGCACATCTGCGGCGTGGACGTGGTCTGCGAGACCATGCTGCGCCCGCTGGAAGAGCAGAACGGCGGCATCGTCGAGGTGAACGCCGCGCCCGGCCTGCGCATGCACCTGGCGCCCTCGTTCGGCCGCCCGCGCAACGTGGGCGTGCCCATGATCGACGCCCTCATCCCGCCCGGCGAGAACGGCCGCGTGCCCCTGGTGGCCGTCACCGGCACCAACGGCAAGACCACCACCACGCGCCTGATCGCGCACCTGTTCACCGCGCACGGCTGGCGCACCGCCATGACCAACACCGACGGCGTGTACGTGAACGGCCGCCAGATCGACAGCGGCGACTGCTCGGGCCCCAAGAGCGCCCGCAATGCGCTGGCCCACCCCGAGACCGATGCCGCCGTGCTGGAGTGCGCGCGCGGCGGGCTGCTGCGCGAAGGCCTCGGCTTCGACCGCTGCCAGGTGGCCGTGGTCACCAACGTGGGCGAGGGCGACCACCTCGGCCTGAACTTCATCCACACCGTGCAGGACGTGGCCGTGCTCAAGCGCGTGATCGTGCAGAACGTGGCGCCGGACGGCTACGCCGTGCTCAACGCCGCCGACCCGCACGTGGCCGCCATGGCGCCCAGCAGCCCCGGCAAGGTGATCTTCTTCGCCCTGGACCGCCACCATCCGGTCATGGCCACGCACCGCGCCCAGGGCCAGCGCGTGGTGTACGTGGACGGCGACCACATCGTGGCGGCCGAGGACTCGTGGCGCGAGCAGATCGCCCTGCGCGACATTCCGCTCACCCGGGGCGGCACCATCGGCTTCCAGGTCGAGAACGCCATGGCCTCCATCGCCGCGGCCTGGGGCGTGGGCCTGCCGTGGGACACCATCCGCCGTGGCCTGGCCGGCTTCGTGAACGACAGCGACAACGCCCCCGGCCGCTTCAACGTGATGGAGATCCGCGGCGCCACGGTGATCGCCGACTACGGCCACAACCCGGACGCCATGCGCGCCCTGGTGCAGGCCGTGGGCGCCATGCCCGGCAACCGCCGCAGCGTGGTCATCAGCGGTGCCGGCGACCGGCGCGACGAGGACATCCGCGACCAGACGGTGATCCTCGGCTCCGCCTTCGACGACGTGATCCTGTACCAGGACGCCGCCCAGCGCGGCCGCGCCGATGGCGAAGTCATCGCCCTGCTGCGCGAGGGCCTGAAGGGCGCCCAGCGCACCACGCACGTGCAGGAGATCACCGGCGAGTTCGTGGCGATCGACACGGCGCTGGCGCGGCTCGCCCCCGGCGACCTGTGCCTGGTGCTGATCGACCAGGTCGAGGAGGCGCTGGAACACCTGCGCCGCCACCAGGCCGGCGAGATCGGCGGCTGACCCCGCTCGCGGCGGGCGCCCCCCCGCTATCGAAACAAGAGCTGCCTGCGCTGATGGCAAGCCCACTTCAGGACATGAAGACCTGAAAGGCGCTTGCCATCAGCGCAGGCAGCTTTGTTTTTCATAGCAACCGGTGTGCGAACGACGGCTGCGGACGACGCAGCCGCCCGCCTCTGGGGCGGCTGATCGCCTTCACCGCTCCATCGCCTCTCAGCCGGCCGGCTCGCTGCCCTGAACGCCCCCACCAGCGCCGCCGCGCGGCCCATCCGCGCGGCCCGCAGTGAACCGACCGGGCCGCGCCTGCGTACTGGCTCAGAATCGCCCCAGTCCCGTTCCGACTCCGCCCCTTCCCCTTCTTCCCTCTTCCAGGATCCGCCGATGCGCCTCACTTCCCTTTCCGCACCCTTCGCTCCTGGCGCGCTGCGCCGGCTCGCCGCCGCAGCCATCGGCCTGGCCGCGCTGGCGGGCGGCGCCCAGGCCGCCGACACCGTGGGCACGGTGGACACCGCCTTCAAGCTGATCGGGCGCGACCACGACATCATCGTGGAGGCCTACGACGACCCCGCCGTGCAGGGCGTCACCTGCTATGTCTCGCGCGCCCGCGTCGGCGGCATCAAGGGCTCGCTGGGCCTGGCGGAAGACAAGGCCGAGGCGTCGATCGCTTGCCGCCAGGTGGGGCCGATCAGCTTTCCCAACGCGCCCGTCAAGGCGCAGGAGGAGGTCTTCAGCGAGCGCATGTCGCTGCTGTTCAAGCGCCTGCGCATCGTGCGCATGGTGGACGCGCCACGCAACACGCTGGTCTACCTGACGTATTCGGACAAGCTCATCGACGGCTCGCCGCAGAACAGCGTGACGGCCGTGCCGGTGGATCGCGCCACACCGATTCCTGTGAAGAAGTAAGCCCTCGGACGCTGAGAGCAGCGCTATCAGATCAGGAGCTGCATGCGCTTATCAGCTCTTGATTTCAAATTCTTTATGCCTGGGAAGCCATACACATCCAGCGCATAAAGCTATCCTAAAGATAGCAAAGACCGCGGCGAGCCGCTTGCTCTCGATTCGTCCTCGCCGGCCTGCGCCCAGGATCGCCGCCCGGCCTGCAGACCCAGCGCACGGCTCAGGCCGCAGCGCTGCCGCTGGCCTGCCCGGCAATCTGGCGCAGCGCCTGCTCGAACACCTCCACCGGCTGGCCGCCCTGGATCAGGTGGCGGCCGTTGACGATGACGGCCGGCACGGAGTGGATGCCGTGCTGCTGGTAGAACGCCTCCTGCTCGCGCACGGCATCGGCGTATTCATCAGACGCCAGCACCGCCCGGGCGCGCTCCGCGTCCAACCCCAGCTGAGCGACCAGGCGCAGCAGCACGTCGTGGCTGCCAGGGTTCTGGCCGTGCGTGAAGTACGCCTCGAACAGCGCGTGCTTCAGCGCCGCCTGCTGGCCGGCCGCGCCCTCTTCGCCCGCCCAGTGCAGCAAACGGTGCGCGTCGAAGGTGTTGTAGATGCGGCCGCGCTGGCCCATGTTGAAGGTGAAGCCCAGCGCCGCGCCGCGCTCGGTGATCGCATCGCGGTTCTTCTGCGACTGCTCCGGCGTGGCGCCGTACTTCTCGAACAGGTGCTCGGCAATGTCCTGGCCTTCGGCACCCATCTGCGGGTTGAGCTCGAAGGGCTGGAAATGCAGGTCCAGCGCCACCTCGCCCTGCAGCCGCCCGGCGGCCTGCTCCAGCGCGTGCAGGCCGATGGCGCACCATGGGCAGGACACATCGGAGACGAAATCGATCTTGAGGGTGGTGGGCGTGGTGGCGGTCATGCGGCGCTCCGGAAAAAAGCCAGGCCGCCATGGTAGGCGGGCTGCAATGCCCGTGCTGCCCACAGGAAACAGGCAGGCCTGTCCTGTGAGGGCGCGCTCCATCGCATCGGCCACGGCCTGCCCTACCATGCGGGCTTCACCATGACAGCCGATCTGCTTGCCGCTGCGGGCGCGCAACCCGCCCATCTCTTGCTAGGCTCCCAGGCGGTGCTGCTGCACGGCGCTGCACGGGCCGACGCACCCGTTCTGTGGGCGGCCGTCGAGGCCATCGCAGCCCGTGCGCCCTGGCGGCACATGGAAACACCGGGCGGCCGTGCCATGTCGGTGGCCACCACGAACTGCGGCGCGCGTGGCTGGGTCAGCGACCGGCGGGGCTACCGCTACGCCACGCACGACCCGCTCACGGGCGAGCCGTGGCCCGCCCTGCCGGCGGCGCTGCTCAGGCTCGCACGAGCGTCGGCGCAAGCGGCAGGGTTCGAAGCCTTCGAGCCGGACGCCTGTCTCATCAACCGCTATGCGCCCGGCACGCGGTTGTCGCTGCACCAGGACCGCGACGAACGCGATCTGGCGGCCCCCATCGTCTCCGTCTCGCTGGGCCTGCCCGCGACCTTCCTGTGGGGCGGCATGGCCCGGGGCGACAAGGCCTGGCGCGTGCCGCTGGCGCATGGCGACGTCGTGGTGTGGGGCGGCGTGGACCGGTTGCGCTTCCATGGCGTACTTCCCGTGGCGCCGGGCAGCCATCCGCTCACCGGGCCTTTTCGCGTCAACCTGACATTCCGCAAAGCAGGCTGAACGGCGTCGCTCTCGTTTTGATAGCTATACGCGCTCGATGGAAGAGCGCTTCGGGCCATTCGACGCCCGCGTTCTGCCCGTGCAACGTCGGGCATTGCGCGCTTGTCCTACACACGGCCAGCCGCATCTGACAAAAGATCCAGGGCTCGCATGGCAAATCACCTACAGACAAAGGCTTTATGAACATGGCAGACGCGTTCCGCCACGGCTGCGCTCCCCGGCGGGGCACCCTTCCCGGCACCGCATCACGCGCCCTCTCCCTGGGCCGGTGCCGCGCTGCGGCTTTGTTGTGCACCGCTCCCTGCCAGGGCGGCCACGGCCGGGTTTGAGCACCATGCGCATCCTGTATGTGGAGGACAACTGCGAACTGCGTGAATCCATCGGCATGCTGATGGAGGGCGAGGGCCGAACGGTCACCGCCTGCGCCACCGCAGAAGAAGCCCTGGAACTCGACGCCGCCGATCCCTTCGATCTGGTCGTCACCGACGTGAGCCTGCCCGGCATGTCCGGCACCGACCTGTGCCGCAAGCTGCTGGCCGCCGATCCCGACCGCTGGATCGTCCTGTGCTCCGGCTACCAGTTCCCGCACGCGCTCAAGGCCATGGGGCCGCACGTGCGCTCGCTGCTCAAACCGTTCGAGCTGGAGGAGCTGGAAACGCTGCTGGCGTCCGTCCAGGTCCAGCTGGCCGGCCCCAGCCTGGCCTGATCCTTCGCGGCCCCCACGGCCCGCGGCAACCCGCCGCACCAGGGCGCGCCTCCCCACACCCCTTCCCTCGTTTTTCAGCCGCCCTGCGCGGCGCGCCGTCGCGCCCCGCGAAACGGCCATCCGCGGCTTCAGCCCGCGCTGTGGTCGGCTGCGCCCCGGGGGAGCACCACATGGAAAGCCGTGCGGCCCTCGCGCGAGCACACGTCGATGCGGCCATCATGCGCCAGCACCAGCTGCTGCACGATGTACAGGCCCAGCCCCAGGCCTTGATGCCCGCCGCTGCCCGCGCGTGAGCGGCCGCGGAACGGGTCGAACAGATGCGGAATCAGGTCGGGCGGAATGGTGCCGCCGTTGGTGACGGAGAACGCCACCGCATCGGGCGCGGAGCCGTCCAGGCGCAGCAGCACCGGCTGGTCCGGCGCCCCGTGGTGCATGGCGTTGCCCAGCAGGTTGGACAGCACCTGGCACAAGCGCTCGCCGTCCCAGGCGCCCTGCAGGTCCCCCGCCTGCTTCACATCGACGATCCGTTCGGGATGGCTGGAGCGGATCTCCTGCACCGTCCGCTGGGCCGCTTCGGACAGGTCCATCGGCTGGCGCCGCACCACCAGCCCGCCGGCCTGGCGGGCACGGGTCACATCCAGCAAATCCTCGATCATGCGGCCCATGCGCCGGCCCGAGCTCTGGATCTTCTCGGCCAGCGTGTGCACCTTGTCCGCATCCTGCGGCCGTTGCAGCACCATGGCGGAGGCGAGGATCGCGCTGAGCGGCCCGCGCAGGTCGTGGCTGAGCACGGCCATGAACATCTCGTTGATGCGCAGGGCTTCCGTGCGCTCGTGCAGCTCCCGCGCGATGGCGCGCTTCTGGCGGTGCAGCTCGAAGAAGACGTTGGCCTTGTTGATCAGCATGTGCGGATCGATGGGCTTGTACAGAAAGTCCACCGCCCCGGTCTCATAGCCCTTGAACTGCCAGTTCTGGTCGCGCGAGCCGGCCGTCATGAAGATCAGGGGCACATGGCGCGTGCGCTCGCTGCCGCGGATCAGCTCGGCCAGCTCGAAACCGTTCATCTCGGGCATCTGCACGTCCAGCAGCGCCAGCGCCACATCGCTGTGCTGCAGCAGCAGTTCCAGCGCCTCGGGGCCGGAGCTGGCCTTGAGGATGTCCACGCCGTCGCGCTGCAGCAGCGCCTCCAGCGCGATGAGGTTCTCTTCGACGTCGTCGACGAGCAGGCATTTGACGTTGGGATTTCCGGACGCGGACTGCGGCGTGGAAGGACTGAAAATCACACGGGTCTCCCAAGGAGCAGGGGGTTGATCAGCGACGCGATCTGCGCCGGGGGCAGCACATGGTCGGGCTCCAGCAGCGCGAGCGCGGCCTCCGGCATGGCCGTCATCTGCGCAGAGGACGGGTGCTGCACGACCGTCACGCCGCCGGCGCGCTGCACGGCCGCCATGCCGTCGGCGCCGTCCTGGTTGGCGCCGGAGAGCAGCACGGCGAGCAGCTGCGGGCCGTACACGTCGGCCGCTGACTCGAAGAGCACGTCGATGGAGGGGCGCGAGAAGTGCACCGGGTCGTCCACCGACAGCGCCATCGACGGCCCGGCATCGACCAGCAGGTGGTAGTCCGGCGGAGCGAAGTACACGGTGCCGGGTTCGACCGGCTCCTTGTCCTGCGCTTCGCGCAGCGGCACCGCGCACCGCGGCTGGAAGATGTCGCACAGCAGGCTGGGCCGTTCGCGCGGCAGGTGCAGCACGATGAAGACGGAAGCCCGCAGATCGGCCGGCAGGGCCGGCAGCAGCACGGACAGGGCCTCGATGCTGCCCGCAGAGCCGCCGATGACCAGGGCATCGAAGCGGGCGGCTTTTTGCGGACCGCCAGCGCTGTGCTCACCACGCACAGGCCACGAAGAGGACGCCTTTCCGCTCATGCACCCACCCGCTTGCGGTAGACGCGATCCTCCGGCACGAAGTCGTCGAAATCGGACGCGTGCGACGAAAAGCGCAGCGACTCCTTGGAGCCCAGCCCCAGAAATCCCTTGTGGCACAGCGCCTCGTGGAACAGGCCCAGCGCCCGGTCCTGCAGGTCGCGGTCGAAGTAGATCAGCACGTTGCGGCACGACACCAAGTGCACTTCGGCGAACACGCTGTCGGTCGCCAGGCTGTGGTCGGAGAACACGATGTGCCGCCGCAGGCTCTTGTCCATGACCACGCGGCCATAGGCGGCGCTGTAGTGCTCCGAAAGGGATGAGCGGCCGCCCGAGCGCGCATGGTTCTCGGTGAAGCCACGCACCCGCTCGATGTCGTAGACGCCCGCCTCCGCCTTATGCAGCGCCGTGGCGTTGATGTCGGTGGCGTAGATAAGCGTGCGCTCCAGCAGGCCCTCCTCGCGCAGCAGGATGGCCAGCGAATAGACCTCCTCGCCCGTGCTGCAGCCGGCCACCCAGATCTTGAGCGACGGGTAGGTGCGCAGCAGCGGCACCACCTTCTCGCGCAGGGCGCGGAAGTAGGTGGGGTCGCGGAACATCTCGCTGACCTGCACCGTGAGGTATTCCAGCATGGCCGGAAAGACCTCGGGCTCGTGCAGCACCAGGTGCTGCAGTTGGGACAGCGAGCGGCAGTTGAAGCGCGTGAGCGCCGTCTGCAGGCGCCGCTTGAGCGAGGCCTGCGCGTAGCCGCGGAAGTCGTAGTGGAAGCGGTGGTAGATGGCCTCGATCAGCAGGTGCTGTTCGATGTCGAAGGTCTTCTTGCGTTGCTGCAGCACCGGGCCCCGCTCCCTTACTTGGGCATCCACACGCGGACCAGCGAGAGCAGCTTCTCCACGTCCAGCGGCTTGGCGATGTAATCGTTGGCACCTGCGGCCAGGCATTTCTCCTGGTCGTCCTTCATGGCCTTGGCCGTGAGGGCGATGATGGGCAGGCGCCGCCATTCGGACCGCTTGCGGATCTCCTTCATGGCCGTGAAACCGTCCATCTCCGGCATCATGATGTCCATCAGCACCAGGTCCACCGCTGCGGCGCCGGGCGAGGCGGCGCGCTCCAGCGCCTCCAGCGCCTCGCGGCCGTTGCGGGCGATCTCCACCCGTGCGCCGGTGGGCTCCAGCACGCTGGAGAGGGCGAACACGTTGCGCACGTCGTCTTCCACCACCAGGATGGTGCGTCCGTCGAACGTGGAGTCGCGGTCGCGCGCGGCCTGCAGCATCTTGCGCCGCTCCATGGGCAGCGTGGATTCGACCTGGTGCAGGAACAGGGTGACCTCGTCCAGGAGCCGCTCGGGCGAACGGGCGTCCTTGATGATGATGGACTTGGAGAAGCGGCGCAGCTGCTGCTCTTCGTCCCGGGACAGCGAGCGGCCCGTGTAGACGATGACCGGCGGGAAGGCCACGTCCTCCTGTTCGGCCATCTGCTCGAGCAGTTCGTAGCCGCTGAGGTCGGGCAGGTTCAGGTCCATCACCATGCAGTCGAAGGTGGTGGAGCGCAGCAGTTCCAGGGCGCGCTGCGCCGTTTCGGCGCCGACGATCTCCACGTCGCCGTTGGCCAGCAGGTGGCCCACGCTCTCGCGCTGGCGGTCGTCGTCCTCCACCACCAGCACGCGGCGCATGCTCTGCGTGAACTTGGCCTCCATGCGTTCCAGCGCGTGGACCAGTTCCTCGCGCTTGACGGGCTTGAGCGCGTAGCCGATCGCGCCGCGGCCCAGCGCTTCCTGCGCATAGTCGGCCACGGAGACCACGTGCACGGGAATGTGCCGCGTGGCCGGGTTGCGCTTGAGCTGGTCGAGCACGCCCAGCCCGGAGAAGTCAGGCAGGTTCATGTCCAGCACCACGGCGCTGGGCATGTATTCCAGCGCCGCGGCCAGGCCTTCGCCGCCGGTGTGCGTGACGATGCACTGGAAGTCCATCTCGCGCGCCAGGTCGTACAGGATGCGGGCGAAGCGCACGTCGTCCTCCACCACCAGCATCACGCGCTTACCCGGCTGCAGCGCGTCGCGGTCATCGGGCACGGCGCCCGGCACGCGCCGCTGCGGTACGGCCGCGGGTTCGGCCGCTGCCAGTGCGGGCACCGGCGCCGGAGCCGCAGGAGCCAGCGTCGGCGAGGCCATGGCCCGTGCGGTGGGCCGGGCAGTCGCAGTGGCCTCGGTGGAAGCGGCCGCCGACGCCTCGGACTGGCGGGGTGCTGCCGCGGGAAGAATCAGCGTGAACACGCTGCCCTGCCCCGGCGTGCTCTGCACGGTGATATCGCCGCCCAGGCGCTGTGCCAGGTCGCGCGAGATGGACAGGCCCAGGCCCGTGCCGCCGTACTTGCGGTGCGTGCTGCCGTCCGCCTGGCGGAAGGCCTCGAAGATCAGCTCGCGCTGGTGCTCCTCGATGCCGATGCCCGTGTCGTGCACGGCGAAAGACACCGTGCCGTCCGCGTTGGCGGACACGCGCAGCGTGACCTCGCCCTGGTCGGTGAACTTGATGGCGTTGGACAGCAGGTTCTTGAGAATCTGCGCCAGCCGCTGCGGGTCGGACTCGATTCGCGCCGGCGCGCCCGGCTCGACCACCGCGGAGAACGTGAGGTGCTTGTCCTCGGCCAGCGCACGCAGCGGATCGGCCACGGCCTGCACGGCCTTCTGCAGGCTGATCTCCTCGATGGACATCGTGGCCTGGCCGGCCTCGATCTTGGCCAGGTCGAGGATGTCGTTGATCAGCGTGAGCAAGTCATTGCCGGCCGCGTGGATGGTCTGCGCATACTTGACCTGGTCGGGCGACAGGTTGCCCTGCTTGTTGTCGGCCAGGAGTTTGGCCAGGATCAGGCTGGAGTTGAGCGGCGTGCGCAACTCGTGGCTCATGTTGGCCAGGAACTCGCTCTTGTACTGGCTGGCCAGCTCCAGATCGCGCGCCTTGCCGGTGAGCGCATCCTGGGCGCGCAGCAGCTGCTGCTTCTGGTATTCCAGCTGCTGGGTCTGCTCTTCCAGTTGCGCGTTGCTTTGCTCCAGCTCGGTCTGCTGGGCCTCCATCTGGGCCTGCGACTCCTGCAGCATGCGGCTTTGCTGCTCCAGCTCTTCGTTGCTCACGCGCAGCTCTTCCTGCTGGGCCTGCAGTTCCTCGGCCTGGCGCTGCGTTTCCTCCAGCAGCGCTTCCAGTTTGGTGCGGTCGATGGCGGAGCGGATCGCCAGCGCGAGCTGTTCGGACGCCCGCGACAGGAAGTCCAGGTCGGAGGCGTTGACCTTGCGGAAGAAGCCCAGTTCGATCACGGCGTGCGCCACGCCGTTGTGCACCGTCGGCACCAGCACGATCTCGGCCGGGGCCGAGCTGCCCGTGCCGGACACCACCGGCAGGTAGTCCTTGGGCACGTCCTGCACATGCAGCAACTGGCGCGACTGCGCTGCCTGGCCCACCAGCCCTTCGCCCTTGACGATCTGGCCGCGCGCGCTGCCGTCCGGCAGCGCGTAGCCGCCCATGCGCTGGTACAGGCCATGCCCCTCGGTCACGTAGACGGCGCCGATCTTGGCACCCAGCCAGCCGGCCAGGTACTCCAGCGCCATGGGGCCGAGATCCTGCAGACGGTGATCGCCCTGCAGCCGGCCGCCCAGGCCGACCAGGCCGCTCTTGATCCAGTTCTCGCGCGCCTTGGAACGGTGGTCGGCGGCCGTCATGGCGGCCGAGCCGCCGATCAGCAGCAGCAGGACCACCGAGCTGCCCCACATCAGGTAGGCGGCGAAGCTGGCGGCCTCTTCCCAGGCCTTGCGGCGCGACTCCAGCTCCTGGCGCTCGGCCATGAGCATCTCGCGCAGCACGTTGCGGATGTTGTCCATCGACAGCAGGCCCAAGTCGCTGCGCACCAGCGCCACGGCCTCGTCGCGTTTGCCTGCGCGCTGCAGGGCGATGGTGTCTTCCAGTTCCTGCATCTTCTGCGACGTCAGCCGCTTGAGCTGGTCGAAGCGGCGCACCTGCAGCGGGCGATCCTGCGTCAGCACGGCCAGGCGCTGCAGTTCCTGTCCCAGGGCCATGGCCGCGGTATTGAAGGGTTCGAGGTACCGATCCTCTCCGGTGAGCAGGTAGCCCCGCTGGCCCGTCTCGGCGTTCTTCATCGTGTTGAGCACCGCCTGCAGCTGCGAGATGGTCTCGACCGCGGCATTCATCTTCTCCACCGCCTCCGAACGCTGGACCTGCGACTGGTAGGTGAACAGGGCCATGGTGGCGGTCGCCAGGGCCGCCAGGACGAAACCGATCAGAAGCTGCAGCGGCATGACGCGGCGCTGCCCGCGCTGGCGTTCTTCCGCGAAAGAGGAGGGAGTCATGTACGGACGCAGATGAAGTGGTGCCGGATGATAGGGGCTGAGTTCGCACGCTCGTGTAGGCCAAGGCCTTCATGGCCGGGGTGCGCACGGCCGGTGGCACAGCGCCCCGCCGCAGCGCGCCCGATCAGAAAGCGGGGGCCTGGTAGCGCTCCAGCTCGGCCCGCAGCGCCGCGTTCTCGGCCGTCAGTTCAGCCACGCGCTGGCGCAGCGCTCCGACTTCATCGAGTCCGTCCGCCGGCATCGCCGCGGGGGCGGCTTCGGCTGCGGGCGCTCCGCCCTCAGTCGCCGGTTCGGCGGCCGGCTTGCGCTTGGCCTCGCGCACGCGCTTGGCGGCCTGCTTGAGCTCGTCCTTGCCGCCCGCAGCCGCGGCGGCCTGTTCCTGGGCCGGCAGGCTGGCCACCGCGGCCGCCGCATTGAGGGAGATGACACCGGACTTCACGGCCGCCACCAGTTCGGGGGCGGCCTGCTTCTGGATCTTCTCGATCATCACCACCTGGCTGCTGCTGAGGCGGGCGGCCTTGGCCACGTCCTCGCGGCTCTTGAGCGACTCGTCTGCGCCGGACACGCCCAGCGGCGCAGCCGGCTCGACAGCCGCCGGCGCGTCCTCGGCGGGTTCGGCCTGGCGGGCACGGCGTGCGGCCACGATCTCCTTCTTGCGCAACGCCAGTACGCCGCGCTGGAAGTCGGACACGCTGCGCCGCCCCAGGTGCTGGTCGATCATCCACAGGTGTACATCTTCCATCGACTGGAACTGCGTGTTCTGCACGGTCTGGAACGGCAGTCCGTGCTTGCTGCAGATGCCATAGCGGTTGTGCCCGTCGATGAGCAGATCGCCCCAGAGCACCAGCGCATCGCGGCAGCCCTCCGCCAGGATGCTGCGCTCCAGCGCTTCGTGCTCCTGGGGGGTCAATGGGTCGATATAGGCTTTCAGTTCTTCATTGACGATGATGTTCATGGCGCAGGAGGCAATTGCAGGCAAAGGGCGGCATTCTAGGGAGATTGCCTGGACCCGGGCCGCGTAGGCCCGCTCCGACAGGGCCTGCCCCCACCTGCTGACGCCCCCCGCCGGGCGCTGGCGGCTCAATCGGTGCAGGCCATCCTGCCTGCCCACCACGCCGGGGTTTTGCATGTTCTCGTTCGACCACCACCTTGAAGAGGCTGCCGCCCGGCAGATGGGGCAGCCGGTTCTGGCGCTGCCGCAGCGCCAGATGTCTGACCAGCTGATGCCCTACAAGGGCGACGTGCCCTTCTACGAACCCGACGAATGCCAGTTCGCCGACCCCTGGGTGGGCGAGGTGCAGGCCCAGGGCTGAAGCCGGCTCGCGATGCGGGAGCGGCCGTGTCTGCTCAGTGGCCGCCCACGCTCTTGGAAAACAGATTGACCACCAGCACGCCCGCGATGATCAGCCCCATGCCCAGCAGGGCCGGCAGGTCCAGCCGCTGGCCGAAGAACACCCAGCCAATGCCCGAGATCAGCACGATGCCCACGCCGGACCAGATGGCGTAGGCGATGCCGGTGGGCAGCACCTTGAGCGTGAGCGACAGCAGATAGAAGGACACGCCGTACGCCACGACGGTGAACAGGCTGGGCCACAGCCGCGTGAAGCCCTCCGAAGCCTTGAGGGCGGTGGTACCCATCACTTCGCTCAGGATGGCAAATCCCAGCAGCACATAGCTGGTCGTCAGACTCATCGCATCGGTTCCTCTTTGCATACAGTGCAGCCGCGTCGCGCCGGCATGCACAGGCGGTGCGGCGTTCGGTCGGCAGCGGCATGCCGAACCGCGATGGTAGCGGCGGGCGCCAGCACCCGGGGCGGGGCTACTCGCCCGGCCGGCGCGCGCCCGATGCGATCTCGGCCAGCGCCTGGACCGCCGCGTCGCGGGTGGGCCAGCGGTTGTCGGGCAACGGCAGGTTGTGCCCATCCACCTGCGCCTGCCGGTAATAGAAATGCCCACCCTCTTCCTGGCACAACATGCCCGAGTAGGTGGCGCCATCGGCCACGCCGAACACGGTTTCCTGCAACAAGGGGGAAGCAGCCATCTCACACTCCTGCATCGAAAAAAAGCTGCCCCATTCTGGGCCACGGTGCGCAGGGTTCGCTGTAGGCCGATCGGCCTTGGTACCGGCAGCGCGTCGGGCTGGCGCCCCCCTGTCCCTGCCCTCCCTGCCACCTGCGTGCGGCTCAGGAGTCGGCGAAGAGTCCGCCTTCGTTCAGCAGTTCGTAGGCGATATCGGGGCACTGCTCCATGCCCTTTTTGATGGCCGCGGGAAGGGCCTGGCGCGTCTTGCGGCACAGGCCCCGCTGTTCGTGCACGAGGATGGCGATGCCGCGCAGCGTGCGCACCTCGTTCGGGCTGACCGTGATGCTCAGCCGGATACCCAGTTGCTCCTGCAGCCGTGCCTCGATGCGCCGCAGCTCGGCCAGGCTCTGCACGTTCTCCAGGCGCTGCACCAGGCGCTTCTCTTCCTCGCGCGTCAGGCGCAGCACCTTCGCACCTTCGGCGTCGGGCGACTGCAGCAGGGCATCGCGGTCGCACACGCAGGCCCCGGGGGGGCATTCGGTGCGCACAGGAAAGGGAAAAGGCGTCATGGCGGGGGCAGGACGGGGTTCGGCCCATTCTAGTGAGACCGTTCCCACACCCGCAGGCGGCGGTTCTCGGCACACAGCACGCCCCTCGCCCGGCCGCGGCGGCCCGGCCCGACCAGATGCACCCGTCCTGCAGAAGGGGGCTCGAGCGGGCCGCTGTCACGCGGTTTTCATCGTGGGTGCCTAAGGTTTCGCCTTTGTCCCTTTCTGGCCGGCCCCGGCGGCCGGCGTCGCCCACTCCATGCCTTCCCTCTCCCGCCTCTACGCCCTTCGTTTCGCACCCTACGGCCTGCGCGCCACGGCGCTGTGCTCCCTGCTGGCGCTGTCCGCCTGCGGCGGCGGCGATGGCAACAGCGATGACGGCTTCGTCGTGCCCGTCGCACCGGCCGGCGCCGGCTTCGTGGACACCGCCCCCGTGCCCACCGCGCCCGCCTTCGTGGACACGGCCAGCACCAACCAGCGCGGCGATGCGCGCTACGCCACGGTGGACACCAACGCCGGGGTGCGCGTGCTCTCCGGCTTCCTGGACATCTGGGAGCCGCGCGCACGCCGCGTGGATGCCGGCGTGACCGCCCCCGCCGTGGACGGCTTCGCGGCCGTCACCGCCTCCGACTGGACCGGCCTGCCGGGCGATGCCACCGACGGCACCGTCAAGAACGCCGCCGTCCACCGCGAGAACATCGATTACGTAGTGCGCGCCACCGCCCAGCGCACGGCAGCGCAGGCCGAGGCCGCCTACCTGGACGACCGCCGCGGCAAGAACTACAGCGCCACCGACGGCATGGGCCCGCTCACTGCGGCCTGGCGCGCAGCCGCCCAGCAGACCACCACCATCAACGGCGTTGCCGCCGATGCCACCTCCGTGCTGTACAACGACGGCGGCAACAACACCGGCGTGGGCGGCAGCGCCAATGCCTCGTTCGGGCTGGCCATCGACTTCGTCAACAGCATGGGCGCCAACGCGTCCACCGAACCCGCCAAGCGCTTCTACAAGTACGCCCGCCCCTGGCGCTGGAGCAGCGCGGTGCAGGTGGTGCCCACCCTGGAGCGCGCCAAGAGCAGCACGCCCGCGACCGACGGCGGCTACCCCAGCGGCCACACGGCCGAGGCCGTGCGCAACGCCATCGCCATGGCCTACCTGGTGCCGCAGCGCTACCAGGAGATGCTGGCCCGCGGCCTGGAGCTGGGCGAGAGCCGCATCCTGGCGGGCATGCATTCGCCGCTGGACGTGGTGAGCGGCCGCATCCTGGGCCAGGCCTCGGCGGTGGGCAACATCTACGCGGCCCCGCAGGCCACGCGCGACGCCGCCCGCAACCAGGCCCAGCAGACGCTGATGGCCGCCGTAGGCGCCACCACGCCCGCGCAGTTCCTGGCCTTCGCGCATTCGCAGGGTACGGCGCAGGACCGCTTTGCCGACGCCGCCACCAACCGCAGCGCGTACGCGCGCCGCCTGGTGTTCGGCTTCACGCCCATCGGCGACGCTACCCGCCCGGCCGTGGTGCCCAAGGGCGCCGAAGTGCTGCTGGAAACCCGCCTGCCCTACCTGAGCGATGCGCAGCGCCGCGTGGTGCTCAAGACCACCGCCCTGCCCTCGGGCTACCCGGCGATGGACGACGCCGAAGGCTTCGGCCGCCTGAACCTGTTCGCCGCGGCGGACGGCTACGGCGCCTTCAACGGCGATGCGCTCATCACCATGGACGCGGCCCAAGGCGGCTTCCATGCGCTGGACACCTGGCGCAACCCCATCGGCGGCGTCGGCAAGCTGACCAAGGCCGGCAGCGGCACGCTGGTGCTGGCCGGCACCAGCAGCTACAGCGGCGGCACCGAGGTCATCGGCGGCACGCTGCAGGCCGACGCGGCCCAGGCACTCGGCAAGGGCGCGCTGTACGTGAACGGCGGCACCTTCGCCACCAGCGCCAGGGCGCCGGTGGAGCTGGCCGGCAGCTACACGCAGACAGCCACCGGAACCACGCAGGTGCGCCTGGGCAGCCAGGGCGCCGGCCTGGTGTCCACGCTGCAGGCCGCCGCGCTGGCGGGCACGCTCGAGGTCACCTTCCAGAACGGCTTCGCGCCCAAGGCGGGCGACACCGTCACCGTGCTGCGCGCGGCCCGCGTGCACGGCCGGTTCGACCGCGTGAGCGTGGCGGGCTTCAAGGCCACGCCCGTGTACCTGGCCGACAGCGTGCAGCTGCAGCTGAGCGCCGCCAACTGAGGCGAACACGCGCCCGTCTCCGGGCGCCCGGGTGGAAGAGCCGGCGACGGCATCCGCCCGAATCGCTATCAAAAATAGAGCTGCATGCGCTTGGAGGACGGACGATTAATGGCCTTTTCACCGTGGATCGCCCGGTGGCCTCAAATCCGGAGTGCAACACACTCTTCAGATTGAGCCATGACCACCAAGACCTACGAACAACTGGACGCGAGCGAAAGACATGCCATCGCGCTAGGCTTGCAGCAGCACCTGAGCCTGAGAGCGATCGCGCGGGCCCTGGGGCGCAGCCCTAGCACGATTAGCCGCGAGATAGCCCGCAACAGGGGCGGCGGTGGCTATGTCAGCAGGTTCGCCCAGCAGCGCTGCACCCGTCGTCGCATCCATAGCAGGGCTCGCCCTAAACTGCACAGTGAAGGCCCTCTGCTGCCTGTCGTGCAGGACTGGCTGCGGCACAAGTACTGGTCGCCCCAGCAGATCGCGGCAGCGCTACGCCAGCACTACCCTGATGACCCCCGCATGCACGCATCCCACGAAAGCATCTACACCTGTATCTATGCGCAGCCGCGCGGAGAGCTTAAGAAGGAGTTGGTGTCTTGCCTGCGCATGGCCCACTCCAAGCGCTGGCCCCGCTCCAAAGGCCTGGACCGACGCAAGGAGGTAGAGGATTTGCTGAGCATTCACGTGCGGCCTCCCGAGGTGCGCGACCGCCAGTTTCCCGGGCACTGGGAGGGGGACCTGATCAAGGGGGCGAACAACGCCAGTGCCATAGGGACCTTGGTGGAGCGGACCACGCGCTTGGTGGTACTGGTCAAGCTGCCCCACCCCAACCCGGGCACTGCAGCGCATGTGCTGCAGGCCTTCAGCGACAAGCTCAACGCCATTGCTGCGCCCATGCGCAAAACCCTCACTTACGACCGGGGGCGGGAGATGGCAGAGCACCAGGCACTCTTTGACATCACAGGCGTGCGGGTGTACTTCTGCGATCCCTATAAGCCCTGGCAGCGAGGAACGAACGAGAACACCAATGGGTTATTGCGCCAGTTTTTGCCCAAGGGCACGGACTTGAGCGTCTACAGCCAGGAACAACTGGACGCGGTGGCAGACCTGCTCAACGGCAGGCCACGCCAGACGCTGGGCTGGCGTACGCCGCTGCAGGTGTATGGGGAGCATCTGGCTCGCCTGACACTGGCGCCCGAGGAGGTGATCTGAGCTTGCACTGTTGCACTTGGACTTGAAACCGCCCCCATTAATCAAGCGCCAGCAGCTACCAACTTTATAGCGTCAAAAAAGGGCCGGCGCGCCCGCCAGCCCGCGTCCCTGATCGTTCAGAACTTCACGTCCGCGCGCACCCAGGCGCTGCGCCCCGGCTCGTTGATGCGCGTGCCGCCCGCAAAGCCGAAGCCGGCGTTGCCGGCCAGGTTGAGGTGTTCGGCGTAGGCCTTGTCGAAGAGGTTGTCGATGCCGGCCGTGAGCTTCCACCCCGCGTTGACCGCATAGCCGCCGTGCAGCGAGAGGACGCCGAAGCCGGCACTGGCGCCGAAGTCGCGCCCCACCACATTGCCCTGCCCCAGCGCCACGCGGTGCTGCGCCGCCACCAGGCGCCACAGCGCACCGGCCGACCACGGCCCCTGCTGGTAGGCCACGCCCAGCTTGGCATCCAGCGGCGGAATCTGCGGCAGCGGCCGGCGGTCTGTCGTGTTGCGGGCCCAGCTGTAGGCCAGCGTGCCCTGCAAAGTCCAGGCCGGCGCCAGCCGCAGGCTGCCGCCCAGCTCGGCGCCCGCGGTCGCGGCGTCGACATTGCGTACCGCACTGGCGCCGCTGCCGTAGTCGAACAGGATGAAATCGGCCACGCGGCCGGCATAGGCCGAAGTCCACAGCTGCCACGCGGCGCCACGCCACTGCGCCCCCACATCGATCTGCGTGGTCTTCTCTGGCCGCAGCGCGTTGAACGCATCGCCCGCCGCAGCCGCGCTGTTGGCCGGCGAGATCAGCTCCCAGTAATCAGGGAACCGCTGGACATGGCCGACGCCCGCATACCACGTGGCCGCACTGCCGGCCGCCCCCTGCTCCCAGCGAACGAAGCCGCTGGGCAGGGCGCTCTCGGTGCGGCGGTCGCGGCTGGCCACCGCCGCCGCCGCGCCGCCCATGCCGCCCATTCCACCCATTCCCATGCCGCCCGAAACGCCCGCCGGCACGCGCTGCGCGACGGCCCGGTCCAGGCGCAGCCCGCCCACCAGGCGCCCGCTGTCGCCGGCATGCCAGGTGCCTTCGGTGAACAGGCCCACGCCGGTGAACTCCGCGTCGCGCACCCACGGCTTGCCGCGGTACGAGACCATGGCCGTGCCGTTGCGCGTGTCGTGCCGGCTGCGGGAAAAGTCCGCGCCCGCCACCCATTGCCAGTGCTCGGACGGCGTGAGCGTGGCAGCCACGCGCCCGCCGGTGGTGGCCCGCCTCACGTTGCTGGCCATGGGCATGGACATGCCGCCCGACGGCGCAAACGGCCGCAGCGTGAAGTTGTCCATCACATGGTCGGCGTCGTTGTAGTAGAGCTGCGCCTCCAGCTGGGCGAGCACGGGCGACAGGCGTTCCTTCTTGAACCGCAGGCCTGCGCTCTCGCGTTGGAACTGGCTGCCATCCATGCCCCGGCCGCCGTAGCGCGCCTCGCCATCGCCCTTGCCGGCGCTGAACTCGATCAGCGTGTCGGCATCGGGCGTCAGGCCCAGCGCCACGTCGGCATTCCACTTGTCCCACTTCGACGGCACGGTCCGGCCGTGGCCGTCCCGGTAATCCTGCCCGTGGGAATGGTTGGCCGTCACGCGGGCGTAGAGGCGCTCGTTGCCCACGGCCAGGTCCATGTTCTGGTCGTTGCGGCCGGCGGAGCCCGCCAGCGCGCTGGCGCTGAAGCGCACGCCGCTGTCGCCCAGGTCGGGCCGCTCGCGATCGAAACGCACGGTGCCGGCCGATGCGCCCGGCCCCCAGAGCACGGTCTGCGGCCCTTTGACGACGGTGAGCACGTCATAGGTCTCCGGCGCGATGTACGAGCTGGGCGCGTCCATGCGCGCCGGGCAGGCGCCCAGCAGCGTGGTGCCGTTGGTCAGGATGGGCAGGCGCGAGCCGAACTGCCCGCGAAAGACCGGGTCGCCGTTGGAGCCGCCGGAGCGGATGGCCGAGAAGCCCGGAATGCTCTTGAGGTAGTCGGCCGCATCGCTGGCCGGCGCCGGCTGGCGCGGCTGCTTGGGATCGGCCACCACGGTGACGGCGGAGGCGTCGTGTACGGCGGTGACGACCACCTCCTGCAAGGCCCGCGCATCGCGCGGGGGCGGCGTAGCGGACGGCTGCGCCTGCACGGCCAGCGCATGGCACAGCAGCGCCGCCGCAAGACATGGCGTGGGGCGGCAGGAGAATCGGGAACGGGATCCCTTGGAGAAACGGTCAACGGAATGCATGGTCAGGCCCTGGTCGAACACGCGCGGCGCACGACCATCCGGCCGCGGCGCGCATGTCTTCAATGGAAGGGAAAGGCGGGGAACCGCACCGGCCGCTGGCACGCAGCGGGCGGCGCGCGGCGCCCCCGGCCGCGCTCTGTGCGAGGCCTGCTCACCCTATTTTTGCCAGATGCGTTGCGATGCCCCAGGGCCCAGCACCAGGCGACAAACGACGCTGGGGTGCGGCCCCAGCGAGGCTTGGCAACGTCGCGGATGGCCCATGCGCATCGCAACCTGAAGGGAAAACCTTCCCCGCCAGGCCACTCGTCGTTGCGTTTCTGGCCAAGGCCCCGGCCTTGGCGTCGTCGCGCGCCTAGATGGGCGTGGCGGGAGAAGCCTTCGCACTGGCAAAAAGAGGGTGAACAGGCCCTAGGAAAGCACCGCCACGGGGCGCTCAGGCCAGGGCCGACACAGGGGGGCCGCGCAGAGGCGGCGGGCGTGCCGTGAAACGCTCGGCCTGCGGGGCCGAGCGCAGCCACCACAACGGCTCGCCGCCCGGCACGGGCGGGCGGTAGGCGGCCACCGGAGCATCAGGCGGCGCCGTCCAGGCCAGGCACAGCACGCACGCCGGATCGGCATGGTGGCCTGGCGCCGTGCCGGCCTCCGTATCCAGCCCGGCATCGCCATGCCCTTCATGCCACAGGGCAACCGTGCCGGTGCCGGTGCCGGTGCAGATCTCCAGCGGCAGGGGCAAGGCGTTGCGCGTGGGCACGGCCGTCACCAGGGCCGCCATGAGCACCAGCACGAACGCGCCCAGCACCCCGAGGGTCAGGCGGCGTTGGCGGCGGAGCATGGACAGCATGGTGCGCCGGATTATCTGGCCGCTCCCCGGTCGCGCGCCTCCCTGGGACACTATTGCTTGATGCCGGTCAACTCGGCCCACGGCCGGGCCGCGACGGCCATGCCCCGCTCTGCGCCGCCGGCTCCTTCGCAGGCCTGCAGGCAGAGAGAAGCGCCCTGCAACGCAGGCGGGAGCACAGCGGCGTCCGCAGCCTGCGGGAGTCCGCGCCGCCGATGCGGCAGCGTCAATGGCGCGCGACCACCTCGGACTCCGCAGGATTCCAGCCTCCGCCCAGCGCCTTGAAGATCGCCACGACGGAGCGCACCGACTCCGTGCGGGCGACGACCTGGGCATCCTGCACGTTCAGCAGGTTTTCATCGGCCTGCAGCACCTCGATCAGGCTGACGACGCCCTTCTCGTACGCCGCGCCGGACGACTGGCGGGCGCGGCCGAACGCGTCCACGCCCTGGTCCAGCACGGCCTTCTGTTCCTGCCGCTTGGCGAGGGCGACGAGTGCGTTCTCCACGTCTTCCGTGGCCCTCAGCACCGTCTGGCGGTACGCCGCAAGGGACTCGGCTTCCTGTGCCTTGGCCTGGTCGATCTGTGCATCGATGCGCCAGAAGTCGAACAGCCTCCAGCGCAGGCCGGCCACGGCCGTGGCCTGCGATGCACCGCTGGACAGGAAGTTGCCGGCGGAGACGGAGGTCGCACTGCCGATCAATCCGGACAGCGAAATCTTCGGGTAGTACTCGGCCATGGCCGCGCCGATGCGCGCGTTCGAACCGGCCAGCCGGCGCTCTGCGGCGATGATGTCCGGGCGCCGGCGCAGCAGATCGGCGGGCGTGCTGTTCAGCGACAGGGACGGGACGGCCGGTATCGGCCGCAGGTCGGACAGCTCCGCCCGGTGCGTGCCCGGTGCCGCGCCCAGCATCACGTCCATGGCGTTCATGGCGGCCTCCAGCGCATTTTCCAGCGGGGGAATCGTCGCCTGCGCCTGCGCCAGAGCCCCCTCTACCTGGTGGAACTGCAGTTCGGGAGCCAGTCCCTTGTTCAAGCGCAGTTGCACCATGGAACGCAGCTGCTGTTGTGTCTGCACCTGCTTGCGGGCGACGTCCAAGCGGGCCTGCAGGCCGCGGATCTGGAGGTAGGTGTCTGCCACCTGGGCCGCCACCGCCAGGCGCACCGCGCTGGCACCGGCGTCCGACGCCTGGTAGTCCGCCAGCGATGCCTCACGGTTGCGCCGCAGCCCCCCGAACAGGTCCAGCTCCCAGCTGGCGCCCAGATTGGCTTCGTAGGCGCTGCCGTAGCGGGAGAAGCCGGGCGTGGCGTCCAGCACACGCCCCAACGGTGTCTCGATGGACTGGTAGCTGCGGGCGGCCTGCCCGCTCACGTTGCCCGAGGGCAGCAACGCGGCGCCGGCAGCGTCGAGCCCCGCGCGGGCCTGCAGCACGCGCGCCGAAGCCTGGGCCAGATCCAGGTTCTGCGCCAACGCCGCGGTGACGAACCTTCCGATCTGTGGATCTTCGAAACTGGCCCACCAGGCCGCGATATCGGTCGCCGCGGCGGTTCCCGACGGCCCGGCGCCTGCCTGCACCGCCCCGCCCATGTACGCCGGCGGCAGGGTCACGGAAGGGCGCTGGTAATCCGGGCCGACCGCGCAGCCCGTGGCAAGGCCGGCCAGACCGAGAAAGACGAGGGTGGAAAAACGGGACATGGTGACGCTCAAGACATGGAAATGCCGTGACTATATTCCAATATGGTCACTTGTTGTGTTTTTTTCCGGGGGGAGTAAGCTTGCCGGCATGAGCACAACCCCCCTTTATCCGGTTTCCAGCCGCGGCCCGCTGGAACACGATGTCCGCGAGCAGATCGTGACGGCAGCGAAGGAGCACTTCAGCCGCTACGGTTACGAAAAGACCACGGTGTCCGACCTGGCCAAGGCCATCGGTTTTTCCAAGGCCTACATCTACAAGTTCTTCGAATCCAAGCAGGTCATTGGCGAAAAGATCTGCTCCAACTGCCTGATGGAGATGGATGCTGAAATCCGGCAGGCCGTCGCCCAGGCGGATTCCCCACCGGAGAAGCTTCGCCGACTGTTCCGCACGGCGGTGAGCACCACCCTGCGCTTGTTTGCCGAGGACCGAAAGCTCTACGAGATCGCCACGTCGGCCGCCACCGAGCGCTGGCAGTCTGCCCTGGCCTACGAGAAGAGCATTCAGCAATTGCTGCAGGACATCCTAGAAGAGGGTCGCCAGTCAGGTGACTTCGAGCGCAAGACTCCGCTGGATGAAACGGGCCGCGCCATCTACCTGGTCTTGCGCCCCTACCTCAATCCGCTGCTGCTGCAGCACAGCCTGGAGCATGCGGACGAAGCCGCAGGCCATTTGGCCGCCCTCGCCTTGCGAAGTCTCTCACCCTAGCGCCACAAATTCTTCGTGACCATTGACAGATTTGGTCACCAATCACAGAATGCGGTCCTGCTCTCACTCCACAGGACTCACATGCTTGGGCACCGTTATCTGTCTATCGCCGCCTTGGGCGCCTTGCCGCTTGCGCTGGTCGCGTGCGGGAAAGCACCCCCACCAGACCCCCGCACCCAGACGCCGATCGTCCGGACGGTCACGGTGTCCACCGGCACCAGCGCCGAGCGCACCTTCACGGGCACGGTGGCTGCCCGCGTGCAGAGCGACCTCGGATTCCGCGTTGCAGGCAAGGTGACGGAGCGGCTGGTCGATACCGGCCAGTCCGTGAAGCGGGGCCAGCCCCTGTTCCGCATCGACCCCATCGACCTGAAGCTGGCCGCAGACGCGCAAGACCAGGCGGTGACCGCGGCGCGGGCCCGGGCCCAGCAGGCCATCGACGAGGAGACGCGCTACCGGGACCTTCAGGGCACCGGGGCAATTTCCGCTTCGGCCTACGACCAGATCAAGGCCGCGGCGGACTCCGCCAGGGCCCAGCTCAAGGCTGCGGAAGCGCAGGCGTCGGTCACCCGCAATGCCAGCCGATACGCCGAACTGGCAGCCGATGCCGACGGCATCGTGATGGAGACCTTGGCAGAGCCGGGGCAGGTGGTGGCAGCCGGTCAGACGGTGGCCCGCATCGCCCGCGCAGGCAAGCGGGAAGCCGTCGTCCAGCTGCCTGAAACGCTGCGCCCTGCCCTGGGCTCGGTGGCGCAGGCCACCTTGTTCGGCCAGCAGGATGTGGCGGTGCAGGCGCGCCTGCGCCAGCTGTCGAACGCCGCGGACAAGACGACCCGCACCTTCGAGGCGCGTTATGTGCTGGAAGGCCCGGGGGCTGCCGACGCACTGCTGGGCAGCACCGTTTCCGTGCGCCTGGGCGGCGCGGATGGCAAGGCCGCACCCCGCATCAGCGTGCCGCTGGCCTCCATCCTCGATGCAGGCAAAGGGCCGGCCGTCTGGGTCATCGAAGGGGACCAGGTCAGGCGCCAGCCCGTGGCCATCGCGCAGATCGAGGACGAGCGGGCACTGGTCACCGGCAAGCTCAACCAGGGCGACCGGATCGTCGCGCTGGGCGCCCATCTGCTGACCGAGGGCACCAAGGTGCAGGCGATCGGCCAGGCGCCCGCCGCCCACGGATCGACGGGGGCTGCCCGTGAGTGAAAGCCGCTTCAACCTCTCGGCGCTGGCGGTTCGCGAGCGCTCCATCACCCTGTTCATGATCATCCTGATCTCCTTGACGGGGTTGGCGGCCTTCCTCAAGCTGGGTCGCGCGGAAGACCCGGCATTCACCATCAAGGTGATGACCATCGTGACCGCATGGCCCGGGGCAACGGCGCAGGAGATGCAGGACCAGGTCGCGGAAAAGCTGGAAAAGCGCCTGCAGGAACTGCGCTGGTACGACCGCACGGAAACCTTCACGCGCCCCGGCCTGGCTTTCACCACGCTCACGCTGCTGGACTCGACTCCGCCCTCCGCGGTGGAGGCCGAGTTCTACCAGGCGCGCAAGAAGATCGGCGATGAAGCCAGGACGCTGCCCGCCGGCGTCATAGGCCCGATGGTGAACGACGAATACTCCGACGTCACCTTCGCGCTCTATGCCCTGAAGGCGCCCGGCGAGCCGCAGCGCGTGCTGGTGCGCGACGCCGAGCAGCTGCGGCAGCGCCTGCTGCACGTTCCCGGCGTGAAGAAGGTCAACATCGTCGGCGAACAATCCGAGCGGATCTATGTCGAACTCTCGCACGAGCGCCTGGCCACGCTGGGCGTCAGTCCGCAGGACGTGTTCGCCGCGCTGAACCGGCAGAACGCACTCACGCCTGCCGGCTCGGTGGAGACCGACGGCCCGCAGGTGTTCATCCGCCTGGACGGCGCATTCGATGAGCTGCAGAAGATCCGCGACACGCCGATCGTGGCGCAGGGTCGCACGCTCAAGCTGTCCGACATCGCCACCGTCAAGCGCGGCTACGAGGACCCTTCCACCTTCCTCATCCGCAACGGCGGAGAGCCGTCGCTGATCCTCGGCGTGGTCATGCGCGACGGCTGGAACGGCCTGGACCTGGGCGCCTCGCTCGACAAGGAGGTCAGTGCCATCAATGCCGAGATGCCACTGGGCATGCAGCTCGCCAAGGTGACGGACCAATCGGTCAACATCAGCGGCGCGGTCGACGAGTTCATGATGAAGTTCCTGGCGGCACTGATGGTGGTGCTGGTGGTCTGCTTCGTCAGCATGGGCTGGCGTGTGGGCGTGGTGGTGGCCGCCGCGGTACCGCTGACGCTGGCAGCCGTGTTCATCATCATGGCGGCGACCGGCAAGAACTTCGACCGCATCACGCTCGGATCGCTGATCCTGGCACTGGGCCTGCTGGTGGACGACGCCATCATCGCCATCGAAATGATGGTCGTGAAAATGGAGGAAGGCTACGACCGCATCGCAGCGTCCGCCTATGCCTGGAGCCACACGGCGGCTCCCATGCTGTCGGGCACGCTGGTGACCGCCGTGGGCTTCATGCCCAACGGCTTTGCCCCGTCCACGGCCGGCGAATACACCAGCAACATGTTCTGGATCGTCGGCATCGCCCTCATCGTTTCCTGGATCGTCGCCGTTATCTTCACGCCCTACCTCGGCGTGAAGATGCTGCCGAACATCAAGAAGGTCGAAGGCGGCCACCATGCGATGTACGGAACGCCCCGGTACGAGCGCTTCCGCCAGGTGCTCGGAAAGGCCATCGCCCGCAAGTGGCTCGTGGCGGCCGCCGTGGTCGCCCTCATGGTGGCGTCCGTGCTGGGCATGGCCATCGTGAAGAAGCAGTTCTTCCCCATCTCCGACCGCCCCGAGGTCATGGTGGAAGTGCAGATGCCCTACGGCACCGCCATCGAGAAAACCAGCGAGGCGACCAAGAAGGTCGAGGCCTGGCTGTCGCAGCAGCCCGAATCCGAGATCGTCACGGCGTACATCGGCCAGGGCGCACCCCGCTTCTTCCTGGCGATTTCGCCAGAGCTGCCGGACCCGTCCTTTGCCAAGATCGTCGTCCGAACGGGCAACCAGGAACAGCGCGATGCGCTCAAGCTGCGCCTGCGTGAAGAGATCGCGCGGGGACTGGCGCCCGAGGCGCAGGTGCGGGCCTCGCAGATCGTCTTCGGTCCCTACTCGCCCTACCCGGTCGCGTACCGCGTCTCCGGCCCTGATCCGGAGAAACTGCGCGACATCGCGGGGGAAGTGCAGAAGGTGCTGCAGGCCAGCCCGATGATGCGCACCGTGAACTCCGACTGGGGCGTGCGCACGCCGGTCGTGCATTTCACCCTGCAGCAGGATCGGCTGCAGGCCGTGGGCCTGACGTCGGAATCCGTGGCGCAGCAACTGCAGTTCTTCCTGAGCGGCGTGCCTGTGACGACGGTCCGCGAGGACATCCGCACGGTGCAGGTGACAGCACGTTCCGCGGGCAACACCCGGCTGGACCTGGCCAAGCTGGAAGACTTCACGCTCACGACGGACCAGGGCCAGCGCATCCCGCTGTCCCAGATCGGCGAGATCAACGTACGCATGGAAGAGCCCGTGATGCGCCGGCGTGACCGCATGCCCACCATCACGGTGCGCGGCGACATTGACGACCAACTGCAGCCCCCGGATGTCTCGGCCGTGATCACGAAGCAGCTGCAGCCCATCAGGGATGCGCTGCCGACGGGCTACAAGATCGTGGAGGCGGGATCCATCGAGGAGTCGGGCAAGGCGATGACGGCGATGGCGCCGCTGTTCCCCATCATGATCGCCATCACGCTGATCATCATCATCCTGCAGGTGCGGTCGATCTCTGCCATGGTGATGGTCTTCCTGACCAGTCCGCTGGGCTTGATCGGTGTGGTGCCCACGCTGATCCTCTTCCAGCAGCCTTTCGGGATCAACGCGCTGGTGGGTCTCGTGGCGCTGTCGGGCATTCTGATGCGCAACACGCTGATCCTGATCGGGCAGATCCAGCACAACAAGCAGGAGGGGCTGGACCCGTTCCACGCCGTGGTGGAAGCCACGGTGCAGCGCGCCCGGCCGGTGATCCTGACGGCCCTGGCCGCCGTGCTGGCATTCATTCCGCTGACCCACTCGGTGTTCTGGGGAACGCTGGCCTACACGCTGATCGGAGGAACCCTGGCCGGCACGGTGCTCACGCTGGTGTTCCTGCCGGCGATGTACGCCATCTGGTACCGCATCAAGCCCCCGGGCGCCGGCGCCCCTGCCCCGTCCACCGCGGCGGGCCCTGCAGCCGCCGCCCACTGACCGGACGCCATCCAAGGAATCAACAACATGCACAACACCACCACTGTCGTCGTCGTGACGGGCGTTTCGTCCGGCATCGGGCGCGCGACCGCCCAGGCCTTCGTAGCGCGGGGCTGCCAGGTCTTCGGATCGGTGCGCGATCTGGACCATGCCGTGCCGCTGCCGGGCGTCGAACTGTTCGAGATGGATGTGCGGCAGGACGCCTCCGTTCGCCGGGGCATCCAGTTCGTGATCGACCGCGCCGCACGCATCGACGTGCTCGTGAACAACGCCGGGGTCAATCTGGTCGGATCGGTCGAAGAGACGACGGTCAAGGAAGCGGCCGCCCTGTTCGAGACCAATCTGTTCGGTCTGATGCGCACCACGCAGGCGGTACTGCCGCACATGCGTGCCCAGCGGGCGGGCCGGATCGTCAACCTCAGTTCGGTCCTGGGCTTTCTCCCGGCGCCCTACATGGGCCTCTATGCCGCATCCAAGCACGCCGTGGAGGGGCTGTCGGAAACACTGGACCATGAAGTGCGCGCCTTCGGCATCCGCGTGGCGCTGGTTCAACCCTCCTACACCAGGACGCAGCTAGAGGCCAACTCGCCCTTAGTGGAGTCACCGATCGCGGCCTACGACCGCGAGCGGCAGGTGGTGTCACAGGCCGTTGCGGCTCACCTGAAGCATGCGG
This sequence comes from Paracidovorax wautersii, assembly GCF_031453675.1. Lineage (NCBI taxonomy): Bacteria > Pseudomonadati > Pseudomonadota > Betaproteobacteria > Burkholderiales > Comamonadaceae > Paracidovorax > Paracidovorax wautersii. The sequence goes on along the minus strand of NZ_JAVIZX010000001.1, from coordinate 2,240,013 downwards.
TGGAGCCCACGCTGGTCGCCGACACGATCGTCGAAGCGGCCCTGGGCCGTTGGCGCATGCGCGCACCTCCCAAAGGGCAGGCATCGCTTCTGAGCAAGCTGCGGCGCTTCATGCCCTTCGGGCCCGTCGACGCGAGTTTGAGAAAGCAGCTCGGACTGCAGTAAGAACCGGGGCGCACGCCTCGCTTCGGGACGGCTTGGGCGCCGCCGCCACGGCCCTTACAGGCCGGTGGCAGGGGCGAAACGGATCCCGACCTCGGTGCGATCCGCATCCGAGCTGGCCCAGACCTCACCGCCGTGCATGCGCGCGATGGCCGCCACGATGGCAAGGCCCAGCCCCGCGTGCATGCCTTCCCGCTGCCGGGCAGCGTCCCCCCGGTAGAAACGGTCGAACAGGCGCGGAAGCACGGCGTCCGGAATCCGGGGACCTTCGTTGACCACGGAGACGCTGGGGCCTGCCGCCCCTGCCGCATTCAGCACGATCCGGATGGTGCTGCCCGGCAGCGCATAGCGGCTGGCATTGCTCAGCAGGTTGGACACCCCCCGCTGCAGCAGCCGTTCGTCCACGGGCAGGGTGAGGTCGCCCTCGACGCGCAATTGCAGCCCGCGCTCGGCGGCATCGGCCTCGTGGTACTCCAGCAGGTCCGCCATCAACGCCCCCAGGCTGAGCGGCGCTCCGACCCGGGCGCGCTGCCCTCCGTCCGCACGGGCAAGGAAGAGCATGTCGTTCACTACGGAGGCCATGCGCCCCAGCTCTTCCAGATTGGACGCCAGGGTCTGCGTGAGCTCCGCCTCGGTGCGGGGACGGGACAGCGCCAGTTCCGTCTTCCCGATCAGGGCGGTCAGCGGGGTGCGCAGCTCATGGGCGACATCGGCATTGAACGACTCCAGCTGCACCCGGCCATTCTCCAGCCGGTCGATGAGTTCGTTGAAATGCTGTACCAGCGGCGACAGCTCGACGCTCGGCGGCGAGAGATGCAGATGCCCGAGATGCCGGGTGGCGGACATGGCCTGCGTCTGCTCAGCCAGCTGGCTCAGGGGGCGCAGGCCCCGGTGCACCACCCAGCGGGCGAGCCCCGCGCTCAGCAGCGCGCCAGCGGCCGTGGCCAGGGCCAGCATGCGGGCCAGAGCCTCCTGGCGCGCTACGTCCTCGGAGATATCGATATCGAAGCGGCCGTTCAGGGCCATGCGGCCATCCGCCGAATGCAGCACGAAGCTCCGCGAGCGCACCTGCCCGGACAGCACATGGGCCTCGTCCGCAGGGTCCACGTAGAACGCGGAGCCGTCCTCATGGTGCAGCTGCAGCCGCGACCCCTGGCGCTTGACGGCATTGGCCTGCAGCAAGCGCAGGAAATCCTGGTTCTCCGGCCTGAGCAGGGCGTTCGACGTTTCCACCAGCTTCTGCACCTTGATCGCCAGCAGGCGCGACTGCGCGCGTTCGTGCAGTTGCTGCACGCCCAGGTAGACCACCATCGAAATGGCGCCCAGCAGCAGGCTGATGCCGATGCCGAGCTGCCAGGCCAGCCGCCGCAGGACCGAATGGCGCGTGTCCGCGGCGGGCTCACGCCACGCCGGCATCGCGGTCCTCCAGCATGTACCCGACGCCCCGTACCGTGTGGATGAGCTTGTGGCGGAAGGCATCGTCGATCTTGGCCCGCAGCCGCCGGACGGCGACTTCCACCATGTTGGTATCCGAATCGAAATGGATGTTCCAGATCCGCTCAGCCAGCGTCGTGCGTGTCAGCACCTGGCCCTTGCGCCGCACGAACAGGCTGAGCAGCTGAAACTCCTTGGTGGACAGCTCGACGCGGCGCCCCGCGCGATGTACCCGGTGCGCGGCCAGGTCGATCTCGAGGTCGGCAACGCGCAGGAGGTTCTGCTCCTGGAAGCTGGCTGCCCCCCGGCGGATCAGCGCCTCGACGCGCGCCTGAAGCTCCGAGAAAGCGAACGGTTTGACCAGATAGTCGTCGGCCCCCGCCTTCAAGCCCTGGACCTTGTCGTCCAGCCGGTCGCGCGCCGTCAGCATCAGCACGGGCTGGCTGCCCTTGCGGCGGATGGCGTGGAGCACCTCGAACCCGTCGCATCCGGGCAGCATGACATCAAGCAACACCAGCGCATGGTCGCCTTGCAAGGCCATCGCGCGCCCGCTGATGCCGTCGTGGGCCACGTCCACGCGGTAGCCGCATTCGGACAGCCCCTGGTACAGGTAGCCCGCCACGCTCTGGTCATCCTCGATCACTAGCAGTTTGTGCACGGGCACCCCTTTCGCCGCCATTGTGCATGGGCATCTGCGGCGGCCGATTACGGATCTGTAATGCATCTGAGCGCCATCCGTTATGTGGGCGTGGAGCATGGCGGAACGCGGGCCACGCACCGGAGGACCGCATTCCTGCAACCCCTTGAATGGAGTGACGCGCATGGCCTTCATGCTTCCCCAGACTGCTGCTGCACGCCGCGCGTTCCTGCGCGGCGGCTTGGCCTTGGCCGCCACCGGAGCGACGCACGGCGTCGTCAGCGCCCAGACCGCAGCCCCCTCCACGCAGCCCTCCGCTCCGCCCCGCTTTCCGGCGCAACCTCCCGACATCCTTTCCAAGCGCATCCAGCGCACGGGCGACGTGGTGCCGGCCCTGGGACTGGGCACCTTCCTCACCTTCGACCAGTTGCCTGGAGCGCCGCGCGCGGAGCTGTTCGAGGTCATCTGCCACTACCTGCGGGCCGGCGTGCGCGTCGTCGACACCTCGCCGCTGTATGGCAGCGCCGAAGTGACCGTCGGCGACGCGGCCAGCGCCCTGGGCGCTACCGACCAGCTGTTCCTGGCGAACAAGATCTGGTCCACCGGGGCGTTCCTGGCGGACGAAGGCCAGGCCCGCCGCAGCCTGGAGGAGTCTCAGCTGCGCCTGTGGCGCCGCGGCTTCGACCTCATGCAATGCCACAGCCTGGTGAACGTCGACGTCGTGCTGCCACTGATGGCCGCCTGGAAGAAGGAGGGCCTGATCCGCATGGTGGGCGTGACGCACCACGAGAACGATTACCACGAGGTGCTGGCCAAGTGGATCCGGCGCGGCGTGGTGGACGCGGTGCAGGTCAACTACTCCATCGCCAACCGGGCGGCCGAAAGCACCGTGCTGCGCGCCGCCCAGGAGGCGGGGGTGGCCGTGTTCATCAACATGCCCCTGGAGAAAGGCCGGCTGCACAAGGCCATCGGCCAGTCGCCGCTGCCCGCTTTCGCCGGCGAGCTGGGGATCCAGAACTGGGCGCAGTACTTCCTGAAGTTCGTGATGTCGCACCCGGCCGTCACCTGCTGCCTGAGCGCCACCGCGAACCCCGCGCATGCGCTGGAGAACATCGGCGCGTTGCGCGGCCCCCTGCCGGACGCGGCCCTGCGCGCGCGCATGGTGCAGTACGTGGAAGGCCTGCCAGGCTTCGCCCAGGTACAGACCCTGCCGTGGTACCCGGACAAGCAGTCGCAGTACCAGGGCCTGATCCGCCGCGCGCAGGCGGCGCTGCGCGCGCGCCAGTGAGCGCCCTGCAGAAGCATCTGCAGCCGAACACCGCCCGCCCGCGGGCATGCCGCTCGCATCATCTTCAAAGGATTTGAATACCATGGACCGCCGCCACTTCCTGCATAGCGCCACCGCTACCGCCACCACGCTGGCCGGCCTTGCCGCCATGCCCCTTGCACGGGCCCAAGCACCAGTCCTGCCCCCGGGGCTGACCGAGCGCGGAAGCGTTCTGCCCACGCGGGGCACCGTCACCCAGCGCCCGCTGCCCGTCAATGCGCCGGCAGGCGCGGGCCAGCGCTACCGCCCGGCGTTCCGGTTCGGCCTGGGCGGAACGCAGATCGGCAACATCTTCGCCGCCATCAGCGACGAACAGGCCCAGGCGGTGCTGCAGGCCGCATGGGATGCCGGCGTCCGGCACTTCGACACCTCGCCGTTCTACGGCTACGGGCTCAGCGAATACCGGCTGGGGCACTTCCTGCGCGGCAAGAACCCGGATGACTACGTCGTGTCCACCAAGGTCGGCCGCGTGCTGCAGGCCACGCGCGGCCCGCTCCCCAACGCAGCTTTGTGGGTGAACCCCGCACCCATGGGCTACCGCTACGACTTCACGGCCGCGGGGGCACGCCGTTCGGTGGAAGACAGCCTGCAGCGGCTGGGCCTGCCCAAGATCGACGTGGTCTACATCCACGACCTGTCCCCTGACAACACCGAACTGCCCGGCAGCTGGCGCGACCATTTCGCCGTTGCAACGCGCGGCGCCATGCCGGAGCTGGCGCGCATGCGCGAGCAAGGCCTGATCCGCGGCTGGGGTTTCGGCATCAACACCGCCGATGCCGCGGTGCTTGCCGCCACATCCGACGTGCCCACGCCGGACGTCGTGCTGCTGGCCTGCCAGTACTCTATCCTCGACCATGAAACGAGCCTCGCCAAGACCTTCCCCGCGCTGCAGCGCAAGGGCATCTCCGTCGTGGTCGGCACGCCGTTGAACGATGGTTTCCTCGGCGGGCGCAACCGCTACCACTTCAGCGACCAGATTCCGGCGGGCGCTGTGGAGAAGCGTGCACGCATCGCGGCCGTGGCCGACCAGCACGGCATCGACCTGCGCACCGCCGCCCTGCAGTTTGCCGCCGCGCCGGACATCGTGTCTGCCATCATTCCCGGGGCGCGCGCAGCTGGACAGGTCCAGGCCAACGCGGAATCGATGCGCGTGGCCGTTCCGACGGCCTTCTGGGAGGCACTGCGGCGCGAGGGGCTGATCTCCCGCCAGGCGCCCGTCCCTGCCTGAGCCCGTGCCATAGGAGTGCATGAATGACGAGGACCGCCACCATCCAAGCCGTATTGTCCGGAGCGGCACTCGCCCTCGTCGGGCTGGGCACCCACGCCCAGGCCCCAGGCCCTGACCGGGTCGCCCTGAACGGCTTTGCGATCGACCGGCACGAGGTCACCATATTCCAGTTCACCGAGTTCGCGCGGGCGACCGGGCTCACGACGGCCGCCGAGCGCGAGGGCGGCGGCCACGAATGGGGCCAAGGCTGGGAGCGCCGTGCCGGCTGGAGCTTCCGGCGGCCTTTCGGCGCTGCCCCCGACAGCACCCAGTGGCCCGCCGTCCATGTGAGCTGGCACGAAGCGCGTGCCTACTGCGCGTGGGCCGGCGGGCGCCTGCCCACGAGGGCGGAATGGACGTCGGCGGCCTACACGGAACAGGGAGGCGGTGCACAGGCAGGCTTCACCCGGGCACGAACCTACACCTACCCCACCGGCGACACGGCCAGCGGCGCCAACACCAACGGCACCGACCGGTGGCCGCGCCTGGCCGCGGCAGGCACCACCCGCCCGGGCGTCAATGGGCTGTACGACATGGGGGCCAATGCCTGGGAGTGGCTGGCAGACCGCCGGGGCGACGATGCACTGACGGCCGGCGGATCATGGTGGTACGGCGAAGACCAGATGCGGGCGGAGTCCATGCAATGGAAGCCAGCCAGCTTCTACGCGGTCTACGTCGGCCTGCGCTGCGTCTACGATCTTCCTGCGCGGCGCTGAGGGGCAGCCGTCAGCCCTTGTGAACTTGTTGCCGCCCCCACGCGCAGGGCGCACACTGCCGTCGGGCCCTGCAGCGACGGAACGCGCTGCTTCGGGCCGCCAGGAACAACGGCGCCTGCCTGGACAGCGGGCGCGTTCCGCCCCGGCTCTGCCTCAGCCGCGGAACGCGCGCTGGCGGGCCCTGCGGTCTTCGGGCGTCTCGCTGAGGAGGTCGTCGACCACCTGCTGCCGGGTCAGGCCCCGTGCGGCCGAGGTGGGCGCAGCCGCCGGCTCGCCCCGCTCGGAGATGTGGACCATGGCGCCGCTGCGCTGGGCTTCGATCGCCTCGGCGCGCACCTGTTCGCGCGTCTTCGCGCCCTGGAAGTGCTCGGGATGCACCGTCACGCCGGACTCGTTGTGGGCCAGGTGCCAGTAGCTCCCTGCAGCGGCCGTGGCAGGCAGGAGACCGCCGGCGGCCAAAGCGGCGGCAGCGGCAAGAGCGGCGAGTGTGGAACGTTGTCGGGTCATGGAAAAACTCCTTGCAGTGTGGACAAAAGGCACCTTCCGTTCGTGCTCCAGCAGCATGAGCAGAAGATGGCTTCACTGTAGAAATTCGGGGCCGACAGCACGCCCACGGGAAGATGACAATCAGGTCATCCCGCACCGCCCGCCAGCCGTATGCCGATGCGCGTGGTGCCCCCAGAGGATTCGGCCACCGTGTCGCCGCCGTGCATGCGCGCGATCGCGGCCACGATGGCCAGGCCCAGGCCATGGTTGCGGTCGGCGTGGGAGCGCGCCGGGTCGGCACGGTAGAAGCGGTCGAACAAGCGCGGCAGATGTTCGGCGTCCACGGCAGCCCCCTGGTTGGTCACGGCCAGTTCGACGCCGCCTTGCGCCAGCGGGAGGATCTCGATGACCACGCAGGTTCCTGTCCGCGCATAGCGGGTCGCATTGCCCAGCAGGTTGGACAGCGCACGGCGCAGCAGAGGCCCATCCACGCTCGCGCTCGCATCGCCCTGCACCTCGCAGCGCAGATCTGCCTCGAGCAACGCCGCCTCGTGGAACTCGGCCACCTCGGCGGCCAGCGCCGCCAGGCTGGGCTGCCAGGTGCGCCGCGCCGGCAGGCCCCGCTCGGCGTTCGACAGGAAGAGCATGTCGCCGACGATGCCGGCCATGCGGTGCAGCTCTTCCAGGTTGGAGCCCAGCACATCGCACAGCTCCCCCGGGCCGCGCGGGCGGCGCAGCGCCAGTTCGCAGCTGCTGATGAGGGTGGCCAGCGGCGTGTTCAACTCATGCGCCACATCGGCGTTGAACGCTTCCATCTGCCGGTAGGCCACGTCCAGCCGGTCCAGCAGCGCGTTGAACTGCGCGATCAGGGGCTGCAGTTCCTCGGCCTGCTCGCTGCCGTCCAGCCGCCGGTCCAGCCGCAATGCGTGCACGCGGCGGGTCTGCTCCACCAGCTTGTGCAGCGGCGAGAGCCCCAGCCCCACCAGCCAGAAGCCACCCGCCGACACGGCCACGGTGCCCGCCAGCGCCGCCAGCGCGAGGGTCCAGGCCAGACGCGCCAGCAAGGCCTCGTCGCCTTGCTGGTTCAAGGTAAGCGTGGCATGCGCCGTGGCGCTGGCATCGCCCGGCACGCGGATCGCGAAATCCAGCCGCTTGGTGTCCTGGCTGTCGGGCCGGGCGCGCAGGGTTTCATAGATCAGGCGGCCACCCACGTCCGTGAGCCGCAGCGACAGCTCGTCATGCCCCGCCAGAAAGTCGTTCAGCAGGTGGCGCACACCGTCCATGTCATGCGCGTCCCGCCGTTCCGCCAGCAGGTGCTGCACGGCCGCCTGCTTCTGACGGAGGACGTCGTCCTGCCGTGCCGCGAGCGTCCAGGCGATGACGACGTACACCGCCACGCACACCAGCCCCAGCCCCGCCATGGCCTGCAGCGCCAGCCACCGCGACAGCCGCCCCCGCAGGCTGCCCGCCACTGTGCGAAGCATCATGGCGTGCGCGGCTCCAGCACGTAGCCCATGCCGCGCACCGTGTGCAGCAGGGGCGCCTCGAACGGCTGGTCCAGCTTGCTGCGCAGGCGGCGGATGGCCACCTCCACCACATTGGTCTCGCTGTCAAAGTTCATGTCCCAGACCTGCTCGGCCAGTTCGGTGCGCGACAGCACTTCGCCCTGCCGGCGCAGCAGTAGGCTCAGCAGATTGAACTCCTTGGCCGTCAGGTCCAGCCGCTGGCCGGCGCGCACCGCCTTGCGGCGGATCAGGTCCAGCTCCAGGTCGGCCAGGCGCAGTACGGTGGCCTCGCCCGTGCCGCGCGGCCCCTGCGCCCGGCGCAACAGCACCTGGATGCGCGCCACCAGCTCCGAGAACGCGAAGGGCTTGACCAGGTAGTCGTCGGCCCCGCTCTGGAGCCCGCGCACGCGGTCTTCCACCTGCGCCCTCGCCGTGAGCATCAGCACCGGCGTCTGCCGCGTCTGGCGCAGGGCCGCCAGCACGGCCAGCCCATCGATGCCGGGCAGCATGCCGTCCAGCACGATCAGGTCATAGGCGGCCTCGCTGGCCATGTGCAGACCGTCCACCCCGTTGAACGCCACATCGACCACATAGCCTTCTTCGCCGAGCCCCTTGCGCAGATACGCCGAGAGCTTGGGTTCATCTTCCACCAGCAGCAGTTTCATGCCCGCATTCTGGCGCCGCAGGGCGCTGCGGCAGATTACAGATTTGTCATCGGGACGTCGGCCTGCCGTGGGTTTCGCCGGCCTAGAGTGCGAAGAATCCCCATCGACGCCAGTGCCTTCCAGACTGCCTCGCCCGTTCGCTACACTCGCGCCCCATGCATCGCTTCGTGCTGGTCTTCCTGCTGCTTCTGCTGCCCGTCCAATGGACGTGGGCCGCCGCTGCCAGCATTTGCCGCCACGAAAGCGGGGCGGCCAGCCAGCACTTCGGACACCATGACCACCGGCATGAGGTGGGCGTGAACGGGGGGTCGCTGGTGGAAAAGCTGTCGGACACCGGCGCCCAGCTTTCCGATGTCGACCATGCCGACTGCGCCAATTGCCACGGTGCAGCGCCGGCGCTCACCGCGCTGCACCACGCCCCCGCGCTGCACCAGCCCCTGCCGCAGGGGGCCACGCCCTATCTGCGGGCCGTCACCTCGGGCATTCCCGAGCGGCTGATCCGACCACCTCACACCCGTTTCCTCTGATTTCCGGCCCGCCCTGGCGCCGCGCTCCCTGCGCGGCGGCCTAGTGCGAGCCTTCTTTCGGACGAAACCGCGGCAGCCCGCACTGCCGCCCAAGAGGTCACCATGCTTTGTTTTCCCGGACCCCGCCCAGGGGTCAATGGCCGGCGCGCGCGCGCATGGGCTGCAGCGGCGCTGAGCCTCGCTGCCCTGCCGGCATGGACGCAATACGCCCCAGCCCCGGGGCCGGCCGCCCCCGCGCAGGCCGCCCCAGCGACACCTTCTCAGGCGCCCGCCATCACCACCCTTCGAGAGGCCTTCGATGCGGCCTGGGCACGCCAGCCCGAAGCGGCCAGTGCCGCCCAGTACCGCCAGGCGGCCCAGGGCCGGCAAGCGGTCGCGAACGGCTGGACGCCCGAACCTCCGGCGCTGGAGCTGTCCAGCAAGACCGACCGCTGGCATCGCGACGAGGGGAGCCGCGAGATGGAAGTGGGCCTGGCCGTGCCCCTCTGGCTGCCCGGCGAGCGAGGACGTTCGCAGGCCCTGGCCCAGGCCGAGATCGATGCACTGGACTCCCGTCAGGCGGCCTCTCGGCTGCGTCTGGCCGGCACCCTGCGCGAGGCGTGGTGGCAGCTGCACCGCACGCAGCTGGATATCTCGCTGGCCCAAGCCCGTCGCGACAGCGCAGCCCAACTGGCCCAAGACGTGGCCCGGCGCGTGCGGGCCGGCGACCTGGCGCGTGCAGACCAGCACCAAGCCGATGGCGCACTGGCTGCAGCCGAGGCGGAACTGGCCGAGGCCCGCGCACAGCATGCCGTTCACCAGCAGACCCTAAACACCTTGGCAGCCCGGCCCGTGACCGTGCAGGCTGAGCCGGCCGAGGCCCTGCCTGACAGCACCGCGGCAGAGGTGCCCGGGAGCGCATCGGGCCCGTCGGCAGCCGATGAGCAGGCGGTTGCCGAACACCCCGCCCTGCGCGAGGCCCAGGGCAAGCTCCGGGTGGCCGAGCGCAACCACGAACTGGCGAACGCGCAAACGCGCGCCAACCCCGAGCTGACCGTGGCCACCACACGGGAACGGGGCGAGCGCGGCGAGCGCTACGCCCAGAGCGTCACGGTGGGGGTGCGCATCCCGTTCGGCGCCAGCGGTGCGCGGCAGAACAGGGCAGCCACCGCGGCGGCCGAGATGCTGGAAGCCCAGAGCCAGTTGGAAGGCGAACGGTTGCGCATCACCGGCGAGATCGCCAGCGCCCGTGCCCGGCTGGCCGGTGCCCGCGCGGCCGCCCGGTCCGCGGACCGCCGCGCCACCCTGGCGCGCGAAACGCAGGGCTTCGTCGGCAAGGCATTCCGGGCGGGCGAGACCGACCTGCCCAACCGCCTGCGCGTCGAACTGGAAGCCGCCGAGGCCGAACGCCAGTCGGCCATTGCCCGGCTCAACGTGAACCAGGCCCTGTCCGCCCTCGACCAGGCCCTGGGCCTGCTGCCGCAATGACGCCGCGCAGCCCCCAGCCCCCCCGCATTCTTCGGAACCTCCCCATGAACCTGCCACTTTCCCCCTCGCTGCGGGCGCTGCCTGTCGGCGTGCTTCTGGCCGCGGCCTTGCTGCTGCCCGCCCCCGCTTTCGCCCACGAGGGCCACGACGACGCGCCTGCCACGGCCACGGGCCCGTCCCAGCCGCGTTTCGTGGCGGCCTCCGACCTGTTCGAGCTGGTCGGCGTGGTCCAGGGCAAACAGCTGACGCTGTACCTCGACCATGCGCCCACCAACGTGCCGGTGAAGAACGCCACGCTGGAACTGGAGATCGGCGACCGCAAGCTGCAGGCCCAGCCGCAGGGCGACGGCCAGTTCGAAGCCACGCTGGAGGCCGCCTTGCCCGAAGGCACCACGCCCGTGACCGCCACGGTGACGGCCGGCAACGACAGCGATCTGCTGGCCGGCGAGATCGACATCCACGGCGCCACGCACGCCGAGCCCGCCCATGCCCACGGCTGGAAGGAATACGCCCTCTGGGCCGCTGGCGGCATCGCCGTCCTCGCGCTGGCCGTGGCCGCGCTCCGCATGACCCGCAAGAAGGCAGGTGCCGCATGAAGCTCCACACCCTCACCCGTACCACCCCGCGCCGTCCCCTGGGCGCCCCTGCGTTGGCCGGCTTGCTGTCCGCCGCCCTGTGCTTTGTCGCCGTACCGGCCCTGGCCGGCGAGGGGCACGACCATGGCGAGGCGCCCGCCGCTGCCCACAGCAACGGTCCGCAGCGTCTGCCCGATGGCAGCGTGTTCCTGCCCAAGCCGGCTCAGCGGCAAATGGGCATCCGCACGGCGCCCGGCGCGCAGCGCGCGCTGCCCCGCTCGGTGGAGCTGAACGGGCAGGTGCTCATGGACCCGAATGCCGGCGGCAAGGTGCAGGCCATGGTGGCCGGTCGCCTGGAGGCGGGCCCGCGCGGCCTGCCCGCAGTGGGCCAGGCCGTGCGCAAGGGTGAAGTGCTCGCCTATGTGCAGCCGGCCGCGAGCAGCCTGGAGCGCTCCAGCCAGCAAGCCCAGCTGGCCGAACTGCGCGCCGCGAAGCAACTGGCCGAGAAGCGGCTGGCACGGCTGCGCGACCTGGCCGACACCGTGCCCCGCAAGGAGATCGAGGCGCTGGAGAGCGAGGTCGCCAGCCTGGGCGAGCGTGCGCGTGTCGTGGGCACGGGCCTGGACGGGCGCGATGCGCTGCTCGCTCCGGCCTCCGGCGTGATCGCCGCGGCGTACGCCGTGGCCGGCCAGGTGATCGACGCGCGTGAGCTGGTGTTCGAGATCGTGGACGCACAGCGCCTGCGTGTGGAGGCCCTGGCGTACGACACGGCACTGGCCCAGGACGTGGCCGGCGCCTACGTGACCACCGACAGCGGCCAGCGTGTGGCCCTGACCCTGGTGGGCGCGGCCCGCAGCCTGCGCGAGCAGGCACTGCCGATCCAGTTCCGCGCACAAGGCGACGGGCTGGGGCACCTGGCCATCGGGCAGCCGGTACGGGTCGTCGTGCAGACACGCAGCCAGGTCACGGGCGTGCCCGTGCCGGCCGCAGCGCTGGTCAAGAACCCGTCCAACCAGACCATCGTCTGGGTGAAGACGGCGGCCGAGCGCTTCGAGCCCCGTGTAGTGACGGCCGCGCCGCTCGATGGCGCATCGGTCAGCGTGACGGCGGGACTGCAGGGAGGCGAGCGCATCGTCACCGAGAGCGCCAGCCTGATCAACCAAGTCCGCTGAGGAGCCCCGCATGTTCAAGTGGCTTCTGGACAGCAGCCTGGCCAACCGGCTGCTCATCATCATCGCCAGCCTGGTGCTGGTCGCGTACGGGGCATTCACCCTGTCACGCACGCCGGTGGACGTGTTTCCCGACCTCAACAAGCCCACCGTCACCATCATGACGGAGGCCGGCGGCATGGCCGCCGAGGAGGTGGAACAGCTCATCACCTTCCCGCTGGAGACGACCATGAACGGCCTGCCAGGCGTGGAGTCCGTGCGCTCCACTTCCAGCGCGGGGCTGTCGTTTCTCTACGTCACCTTCGACTGGAGCACGGAGATCTTCCGCGCCCGGCAGATGGTGTCGGAACGCCTGTCTTCCATGGAGGAAGGCCTGCCCGTGGGCGTGGTGCCGCGCATGGGGCCCATCAGCTCGATCATGGGCGAGATCATGCAGATCGCGATCCCCATCGACACGGCCAAGGTGTCTTCCATGGCGGTGCGCGAGTACGCCGACTGGGTGCTGCGCCCGCGCCTGATGGCGATTCCGGGCGTGGCCCAGGTGATCCCCATCGGCGGCGAGGTGCGCCAGTTCCAGGTGCAGCCCCACACCGCGCGCCTGGCGGAGCTGGGCATCTCGCACGACCAGCTGGAAGGTGCGTTGAAGGGTTTCTCGTCCAACACGTCCGGCGGCTTCCTGGAGCTGAACGGGCGCGAGTACCTGATCCGGCACCTGGGCCGCACCTCCAACCTGGAGGATCTGAAGAACCTCGCCCTCACCGCCCGCAACGGCCAGCCCATCCTGCTGCGCCAGCTGGCCGATGTGACCTTCGCGCCCGCGCTCAAGCGCGGCGACGCCGGCTTCGAGGGCCGGCCGGCGGTGATCCTGGGCATCCAGAAGCAGCCCACGGCCGACACCATCGCCCTGACCCGCTCCATCGAGGAAGCCCTGACCGGCATGAAGGCCTCGCTGCCCGCGGGCATGGACGCGCCGCAGGTCACCTTCCGCCAGGCCAGCTTCATCGAGGCCTCCATCACCACGCTGCAGGGCAAGCTGATCGCCGCCTCGGCCTTCGTGGCGGTGATCCTGTTCCTGTTCCTCGGCAACCTGCGCACCACCGTGATCGCCCTGGTCGCCATCCCCGTGTCGATCTTCATCACGGCGCTGGTCTTCCGGTACTTCGGGCTGTCGATCAACACGATGACGCTGGGCGGCCTGGCGATCGCCATCGGCGGGCTGGTGGACGATGCCGTGGTGGGCATCGAGAACGTGATGCGCCGCCTGAAGGAAGACCGCGTCAAGCACCCGAACCACCGCCTGAACCCGCTGGAAGTGGTGGCCCAGGCGACCATGGAGGTGCGTTCGGCCATCCTGTATGCCACGGTCATCATCGTGCTGGTGTTCGTGCCCCTCTTCGCCCTGCCGGGCATGGAGGGGCGGCTGTTCGTGCCCCTGGGCATCGCTTTCATCGTCTCCACGCTGGCCAGCCTGGTGGTGTCGGTGACCGTAACGCCCGTGCTCAGCCTGTACCTGCTGCCGCGCATGAAGTCGCTGGACCATGGCGACACGCGCATGCTGGCCTGGCTGAAGGCACGCTACCGCAACGGCCTGCAAGCCACGCTGGAGCGCCCGCGCACCGCGATGGCGGCCGGCGTGGTGGCGGTGCTGGTGTCGCTGGCGGCGGTGCCGTTCTTTCCCACCACGTTCCTGCCGCCGTTCAACGAGGGCACGCTGCTCATCGGCCTGCGGCTGAATCCCGGCGTGACGCTGGCCGAAAGCTCGGCCCTGGCCAGCCAGGCCGAGGTGCTGGTCGCCCAGGTGCCCGAGGTAACGCACGTGGGCCGGCGCAGCGGCCGCGCCGAACTGGACGAGCATGCCGAGGGCGTGCACGTGAGCGAGCTGGACGTGGGACTCAAGCCCAGCAGCGAGATCACGCGCTCCATGGACGAGATCAGCGCGGACATCCGCGCGCGCCTGTCCAACCTGCCGGCGGCCATCGGCATCGGCCAGCCCATCTCGCACCGCATCGACCACATGCTCTCGGGCGTGCGCTCGCAGATCGCCATCAAGATCTTCGGCGAAGACCTGGACACCCTGCGCGGCCAAGCCGAGCTGCTGCGCTCGCGGCTGGCCGCCATCCCCGGCATGGCCGATCTGGAGGTCGAGAAGCAGGTGCTGGCGCCGCAGATCAAGATCCGCATCGACTACGACGCCGCTGCCCGCTATGGCGTGCCCGCCACGCAGATCCTGACCACGCTGCAGGCGCTGGTCGAGGGTGAACGCGTGACGCAGATCGTGGAAGGCAGCCGCCGCTTCGCGCTGGTGGTGCGCCTGCCGGAGAGCGCCCGCTCGGTGGATGGCCTGGGCAAGATCCTGATCGAGACGCCCAACGGCCGCGTGCCGCTGTCCAAGCTGGCCGCCATCGAAGACGGCGACGGTCCCAACCAAGTGAGCCGCGATGACGGCAAGCGCCGCATCGTGCTGTCTGCCAATGCACAGGGGCGGCCGCTGTCCGACGTGGTGGCCGACATCCGCGCCGTGGTCGCGCAGACGCCGCTGCCCGAGGGCTACTTCATCACCCTGGGCGGCCAGTTCCAGGCGCAGGAGGAAGCCTCGCGCCTGGTGGGCCTGCTGTCCATCGTGTCCGCGGTGCTGATGTTCGTGGTGCTGTTCAGCCGCTACAAGAGCACGCGACTGGCGCTCCTCATCATGGCCAACATTCCCCTGGCGCTGGTGGGCGCAGTGCTGGGCCTGGCGCTGTCGGGACAGCCCCTGTCGGTGGCGGCGCTGGTGGGCTTCATCACGCTGGCGGGCATCTCGGTGCGCAACGGCATCCTGAAGGTCAGCCACTACATCAACCTGATGCGGTTCGAGGGCGAGAACTTCGATACGCGGATGATCGTGCGCGGCTCGCTGGAGCGTCTGAGTCCCGTGCTCATGACGGCGCTGGTGACGGCATTCGCGCTGGCGCCGCTGCTGTTCGAGGCCGAGCGCCCGGGTACCGAGATCCTGCACCCCGTGGCGGTGGTGATCTTCTCGGGGCTCATCAGCTCGACCCTGCTGGACACCTTTCTCACACCCGCCATGTTCTGGCTCTTCGGCCGCCGCGACGCAGAGCGCCTGGTCGACGACCGCAACGCCGAAGCGTTCTGATTCCCACCGCTCGATTGCTTCCATTCGTTCAATCCGCTCAATCCAGGAGAAACCGCATGAAACGACCTATCACCCCCCTGCTGGCCAGTCTCGTGCTCGCTCTCAGCAGCACCGTCGCCATCGCAGCAGGCGACCATGGTGCCGGCCATGACCATCAGCCCGTGCACGGCGGCGTCGTGGCCGAGGCCAGCGACATGGACTTTGAACTCGTGGCCTCCGCGGGCCACCTGCGCCTTTACGTGCGCGACCACGGCAAGCCCGCCCAGATCGCCGGCGCCACCGCCAAGGTCACCCTGCTGAACGGCAAGGACAAGACCGAGGCGCAACTTCAGCCTGCGGGCGACCGGCTGGAGGCACAGGGGGACTTCAAGGCCGGCCCGGGCACCAAGGCCGTGGCCGCGGTGACGCTGCCGGGAAAGAAGCCGGTCAACGTGCGGTTCGCGCTGAAGTGACGGAACCCGCGCGCTGAGCGACCCGCCGCAGCGCGGGCCGTGCGCCGAACCGCGCGGATCCTGCACAGGCAGAGCGTGATCCGCATGGTCTCGACGAACCGGCGTGCGGATAAGCCGGGCAAGAGGCGGCGGCCTACGGCACGCGGCCCCTCGCGCCGCGACACTGGAGCCCGTCCATCAGATCTCCGCCGGCCGCTCCATGCCCCCACCCACCCGTTCCTCCAAGTCTGCCAAGGCACCCGCATCGCCTACTGAACGCCAGGCGCCCACGGCGCTGCCGGATCCCGCCGATGGCTGCATCCACGTCCGCGGCGCGCGCGAGCACAACCTGAAGAACGTGGATGTGGTGATCCCGCGCAACGCCCTCGTGGTCTTCACGGGGGTGTCCGGCTCGGGTAAGTCGTCGCTTGCCTTCGGCACCCTGTATGCGGAGGCGCAGCGCCGGTACTTCGAATCGGTCGCGCCGTATGCGCGCAGGCTCATCGACCAGGTGGGCGTACCGCAGGTCGACGCCATCGACGGTCTCCCGCCGGCCGTGGCGCTGCAGCAGCAACGGGGCACGCCCACGGCACGGTCATCCGTGGGCAGCGTCACCACCCTCTCCAGCCTGGTGCGCATGCTGTACTCGCGCGCCGGCGCCTACCCCGCTCACCAGCCGATGCTGTATGCGGAGGACTTTTCCCCCAACACCCCGCAGGGCGCGTGCCCGCATTGCCACGGACTGGGCCGGCTGTACGAAGTGACCGAGGCGTCGATGGTTCCCGACGACTCCCTCACCCTGCGCGAACGCGCCGTGGCCGCCTGGCCGAGCGCCTGGCAGGGCCAGAATTTGCGGGACATCCTGACCACGCTGGGCCACGACATCGACGTTCCCTGGCGCAAGCTGCCGAAGAAGACGCGCGACTGGATTCTCTTCACTGACGAGCAGCCCACCGTGCCCGTCTACCCGGGCTTTACCTTGGAAGAGGTTCACCGCGCGCGCCGGGCGGGCCAGCAGCCCAGCTACATGGGCACGTTCAGCCGGCGCACGCCGGTACGTGATGCAGACCTTCGCCACCAGCCAGAGCGCGATGATGAAGCGCAAGGTCTCGAAGTTCATGGTGGGCACGCCCTGCCCCGTCTGCCACGGCAAGCGGCTCAAGCCGGAGTCCCTGTCCGTCACCTTCTGCGGGCTGGATATCGGCGATCTGGCGCGCCTGCCCCTGGACGCCCTGGCTGACGTGCTGCGGCCGGCGGCCGAGGGCGCGGCCACTCCGGCGGCGACGGGCGATGCGGGCGCCGCCCTGCCCCCTGCGGCCCGCAAGCGCGCGGCGCTCCAGCGGGCGGCGGCCGGGGCTTCGGCCCATGCCGCGGCGCCCGACGTGCGCCGGACGCCCCACCTGTCGCCCGAAAAGCAGCTGGCGGCCCAGCGCATCGCGCAGGAATTGCTGGTCCGCGTGCAGGCGCTCACCGGCCTGGGCCTGGGCTACCTGTCGCTCGACCGGGCCACGCCCACGCTGTCGCCAGGCGAGCTGCAGCGCCCTGCGCCTGGCCACGCAGCTGGCGTCGCAGCTCTTCGGCGTGGTGTACGTGCTGGACGAGCCGTCGGCCGGTTTGCACCCGGCCGACACCGCATCGCTGCTGACGGCGCTGCAGCGCCTGCAGGCCGCCGGCAATTCGATCTTCGTGGTCGAGCACGACGTGGCGACCATGCAGCGCGCCGACTGGCTGGTGGATGTGGGCCCGGAGGCCGGCGAGCGCGGCGGCCGCGTGCTCTACAGCGGCCCCCCTGAAGGCCTTGCCAGCGTGGCCGAGTCGCAGACGCGCCGCTACCTGTTCGACGATGGCACGCGCCAGCGCCGCGCGCGGCGTACACCCGATCCGGAGAAGGCACCGCAGGAATGGCTGACGCTGCAGGGCGTGCACCGCCACAACCTGCGCGGCGTGGACGTCGCCTTTCCCACGGGCTGCCTGACGGCAGTGACCGGTGTGTCGGGCTCGGGCAAATCGAGCCTGGTGAGCCAGGCGCTGCTGGAGCTGGTCACCGCGCACCTGGGACAATCGCCTGCGCTGAGCGACAGCGACGACGATCCGGCCGGCGGCCCGCCCGACCCCGCAGCCGAGGGAGACGACCCCGGCGCCGGCGCGCTGCTCGACGAGAACGCCACCACGTCAGGCCACCTGGGCGGCGCGACGGACCAGGTGCGCCGCCTGGTGCGCGTGGACCAGCAGCCCATCGGCCGCACGCCCCGCTCCAACCTGGCCACCTACACCGGCCTGTTCGATGCCGTGCGCAAGCTCTTCGCCGCCACGCCGGCCGCGCGCAGAAAGCGCTATGACGCGGGCCGCTTCTCGTTCAACGTGGCCAAGGGGCGCTGCCCCACCTGCGAGGGCGAAGGCTTTGTCAGCGTGGAACTGCTCTTTCTGCCCAGCGTGTACGCACCCTGCCCCACCTGCCACGGCGCGCGCTACAACCCCGAGACACTGGCCATCACCTGGAACGGGCTCACGATCGCCGATGTGCTGGGCCTCACGGTGGATGCCGCCTGCGACGCCTTTGCCGCCGAGCCTGCCGTGCTGCGGCCCCTGCATGCGCTGCGCGACATCGGCCTGGGCTACCTCCGGCTGGGCCAACCGGCGACGGAGCTGTCGGGCGGCGAAGCCCAGCGCATCAAACTCGCCACCGAACTGCAGCGCACCCAGCGTGGCCACACGCTCTATGTGCTGGACGAGCCCACCACCGGCCTGCACCCCGCCGACGTGGACCGCCTGCTGCTGCAGCTGGACGCCCTGGTCCGGTCCGGCAACACCGTCGTGGTGGTCGAGCATGACATGCACTTCGTCGCCTCCAGCGACTGGGTGATCGACATCGGCCCCGGCGCGGGCACGCTGGGCGGGCGCATCGTGGCCGCGGGAACGCCACAGCAGGTGGCAGCCTGCGCCCAATCGCGCACCGCGCCGTATCTGGCGGCCGCGCTGGGTTCAACGGCCGCCGGTTGATTAGGTCTTCCGCAGGCATGGACGGCTGCAACGCGCTCCAAGGGACGGCCGTCCACCGTCTATCGCCTCATGTTCAGCCGGCATGGGCTTGCTGCTGAGCATGATGGTGCGAGCTTACCGACGAACCCGAAGGCATCTGCGTGCCCCACCCGCGCTGCGTGGTCCGCGCCAGGCCATTTGCGGGCTGCCCGGTGTCTTCCCAGCCCGCTGGGGGAAGGCATCTCGGATGCCTTAACTTTTACCGACTGGCGTGGTGCGTTTCTCGGTAGCCCCCCCCCTCGCTGACATCACTCCACCGTCACGCTCTTGGCCAGGTTGCGCGGCTTGTCCACGTCCGTACCGCGGGCGCAGGCCGTGTGGTAGGCCAGCAGCTGCAGGGGCACCACGTGCAGGATGGGGCTGAGCGCGCCGTAGTGCTCGGGCATGCGGATCACATGCATGCCGTCGGCGCTCTCAATGTTGGTGCGGGCGTCGGCCAGCACGTACAGCACACCGCCGCGGGCGCGCACTTCCTGCATGTTGCTCTTGAGCTTTTCCAGCAGCTCGTCGTTGGGCGCCACCGTCACCACGGGCATGCTGCTGGTCACCAGGGCCAGCGGGCCGTGCTTGAGTTCGCCGGCCGGGTAGGCCTCGGCGTGGATGTAGCTGATTTCCTTGAGCTTGAGCGCGCCTTCCAGGGCGATGGGGTAGTGCACGCCGCGGCCCAGGAACAGGGCGTTCTCCATCTTGGCGAAGTCTTCCGCCCAGCTGATGATCTGCGGCTCCAGCGCCAGCACGCCCTGCAGCGCCACCGGCAGATGGCGCATGGCCTTGAGGTGGGCGGCTTCCTGTTCTTCCGTGAGGCGGCCGCGCGCCTGCGCCAGCGACAGCGTCAGCAGGAACAGGCCCGCCAGCTGGGTGGTGAAGGCCTTGGTGGAGGCCACGCCGATCTCCACGCCGGCACGGGTGATATAGGCCAGCTTGCATTCGCGCACCATGGCACTGGTCGCCACGTTGCAGATGGTCAGCGTGTGCTGCATGCCCAGGCTTTGCGCGTGGCGCAGCGCGGCCAGCGTGTCGGCGGTCTCGCCGGACTGGCTGATCGTCACCACCAGCGCGCGCGGATTGGGCACGCTGGTGCGGTAGCGGTATTCGCTGGCCACTTCCACCTGCGTGGGAATGCCGGCGATGGACTCCAGCCAGTACTTGGCCGCGCAGCCGCTGTAGTAGCTGGTGCCGCAGGCCAGGATGAGGACCGAATCGACCTCCTTGAACACGCGCCAGGCGGAGGCGCCGGGCTCGCCGTACAGCGCCTGGCCGTCGAACAGTTCGGGGGCGATGCCCTGCACGCCTTCCAACGTGTCGCCGATGGCGCGCGGCTGCTCGAAGATTTCCTTCTGCATGTAGTGGCGGTAGGGGCCCAGCTCGGCGGCGCCGCTGTGGGCCAGCACGGTGCGGACGGGGCGCTGGGCCGGGTCCAGCGGCTGGCCGGCCTTGGTGGCAATCCAGTAGCGGCCCAGCTGCAGGTCCACGAGGTCGCCCTCCTCCAGATAGACGATCTGGTCGGTCACGCCGGCCAGGGCCATGGCGTCGCTGGCCAGGAAGTGCTCGTTCTGCCCCACACCCAGGATCAGCGGCGAGCCGGCGCGCGCGCCCACCACGCGGTGGGGTTCGTCCTTGTGGATCACGGCGATGGCATAGGCGCCGTGCAGCTGCGCGACGGCGGCTTGCACCGCATGGAACAGGTCGCCTTCGTACAGGCTGTCCACCAGATGGGCGATGACCTCGGTATCGGTCTGGCTGGAGAACACATAGCCGCGGGCCTGGAGCGCGGCGCGCAGTTCCTCATGGTTCTCGATGATGCCGTTGTGCACCAGGGCCACGCGGCCGGCGCGGGTCGGTTCGGGCGTGTCGGGGCCGGTGCCCAGGCTGAAATGCGGATGCGCGTTGTGCACGGCCGGCGCGCCGTGCGTGGCCCAGCGGGTGTGGGCGATGCCGGTGGCGCCTTCCACATGGTCGGTGTGGACCTGCTCCAGCAGTTCCGCCACACGGGCCGTACTGCGGGCACGGCGCAGGCCGCCCGTGGGCGAGGTGCCCAGGCTGGCCTCGTGCACGGCCACGCCGCAGGAGTCATAGCCCCGGTACTCCAGCCGCTGCAGGCCTTGCACGAGGATGGGAACGATGTTGCGCGTGGAAACTGCGCCGACGATGCCGCACATGGGAAGGTCCTTCAGGTGAGAAGAGGAAGTGACTGACGGGGAATGGGCGCCATCGTAGGCAGTGCGGCATAAAATTTCAGATCGTTTTTTTCTACAAAATGAACTTACATTTCTTCATACTCGGCATGAGAAATTAAATTTCATTAAACATCAATTCATGGAACACCTGGAACTTGATGGCACCGATCTGCGCCTTCTCGATCTGCTGCAGACCGACGCCAGCCTCAGCAACCAGACGCTGGCCGCGCTGGCCCACGTGTCGCCGCCCACCTGCCTGCGGCGGGTGAAGCGGTTGCATGACCTGGGTCTGATCGAGCGCCAGGTGGCCATCCTGCGGCCCGACCGGCTGGCCGCACTGCAGGGCCATGGGCTGACGGCTTTCGTCGAGGTGACACTGGACCGGCAAGGCGCGGAACTGCTGGACGCCTTCGAGGCCCGCGCCGTGGCCGAGGCGGCGGTGCAGCAGTGCTGGCGGGTGGCGCCAGGGCCGGACTTCATGCTGGTGGTCCACACGCGGGACATGCCCGGCTACCTGGCACTCACGCAGCGGCTCTTCACCGGCGATGCCAACGTGCGCAACGTGAAGGCGTTCTTCGGGGTGAAGCGCGCCAAATTCGATACAAAAGTGCCCATAGCGCCCGCAGAATAAGCGCATATAGCTATTAATTTAATAGCAATCAAGCCATTGGCGCTCCCGCGGCAGCGCTCCCTGCACCCGGCGGGCTCAGCCGGCCCGGTCGGCCCCGGGTTGCGGCCACCGCAGGCTGACGGTGCACCCCGCCCCCGGCGCCGCGCTGATGGCGATGGACGCTCCGTGCCGCAGGGCGATGGCGCGGGCCGTGGCCAGCCCGGCGCCCACGCCGTCGAATTCGCTCTCGCGGTGCAGGCGCTGAAAGACGCCGAACAACGCCCCCGCGCGGGCCGGATCGAAGCCCGCGCCGTTGTCCCGCACCTGCCAGTCGACCCACCCGTCCTGCCCCCTGCGGGCCGTGACGGTGATGTGCGCCGGCCCATCCACGGCCCGGGGCCGGGCGGTGAACTTGAGCGCATTGCCCAGCAGCTCCCCCAGCAGCTGGCGCAGCAGCACCGGGTCGGCGTGCAGGGCCAGACCTTGCGTGTCGACCACCCACTCGACCGGCCGGCCTGCCGCCTGCGGCGCCAGCTGCGACTGCGCATCCTGCACCAGGCGCGCCAGATCCACCGCCTGCGGCTGCAGCGCCGCCCGGCCCACGCGCGAAAGGCCGAGCAGGCCGTCGAGCATCTGCCCCATGCGGCGTGCGGCGTGGTCGATGGTGTCCAGGAAGTGGACGGCTTCCGCACGCGCTTCGGCGGGCAGGCCCTGGCCCTGGGCGCCGTCCTCGACCAGTTCGCGCACCAGCGGGCTGTACGAGGTGATGTGGCGCAGCGGCGCCCGCAGGTCGTGGGAGACGGCGCGCAGGAACTCCTCCTGCGCGGCGGACAGATCGGCCAGCGCCCGGTCGCGCTCGGCCAGCAGCGCGCGCAAAGCCGGGGCATCGAGCGATGCGTACCGGGTGGACCCCGGCTCGGGGCACCCAGAATCCGCGCGCGTCTCGTGTGTCATGCCTTCGGCAGCTTGGCCGGTCGCTGCCAGTCCTCTTTGGTGATCTGCTTGCCGCGCGCCACGCTCAAGGCGCCCGCGGGCGTGTTCTTGGTGATGGTGGAGCCGCCGCCCACCGTGCCGCCCGCGCCGATGGTGACGGGCGCCACCAGCACGCAGTTGCTGCCGATGTGCACGTCCGCCTCGATCACCGTGCGGTGCTTGTTGGCGCCGTCGTAGTTGGCGGTGATGCTGCCGGCGCCATAGTTGACGCGCTCGCCCACGGTGGCGTCGCCCAGGTAGGCCAAGTGGTTGGCCTTGGCGCCGTCGGCCAGCGTGGAGTTCTTCACCTCGACGAAGTTGCCGATGTGCACCTCGCGGCCCAGCTGGGCACCGGGGCGCAGCCGCGCGAACGGGCCGATCAGCGCGCCCTCGCCCACCTGCACGCCGGCCTTCTCGCCGTCGATGTGGGTGTACGGGTGGATCACCGCGCCGGCCGCGATGGTGGCATTGGCGATGCAGCAATGCGCACCGATCTGCACGCCCTCGCCCAGCGCCACGCGGCCGGTGAACACGCAGTTCACATCGATCTCCACGTCCTGCCCACAGACGACCTCGCCGCGCACGCCGGTGCGCGCATCGTCCCGCACGTCGAAGCGCGCCGGGTCGGCCAGACGCACGCCCTGCTCCATCAGCGCGCGCGCCTGGCGCAGCTGGTGCGCCCGCTCCAGCTCGGCCAGCTGCAGCGGGCTGTTCACGCCGGCCACCTGCAGCGCATCGGTGATGCGGTGCGCCACCACGGGCACGGCATCCTGCACGGCCATGGCGACGATGTCGGTCAGGTAGTACTCGCCCTGGGCGTTGTCGTTGGTCAGCCGCGCCAGCCAGCCGGCCAGCAGGCCCGCGGGCACGGCCATGATGCCGCTGTAGATCTCGGTGATGGCGCGCTGTGCCTCGCTGGCGTCCTTGTGCTCGACGATGCCTTGCACCGCGCCGGACCCATCGCGCACGATGCGGCCGTAGCCTGTGGGGTCGGGCAGCGTGACGGTCAGCAGCGCCAGGCGCCCGCCTTCGGAAGCCTGGACCAGCGCGGCCAGCGTGGCCGCCTGGGTCAGCGGCACGTCGCCCGACAGCACCACCACCGTGCCGTCGCCGGCCAGCGCGGGCACGGCCTGCTGCACGGCGTGGCCGGTGCCCAGCTGCGGCTCCTGCCGCACGAAGTTCAGGTCGAATCCGCCCGCAGCGCTTGTCCTGCCTGCGGTAGCCGCTTCCACTTCCATAGCGCCATGGCCGGTGATGACGACCACGTTGCGCGCCTTCAGGTGGGCCGCCTGGTCGATCACATGGTGCAGCAGCGGCCGGCCGGCCAGGCGCTGCAAGACCTTGGGGGTGCGGCTTTTCATGCGCGTGCCCTTGCCCGCGGCCATGATGATGATGTCCAGTGCTGCTGTCATAGGTATCGGTGCTCTTCGGTTCTGGTAGCGCGGGCCCTGCGATCCGCCCGCATGCCGCCGATTATCGGGCGCGTCCGCGCCCCCATCCATCCCGCCCGCGGCGGCTACAGCAGCGGCACGGGCCGCGGCAGCGTCTCGTAGTACTCGGCGATGCGGCCCAGCGCCCGCGGGTTCAGGATCTTCAGCCGCCCGCCCGAGATCTCGTGCAGGCCCAGCTGCAGCAGGCGCCGCATGGTCTTGTTGGTGTGCACCAGCGACAGGCCCAGCGCATCGGCGATGTGCTGCTGGTTGATGGGAAACAGCACCGAGCCATCCGGCTCCGTCAGGCCCAGGCGGGCCAGTCGGCGGTGCAGGTGCATCAGCAGCATGGCGACGCGCTCGGTCGCGTTGCGCCGGCCGGTGGTGAGCAGGTTGTCGTCCACCATGCCCTCCTCGCGTGCGGCCAGCCAAGTCACGTCATAGCCCAGGCGCGGACGCGCGTGGAACAGCGTCCACAGCCCATCGGCCGGAAAGACGCAGAAGTTGCAGTCGGTCAGCGCATCCACCCCGTGCATGGCCGTGTCGCCGAACTCCTGCTGCAGGCCGATCAGATCGCCCGGCAGCAGGAAGTTGAGGATCTGGCGCCGCCCGTCGGACAGCGTCTTGTAGCGGAACGCCCAGCCGGCATACAGCGTGTAGAGCTTGCCGTTGGGGCGGTGCTCTGCAATCAGCGTGCCGCCCGCCGGAACCGAGTGCGTGCCGCTGCGCAGGCCGTCGATGAAGGCGAGCTCCTCCGCCCCCACCTTGGTGAACGCAGAGGTGCGGCGCAGGCCGCAGGCCTCGCACTGGCGGGGGCAGACGGGCGAGGCGGCGGGGGTCGCGGGGGCGTTCATAGGAGGCGGATTCTAGGCGCGCCGGCTATGTCTTTTTACATTGTGCAAAGAAGGTCGCGTGCCCACCATGTGCCGCCCATGTCCGTTTCCCTCCCCCTGTACGAAGTGCTGTACGTCAGCACGCTCTCCGTTGACCAACCCCTGACCGTCGTCCACGCCATCGCTGCCCGCGCCCGCATCCACAACCGCGAGCGCGGCATCACCGGCCTGCTGGTGTTCGACGGCGCCCGTTTCTGCCAGCAGCTGGAGGGACCCGAGGCCGCCGTGCGCACGCTGATGCAGCACATCCGCGAGGACCCGCGCCACATCTACGTCGAGGTGCTGCACGACGCCCCGCTGGCGCAGCGCCGCTTCCAGCAGTTCAGCCTCGGCTTCTGCACCTTGGACGAAGGCACGGCCCTGGACCATCTGGAGACCCTGCGCGGCCGTACCGCTTTGCAGGCCTTCCTGGCCCTGCCGCTGGAGCCGCGCTAGCGGCACTGGCCCAAAAAAGCCGCGGCACCCGGCGGGGCGCGGCGGCTTCTTGCCTGTGCCAGGGCGGCTGGCAGCTCAAGCCCGGCAGGCATCGCCTTCGGCCGACTGGACCTGCCAGGGCTGGTCGGATGCGCGGCCTCCCTCGCGGGCCACGGCGCTGGCGGCACGCCAGCGGAATTGCAGCACTTCGGAGCCGAGCGGCTCCACCACGGCATGCTGCCCGGGCGCCACCCAGAGCATCTGCCCGGCATGCAGGAAGAGGTCGCCTGCGGCCTGGTCGCGCGCACCGTTCGGGCCGTCGTCCAGGGTGATCCACGCGCGGCCGCTCATCACGCGCAGCGACATCGGCACGCGGGGGCGCAGGCTCTGCGCCGAGCCCGGCACCAGCACGGCGATGTCCTGGGCCGCCGCACGGCCGGGTTGCACAGTCAGAACATTCGAGGTGGTCATGTCATTCTCCAGATAGGCCCCAACGGGCAGCCCGATGGTGCGTCGGCGGGGGCAGAGCGTCCAATGAAAACGGCCCTGCGGATCGATTCAAGAAGCGCATCAATCGCGGCCCACCCGTCAATGCGCGGCGCCGCAGGGCGGCGGCGCGATGCGGCCCCGGCGCCGCGCGCCGGCAAAGCGCCACAGTCCCAGCGCCAGCCGGCCCAGGGCGAGACCGGCGGCACCCGCATGGCCGAACGCCGACCGCGTGCGGCCCGCGAGCTCGGCCCAGGGCGGAGCGACCAGCGTGCGCCAAGCCTCCCGCACGGACACGGCCGCCGGGGCCGCACAGGACAGCGGCTCCCAGGCGAAGGCCGCGCCACCGGCGGGCCAGGGCTCGAACACCGCGCGCTCGCCGGCGTCCACGACCAGCGCGTCGCCTGGCTGCAGGAACGCGTCGGCAGCCCACCGCGCACCCACCGCACGGGCGCCCTGCCCGCCCCGCGGCGTGACGGTGACCCACAAGCCGCCGGCCTGCACCCGCAACACGCTGCGCACCCGCGGTTGCAGCGACAGGGCCTGGCGATCACCCAGCGACCAGCTGCCGCAGGGAGCATCCGCGCGCCGGGCGGCACCGGGCGATTGTTGCGATTCAAGGCGAGTGGCTGTAGACATGGCGGGCTCCCGAAACCCTGGGAAGGTATTGAACGGCCTCGATAATCCCGCCCCACCCCTTCCTGCGTCCAATGAATTCGCAGTACGATATTCATTCACCCCCGGCATCAATCAGCGGTCCGCCATGAGCCTGTCCAGCGCCTCCCCCACCATCGCCCACCTGCGCACCCGGCCCGTGGCCACAGGCCACTGGCGCGCCTTCCTCGCAGTGGCGCGGCATCTGAACTTCCGCGCCGCGGCGGAAGAGCTGTCGCTGACCCAGTCCGCCGTGAGCCGGCAGATCCAGGCGCTGGAGGACGAGGTGGGCGTGCCCCTCTTTCTGCGCCATACCCGCGCCGTGGAGCTGACCGGTGCGGGCGCCCAGCTGCAGCGCGCCGTGGGGCCGGCACTGGAGCGCATCGACGCGGCCGTGCGCCTGGTGCGCCAGACGGCGGGGCGCAAGAGCGTGGGCATCACCACCTGGGCCAGCTTCGCCTCGATGTGGCTGATTCCGCGCATGGAAGAGTTCCAGCGCGACAACCCCGACATCGACATCCGCATCGATGCCAGCGACAACAACGTGGACCTGGAAACGTCCGATGTGGACCTGGCGCTGCGCTACGCCATGCCGGGCTCGGT
This sequence comes from Paracidovorax wautersii, assembly GCF_031453675.1. Taxonomy (NCBI): domain Bacteria; kingdom Pseudomonadati; phylum Pseudomonadota; class Betaproteobacteria; order Burkholderiales; family Comamonadaceae; genus Paracidovorax; species Paracidovorax wautersii. Next base: position 2,213,235 of record NZ_JAVIZX010000001.1, on the reverse strand, counting down.
CGCGCACGGGGCGCAGCGGCTGTTCGGCGAGCAGCTGGCGGTGGTGGCCAGCCCGTGGCTGCTGAAAAGCGCGCCCCCGATCCGCACGCCCGCGGATGTCGCGCAGTTCACCATCATCGAGGCCGGCGATGCGCACCGCGCGCAGCACCTGGAATGGCTCACCTGGCGGCGCTGGTTCGACCTGAACGGCCAGCCCAAGCTGCAGCCCAAGCGCTGGCTGTACTTCAGCTACGCGCAGCAGATCGTGCAGGCGGCGCTGGCCGGACAGGGCTTGGCGCTGGCCCGCATGCCCCTGGTGGCCGAGAGCCTGGCCTCGGGCGACCTGGTGGAGGTGCTGCCCCGCCACCGGCTCGACTCGCCGCTGGCCTACTGGCTGCTGGTGGGGCCGCGCAGCGCGCAGCGGCCGGAGATCAAGGCCTTCTGCGCGTGGCTGCTGCTGCAGGCGCAGTCCACGCGCCAGGCCATCGGCGACCTGCCCGACCCGGACCTGAACGACAACCTGGACTGAGCGCCCCCGGCCCGGAGCCTGGCGACGCACTATCAAAAACAGAGCTGCCCGCGCAATAGGTACGGGCGCTACAGGCCAAAATGGCTTGAAACCCCGCCTACCCATTCGCACGCGGTGGTAGCGGCCCCGGCCGCCGCGCCGGCGTTCTGCGTTCAGCCCAGCGCCACGCGGGCGAACTTGCGCTTGCCCACCTGCAGCACGTAGGTGCCAGCGTCCAGCTTCAGCCCCTTGTCGCTGACCACGACGCCATCCACCCGCACGCCGCCGCCGTCGATCAGGCGGTTGGCCTCGCTGGTCGAAGGTGCCAGGTTGGCCTGCTTGAGCAGCGCGCCGATGCCCAGCGGCGCGCCGGAGAGCTGCACCTCGGGGATCTCGTCCGGCACACCGCCCTTGCTGCGGTTGATGAAATCCTGCTCGGCCGCATCGGCCGCGGCGGCACTGTGGAAGCGCGCGGTGATTTCCTTGGCCAGCGCCACCTTGGCGTCCTTGGGGTTGCGCCCGCCTTCGATCTCGGCCTTCAGCGCGGCGATCTCGGCCAGGCTCTTGAACGACAGCAGCGTGTACCAGTCCCACATCAGCGTGTCGCTGATGGACAGCACCTTGGCGAACATGCTGTTGGCGTCCTCCGTGATGCCGATGTAGTTGTTCTTGGACTTGGACATCTTGTCCACGCCGTCCAGCCCCACCAGCAGCGGCATGGTGAGTACACACTGCGGCTCCTGGCCATACTCCTGCTGGAGGTGGCGCCCCATCAGCAGGTTGAACTTCTGATCCGTGCCGCCCAGTTCCAGGTCGCTCTTCAAGGCCACGGAGTCGTAGCCCTGCAGCAGCGGGTACAAAAACTCGTGCAGGCTGATGGAACTGCCGTCGGTGAAGCGCTGGTGGAAATCGTTGCGCTCCATCATGCGCGCCACCGTGTACTTGGCCGACAGCGTGATCATGCCGCGCGCGCCCAGGGCGTCCAGCCATTCGCTGTTGTAGCGCACCTCGGTCTTGCTCGGGTCCAGCACCTTGGCGGCCTGCTGGTAGTAAGTTTCGGCGTTCAGCTTGATCTGCTCGGCCGTGAGCGGCGGGCGGGTGGAGTTGCGGCCGGAAGGGTCGCCGATCAGCGTGGTGAAGTCGCCGATCAGAAAGATCACCTGGTGGCCCAGGTTCTGGAGCTGGCGCATCTTGTTGAGCACCACCGTGTGGCCCAGGTGGATGTCCGGCGCCGTCGGGTCCAGCCCCAGCTTGATGCGCAGCGGCTGACCGGTGGCCTCCGCCCGCGCCAGCTTCTGAACCCAATCCTCCTGCGGCAGCAGTTCGTTGACGCCGCGCAGCGTGACTTCCAGGGCCTGCCGTACACCATCGGTGACCGGGAATGTTGTAACAGTGGATTGATTCATAAGGGTTTTTTGTATGTAGGACGGGGCCGCGTCGTTATACTTCGGGCCTTCTTGCAGCGGCGGATTTTAGCGACCTGCCAAAAGGAGCTCCCCCGCGGAACTCTCCGAACCGCTGCCCACCGACAGCCTGCACCCCGCCTGCCCACGCCTCCTGCGTGGAATGGGCCTGGGTGCCCACACTTGGGGTATGACACTTTGAACAACGGCTTGACCACCGCCTGCCTGGCACTGATTGACCGCCTATCCCAGACCGTCCAGAAACACCCCAAACGCATCACCGCCGCCGTAGCCACCCTGCTGCTCACCGGCGGCGGCGGCGCCTTCGCCGTGGCGTCCTTCGCACCCGATGCTTCCGACCTGCCGGTGAGCACCGTCGCTTACCCTGTGGAGTCCCTGGCGAGCGACACACCGCTGACCTCCCTGGTCGACATCCCGAGCTACTCGCTCTACCGCTCCGACCAGACCCGCAGCAGCGACACGGCCGAAAGCATCCTGCAGCGCCTGGGCATCGCCGACCCGGCCGCCTCCGCCTTCCTGCGCAACGACAGCCAGGTGCGCCAGAACCTGCTGGGGCGCGGCGGCCGCTCGCTGTCCGCCGAGGCCTCGGACGACCACCGCCTGCTGCGCCTGACGGCCCGCTGGGCGCCGGACGACAGCGGCAGCTTCAAGCGCCTGGTGGTCGAGCGCCAGGGCGACGGCAACTTCGCCTCGCGCATCGAGACCGCCCCGCTGACGGTGGGCAACCGCCTGGCCGGCGGCATCATCAAGAGCTCGCTGTTCGCGGCCACCGACGCCTCCAACATCCCTGACGCCGTGGCCGTGCAGCTGGCCGAAGTGTTCTCCAGCAACATCGACTTCCACCGCGCCCTGCGCAAGGACGACCGTTTCTCAGTGGTCTACGAGACGCTGGAGGCCGACGGCGAGCCGCTGCGCAGCGGTCGCGTGCTGAGCGCCGAGTTCCACAACAACGGCAAGACGCACGACGCGGTGTGGTTCCAGGAGCCCGGCAGCAAGGGCGCCTACTACACGCTGGACGGCGAAAGCATGCGCCGCGCCTACCTCACCTCGCCCGTCGAGTTCTCGCGCATCTCCAGCGGCTTCAAGATGCGCTTCCACCCCATCCTGCAGAAGTGGCGCGCCCACCTGGGCACCGACTTCGCAGCGCCCACGGGCACGGCGGTGCGCACGGTGGGCGACGGTGTCGTCGACTTCGCCGGTGTGCAGAACGGCTACGGCAACGTGATCTACGTGAAGCACCGCAACCAGCACGTCACCGTGTACGCCCACCTGAGCCGCATCGACGTGAAGAAGGGCCAGTTCATCGAGCAGGGCCAGAAGATCGGCGCCGTGGGTGCCACCGGCTGGGCGACCGGCCCCCACCTGCACTTCGAATTCCGCGTCAACGGCCAGCACCAGGACCCGATGACCATCGCCCAGCAGAGCGAGGCCGCCCAGCCCGTGTCCTCCGCGGCCCGCCCGGCCTTCCAGCGTCTGGCCGGCAACATGCGCGTGCAGCTGTCGTCCGCGGCGATGGTGCAGCAGGCCAGCGCGCAGTAACGCCGATCTTCCCCCTGAGCGGCTGCGCCGCTTCCCCCTTCTCTCGGCTTCGCCGGGAAGGGGGACGTCGCCAGCGGCCCGGCGGAGCCGGTTCCGCGGCGTCTGCTGGTCTGAAGCCCACCCTTCGCATACGCCCATGCTTTCCTCCGACCTGACTGCCACCGATCGCTACATCGGCCTGATGTCGGGCACCTCGCTGGATGGTGTCGATGGGGCGTTGGTCGAGCTTGACGGCACGCGGCTGCGGGTGACCGGCTTCGAGTCGGCGGCGCTGCCCGAGGCGTTGAAGGCGGAATTGCTGGCGCTCAACACCAGCGGAGCCGATGAGCTGCACCGCGCGGCCTTGGCCGCCAATGCCTTGACGGCGATCTACGCCGAGGTGGTGCAGCGCCTGCTGGAGGGCGCACAACTCGCGCCAGCCGACATCCGGGCCATCGGCGCGCATGGCCAGACCGTGCGGCACCGGCCTGGCCTGTTCGACGGCACGGGCTACACGCTGCAGCTCAACCAGCCCGCGCTGCTGGCCGAGCGCACCGGCATCGCCGTGGTGGCCGATTTCCGCAGCCGCGACGTGGCCGCGGGCGGCCAGGGCGCGCCGCTGGTGCCGGCCTTCCACCAGGCTGTGTTCGGCCGGCCGGGCGCCACCGTGTGCGTGCTCAACATCGGCGGTATCGCCAACGTGAGCATGCTGGGCGCGGACGGCCAAGTGACGGGCTTCGACTGCGGCCCCGGCAATGCGCTGATGGACCACTGGTGCGAGCGCCATACCGGCCAGCCCTACGACGGCGATGGCGCCTGGGCGGCCCAGGGCCAGGTGCTGCCCGCGCTGCTGAACGCCCTGATGGCCGAGCCCTACCTGCAGCAACCGCCGCCCAAAAGCACGGGGCGCGACCTGTTCCACCCGGCCTGGCTCGATGCCCACCTGCAGCGCCATCGCGACGCGGCGCCGGTGGACGTTCAGGCCACGCTGACCGAGTTCACCGCCCTCAGCGCCGCGCAGAGCGTGCTCGAACATGGGCGGGCCGCCACCCAGCTGGCCGTGTGCGGCGGCGGGGCCCGCAACGGCCACCTGATGCGCCGCCTGGCCGCGCTGCTGCCGGGCGTGCAGGTGGGCCCCACCGACGACCATGGCCTGCCCGCCCAGCAGGTCGAGGCGGCAGCCTTCGCCTGGCTCGCGCTCCAGACGCTGCACGGCCTGCCGGGCAATCTGCCCCAGGTGACCGGCGCACACGGCCCGCGGGTGCTGGGCGCGGTCTACCCGGCTTGAAAGCCATCGAAAAGCATAGCGCGATGCGCTTGATAGCGTTGGATTTCAGGCACAAAAGACTCTGAAATCAAGCATAGAAAAGCGCTGTCAGCTATCGATTCAGAAGCACCTTGACTCCAAAACGTAGCGAGGATACACACCGGGGCGGCCCCAACGCGATGCCGGCGCAGCGGCGCCCGTCAGCCCTGGCCCGACACCTCCGGCCCCTCGCGCGGCGGCGTGCGGGCCTCCTGCGGTAGTTGCCAGAACACGGCGGCCGACACCACCGTGATGAAGCCCACCGTCAAAAAGGTGGACTGGAAGGCATGCGCCACCGCCCCCGGCACCTGCGCGCCGCCATAGGCCTGGCTCCATTCCGACAGCACGGCGCCGGCCACGGCCACGCCCAGGCTCATGGCCAGCATCTGCACCATGGACAACAGGCCGTTGCCGCTGCTGGCACTGGCGCCATCCAGGTCCTTGAGCGTGATGGTGTTCATGGCCGTGAACTGCAGCGAGTTCACCGCCCCGAACGCCGCCAGCTGCACCACCTGCAGAGCCAGCGGCCAGTCCGGCTGGCGCAGCGCGAAGCTGGCCATCAGCAGCCCCAGCGCGATGGTGTTGGCCACCAGCACCGTGCGGTAGCCGTGGCGCCGGATCAGCGGCGTGGCCAGGCGCTTCATGCCCATGCCGGCCAGCGCCGCGGGCAGCATCATCAGGCCCGCGTACAGCGGCGGATACTGCAGCAGCACCTGCAGCGACACCGGGATCAGGAACGGCATCGCCCCGCTGCCCAGCCGGCAGAACAGGTTGCCCAGCAGGCCTACCGACAGCGTGCGCACGCGGAACAGCTGCGGCGAGTACAGCGGCTGCGCATGGCGGCCGGCGTGCAGCCAGTACACCACCAGCGCCACCAGCCCGCCCACGCCCAAAGCGGCCGCGCCACCCCGGCCCAGCCAGCCGGCCGCCTCGATGGCCAGCGAGATCGACACCATGCCGAAGGCCAGCAGCACATAGCCCGCCAGATCGAACCCATCCACGCGCGGCGCCCGCAGGTTGGGCATGTAGCGCGCCGTGGCCACCAGCCCGATCAGGCCCACCGGCAGGTTGATGAGGAACACCCAGTGCCACGAGGCGCTCTGCACCAGCCAGCCGCCCAGCGTGGGCCCGAGCAGCGGGCCGATCAAGCCGGGAATGGCGACGAAGCTCATCGCCTCCAGGAACTCGCCGCGCGGGAAGGTGCGCAGCACCGCCAATCGCCCCACGGGCAGCAGCAGCGCGCCGCCCAGCCCCTGCAGCACCCGCGCCGCCACCAGCTCGTTCACATGCCGCGACAGCGCGCAGGCCAGCGAACCCAGCGAGAAGACGGCGATCGCGAACAGGAACACCTTGCGCGTGCCGAAGCGGTCCGCCAGCCAGCCCGAGGCCGGGATCAGCATCGCCATGGTGAGCGAGTAGGCGACGATCACCGACTGCATGCGCAGCGGGCTCTCGCCCAGGCTGGCCGCCATGGCCGGCAGCGCGGTGTTGACGATGGTCGCGTCCAGCGTCTGCATGAAGAAGCCGACGGCCACGATCCACAGCAGGATGCGACGGTCCTGCGGGTCGACGGGCGGCCCGGGCGGAATCGGAGAGAGGGCAGAAGCGGACATGGCGGTGGAGTGGCGCAGACCGGGGCTCGGCGGCATCACCCGGCGTCGGGAACGAAAAAGCCGCCCGCAGGCGGCTCGTCATGCCGGGAGCGGCCGGTCAGGCCGAGAAGCTCGAGCCGCAGCCGCAGGTGGTGGTGGCGTTCGGGTTCTTGATCACGAACTGCGCACCCTGCAGGTCTTCCTTGTAGTCGATCTCGGCGCCCACCAGGTACTGGTAGCTCATGGCGTCGATCAGCAGGGAGACGCCATTCTTGGTCATGGTGGTGTCGTCCTCGTTCGTGATCTCGTCGAACGTGAAGCCGTACTGGAAGCCCGAGCAGCCGCCACCTTGCACGAAGACGCGCAGCTTCAGGTCAGGATTGCCCTCTTCGGCGATCAGATCCGCCACCTTGGCAGCAGCGCTGTCGGTGAACAGAATGGGGGCGGGCATTTCGGTGGGGGCGATTTCGGCTACGGCACTCATGTATTACTCCTCGGAAGGGTTTGCGGTCGATGCTACTGCAAACCCCGGTGGGCCTCTGGTCAGGTCGCGTTAGACGCTAACTTCAGTGTGGGTTTATCTTCCAGCAGCGCCGTGGCCGGACACATCTGTCCGGAGATCACGCCGCCCTGATGCATTTCAAGGGCCTTGTAGTGCACGTTGCCGGTGATGCGCGCCTTGGGCTGCAATTCGAGCAGCTCCGTGGCGTGGACCGGTCCCTCGACCGTGCCGTTGATGATCACATGGACGGCGTGCAGGGCGCCCTGCACCTTCGCCGACTCCGAGACCACCAGGATGCTGGGCACGTCGGGCACGGCGCGCACATCGCCCACCACCTCGCCGTCGATACGGATGCCGTCGGCGAACAGCACATCGCCATTGACGCGGGTGCCCTGGGCGATCAGGCTCTTGATGGGGGGCTGCTTCTTGCGGGAAAAACATGGTCGGACTCCTCGGCCGGCGGCGGCGCCAGGGGCGGCGCGCCGGCATGACGGGCAACTTACTCGATGGACAGCGTCTGGACGGCGCGCACCGCAGTGCCTTCCAGAACCCGGGCGGTGACGGTTTTTACCACGGCGTTCTCGGGCACATTCAGTACCCCTTCCACCCGGCGGTACTGCTGGAACTGCAGCGGCTGCGACACCTGCGGCTGCGCCACGGACCAGGGCTGCCCGTCGCGCGTGCCGGCCAGCACCAGTTCGAGCCGGCCCTTGAATTCAGGGGCGTTGCGCACGGGCTGCATCACCAGCACCTGCCAGCGCATCTGCTGCGGGCCGGCGGGCTCAGCATGCAGCCCGCGCACGGCGATGCCGTCGCCGCGGGCGGCAGGAATGAGCTTCTCGAAGAAGCCCAGGTCGTCGCGCAGGCTGCGGTTGTCCGCCTCCAGCTGGCGCATCTGCGCCAGCACGCGTTCGGTGGCGGCCCGCTCGGCAATCAGCAGGCTGCTGGCGGAGCTGGCGCCCTCCTGCTGCCGGCGGCTGTCGGCCCGCAGCGTGGCGACTTCCTCACGCAGCCGGGCCAGTTCCTCGCGCGCCCCTGAATCCAGCCCGGCGATGCTCTTGCCGAATTCGAAGGCCCACACCGCTACGGCCGCGCACAAACCCAGCGCCACGGCCAGCACCAGCCAGCGCACCGGCCAGGGCAGGGCGCTGCGGATGGCGACGCGGGGGGCGCTGATCGTCAGGCGGCGCCGCAGCAGGCGAAAGCGCATGGAGGCTCTCTTTCGGTGGATTCAGAAATGCAAAAACCGCCGGAAAGGCGGTTTTCGCGGAAGGTCCCTGTGCAGACAGGGACAGCCTGAGGCTGCCATCGGGGTCCGGGAGCGGCCGGCGGAACGCATCCCGCCGGCAGAGCCATCGTGTCCATGGCAGCCTGCAGAGCCGAAGCTTAACGCTTCGAGAACTGCTTGGCGCGGCGTGCGGAGTGCAGACCGACCTTCTTACGCTCGACTTCACGGGCATCGCGGGTCACGAAGCCGGCTTGGCTCAGTGCGGACTTCAGCGTTGCGTCGTAGTCGATCAGGGCGCGGGTGATGCCGTGGCGGGTGGCACCGGCTTGGCCGGATTCACCGCCGCCGTGCACGTTGACCTGGATGTCGAAGGTTTCGACATGGTTGGTCAGCGCGAGCGGCTGCTTGGCGATCATGATGGAGGTTTCGCGGCCGAAATACTGCTGAATGTCCTTGCCATTCACAGTGATCTTGCCGGAACCCTTCTTCAGAAACACGCGGGCGACGCTGGACTTGCGACGGCCGGTGCCATTGTTCCATTCACCAATCATTCAAGGCTCCTTAGATTTCCAGCGCTTTGGGCTGCTGAGCGGTGTGCGGATGTTCCGCGCCGCCGTACACCTTGAGCTTCTTGATCATGGCGTAGCCGAGCGGGCCCTTGGGCAGCATGCCCTTGACGGCCTTTTCCAGCGCGCGGCCGGGGTGCTTGGCTTGCAGATCGCGGAAGTTCGTGGCCGTGATACCGCCGGGATAACCCGAGTGGCGGTAGTACACCTTGTCCAGGGACTTGGTGCCGGTGACCTTGAGCTTGGCTGCGTTGATGATGACGATGAAATCGCCGGTATCGACGTGAGGCGTGTAAATGGCCTTGTGTTTGCCGCGCAAACGGAGAGCAACTTCGCTGGCTACTCGTCCGAGGACCTTGTCGGTCGCGTCAATCACAAACCACTCGTGCACGACCTCAGCGGGCTTTGCGCTGAAAGTAGTAGTCATGAGTTTCTCTCTGGTAAGAGGGGTTTGGCGGTCCTTTTCCACGGTCGGTGCTTCTCTGAAGGAAGCCTCTTAGGTGGTGATTCAAGCCTCGCCGCGGGACCAGGGATTCGCTGCGAAGCCCGCCATTATACAAACCCGGCCCGCACCGGGGCAAGCGGGTTGTCCGAACGCCCTCACTGGGGTGCCAGCAACCGCTGGCGGCGCCCTTCTTCGGCGTGCTGGCGGCGTGCCTGCACGCAGACCGGGTGGGCCGCCTGCGCGGCCTTCTGGCATTCACGGTGCACGCACATCGGCCGCACAAGAAAGCCCGTGCCCGCGCAGACCTCCTGCGGCCCTGGCCCGTCCAGAAATGCGCGCGACCGGTGCTGCGCGGCGGGCGCCGCCGCGGGGCGCCGTGGCGCGGCGGGGACTGCTGATGGCCCGTCGACGGGCCGAGCGGCGGACACGCGCTGCGCAGACGCGGTGCCGGGGCGCGACGCAGGCCGGACCTGCGGGGTGCGCTCGCCGTGCGCGGCATGCACGGACGTGGAGCGGGATGGCCGCGGGCTGCCGCCCTCCTCAGCGATCCGCAGAAACGACGATGACGGATCTGCCGGAGCCAGCGCCGCGACCGGCGCGCCCCACCCGGGCCCCGCCGGCAGCGCCGCCAACTGGCTCTGCAATTGCCACCACGCACCGCCCGTGCCGGCGACCAGCAGCGCCGCCGCACCGGCAAGCATCCACGGTGCCACGGCCCCGCGGCGGCGATGGGCCTGCGCCCTGCGTCCGCGCAGGACCACGGTTTGCGGCGGGATGGCGAGCGCGGGCTCCGTACAGGTGGGCGAACGGCCTACCAGGGCCGGCCACGCCGTCGGCAGCAAGCCGGGGTGATGCCTGCCGCCAGGGCCGCCGCCGCTGTCGCCAGAGACCCAGGATTGAACCGCCTCCGCCCGAGGCCCCTGCGGCGCCGAAAAGCGGGCCGGTAGCACCGTTGATGGGTCGGCCAGCGGCGAAGGGACCGGGAAGGTCGCCCCTTCCAAAGGTGGCAGCGCCTCAGACGTGGAAACTTCCCGAGCCCCCTCCTCCACCGGACCGGCGGCGTGCCCGCTCCAGGCCGCGCCCAGCGCGGCACGGAAATCGAACGGCTCCGCGCGCTCCGGCGGCTCGGTCATCTCCATGGCCCTCAGAAAGGCGTCGATGGACGCCGGCCGCTCTTCGGGGCGCAGCGCCAGTGCCTGCGAGACCGCCGCGACGAAGGCAGGCGAGTAGCCGGTCCCGAATTCGCGCCGCACCGCGCGGGCAACCTGCGGGAACGGGGCCAGCCGATCGCGGACGGCGCGCAGCGTGGCCGGCAGCGGCGAGGCATTGCTCAGGCAGCCGTGCACCACGGCACCCAGCGCATAGAGGTCGGTCCACGGGCCCTGCGCCAGTTCGCTGCCCGCACTGGGGTACTGCTCGATGGGCGCGTAGCTGGCCGTCAGCACCGTGGCGGGGGCGTGGCGGCGGTGGATGCTGCTGTCCATCGCCTTGCGGGCGGCGCCCAGGTCGAGCAGCACCGGCGGCCCGCGGTCCTGCAGGAAGATGTTGTCGGGCGAGATGTCGCGGTGGAGAGTGTGCGCGCCATGCAGCTCCCGGAGGGCGCTCAGCACCGCCCACAGGACCTGGCGCAGCCAGGCCTCGGGCGGCGGGGCCACCATGCGGGCGCGGGCCTGCTTGAGCGTCATGCCCTCGTACAGCGGCATGACCATGTAGGCGGTCTGGTGGGCCTCCCAGAAGCGGAACACTTTCACCAGCGAGGGATGGTCGAACTGGGCCAGCAGCCGCGCCTCTTCCACGAACGACGCCAGCCCGGCCTGGAAGGAAGGCTCGTCCGACGAGGACCGCACCCAGAGCGACTGGTCGCCCGTGCGGTGCGCCAGGGCGGCGGGCAGGTACTCCTTGATGGCCACCGGGCGCAGCAGCGAATGGTCGAAGGCCCGGTAGACCATGCCGAAGCCCCCGGCGCCCAGCACCGACAGGATCTCGAACTCGCCCAGCCGCGTGCCGGGCGGCAGGGCATCGGCGCGGCGATCGGCGGCGCTGGCGGGGGAAGGAGGTGGCGTTCCGGGCATGGGTGGGGGATCGCCGGGCGGCAGGGGGCAGCCCAGCTTCCGTATCGGGACCATCATGCGGCGGCCTGACCGGGCACCGGTAACCAAGCGCACCCGGTGTGCGCAGGTGCGCTGCCCCGTTCGCCGACCCAGCGAACCGGCGCCACAGGGGCGCCGTCTGCCGTCGGGCGCACGGAAAGCACTGCGCGCTGGTTACCATTGGCCCATGTTCAGTTATCGCCACGCCTTCCACGCCGGCAACCACGCCGACGTGCTCAAACACACGGTGCTGATTGCCACCTTGCAGCACCTGATACAGAAAGACGCGGCTCTGGCCGTGCTGGACACGCACGCCGGCGCGGGCCTGTACCGCCTGGACGGCGACTACGCCAGCACCAGCGGCGAGGCCGGCGACGGCATTCTGCGGCTGCTGTCCGCCCCCGCGCTGACGCCTGCTCTGCAAGACTACGTGGACATGGTGCGCGCCTTCAACCAGGGCAGCAGCACCAAGGTCTACCCCGGCTCGCCCTTCATCGCACAGCGCCTGCTGCGCGACCACGACAAGCTCAAGGTGTTCGAGCTGCACCCCACCGACATGCGGGCCCTGGCCGGCAACGTGGCGCAGTTGGAGGCCGGCCGCCAGGTGGCGGTGCTGCACGAGGACGGATTCGAAGGCGTCAAGAAATTTCTGCCTCCGCCGTCCCGCCGGGCGCTCGTGCTCTGCGATCCCAGCTATGAAATCAAGAGCGACTACGGCCGCGTGCTGGACATGGTGGCCGACAGCCTCAAGCGCTTTGCCACCGGCACCTACGCCGTGTGGTATCCGATCATTCCGCGCCCCGAGGCGCACGACCTGCCCCGCCGCCTCAAGACCCTGGCCGTCAAGGCCGGCAAGTCGTGGCTGCATGCCACGCTCACGGTGAAGAACAGCAAGCTGGTGGAGTCCGCCGACGGCGAGAAGCGCCGCCCGGGCCTGCCGGCCAGCGGCATGTTCCTCATCAACCCGCCCTTCACGCTCAAGGCCGCGCTGAAGGACGCGCTGCCGCAGATGGCCGAACTGCTGCAGCAGGACCGCCACGCCGCGCACAGTCTGGAATCGGGCGGCGGCTGAGAGCCCGCCCGCCAGCGGCTGCCTGCACGGCGGCCCCGGCGCGCTTCAGCGGCGGGCGTTGCGCGAGCGCAGGGCCTTGCGCACGGCCGGCTTGCGGGCGGCTGCGGCCTCGGCCCTGGCGGCCGCATCTTCGGCCGCATCGGCCTCCTTGGCCATCACGGGGTTCTCCAGCACGCCGTCGGGGCAGGTGTCCTCGTCCTCGCCCAGCAGCCACAGCTGTACCGGCTTGATGCCCAGGCCGGTCATGCCCAGCTCCTGCGCTGCCGCCTGGCTCAGGTCGATCACCCGGCCGCCCGAGAACGGGCCGCGGTCGTTGATGCGCACCACCACGGTCTTGCCGGTGACGGCGCTGCGCACGCACACGCGCGACCCGAAGGGCAGCGTGCGGTGTGCCGCGGTGAGTTCGTAGCGGTCGAACCGCTCGCCGCTCGCCGTGCGGCGGCCGTGCAGGCCCGGGCCGTACCAGGAGGCCAGCCCCTGCTGGTCGCTTTCGCGCGCCGGCTCGGAGGGCGCTTCTGCTGCGGGCACGTCCGGAGCGGGCGGCGGCGGGGCGACGATGGCAGGTGCCGCGCGGCGGCCGCGCACGGAGCCCTGAGCCGGCGCAGGCGGGGTGCGCACGGCGGCCGGTGGGCAGGCATCGGCACTGCCGGACTCGGCCACGCAGGGCGCGACCGCGCCCGCCGCCGAGCCGTCCGGCGTCGCCACGGGCAGGGGCGCGCAGGCAGCGAGGGCCAGCGCAGCGCCCAGGCCCAGGGCGCCCCGCCAGCGGCGCCCGCAGCGCGCCATGCCCTCAGCCATGCAGCCCCAGGCGATCGCACAGCCCCAGCGTGGCCGCGCTCTGGTTCATCGTGTAGAAGTGCAGCGCCGGGGCGCCGCCGGCGCGCAGCTGCTCGCACAGGCCGGCCACCACATCCAGGCCGAACGCACGGATGCTGGCCGTGTCGTCGCCAAAGCCCTGCAGGCGCAGGCGGATCCAGCGCGGGATCTCGGCGCCGCAGGCGTCGGAGAAGCGCATCAGCTGCGACGAGCCGAGGATGGGCATGATGCCCGGCACGACCGGCACGTCCAGGCCCAGGGCCCGCACGTCGTCCACGAAGCGGAAGTACGCGTCCGCGTTGAAGAAGTACTGCGTGATGGCCGAGTCGGCGCCGGCACGCACCTTGGCCGCGAAGGCCTGCAGGTCGGCCTCGGGCGAACGGGCCTGCGGATGCACTTCCGGGTAGGCGGCGACCTCGATGTGGAAGTCGTCGCCCGTCTCGGCGCGGATGAAGGCCACCAGATCGCTGGCGTAGTGGAACTCGCCGCCCGCGCCGTAGCCGCTGGGCAGGTCGCCGCGCAGGGCCACCAGACGCTTCACGCCCATGGCCTTGAGCGTGGCCAGCTGCTCGCGCACGCTGCCCTGGGTGGCGCCGATGCACGAGAAGTGCGAGGCCGCGTCCACGCCCTCGGCCAGGATCTCGCGCACGGCGGCAAAGGTGCCCTCTTGCGTGGAGCCGCCGGCGCCGTAGGTCACCGAGCAGAACTCGGGCCGCCGCGCATACAGCTGCTGGCGGATGCCGCGCAGCTTCTCGGCGCCTTCCGGCGTCTTGGGCGGAAAGAACTCGAAACTGATGGGAAACGCGGGGGGGTGCTGCGCGCTCATGCCGGCTTCCTTGCGTGGATGAAGAATTCGCGGTTGCCGTCGCCGCCGTCGATGGCGCTGTCATGCCAGCCCACGACCTGCAGCCCAGCCTGGGCGCAGGCATCGCGGATGCGCTGCTCGACCACCGGGTACAGCGCCGCGTCGCGCACGATGCCGCCCTTGCCCACCTGGCCGGGCTGCAGCTCGAACTGCGGCTTGACCAGCATGAGCAGATCGCCACCCGCTTTCAGCAACGGCGCGGCGGCGGGCAGGATCAGCGTGAGCGAGATGAACGACACGTCGCCCGTCACCAGATCGAACGCGGGCGTGACGTCGACGCCTTCGCGGTCCGCGCGGCGGCGGCGTACCGTGGGCAGCGCGCCCTCGGCACGCGCCCGGGCCTTGGCCGCGCGCTCAGCCTTGAAGGCCTCCACGTCGTGCTCCTTGGCGTCGTCGCTGTCGTCGTATTCGTCGTCCACCTCGCCGCCGTTGCGCATCCAGGCATAGGGCGCGACGGGCTGGGTGTCGTTGTCCTCCGCGTCGCGCTCGACGCGCTCGGACAGCGCCTCTTCGCAGGCGTCTTCCAGCGACTCGGCCGTCATGGCGCGGGCGTTCAGCCCCTCGACGCCGACCACGCGCACGTCGGCGCGCAGGCGCTCATGCAGCTGGCCGTGGCCCACGTCCACACCGATCACCTGCGCGGCGCCGGCCCGCAGCAGGCAGTCGGTGAAGCCGCCGGTGCTCTGCCCCACGTCCAGGCAGCGCAGCCCGGCCACGGACAGGCCCGTGGCACGCAGCGCGCCTTCGAGCTTGAGCCCGCCCCGCGACAGGTACTTGGCCTCGGCCGCGTCGAGCAGCTCGACTTCGGCGATCTCGGGAATCTCGTCGCCGTTCTTCGCGACCTTCGTCCACGGCATGCCGGGCGACAGGCGCCACTGCACGCCCGCCGCAATCAGCCGCTGGGCCTGCGACCGCGTCGTGGCATGGCCGCGCTCCACCAGAAACACATCTGCGCGCATGGCGCCTTCCTATTCAATTTTGATAGCTGGCAGCGCTTGCTGGCAGCCATTTTCAGATACTTTTCTATTGCAAAGCTTTTGCACATCAGCGCAAGCAGCTATCAATTTTGCGCAGTGCGTCAACTCCCGCACCACACTAGGCCAGCGGCAGCCGCGCAAGGGCCGCCCCGCAGCGCTGGCTGCGTCCCCCTCCCCGCGCGCAGCGCGAGAGAAGGGGGAAGGCGCGCAGCGCCTCAGGGGGTTGCTCAATACCGATACGTATCGGGCTTGTACGGGCCGGCCTTGCTCACGCCGATGTACGCAGCCTGGGTGTCGGTCAGTTCGGTCAGCTGCGCGCCGACCTTCTTCAGGTGCAGGCGGGCCACCTTCTCGTCCAGGATCTTGGGCAGCACGTAGACCTTGCCGGCCTCGTAGTCGCCCTGCTTGGTGAACAGCTCGATCTGAGCGATAGTCTGGTTGGCGAAGGAACTGGACATGACGAAGCTGGGGTGGCCCGTGGCGCAACCCAGGTTGACCAGGCGGCCCTTGGCCAGCAGGGTGATGCGCTTGCCGTCCGGGAAGATCACGTGGTCCACCTGCGGCTTCACTTCTTCCCACTGGTACTTTTCCAGCGAGGCGACGTCGATCTCGTTGTCGAAGTGGCCGATGTTGCAGACGATGGCCTCGTTCTTCATGGCGATCATGTGCTCGTGGCGGATCACGTCCTTGTTGCCCGTGGTCGTCACGAAGATGTCGGCCTTGTCGGCGGCGTACTCCATGGTCACGACCTTGAAGCCTTCCATCGCGGCCTGCAGGGCGTTGATGGGGTCGATCTCGGTGACCCACACCTGGGCGCGCAGGGCGGCCAGCGCCTGGGCGCAGCCCTTGCCCACGTCGCCGTAGCCGGCCACCACGGCGACCTTGCCGGCGATCATCACGTCGGTGGCGCGCTTGATGCCGTCCACCAGCGATTCGCGGCAGCCGTACAGGTTGTCGAACTTGCTCTTGGTGACCGAGTCGTTCACGTTGATCGCGCGGAACAGCAGCGTGCCCTTGGCGGACATCTCGTTCAGGCGGTGCACGCCGGTCGTGGTTTCTTCGGTCACGCCGATGATCTCGGCCGACTTGCGGGTGTACCAGGTGGCGTCTTCGGCCAGCTTCTTGCGGATGGCCGCGAACAGGATGCGCTCTTCCTCGCTACCGCCGTTGCCGGCGACCAGGGAAGCGTCCTTCTCGGCGCGCTGACCCAGGTGCATCAGCAGCGTGGCGTCGCCGCCGTCGTCCAGGATCATGTTGGGGCCTTCGCCGGCCGAGCCCTTGGGGCCGAAGTCGAAGATGCGGTGGGTGTAGTCCCAGTAATCTTCCAGCGATTCGCCCTTGATGGCGAACACGGGCGTGCCGCCTGCGGCGATGGCGGCGGCAGCGTGGTCTTGCGTGGAGAAGATGTTGCACGAGGCCCAGCGCACGTCGGCGCCGAGTTCCTTCAGCGTCTCGATCAGCACGGCGGTCTGGATCGTCATGTGCAGCGAGCCGGTGATGCGCGCGCCCTTCAGGGGCTGCGATGCCGCGTATTCCTCGCGGATGGCCATCAGGCCGGGCATCTCGGTCTCGGCGATCTTGATTTCCTTGCGGCCCCAGTCGGCCAGGGAAATATCGGCAATGACCAGGTCGGCCGGGGTCTTGAGAACTGCGCTCATGGGTTTCTCCAACAAAGGACGTTTGTGAAAAACCACGCTCTGGGAAAGGCACTCACCGCACCGGAAATAGCGTGGGTGAGCGTCGTTGCTTGTCTGGTCCGAGCCTCACGCCCCGCTGTGCTGGGGGCGCTGCAACGCTCCTCGGAATGGCCGCGATTGTACAAAACCCCGCTTGGGACGTGGAGATGCGCTCGCGCAGGCCATGGCCGTCTCAGGGCGCCGCCGCGGCGGCCCGCGCCGTGGCGCGCAGGCGCAGGGCCAGCCCCAGCGCGCCGGCCAGCAGGGCCAGGCAGAAGGCCGCCACGGCCGGCCACTGGCCGAACTCCCAGAACCCGCCGGCCACCACACCCAGCACGCTCGCGCCCAGGTAATAGATGAGCAGGTACAGCGACGACGCATGGCCCTTGGAGTGCCGGGCCACGGCCCCCACCCAGCCGCTGCAGACCGCATGCGAGCCGAAGAACCCCAGCGTGAGCACGCAGATGCCGGCGATCACCCAGCCCAGGTGGCTGGACAGCGTCATCACCACGCCCGCCGCCATCATGAGCACGCCGGTCAACAGCACCGGGCCGCGGCCCAGGCGGTCCGCCAGGCCGCCGGCCACGGGCGACACGCCCATGCCCAGCAGGTAGGCGGTGAAGACCAGGCCGATCTCGCTCTGCCCCAGCCCGAAGCCGGGGCCCGACAGCCGAAAGCCGATGGTGTTGAACACCGCCACCAGCGCGCCCACCAGCAGGCAGCCGGCCGCGAACAGCAGGGGCAGCGACGGATCGCGCAGGTGGTCGCGCCAGATGCGCACGTGCTGGGCCGCGCCCGTGCCGGCCGTGCGCACGAAGCGGCGCGACGGCGGCAATAGCAGCAGGAAGCCCAAGGCCACCACCAGCCCCAGCACGCTGAGGGCCGCCAGCGCCGTGCGCCAGCCGTAGGCATCGGTCAGCACGCCCATGATCACGCGCCCGGACATGCCGCCGAAGGCCGTGCCCCCCACGTACAGGCCCATGGCAAAGCCCAGGCCGCGCGCATCGATCTCCTCCGACAGATAAGCCATTGCCACGGCGGGCACCCCGCCCAGCACCACGCCCTCGACGGCGCGGGCGAACAGCAGCAGGTGCCACTGCGGCGCCAGTGCCGCCGCCAGATTGCAGGCGGCGGCCAGCGCCATGGACGCGAACATCAGCCAGCGCCGCCCGACGGACTGCGACAGCGCGCCCGCAAACAGAATGGAGACCGCCAGCAACCCTGTGCTGAGCGACAGCGCCAGGGCGCTCTGCCCGGCGCCAACGCCAAAATGCCGGGCGAACTCCGGTAGCAGCGGCTGCACGCTGTAGAGCAGCGAAAAGGTGGCGAAGCCTGCCAGGAACAGTGCCAGGCTGATGCGCCGGTAGGCCGGCGTGCCTGTGCGCGCGCCGTCCGGCAGGGCCGCGTCGGCGGCCGGTGTGGTCGTTGCCATGGCGTCTCCCCTCCCCCGATGGTTGTTGTGCCGCGATTGTCCGCGCCGCGCCGCGCGGCTGTCCAATGCATCGCGCGGGCGCCACAGGCGATCCCGATAGACGGAGTGCGCCGCACCCGGCCCGTTAAAATCGCGGGTTCCGGCCTCCAGGGCGCAGGCCCGCGCGGCCGCAGCCTTCGGGGCGCTTTCGACGCACTTCCCGAGCACTCCCTTGTCCTACGCCCCCGAAACCCGGCGCCGCCGCACCTTCGCCATCATTTCCCACCCCGCGACGCGGGCAAGACCACGCTGACGGAAAAGCTGCTGCTGTTCTCGGGCGCGATCCAGATCGCCGGCGCCGTGAAGGGCCGCAAGGCCAGCCGCCACGCCACATCGGACTGGATGGAGATCGAAAAGCAGCGCGGCATCTCGGTGGCCTCGTCCGTCATGCAGATGGCCTACCGCGACCACGTGGTCAACCTGCTCGACACGCCCGGCCACAAGGACTTCTCGGAAGACACCTACCGCGTGCTCACGGCCGTCGATTCGGCCCTGATGGTGATCGACGCCGCCAACGGCGTGGAAGCGCAGACGCGCCGCCTGATCGAGGTCTGCCGCCAGCGCGACACGCCCATCATCACCTTCGTCAACAAGATGGACCGCGAGGTGCGCGACCCGCTGGACATCATGGACGAGGTGGAACGCGAACTGGGCATGCCCTGCTGCCCCATGACCTGGCCGGTAGGCCAGGGCAAGGCCTTCGGCGGCATCATCAACCTGCGCACGAAGACCATGACGGTCTTCGAGAGCGGCAGCGAGCGCCGCCCACAGGACTTCGAAGCCATCCCCTTGAGCGACGAGGCCACGCTGCGTGCGCGCTTCGGCGCCGAGTTCGACGCCGCACTGGAAAGCATGGAGCTGGCCGTGGGCGCATCGCCCGCGTGGGACCATGAAGCCTTCCTGGCCGGCAAGCTCACGCCCGTGTTCTTCGGCTCCGGC
This sequence comes from Paracidovorax wautersii, assembly GCF_031453675.1. Lineage (NCBI taxonomy): Bacteria > Pseudomonadati > Pseudomonadota > Betaproteobacteria > Burkholderiales > Comamonadaceae > Paracidovorax > Paracidovorax wautersii. The sequence continues at coordinate 2,194,261 of NZ_JAVIZX010000001.1, read as the reverse complement.
GTGAACAACTTCGGGGTGATGGAGGTGCTGGACGCACTGGTGGACATGGCGCCCTCGCCCGGCCCGCGCGTGAGCACGCTGCAGGTCAACAAGCAGCCCGTGGTCAAGACCATCCAGCCGGAAGACGAAGGCTTCTCCGGCGTGGTCTTCAAAGTACAGGCCAACATGGACGCCAACCACCGCGACCGCATCGCCTTCGTGCGCGTGGCGTCGGGCAAGTACACGCCGGGCATGAAGCTCAAGGTGCAGCGCACCGCCAAGGAACTGCGCCCCACCAGCGTGGTGACCTTCATGTCCCAGCGCCGCGAGGCGGTCGAAGAAGCCTACGCGGGCGACATCATCGGCTTCACCACGCACGGCGGCGTGCAGCTGGGCGACACCATCACCGACGGCGCCAGCCTGCAGTTCACCGGCCTGCCGTTCTTCGCGCCCGAGATGTTCATGACCGTGGTGCTGAAGAACCCGCTGCGCACCAAGCAATTGCAGCAGGGCCTGATGCAACTGGGCGAAGAAGGCGCCATCCAGGTCTTCAAGCCCGAAGCCGGCGGCAACATGCTGCTGGGCGCCGTGGGCCAGCTGCAGTTCGAAGTGGTGCAGCACCGCCTGAACAACGAATACGACTGCGACATCCGCCTGGAAGGCTGCCAGTACACGGGCGCACGCTGGATCACGGCCGACTCGGCCAACGACCTGCGCGATTTCGAGAACGCCTACCCGCTGCGCATGGCGCGCGACGCGGCCGACACGCTGGCCTACCTGTGCACCAGCCCCTACGACGTGCGCCTGGCGCAGGAGCGCTTCCCCAAGATCCACTTCCATCCGCTGCGCGAGCACGCCGGGTTGTCGCTGGGCAGCGCGAATTGACGTAAGTACTTCATGCAAAACCTCCTGTTCGCGCTGGCGCTCTACGCCCAGTTGGCCGCATTTTTAATCGCCTGCTGGGGCTGGGGATGGGCGGTTCTGCCTCTGCGGCAGCCCAAGCAACCCGTGGACACACCGCTCGCGCTAGCAGTAGGGATGGGTATTGTGATCTGCGGCCTGCAGGTCTGGGCGGTGGCCGGTTGGCTGAGTCCAGCGACTGTTCTGGGCACCGTGGGTGCAGGCCTGTGCCTGTCCATGGTCGCCGCGCTCCGCTCACGGCTCACTACCAAGTCCCCAAATACCTGCCGCCTTGAGCAGGATCTAATAAGCCGCACCGCTCATTGGCTCTTTCCGGCGCTAGTGATGGTGTACGCCCTACCGCTGGCAGTCGTTCCACTGGGGCCACCGCTCGCGTGGGACGAACTCATGTACCACTTGCCACATGCGCGCGAGTGGGCGCTGAGCGGCACACTCCAAGTCAACGAATGGCTGCGCTACCCCTGGTTCCCCTATAACTTCGATCTGCTCTACGCCGCAGCACTGACCCTGGGCAACGACGTGCTGCCGCATCTGCTGCATGCCGCAGCCGGCGGCATTACGGCCTGGCTCATTTATCGACTGGGCCTGCATCATCTTCAAGATCCAGCGGCGTCGGCCCTGGCCGCGTTGGTCTGGATCTTCTTGACCCGCCCGCTCTACAGTTCGGCTTATGTGGACATGGGGGTTGCGATGTTCACTTTAGCCGCCTGTGCGGCAATGCAGGAATGGCTCTCCAGCGGGGAAAACGTCGCCTCCCGCGAACGCCGCTGGGCCTTTGCATGTGCCTTCCTACTGGGCGTCGCAGCGGGCGCCAAGTACCAAGTGCTGATGCTCTTGCCTTTCTTCGCACTCGTTCTGGCCTGGCACGACCGACGTCCATCTACGTGGATAGGTGCAGCCTTTTTCCTATGCCTTCCCTGCCTATATTGGTACGCACGCAATGCAGTGATGACCGGCGACCCGTTCAATCCGATGGGAGGGCGACTGTTTGGATTCTCCGACTGGAACCTGCGAGACTATCAATGGCAATTCGAAGATCTCCGTCGCAACGTAGGATGGCCGCATTGGACACTCTGGCCGGCTCTCACTGTATTGCTGTGGCCTGCACTACGAAACCAGCGGACGGTGCGCCGCGCTTGCCTTGCCGCCACCTACATGGTGGCAGTTTGGGCCTTGAGCTCACGGTATCCCCGCTATCTCATGCCAGCCTTTCCGGTGCTGGCTCTTCTGGCAGCGGCGAGTTGCCTACAGGCCCTGCGGCGGGGGCAACAGTGGCTCGGGATAAACCATCAATGGTCCGAAAGGGGGGTACTGCTGCTGGGCGTGCTTTTATTGGCCTCTCTGGCCCTGCCCAGTTGGCGTGAAGCGAGAAACCACTGGCGGGACATGACCCCGACTCAGGCAGCGCGCGACGCTGTACTGGCGAAGCGGCTCGACGGGTATGGAATGTGGACTTATCTCCAAGCCCATCCACAGACCAAGATCTATCAGGTGGGACTGGAAGACAACATCTACTATGCGCCCCGTCCCATCTGGGGCGAGGTCTTCGGCCCCTGGCGTTACACCGACTATATTGGCCTTCCTGCTGAGGCGATGTTTCGCAAATTGTCGGAACAAGGCTTCACAGCCCTTGTCATCCACACCGGTCGCGCGCCGATGGTGGATGTTCAACCCAACTTCGAATGCTACTTCCAGCTTGTGCACCGCGACGGCTCGGTGGCTTTGTATGCATTGCGGACAGCAACCTGCGCCACGGCCCGATCGACCCCCTCTGCAAATCCTCTTCCATGAACAGCGTTGACCACATTCAGGCACCCGTACCGCGCATCGCCGCTCTGATCCCCTGCTACAACGAGGCTCTGTCCATCCGCCAAGTGATCGCCGAATTCAAAGGATGCCTGCCGGAGGCTCGTATCTACGTTTTCGACAACAATTCCAACGACGGCACGGCCGGCATCGCCGCGGAGTGCGGCGCCACGGTGATCTCCGTGCGCGCGCAGGGTAAGGGCAACGTAGTGCGACGCATGTTCGCCGACGTGGAGGCGGACGTCTACGTAATGGTGGATGGCGACGCCACCTACGACCTGCGCGATGTGCGCGCCCACATCCAGGAGTTGCTCGCGCAGCGCCTTGATATGCTCGTCGGCTGCCGCAAGGACGACGGTAGCAACGCCAAGACCTACCGACCAGGCCACCGGCTCGGCAACCGGCTGCTGACGGGCTCGGTCAGTTGGATCTTCGGCCACGGTTTCTCCGACATGCTGTCCGGCTACCGGGTGTTCTCGCGCCGCTACGCCAAATCCTTCCCGGCAATGGCCGAGGGCTTCGAGACCGAGACCGAACTGACCGTGCATGCATTGGAACTGCGCATGCCCTATTCCGAGGCCAACATCCACTATCGCGCGCGGCCGGAGGGCTCGTTCAGCAAACTATCCACGCTGAGCGACGGCTGGCGCATCCTCAAGACCATCTTCCGTCTCTTTTCCAGCGAACGCCCGGTGGCCTTCTTTGGCCTGCTGGCCGTCGCGCTAGCCCTTCTGTCGCTTGGCCTGGCGCTGCCCTTGATATTGACCTACATGAAGACCGGGCTAGTACCACGACTGCCCACGGCCGTGGCCGCCACCGGCGCCATGCTGTGCGCTGCCCTGTCGCTGGTGTGCGGCATCATCCTGCGCACGGTGACGCTGGGGCGCCGCGAAGCCAAACGCCTCACCTACCTCGCAATCCCGGCCTGGGAAGACGACCCGCAGGCGTCATGAACTCGCGCACGTTCGCCCCGCAGTTCGTGCGCTTCCTGGGCGCCGGGCTCGTCGGCCTAGCCGTGGACATCGCCGTGCTCTATGCGCTCGCGCCCGCCCTTGGCTGGTACGCGGCGCGGGTGCTCTCCTTCCTGGCGGCAGCGACCACCACCTGGGCAATCAACCGGCGCTACGCCTTCCAGGCGCAGGTCCCGGCCGGGCACACGGGCTGGGCGCGCGAGTATGCACGCTACCTACTGTCCATGACGGCGGGCGGTGCGGTCAACTACGCGACTTACACGCTGCTCCTGCACACCCCTGCCGTGCCGCAGGCGCCGTGGCTCGGCGTGGCCGCGGGCAGCGCCACGGGCCTGGTCTTCAACTTCACCGCCGCGCGCTGGTGGGTCTTCCGGCGCAACCACTCTTGAAAACCCTCCCCGGTACCACGGCTGCGGCCGCCTGACCGCATATCTCGTCTCCATGCCAACGCTTCCCCCCTCCTCCTTGATGCAGCCCCTGTCCCGGTGGCGCGCGCCGCAGGGCCTGCGCGGCGTGCTGACCGACATCGACGACACGCTGACGACCGACGGCGCCATCACGCCCGACGCGCTGGCCGCGCTGGGTGCGTTGCGGGCCGCGGGCCTGGTCGTGATTCCCGTCACGGGGCGGCCGGTGGGCTGGAGCGAAACCTTCGCCGCCACCTGGCCGGTGGATGCCACGGTGGCCGAAAACGGGGCCGTCGCGCTGCTGCCCGATACCAGCCAAAACAGCCGCCAGCCCAATACTGGCGGGCGCAAGCAGCTATCAAAAATATACCAGCAGGATGCCGCCACTCGGAGCGCCAACTTCGCGCGCATGCAGGAGGTGCTGGCGCGGATCGAGCGCGAGGTGCCGGGGGCGGTGCGCGCCACCGACTCGCCCGGGCGCGAGTGCGACATCGCCATCGACCACAGCGAATTCACCGCGCTGCCCCAGGCCGCCATCGACCGGTGCGTGGCGATCATGCGCGCGGCGGGCATGAATGCCACGGTGAGCAGCATCCACATCAACGGCTGGTACGGCGACCACAACAAGCTGGAGGGCGCGCGCTGGATCGTGCGCACGCTGTTCGGCCGCGATCTGGACGCGGAGATCGGGCAGTGGGTGTACGTGGGCGACTCGACCAACGACCAGCTGATGTTCCAGCACTTCCCGCACAGCGTGGGCGTGGCCAACATCGCGCGCTTCGTGCCGCAGCTGCAGCACCTGCCGCGCTACGTGGCGCAGGGCGAGCGCGGCGCGGGGTTTGCCGAGGTGGCGCGCGCCATCCTTGCCGGTCACACATCGACACCGTAATTCCCCCGCGGTGTGGCCCTGTTGGGGCCTGCGAGACTCCCAACTTGGTGCAAGCTGCGCTAGAGTGCCGCATGGACCTGATCAATGCATTCCGACAATTGCAGGCAATCGACCGGACCCGGCCGAGCCTGCCTGGTGAACATCTCGCGGTGGCCGGTCTCGGCCTGGCCCTGATTGCCGTTTCCCTGCGCTCCGACCGGCGCGGCACGGCGGCCCTGCAGGCCGCCACCGGCGGCGCCCTGCTGCTGCGGGCGCTGCGCGGCACCGACTACCTGACCCGCCTGCCGGAGCCCCGCGCCACCCCGGCGTGGGATTCGCACCTGGAAGACGCCCGCGCGCTGGGCCTGGATTGAGGCACAGCGGCGTCGGCAGCGCCGAGCGCTCCGCCGAGGCGGCACCCGGCCCCAGGCGATTTACAAGCAAAGTGGGCTGAGACGCTCATGCAACAAGCGCCTCCAGCTATCACTTAGATAGCAATCACTGCGCCTTGGCCAGCCCGAGCTTTTCGATCAGCGCCTTCTCGCGCGCATAGGTGTCCTGCGCGAACTTCTGGTACTCGGCCGTGCCCATGTAGATGGGCACCATGTCGTAGCGGGCCAGGGCGGTGCGGTAGCTTTCCTGGTCCATGGCCTGCTTGAAGGCGTCGTGCAGCCGGCGCACCACGTCGGGCGGCGTGCCCTTGGGTGCGCCGATGCCGAAGGGCGAGTTCTGCACGATGTTCAGGCCCAGCTCCTTGAGCGTGGGCGCGTCAGGGAACTTGGCCAGGCGCTCGGCGCCCCAGGTGTTGAGCACGCGCAGCTTGCCGGCCTCGACCTGCGGGGCGAAGCCGGTGGAATCGGTGGCCGCCATGAGCTGGCCGCCCAGAATGCCCTGCATGAGATCGGCGCTGCCCTTGTACGGCACGTGCAGCAGCTGGATGCCGAGCTGCTGCGCGACCAGCTCCATCGTCAGGTGCGGGCTGGTGAGCGTGCCGGTGGAGCCGTAGCTGAGCTTGCCGGGGTTGGCCTTGGCGTAGGCCACGAAGTCGGCCCAGGTCTTGAGCGGCGAATCGGCCGGCACCACCACGCCGAAGGCATAGCCGGTGACGTTGATGACGTAGCTGATGTCCTTGACCGGGTCCCAGTTGATCTTGGTGGTGTAGGGCAGCCGGAACACGCCGAGCGGGATCTGGCCGACGGTATAGCCGTCCGGCGCCGAGGTCTGAAGCGCCTGCGCGGGCAACGTGCCGCCGGCGCCGGGCTTGTTGTCGACGATCACAGGCTGGCCCAGCACGCGGCTGGCGTTGTCGGCCAGCGCGCGCATGGTGATGTCGGTGGGCCCCCCGGCGGGGAACGCGATCACCAGCTTGATGGGCTTGGTGGGAAAGGCCTGGGCGCGGGCGGTGAAGGCGGGGGCAGCCAGGGCGGAGGCCCCGAGCTGGACGAAATGGCGGCGCTGCATGTGGGTGAGGTCCTTGTGGGATCGGTGGGCAAGTGGCCCATTGCACCGCAGCCAGGCCCAGGGCACGCAGGCCGGAAACCCTGAGCCGCTGTCCCGCAGGCGTCATCCCACCGGTCCCCGGGCGGGCGCTTAGAACGTGTTGACGATCTTAGGCCTTGTAGGTGGACAGCAGCAGGCTGGTCTCGGTGTTGGCGATGCCCGGCGTGAGGCGGATACGGCCCAGCGCGCGGTCGAAGGCCTCCAGGCTGTCGGCGCGCAACTCGGCCAGGATGTCCCAGCGGCCGTTGGTGGTGTGCAGCGCGTCCACCGCGGGCTCGCCCCGCAGCAGGCGGATCACCTCGGGCGCGGCGTTGCCCTCCACGGCGATGCTCATCCACGCGCGGATGCGGTGGGGCTCGGAGTCGGGCCGCAGGCGCACGGTGTAGCCCACAATCACGCCCTCTTCCTCCAGCCGCCGCAGCCGGTTCTGCACGGTGCCGCGGGCGATGCGCAGGCGCGCGGCCAGGGCGGCCACGGGCAGGCGGGCGTCGGTGCGCAGCAGGCCGATGATCTCGCGGTCGGTGTCGTCCATTCTGGTCATGGTGCACAGCCCTATTGAACAGATCGCCAATTTACCGCGCTATTCGATCACTGTGCAGGCTGGCAGTTGGCGCGGCGCCTTCGGAGAATGGGCAGACAGCCCCGCCACCTCGCCCTCCCCGGAGCCTCTCATGACCCGACTCATCGACTTGCCCACCCTGGCCCGCCTCGTCGAAGACATCGGCCCCGCCCGCTTCATGGCCGAGCTGGCCGACCAGATCCGGGAGGACTTCCTGCGCTGGCCGGCTTTTGAGAAATCGGCCCGCACCGCCAGCCACAGCGCCGGCGGCGTGATCGAGCTGATGCCGGTGGCGGACGATACGCTCTACAGCTTCAAGTACGTGAACGGCCACCCCGGCAACCCTGCGCAGGGCCTGCCCACGGTGATGGCGTTCGGCGTGCTGGCGGAAGTGGCTACCGGTTATCCGCTGCTGCTGTCCGAACTCACCCTGACCACCGCGCTGCGCACCGCCGCCACCTCGGCCCTGGCCGCCCAGGCGCTGGCACGGCCGGGGTCGCGGCGCATGGCGCTGATCGGCAACGGCGCGCAGGGCGAATTCCAGGCGCTGGCCTTCCATGCGCTGCGGGGTATCGACGAGCTGCGCGTGTTCGACACCGACCCGGCGGCCACCGCCAAGCTGCAGCGCAACCTGGCAGGGGAGCGCGACCTGCATGTCGTGCCCGCCGCTTCGGTGGCCGACGCCATGCGCGGAGCGGACATCGTGACCACCGCCACCGCCGACAAGACGCGCGCGGCGATCATCACGCCCGGCCTGGTGGCGCCGGGCATGCACATCAACGCCGTGGGTGGCGACTGCCCCGGCAAGACGGAGCTGCACCCCGATGTGCTGCGCGGCGCCAGCGTCTTCGTGGAGTACGCCCCGCAGACGCGCGTGGAGGGCGACATCCAGCAGCTGCCGGCCGACCACCCGGTGACGGAGCTATGGCAGGTGCTGGCCGGCCAGGCGCCCGGGCGCCGCAGTGAGCGCGAGGTGACGGTGTTCGACTCGGTCGGTTTTGCGCTCGAGGACTTTGCCGCCCTTCGTTACGTGCATGCCCGTGCGCAGGAGCGCGGCCTGGGCACCGAGGTGGAACTGGTGCCCACCGACGGCGACCCGAAAGACCTGTTCGGCCGCACGCGGGGAGCGTCCAGCACGGTGGCCAGCGCAGCAGCAGGCCCGCGGCTGCAGCGCGTGGCATAGACCGCGGCATATACGGGTCGGGCCATCGCCTGCCAGCCGACACATTCAAGAGAAACAGGGTTAAATCGCCCACCGATACTGCGCATAACGCTATTTAATTGATAGCGAATGACGGCCTGCCGTACACGCATCGCCGTGGCACGCCCTCCTACAGCGCCCGCCTGCCGGAGCCGACACCGCCCCCCCGACGCCGCCCCTAACGTCATGGACGTTGCCCGTGGCGCGCGCTGCCGGCTTCACACCCACCTGCATGCCCCGCCCGAAGTCGGCCGGGCAGCCCGCTGAGAGGAAGCCCGCCATGCCCGACCGCCACCCTGCCCCGCTCGTCCTGGGGGCGCTCTTCGTCCTGATGGGCCTGCTCGTCGGCACGGGCGGCGTGTGGCTGATCGCCCTGGGCGGTTCCTGGTACTACCTGCCTGGCGGGCTGGTTCTGGTCCTCACCGGGCTGCTCCTGCTGCAGCGCAACCCGGCAGCGCTGTGGGTGCATGCCGCTCTGTTGACGGCCACGCTCGCCTGGTCGGTCTGGGAGGCCGGGCTGAACTGGTGGGCCCTCGTGGCGCGCGGCGATGTGCTGTTCTTGCTGGCGCTGGTCATGCTCACGCCCTGGTTCGCCCGCGGCCTGGTCGCCGCCACGCGGCAACCGGCCCGCCAGGGCCTGACCGCTGCGCTGGGCGCCTTCACCGCCGTGGCGGCGGTCGCCTGGTTCCAGGGCAGCGGGCACGGGCCGGGCGAAGCCATCGCCCAGGAAGTGCCTGCGCTTGCCGCACCGTCGGTGGAGGCCGCCGCCCATCCCCGCCCCCATTCACTCGAAGGCCGCCTCGCTGCGCCCTTGCCCGCCCCGTCCCCCAACGCGGGCAACGGGCCGCGTGAAGTCGGCTGGCCGCTTCGCACCGACGTTGCGCCCTCCGCAGCCGCGGCAGGAGGTTTTCCACCCGCGGCGCTGCATGCCGCCCACCAGGTCTTTTTCTGCACACCGCAGCCGGCGCTGGTGGCGCTGGACGCGGCCACCGGCACGCCGCTGTGGCGGCACGCATTGGAGCCCGGCGCCGCAGCGGACTGCGAGGCGCTGTCGTACCAGCCGCCCGCCGCAGGCCCAGGCGCTGGCGCCGCCGAGGCCGCACCAAAGGCAACGCACGCCGTGCTGTCCCGCCCGGCAACAGCCGAGTCGCGCTGCGATGCCCGCCTCTTCGTGCCCATGGGCGCTGCCCGTGTTCTGGCTCTGAATCCGCTCGACGGCCGACCTTGCGCCGAACTCGGCACGGGCGGGGGCGTGATCGCCCTGCAGACGCAGCCAGCGCAGGGCAGTGCCCACCCGGAAGCCATCGTGGCCCTGGCCGCCACAGGCGACCGCCTGCTCGTCGCGAGCGCGGCGGGGCCGGCGCGCAGGGACGACGCTGCCATGCCCGCGGCCCGCCTGACCCTTCAGGCGTACGACCTGCGCACCGGTGCCCCCACGTGGCAGTGGCAGCCGCCGGCGGGCCTGGCGCCCGCCCCGGGCCGCCAGCCGCTCACGCACATCGACGATGCACTGGGCCTGCTGTACGTGATGGGCCGCACGGGCACTGCCGCAGAGGGAGGGATCGCCGTGGCAGCGCTCGACCTGGCCAGCGGGCGCCTGCGCTGGCGGTTCGAGAGCGAGGAGCCTGCCGGCCCAGGCCAGCCGGTGGCCGTGGCCGCAGGGGCCCCGGCAGCGGCACCCGTCTATTTCGCCGATCTGCGCCGCGGACCGGCCCACATTCCGGCGCTGGTGCATCCGACGGGCGGCGGGCACGCCATCGTCCTGGACCGGCGCACGGGCACACCTCTGCAGCCCGCCTCCGGCCCGGCGAGCGGAGCCGGCAGCCGCCCTCCGAGCGGTGCCGACCTGTGGGGCGTGACGCTGCTCGACCAGCTGGCCTGCCGCATCGCCTTCGAACGGCTGCGCTTCCAGGACCGCTTCAGCCCGCGGGACGCTGCCATGGCCCTTCCGGCGCACGGCGGCACGCTGGGCCGCTTCCACTGGCCGGATCTGCCGGGCGAGGCGCCGGGCACGGCTGCGCTGCAGGTGTCGACAGGGGGCGGGGGCGGGAGCGCATTGCCCGCGCCGAGGCGCGCCGAGCCCGGCCCGCTGATGGTGCAGACGCGCTCGACCGCATCCGCCGAATCAGGCCCGGTCGCCCTCGTGCAGCTACAGCCGCTGCGCTCACCGCTGGGCCTGCCCTGCCAATCGCCCAGCACCGGCAGCACCGCGCCGCCACTGCCCTCCTCCACCGGAGTGCCTCAGGCTCCGGCGCCGGCGGGACCGATGACCACCGCCCCACCCAGCCGCCCGGACCTGCTGGTGCACACGGGAAACCAGGGAACCCCTGGCGCCGCCGGCGCGGTGCAGCTTGCAGCTGCCCCGCCCCAGGGCTGACAAACGGACGCTTGCCGGCGCATGCCCTAGCGCGCAGCCTTACCGCACGTCCCGGTGCTGCGCAGCAGCCTCCACGGACAGCGGCTCCGCATCGCACCCGACGCCTGCCGCAATCCAGCGCAACGCCAGGGCCCGCAGCAGGCGCTCCACCCAGGCGTTGCGCCATCCGATGACGCTGCCCGGGTCGGCCACCATGCCGCATTGGTAGCGCTGCAGCCGGTCGTCCCAGCGCAATGCCACGCACGCCCCGCTGCGCCGGCGCGACACCACCATGCCCAGGGGACACGGCTGCGCCAGACAGCACAGGCCGCAGCCGTTGCACGGCGCACCGGTGGGCGGCTGCGCCGGGGCCTGCGCATGCCAGTGCACCACCTGCCAGTCGGCGTTGGCGGGCGGGGCATCATGGGAAGACGGAGGGGGCGCGGGCATGGAGAGAGCGTGGAGGACCAGGACTGGCGGGCGGAAGAACACGGCGGACCGGCGGACCACATGGGCGACAGCCCCTGCGGCATTCTTGCGCAAAGGGCCAGGCAACGGGCCAGTCCACGACAAGCAGGCCGCGCGCGGGTGGCAATCTGCACCGGAATGCCTGGACGGCATACCGGTTGGTGCGATGCCGCGCACTTCTACTGCCACGGCCACTTCGACGGCCACCACCCCACCGATGCCCGAGCGACCGGCAATGTCGCCATGGGCGCAGTACGGGCAGCGGAAGCGGCCCAGCCGCGAACGGAGCGCCCACCCCTCGCCCCGCCAGCCAAGAAAAAAGGCGCCCGCAGGCGCCTTGCTCGATGATCGACCAGGGCCGCACGCAGCCCGCCCTGCCCGTCGTCGGTTCCGTTCAGTGCTGCAGGATCTTGTTGAGGAAGTCCTTGGTGCGCGGCTGGCGCGCATCGGGATTGCCGAAGAAGTCTTCCTTCGTGCAGTCCTCAAGAATCTTGCCGCCCACGTCCATGAAGATCACGCGGTGGCCGACCTTGCGTGCAAAGCCCATTTCATGGGTCACGCACATCATGGTCATGCCTTCGTTGGCCAGGCTCACCATCACGTCCAGCACCTCGCCCACCATTTCGGGGTCCAGGGCCGAGGTCGGCTCGTCGAACAGCATGACGATGGGGTCCATCGACAGCGCGCGGGCGATGGCCACACGCTGCTGCTGGCCGCCGGAGAGCTGGCCCGGGAACTTGTCCTTGTGCGCCGACAGGCCCACGCGGTCAAGCATCTTCAGGCCACGCACCTTGGCGTCCGACGGGTTGCGGCCCAGCACCTTGATCTGCGCGATCGTGAGGTTTTCGGTCACCGACAGGTGCGGGAACAGCTCGAAATGCTGGAACACCATGCCGACCTGGCTGCGCAGCTTGGGCAGGTTGGTCTTGGGGTCGTGCACGGCCACGCCGTTCACGTAGATCTCGCCCTTCTGCACGGGCTCCAGGGCGTTCACGGTCTTGATCAGCGTGGACTTGCCGGAGCCGGACGGACCGCACACGACCACCACTTCGCCCTTCTTGATGGCCGTGGAGCAGTCGTTGAGCACCTGGAAGCTGCCATACCACTTGGAAACGTTCTTGAGTTCAATCATTTGCTTAATTCCTCACTCTTGCCAACTCAGCGGATGATGGCGATTTTGCGGTGCAGGCGCTTCACGAGCGCGGACAGCGCGAAGCACATCACGAAGTACACGACAGCGGCCAGCAGGTAGGCCTCGATGGGACGGCCGTAGTTCTTGCCGGCGGTTTCGAAGCCCTTGAGCATGTCGTACGCACCGATGGCATAGACCAGCGACGTGTCCTGGAACAGGATGATGGTCTGCGTGAGCAGCACCGGCAGCATGTTGCGGAACGCCTGGGGCAGGATGACCAGCTTCATGTTCTGGCCGTAGGTCATGCCCAGGGCCTGACCGGCATGCACCTGGCCGCGCGAGATGGACTGGATGCCGGCACGCATGATTTCGCTGAAGTAAGCGGCCTCGAACGCGATGAAGGTGACCACCGCAGACATCTCGGCACCGATCGGCTTGCCGATCAGGAAGGGCACCAGCAGGAAGAACCAGAGGATCACCATCACCAGCGGAATGCTGCGCATGCCGTTGACGTAGATGGTGGCGGGCACGTCCAGCCACTTCTTGCCCGACAGGCGCATCAGCGCCAGCACCGTGCCGAAGAGAATGCCGCCGATCGTGGCCACCACCGTCAGCACGATGCTGAAGTAGAAGCCCTTCAGGACGAACTTGCTGATGATGTCCCAGTTGTAGAAGGAAAAGTCGAGTCCCATCATGTCAGTGGCCTCCACCCGTTCCGCCGGCCACGATGAAGCCCGGCACGCGTGCGCGTTTTTCGATGAACGCCATGATGCGGTTGATGGCAAAGGCCGAGATGATGTACAGGCCGGTCACCGCCAGATAGATTTCGATGCCCCGCGAGGTCTCCTCCTGCGCCTGCATGGCGAACATGGTGAGTTCGGCCACCGACACAGCAAAGGCCACCGACGAGTTCTTAAAGATGTTCATCGTCTCGCTGGTGAGCGGCGGGATGATGATGCGGAACGCCATGGGCAGCAGCACGTAGCGGTAGTACTGCACGGTCGTGAAGCCCATCGCCATGCCGGCATAGCGCTGCCCGCGCGGCAGCGCCTGGATACCGGCCCGCACCTGCTCCGCGATCCGCGCGGAGGTGAAGAAGCCCAGCGCCAGCACCACGAGCACGAAGCCCGAAACGCTCTTCATCGCCGGGAAGATGGCTGGCACCACGTGGTACCAGAGGAAAATTTGCACCAGCAGGGGAATGTTGCGAAACAGTTCCACCCAGGCATTGCCGAAGGCCACGAGGACCTTGTTCTCGGGCAGCGTGCGCAGCGTACCCACGATGGAGCCCGCCACCAGCGCGATCACCAGCGCCAGCAGGGCCACGGACACGGTCCAACCCCAAGCGGAAAGCATCCACTGGAGGTAGGTCGGGTATTCGCCCCCCGGGTCCTGCAGGAAGACTTGCCAATCCCAATTCGATCCCATGGGAATTCCTTCTCAAATCAAAAAAACGTCGATGCGGCGGCCCGCGGTACACGCTTCGTCCTTACAAAAAACGCCCACCGGCAGGTGGGCGTTTGTCAGGAGCGGGCCGTCAGGCGCTCAGTCCTTCAGCGTGTACTCTTCCATGGGCTTGTCGTTGGGGTTGGCCCAGGCAGCCTTGGTGGCTTCGCTGGCCGGCAGGCCGATCTTCACGTTGGCAGGCGGGATGGGCTGCAGGAACCACTTGTCGTACAGCTTGGCCATGTCGCCGGACTTCATCATCGCCTTGATGCTGTCGTCCACCACCTTCTTGAAGGCAGCGTCGTCCTTGCGGATCATGATGGCGATGGGTTCCACACTCAGCACTTCGCCAACGATCTTGAAGTCGGCAGGTGCCTTGGACTTGGCGATGTTGGAGGCCAGGATGGAGCCGTCCATGATGAAGGCGTCAGCGCGGCCGGACTCCAGCAGCAGGAAGCTGTCGGAGTGGTCCTTACCGAACACTTCCTTGAACGTCAGGCCTTCGGCGCGCTTGTTCTTGCGCAGCGTCTGCACCGACGTCGTGCCCGTGGTCGTGGCGATGGTCTTGCCGTTCAGGTCCTTGATGCCGGCGATGCCGGAGTTGGCCTTGACGGCGATGCGCACTTCTTCCACATAGGTGGTGACGGCGAAAGCCACATCCTTCTGGCGGGCCTGGTTGTTGGTGGTGGAGCCGCACTCGATGTCCACCGTGCCGTTCTGGACCAGGGGAATGCGGTTCTGCGAGGTCACGGGCTGGTACTTGGTTTCCAGCTTGGCCAGGCCCAGGTGCTTCTGCACGTCGGCGATGACCTTGGCGCAAACGTCGTAGTGGAAGCCCGTGTACTTGCCGTCCCCCAGGGTATAGGACAGGCCGGAGGATTCGCGCACACCTTCCGTGATGGAGCCCGAGGCCTTGATCTTGGCCAGCGTGTCATTGGCTTGCGCGAAAGCGCTGCCCGCGGCCAGTGCGGTGATGGCGACTGCCAACAGGTGTTTCTTCATAAGGAGCTCCTTAGCTTACAAATACAAACGGAAGGGTTCATTCTAGAGAGCCGGCACCCTCACAACGTGTCTGTGCGAGCCTCAGGAATTCGGGATAACCCGCATGCAGCGGATCAAAAAGGGACTTGGTCGGTGGGGTACTTCCAGAAATCGCGCAACAGGTAGCTCACCGGCAGGTTCAGGGCACGCTGGCTGGGCGGTATGGGCTTACCGAACCACTTGTCATAGATCGGATAGATCTCGCGGCTGGAGATCAGGCGCCGCATCTCCTCGTCCACGAGTTTCTTGAACTCCGGGTCGTTCTTGGGCAGCATGATCGCCAGCGGCTCCGTGGTGAGAAAGCGCCCCACCACCTTCAGCGCAGCCGGGTCGGGGCGGCTCGCCGCCAGCCCATACAAGAGCACGTCGTCCATCACGAACGCATCGGCCTGGCCCGCCTCGACCATCTCCACGCCCTTGCCGTGGTCCGGCACTTCCAGGATCTCGATGTTGAGCATGCGCTCGCGGTTGGCCTGGCGCGCCGCCGCCAGCGGCGTCGTGCCCTTGGTGGACACGAGCTTCTTGCCCTCCAGGTCCTCGATGCGTTCGATGGGGCTGGCGGCCTTCACCAGCATGCGGGCGCCGGTGATGAAATGCGGCACGGTGAACGCCACCTTCTGGCGCCGCTCGGCATTGTTGGTGGTCGAACCGCACTCCATGTCGGCCTTGCCGGTCTCGATGGCTTCCAGGCGGGTGGCCGGCGTGACGAGCAGGAAAGCCACGGCGAGGTCCTTGGCGCCGGCCTTCTTGCGCACGGCCTCGGCGATGCGCAGGCACAGGTCGATCGCGTAGCCGACCGGCTTGCCCTGGTCCACGTACGAGAACGGCACCGCCATCTCGCGGTGGGCAATGACGAGCTTGCCGCCGGCCGCAACGCGCTCCACGGCCCCTTGCGCCGATGCGCCCAGGCCCGAGCACAGGACGGCAGCGCCGAATGCGATTTTCCAGGGCCAGCGGATCATGGGTGGTAGGTTCGTCGAAGTGTGGACGCGAAGGGACAAGCAATCTCTGCGCCAAGCATTGCACCAACATGGTGCAACACCTGCGGCAATCTGTAGTTTGCCGTCGCGGTGCGAACTGTACGTGCCGCGTTCTGCCGATGCCAATGCCGATTGCGTGGCGATGTTATGCGCAAAGTGCATATTACGGGTTAACCCTATGCATAACCCTGCCTGCCAAATGCGCGCGCTCGGTGGTCCATGTGCAGGCCGTGCCTGCTTGGTAGCCCAGGGGCGGCACAGCGTTGCCGCGTGCTAAAGGACGGGACCCGTTGGCCCCGCCCTTCCTTTACAGCGGACGTTCGGAGTTCTGCGATTGCAGGTAGGTCCACAGCGACTGGACCATGCTCTTGGCCGGCTCCTTGCCGGACGGCCTTTCGCGGTAGGCCCGCACGTCCATCACCATCTGCAGGTCTTCCACGCCGGCCGGCACCGCACTCACCAGCTTGCGGGCGCGCAGCTCCTTCTTGACCGCGCTGTGCGGGAGGAAGGCGACGCCGTGGCCTTCCAGCGCCATGGCCTTGAGCCCCTCGGCCATGTCGGTTTCGTAGACCCGGTCGAGGTGGATGGCCGTGCTGGACTGCTTGAGGATGAGTTCAGTGACACGGCCCAGGTAGGCACCGGGCGCGTAGCCCAGGTAGGGCAGCGGTTCGCCCGGCTTGCCCGGCAGGCTGAACAGGGGCTGCCCGTCCGGGCCCGCCTTGGCGTATGGCGAGATCACCTCCTGCCCCAGGCTCACCATCTCGTAGCGGTCGGCATCGAGCTGAAACGGCTGCGACGGATGGTGGTAGGCGATGAGCAGATCGCACCCGCCCTCCACCAGACGCATCACGGCATCGTGCACGTTGAGCGCGATCAGCCGGCTCTTGAGCGGCCCGAATTTCTCGCGCAGCCCCGACACCCAGGCCGGGAAGAACGTGAAGGCCAGCGTGTGCGGCACGGCGAACTCCACCATGTCCTTGCCGGCGCTGGTGTGGGCGCGCAGCATGGCCCGGGTGTTCTGCAACGCCTGCAGCATTTCCAGCGCCTGGTCGTACAAGGTCTTGCCTGCTGCGGTCAGCCGCGTAGGGTAGGAGCTGCGGTCCACCAGATCGGTGCCGGCCCAGGCCTCCAGCGCCTGGATGCGCCGCGAGAACGCCGGCTGGGTGACGTGGCGCAACTGCGCCGACCGGCTGAAGCTGCGCGTTTCCGCGAGGCTGACGAAATCCTCGAGCCACTTGGTTTCCATGGCCGGCATTATCGGCGCGCGGCGCCCCGCGCGGCCGGAAGGCTACGGGAACACCCTGCACCGGAGCGGCCCGCGTTCGGCGGCAAAATACGGCTCCCGCGCCCACAGCGCAGCCCCGCCGTCCGGGCCCCGGGTGCACAACACCGAAGGGCAGAGTGACCAGCATCGCCATGTTTGTTGATCTTCCGACCCTCTGCTCCCATGTCCCCAGAACCCACGCCCGTGCCGGCGCGCGACGATGCCGGCACGCCGGCCGTTGCCGCCGCTGACCACGGCGCCCCCCGTTCCCTGCGCATCGAAGACTGGCTCACCGTCATCGTGATGGCGCTGCTGGCGCTCATCACCTTCGCCAACGTGCTGGTGCGCTACTTCACCAATTCCTCGTTCGCCTGGACGGAAGAGATCTCCGTCTTCCTGATGATCGTGCTGGCGCTGGTGGCGGGCTCCGCCGCCGTGGCGCGTGACCGGCACATCCGCATCGAATGGTTCGCAGAGCGCGGCTCCGCGGCCCGCCGGCGCTTTCTGGCGCAGTTCGGCGCCGCGCTGGTGGCCGTGCTGTTCGGCGTGATCGCCGTGCTCAGCGTGCGCGTGGTGTACGACGATTTCCGCTTCGAGGAAACCTCGCCCGGTATCGGTGTGCCGCAGTGGTGGTATTCCATCTGGCTGCCCATCCTGTCGCTGCTGATCACCTGGCGCGCCATCGGCCTCTACATCCGCCGCGGCCGCCAGCCGGATGCGGACTACCTCGCCGGCGAGGCGACCGGCTCCGGGGTGCCGCTGCCATGATCGCCACGCTGCTCTTCGTCGCCTTCCTGGTACTGATGTTCGTGGGCGTGCCGATCGGCGCGGCCCTGGGCCTGGCGGGCGCGGCGGCCATCGCGCTCGCCAACCAGGAAACGCAGTGGTTCGGCCTGCTGGCCGTGCCGCAGAACTTCTACGCCGGCCTGGGCAAGTACCCGCTGCTGGCCATTCCGATGTTCGTTCTGGTCGGCTCGATCTTCGACCGCTCGGGCGTGGCACTGCGGCTCGTCAACTTCGCCGTCGCCATCGTGGGCCGCGGCCCGGGCATGCTGCCGCTGGTGGCGATTGCCGTGGCCATGTTCCTGGGCGGCATCTCGGGCTCGGGCCCGGCCAATGCGGCGGCCGTGGGCGGCGTGATGATCGCGGCCATGAGCCGCGCCGGCTACCCCGGCAGCTTCTCGGCCAGCGTGGTGGGCGCCGCGGCGGCCACCGACATCCTGATTCCGCCGTCCGTCGCCTTCATCATCTATTCGGTGCTGGTGCCCGGCGCTTCGGTGCCGGCGCTGTTCGCGGCCGGCATGATCCCCGGCGTGCTGGCCGGCATCGCGCTCATCGTTCCGGCCGTGTGGCTCGCGCGCAAGCACAACATGGGTGCGCTCGAAGCGTCCATGCCGCGCCCCGCGTTCTGGAAGAGCCTGCGCGAAGCCGCCTGGGGCCTGGCCGCGCCGGTGCTGATCCTGGGCGGCATGCGCGCCGGCTGGTTCACGCCGACCGAGGCTGCCGTGGTCGCGGTGTTCTACGGCCTGTTCGTGGGCATGTGCATCCACCGCACGATCACGTTCCGCGACCTGTTCCCGATCCTGCGCGAGGCGGGCGAGCTGTCCGCCGTGATCCTGCTGGTCGTCTCGCTGGCCGGCATCTTCGCGTTCTCGCTGTCCACACTGGGCGTGATCGATCCGGTGGCGAATGCCATCGTGCATTCCGGCCTGGGCGAATACGGCGTGATGGGCCTGCTGATCCTGCTGCTGATCACCGTGGGCATGTTCCTCGATGGCATCTCGATCTTCCTGATCTTCGTGCCCCTGCTGCTGCCCATCATGAACCACTACCAGTGGGATCCGGTGTGGTTCGGCGTGATCCTCACGCTCAAGGTGGCGCTCGGCCAGTTCACGCCGCCGCTCGCCGTCAACCTGATGGTGTCGTGCCGCATCGCCGGCGTGCGCATGGAATCCACCGTGCGCTGGGTCGGGCCCATGCTGCTGGCCATGGGTGTGGTGATGCTGCTGGTGATCGCCTTCCCGCAACTGGCCCTGTGGCTGCCCGCCAAGCTGGGCTACTGACCGAATTCATACAAGGAGACTGAAACCATGAAACTGCGCACCTTCCTCACCTCTGCCGTGGCCGCTGCCGCCGGCCTCGCCTTCAGCGCGCCCGCGCTGGCACAGACCTACAAAAGCGAGTACCGCATGTCGCTGGTGCTGGGCACGGCCTTCCCCTGGGGCAAGGGTGGCGAGATCTGGGCCAACAAGGTGCGCGAGCGCACGCAGGGCCGCATCAACATCAAGCTGTACCCCGGCGTGTCGCTGATCCAGGGCGACCAGACGCGCGAGTTCAGCGCGCTGCGCCAGGGCGTGATCGACATGGCCGTGGGCTCCACCATCAACTGGTCGCCACAGGTGAAGGCACTCAACCTGTTCTCGCTGCCCTTCCTGTTCCCCGACTACGCGGCCGTGGACGCGGTGACGCAGGGCGACGTGGGCAAGAGCATCTTCCAGACGCTGGAGAAGTCCGGCGTGGTGCCGCTGGCCTGGGGCGAGAACGGCTACCGCGAGATCAGCAATTCCAAGCACGCCATCAAGTCGCCGGCCGACCTCAAGGGCCTGAAGATCCGCGTGGTGGGCTCGCCCCTGTTCCTGGATACCTTCACCGCCCTGGGTGCCAACCCCACGCAGATGAGCTGGGCCGACGCCCAGCCTGCCATGGCCAGCGGCGCCGTGGACGGTCAGGAAAACCCCGTGTCGGTCTACATGGCCGCCAAGCTCTACACGGTGGCGCAGAAGCACATCACGATGTGGGGATACATGAACGACCCGCTGATCTTCGTGGTGAACAAGGACATCTGGGCCAGCTGGACGCCCGCCGACCGCGAGATCGTGAAGCAGGCCGCCATCGACGCCGGCAAGGAGCAGATCGCCATCGCGCGCAAGGGCATGGTCGAAGCCGACAAGCCCTTGCTGAAGGAGATCGCCAGCCACGGCGTGACGGTCACGCAGCTCAGCCCCGCCGAGCGCGAGGCGTTCGTGAAGGCGACCCGCCCCGTGTTCGAGAAGTGGAAGGGCCCCATCGGCACCGACCTGGTGGGTGCGGCCGAGAAGGCCATCGCCGCCCGCAAGCCCTGACCGGCCCGGCAGCCGCCTTCCGCGCAGAGCCCCGCCCCGGCGGGGCTTTTTCATGGGCACGAAACACATCCCACTGCGCCGCGCTGCGGGCTTGCAGCCAGGCGACCGGCATCGGCCGACAAACCGCCGCGGCTGGCCACTCAGCCGGCCAGCGCTTCCACCGGCCGGCGCTGCGGCCGCTCAGTAGCTGCCGTCCACCGGCGGCGGGTGCTTGAGCGCGTTCATGCGCAGCTTGCGCTGGACGGCCTCATCCAGGTCGATGCCGGTGTGGTCGGCCAGCTGGACCAGGTAGAGCAGCACGTCGGCCATCTCCTCGGCGACGCGCTCGCGCCCCGGCGCGGATTGCGCCAGCGTGCGGGACTCTTCGGGCGTGAGCCACTGGAACAACTCCAGCAGCTCGGCCGCCTCGACCATCAGCGCCATGGACAGGTTCTTGGGCGTGTGGAACGGCGGCCAGCGGCGCTGCTCGGCAAAGCGGCGCAGGGTGGACTGCAAAGCGGGAATGTCCATGGGGGCGTTCTTTCCGGAGACCCAGGGCGGCGACATCGCTACCAATTCGATAGCTGCTTGCGCTTGTCCCGCCTGGATTCAAATATTCAATTACATCAAAGTGCTTGCTGAATCAGCGCAGCCAGCTCTCAAATCAATAGCACCAAGGTGTTTCCTAGCCGCCTTCGCCGCTCTGCTGCAGCGCCCACATGGTGGCGTAGCGCCCGCCGCGGGCCAGCAGCTGTGCGTGCGTGCCCCGCTCGATGATGCGGCCGGCGTCCATGACCAGAATCTCGTGGGCATCGACCACGGTGGACAGGCGGTGCGCGATGACCAGCGTGGTCTTGCCCTGGGCGGCGCTGCGCAGTTCCTGCTGGATGGCGCGCTCGTTGGCCGAATCGAGCGCGCTGGTCGCCTCGTCGAAGATCAGCACGGGCGGGTTCTTGAGCAGCGTGCGCGCGATGGCCACGCGCTGCTTCTCGCCGCCCGAGAGCTTGAGCCCCCGCTCGCCCACCTGCGTGGCATAGCCCTGCGGCAGCGCGGCGATGAAGCCGTGGATGCGCGCCGCACGCGCGGCCTCCTCCACCTGTGCCTGCGTGGCGCCGGGCCGGCCGTAGGCGATGTTGTAGCCGACGGTCTCGTTGAACAGCACGGTGTCCTGCGGCACGATGCCGATGGCGCGGCGCAGGCTGTCCTGCGTCACGCTGCGCAGGTCCTGCCCGCCGATGGTGATGCGGCCCTGCTGCACGTCGTAGAAGCGGTACAGCAGCCGCGCCAGCGTGGACTTGCCCGAGCCCGACGGCCCGACGACCGCCACCGTGCGCCCCGCCGGAATCTCGAAGTCCACGCCGTGCAGGATGGTGCGGCCGCCCTGCGCGCCCGTGTCGTAGGCGAAGTGCACGCCCTCGAAGCGCACGGCCGGCTGGTCCGCCGCTGCCAGCACCAAGGCGTCCGGGGCGTCGGCCACCTCGCGCTCGCGGTCGATCAGCAGGAACATCTTGTCCAGGTCGGTCAGGCTCTGCTTGATCTCGCGGTACACCACGCCCAGGAAGTTGAGCGGGATGTACAGCTGGATCATGAAGGCGTTGACCATGACCAGGTCGCCGATCGTCATGCGCCCGTCGGCCACGCCCTGCGCGGCGCGCCACAGCATCACCACCAGGCCCGAGGCGATGATGATCTGCTGGCCCGTGTTGAGCAGCGACAGCGAGGTCTGGCTCTTGAGCCGCGCATGGCGCAGCCGCTGCAGGCTTTCGTCGTAGCGCTGCGCCTCGAAGGCCTCGTTGTTGAAGTACTTCACCGTCTCGTAGTTCAGCAGCGAATCCACCGCCTTGGTGTGCGCGGCCGAGTCGAAGGCGTTGGCCTCGCGCCGGAACTGCGTGCGCCATTCCGTCACGCTCACCGTGAAGAGGATGTACGCCGCCAGCGCCGTGAGCGTGATCCAGGCGAACCAGGGGTCAAAACGCGTGCCCAGCACGGTCAGCACCAGGAACACCTCGATCAGCGTCGCGCCGATGTTGAACAGCGCGAACGAGATGAGCGACTCGATGCTCTTGACCCCGCGCTCGATGTCGCGCGTCATGCCGCCGGTCTGCCGCTCCAGGTGAAAGCGCAGCGACAGCGCATGCAGGTGCGCAAACGTCTGCAGCGCGATGGTGCGCGCCGCGCCCTGCGTCGCCTTGGCGAAGACCAGCTCGCGCAGTTCGGTGAACACCGAGGTCGACAGGCGCAGCAGACCGTAGGCCAGCAGCAGCCCGACCGGCACGGCCACCAGCGTGGCCGCCTGGCCCGCGGCCGGCGTCATGATGTCCACCAGGTGCTTGAGCAGCACGGGCACGCCCACGTTGGCCAGCTTGGCCGCCAGCACGAAGGCCAGGGCCGCCAGCACGCGTAGCTTGTACTGCCACAGATACGGCAGCAGCCGGCGCAGCGTGGCCCAGTCGGAGGGAGAAGAGCGGGCCGGGGTGGCTACCGGCGGAAAAGCGGGGGCGGCGTCGCCAGTGGGGCGCATGAGGGACAATTCCAGCTGTTGTTTTTAGCGAGATTGTGCCCATGACCGATGCCCCGAGCGCGCCCCACACCCCTTTGCCCACCGACAAGGAGCTGGTGCTCAAGGTCATTCCCATGCCCGCGGACTGCAATGCCAACGGCGACATCTTCGGCGGCTGGGTGATGGCGCAGGTGGACCTGGCCGGGTCCGTGCTGCCCGCGCGCCACGTGCAGGGCCGCATGGCCACGGTGGCCGTGAACGAGTTCGTGTTCAAGCAGCCCGTGCGCGTGGGCGACATCCTGTCGTTCTACTCCAGCGTGGCGCGCATCGGCCGCACGTCGGTCACGGTGGAGGTCGAGGTGTACGCCGAGCGCTTCGCCACGCAGGGCCGCTACATGAAGGTCACCGAGGCCCGGCTCACCTATGTCGCCATCGATGCCTCGGGCCGGCCCCGGCCGATTCCGCGCCCGGCAGACACCGCGGACGGCACGGCGATCACCGAATAGCCCAGCACCGCAGCGCCCAAGGCAAAGCGCCTGCATGTACCCCGTACATGCAGGCGCTGTGGTTTCCGTGCGGTCGGTCGACGAGGCGCCGGGCTGTCCTGGCTCAGGCAGCGGCCAGCGCCGGCTCGGAGCGGGCTGCCGACGAGGCACCGCCGCGCGATGCACCGGCGGTGCCGGCCTCGATCTCGCCCGCCAGCTGGCCGCCTTCCTCGATCACGACCTTGCCGTAGCGGATCTTGCCGTTGACCTTGCCGGTGCTGTAGATCACCAGCTTCTGACGCACGGTCAGTGTGCCGTCGAACTCGCCGTGGATCTCGGCGATGTCGATGTCGGCCGAGCCGCGGAAAGCCCCCTGCTCGGCGATCTTGATCACGCGCGAGTCCATGGTGGCTTCCACCGTGCCTTCGACCACGAGCGTGTCGCAGTCGGTGATTTCCACGCCCTTGAGCTTGATGTTGGGGCCCACCGTGAGCTGGCTGCCCACGCCCTGGGACGCTGCAGCAGCCCCCGGCTTGTTCACTGCAGCCGAAGACGCTGCGGCCTGGGCGCCTGCGTTGCTGCTGTTGAGGGTGCCCGGCGTCGTGGCGCCACCGAGCACGGAGCCGGGCTGGCGGGGTTGGAACGACTCGGGTTCACGCTTGCCGAAGAAGGGGTTTTGCACGGCCATCAGATCTCCTTGAAAAGAGCAGCCATGCTAGAAGCCATGCGCCCCTAAAAACGCTGGCGTTACGCAAGAACCGTAACCAAACCGCTCGTTCGTTGCATGCACTTGCAGCCCTTGCAGTGTCATACAGCCGCGCGAGCCGATGTAGGACCGTTGCGGCCCGCCGGGTAGGCCGGCAGGCGCCCCCTCAGAACACGTTCTCAGGCCCGCCGCAGTTCCTTCGGATCGGCCACGGCCTCGCCGATGCGGTCGGCGGTGGCACGCACCACCGGCACGAACTCGCGCAGCATGCGCTCGTTCATCTGGGTGGCGTAGGTCGAATACACCAGCGTGCCGCGCAGGTGGCCACGGCTGAAAACGGGCACCGCGAACACCGTGCTCTCGGCATTGTTGGCCGCGTAGCACAGCGCGTAGCCCTGGCGCCGCGTCTCGCGCACCACGCGGCGCAGCGCGGCCATGTCGGTGATGCGCGGGCCGCCATCCTCGCGGCGGTTGACCGCCTCCACGATCACGCGCCGCTCGGCCGCGCCGCAGAAGGCCAGATAGGCCCGGCCCAGGGCCGAATCCATGAACTCGTAGCGCCGCCCGGTGGTCGAGGGGCGCACCGCGTAGGGGCTGTAGGGCATGGTGCAGAACACCACGCGGATCTGGTGGCCGTCCACCACGCCCAGCGACAGCGGCCACTTGATCTCACGCGTGGTGCCGATCATCAGCGGCGTCGCCATTTCGGCCAGCACCGACCGCTCGGAGATGCCGCAGCTCAGGTTACTCACCGCCAGCGTCAGCTGATACTGGCCATAGGCCTGCGGATCGGTGCGCACGTATTTCTCGGCTTCGAGCGTGCTCAGCAGGCGGTGCAGCGTGGACTTGGCCAGGCCGGTGCGCCGGTGCAGTTCTTGCAGGCTCCAGGTGGGGCGTTCATTCATCACGCGCAGGATGAGCAATGCGCGTTGCACGGAGCGGACTTCAGTGGTCATGCGGGGACCTCCATCTTGCGCACGGAGTGCGGCTGTGGATTGGGACAAAGAGGGTGGATCGAGGTGACCTTTTCCCGCACGACCTGCGAGGAGGATGGACTGGCGAACTAGGCCGCTAGGGGTTCCTTCGTGACGGCGACGGCCTGGCGTGCCGCGTGTCTGAGCAAGGCCTGGTCGGAGCCGACCACGAAGAACGACATGCCCATGGCGCGCAGGCCCGGCACCTGCCGTCCGTCGGCCACGAAGCAGCCCACGGCGCGCCCGGCCTGCTGGCCGGCCTCGCACACGCGCGCCAGCGCATCGGCCACGCGCGGGTCGGCGATGCTGGACGCCCCCAGCGACACGGCCAGATCGGCCGGCGCGACGAAGAGGCAGTCCACGCCCGGCACGGCCGCGATGGCGGCAGCCTCTTCGACCGCGACCATGCTCTCGATCTGCACGATCACGGCGCTCTGCGTGTCGCCGGCATGCATCAGCTCGGTCATGGCGCGCTGGCCGTAGCCGCCGACACGGGGCGCGTCGGAAAAGCCCCGGCCACCCAGGTAGCGCGAGGCGCGCACCACGTGCGTCGCGATGGCGGCGGATTCCACCCGCGGCACGACCACGCCGGCGGCGCCCATGTCCAGCGCCTGCTGGATGGCCTCCGCTCGCACATGGGGCACGCGCACCAGCGCCGGCAGACCACAGGCACGCGACGCGAGCAGCGCGCGGTCCAGGGTTTCGGGGCCGAACGGGGCATGCTCCGCATCGAGCACGACCGCATCCAGGCCGGTGGAGGCAAGCACCTCCACCGTCTGGTGCGACGTGGTCTTCACGTACGTGGCCAGCAGGGGCTCACGTTCCAGCAACCGCGATTTGAGAGTCAGATGGGCAGACATAAGGGGCTCGGCTTGTTGTGATCTTCGGTCGTTGGGCGCCGTCCCAGCCGACCGTAACCACTTGTAATACGCACGTAAGATTCCGCTGGATCAGTCCGGCAGCGCACTCAACGCAGAAATACAGGGAAGAAGAAAAAACAGCAGGGCAGCCCGCTAGAGCGTGGGCGTGGCGCGTTGCGCGAATCGGCAGCCAACGCCCCGCACGGCTGCTTCCGCGCGGCCGGTGCTCGCGGCACTGCCGGCCCGCCGCCATGGGCACGGCGCCTCTGCCAAGGCCCTCCCCATCGCGCTGCGACCGGCAATCGTTGCCCAGCCCTGCTTGCTTGCATGCCTGTCTCTCTCTCTTGTGCTTGTATGGATATCTGCCGGTCCGCCATGCGGCCCTCCCCCCGACAGGGAAGGGCTGCCGGCCTGCGACGCGAGCCGCCTGCAGTTGGCAGCTGGCGGGCACGCCTTCCTCGGTGCCCGTCATTCATGGCTATGACAACGTGCAAGGCCATAGCCCCGCTGACACGTCCGGGCGCAGTCTAGGAAGAAGCGGAAGGGGCCGGGCGCGGGATTGCCAGCCTTTCCGGCCGTCGGAACCCATGCCCCGCCGGCAGGGGTGCGGTGTGGGGAGAAAGCCACGGGCGGGCCCGCCACACGCACCCCGTATCATCGCCCGCATGTTGCTGTCCCAAATGATGAGCCTGTTCCTGCTGGGGCTGGTGCGCTTCCTGACCGGCTCGCAGGCGCGCTGGTACGGCTGCCCGCCCAAGGCCGAGCAGCGCATCTACTTCGCCAACCACCAGAGCCATGCCGACCTGGTGATGATCTGGGCGGCGCTGCCGCAGGAACTGCGCAGCATCACCCGCCCCATCGCCGCCAAGGACTACTGGACCAAGTCGCCGTTCCGCCAGTGGATCACCACGGCGGTGTTCAACGCCGTCTACGTAGACCGCCAATCCGGCGCCCCGCGCACACCCGGCCCCGCTGCAGCGGCCGTTGCACCCGCCGATGCCGAAGCGTCGCCGGCGGTGCCCACCGCGACGCCCGGTCTTCTCGCCGAGATCACCGCCGCCGTGGCCGAGGCCGACCTGGCCATGGCCGGCGGCCCCGATCCCGCGCCCGAGGCGCTGCCGCCCGAGCCCACGCCCGAAGAGCTGCGCGCCGCCGTGCAGCCCACCGATCCGCTAGCGCCGCTGGTGCGCGCGCTGGAAAGCGGCGACTCGATCGTGATCTTTCCCGAGGGCACGCGCGGCCACGGCGACGAGCCGCAGCCCTTCAAATCCGGCCTGTTCATGCTGGCGCGGATGTTTCCGCAGGTGGTGCTGGTGCCGGTGTGGATCAACAACGTGCAGCGCGTCATGCCTAAGGGCGAGGTCGTGCCCGTGCCCATCCTGTGCTCGGTGACCTTCGGCGCGCCGATCCAGGTGGAGCCCGGCGAAGAGCGCCGCCCCTTCCTCGACCGCGCTCGCCAGGCCGTCATCGCGCTGCGGGACATCTGAAACGCCATGGAATTCCTGCGCAACCTCTCCACCACCCAGCAGATCGGCGCCCTGTTCGTCGTGGTCTTCGGCCTGCTGTCGGCGGTCACCACCTATGCCTTCGTGCAGACCCTGCGCGAGGCCCGCAGCGACGACGCCGCCGAGCAGGCGCACCACGAGGCGCGCCAGCTGGAATGGCGCCGCTTCTGGAGCCTGCTGAAGACCGCCTGGTTCATGGCCACCATCTTCTGGGTGGGCTGGGCACTGGGCGACACCGTGGCCACGGTGCTGTTCGCCATGGTCGCCTTCTTCGCGCTGCGCGAATTCATCACGCTGTCGCCCACCCGCCGGGGTGACCACCGCAGCCTGGTGATGGCCTTCTTCGTCGTGCTGCCGCTGCAGTTCGTGCTCGTCGGCCTGCGCAAGTTCGACCTGTTCACGGTGTTCATCCCGGTGTACGTGTTCCTGGCCATTCCGGCGATCAGCGCGCTGGCCAACGACCCGCAGCGCTTTCTGGAGCGCAACGCCAAGCTGCAGTGGGGCATCATGGTCTGCGTGTACGGCATGAGCCACGTGCCGGCGCTGCTGCTGCTGGACTTTCCGGGCCACCAGGGCAAGGGCGCGTTCCTGGTGTTCTTCCTGGTGGTGGTGGTGCAGGCCGGCATGATCGCCCAGCACCTGCTGGGCCAGCGGTTTCCGCACCGGCCCGTCGCGCCGCAGGTGAGCCAGAGCTTCCAGTGGCTGAGCTGGGTGATCGGCGTGGCGGTGGGCGGCCTGGCCGGCGTGCTGCTGTCCTTCATCACGCCGTTCAAGCCGGGGCAGGCGCTGGGCATGGCGCTGCTGGCCTGCCTGGCGGGCAGCCTGGGCCACCTGGTGATGAAAGCCATCAAGCGCGACCGCGGCATCACCAGCTGGGGCATGCAGGGCATGTCGGTCACCGGCGCCGGCGGCCTGCTGGACCGGGTGGACGCGCTGTGCTTTGCCGCACCCGTGTTCTTCCATTCGGTGCGCTGGTACTTCGGCTTGTAGCCCAGTCAGCCACCGGCGCTTATACAGCAAGCGCAGTCAGCTATCAAAACATGAGCATTGCATGAGAATCCTGGGAATCGACCCCGGCCTGCAGACGACCGGATTCGGCGTCATCGACGTCGAGGGCCAGCGCCTGGGCTACGTCGCCAGCGGCACCATCCGCACCAGCGCGATGGCCCTGGGGGATCTGCCCGGGCGGCTCAAGGTGCTGTTCGACGGCATCACGGAGGTGGTGTCGCGCTACAAACCCGATAGCGCCACCGTCGAGATCATCTTCGTCAACGTGAACCCGCAATCCACCCTGCTGTTGGGCCAGGCCCGTGGCGCGGCGGTGACCGCCCTGGTGGCCAGCGGCCTGCCCGTGGCCGAATACACCGCCGTGCAGATGAAGAAGGCCGTGGCCGGCCACGGCCGCGCGGCCAAGGCGCAGGTGCAGGAGATGGTCAAGCGCCTGCTGCAGCTGCCCGGCCTGCCCGGCAGCGATGCCGCTGACGCGCTCGGCATGGCCATCACCCATGCCCACGCGGGCGCTGCCATGGCGCGGCTGGCCGAGGCGAGCCCCCTGGCGCGCCGCCAGCACGCCATGTACAAGGGCGGGCGCAGTTACTGAAGGCGGGACAAGAGAAGAAGGAGCGGCATGCAGTGGGTCGGCAAGCCCGGCGCGGCGCCCTCCCTCGGCACCGCCCGATGCGGCATGGGCTGACAAGGCCGTCATCCGTGGCGTGGTAGTTTTCTCCGTTTTGACGACCGCACAGACCGCGCATGATGCCGAGAACCGCCCTCCTCCTTGCCCTACCGCTCGCCGCCCTGACCTTCACGGGTTGCGGCAATCTCCAGAACGTCAAATCGTTCTCGACCCCCTATGAGCAGCCCACCTCGGGCGAGCGCGCCCGCATCCGGGTCGTGGCCGACGGCATGGTCCGCGCCGTGCCGCAGAGCGACTGTGAAGACTGGCGCCTGCCCGGCGCGGGCGTGATGGTGGCGGCGCGCAAGGGCTTCGCCGACCAGAACGGCCGGTCGCTGGGCATGCCCGGCGCCGACACGGTGCCCGCCGACGGCCGCGTGGTCTCGGAGTTCTACGTGCCCGCCGGCAAGCCGCTGATGCTCTCTTATATGAGCAACGGCCGCTCCAACGGCCTTCAGGCCGAGCAGTGCTTCATCCGCAAATCCTTCACGCCCGTGGCGGGACAGGACTACGAGGCCAGCTTCCGCCACAGCGGCCCGCTGTGCCTCACCCGGGTCCACCGGCTGCAGGTGCAGGGCGCCAGCACCACCAGCGACGAGTCCGTGCCGCTGGCCGACGCCAAGCTCTGCCGCGCCAGCGACAACCTCTGACAGAACCCCTGCCGCCCCGCCGCGAGCGCGGCTGGGGCTGCCGCTGCGGCCGGTTGTCAGTTGCTCAGGACGATCTGCGCGATCAGCCCCGAGCCGATGGCGATCATCACGTAGTCGCCGCCGTACTGCACCCAGTGGTAGCCGCGGGGCGGTGGCGCCAGATGGTGGTGGCGCCAGTCGCTCACCACATAGTGGCGCGAGCGGTAGGCCGGCGGCACATGGCCGCCCCGGTACCAGTTGTGCGACGGCCCGGCGCCGCGGCCGCCGTGGAAGTGCTGCGGCGGCCGGTGCCCCGGCGGGCGGGCGCCGGGAGGCGGACCGGGCCGGTAGCCGGGGTGGTAGCCCGGCGGACCGCGGTGGTCATGGGGCCGCGCATGGCGCCGGTCGTCATGCCGGCGGTCGTCATGGCGCGCATCGTGGCGGCCGCCGTGCCGGCCGTCATGACGCCCTTCATGGCGCCCTTCATGGCGCCCTTCATGGCGCCCTTCGTTGCGGTGGTCGCGCGGCTGGGCCTGCGCGCCAACGGCGGTGGCGCCCAGCGCGGCAGCCATGCACGCGGCCAGCATGCCGCGGGAAAAAAGGCGAGATAAAAGCATAGGGGTCTCCTGGTTCAGCGACGGGCGGATTGTGGGGCACGCCTGCACGCCGCCGTGCGGGCCGCCGCTGCCTTCTTCAATGCAGCACGATCTGCGCGATCACGCCCGTGGCGACCGCCACCAGCACGTAGTCCGAGCCGGTCTGCACCCAGTGGTGGCCACGCGGCGGTGCAGCCAGATGGTGGCCGCGCCAGTCGTTCACCACGTACTGCGGGCTGCGGTAGTGGCTGGGCAGCCGCCCGCCTTTGTGGAACGCATGCTCTGGCCCGGCCCCGCGCCCGCGGTGGGCGTGCGCCGCCTTGGCGCCGCCGTGGCCCGGCGGATGCAGAGCGCGCTCGGCATGTTTCTGGGCCGGCTTGTGTGCCGGTTGGTGCGCATGGGCTGGCGGCCCCCGGTGATCGTTGTTCGGCCGGGGCTGTGCGTTGCTGGCCGTGGCGGCCAGGGCAAGGGCCACCGCCAGGGCAGCACCGGCATATCGGCTGGTGCGAAGCGAGAGGGTCATTTCGGGCGTCCTTGAAGTGGGCATGCCCCATCGTGCCTCAAGTCCCCGCCTTTGCGCCCTTCCGGCAGCTCCCGCAGGCCCGTCTTTGCCGAAGCTTTGCCGCAGCTTTTCGGCGTTTACCAACCCGTGACACAAGGCGGCTGGCAAGGAGACTCCACCCCGCCACGGCGCTGCCGTGCTCTTTTGCGCGGGCAGCGACCGGCCGCGTGCGGCGGCGCAACCCACACTCAAGCGAAAATGGCCGCCAACGCTTTTTCAGCAAGCGGCTATAGCTATCATTTCAATAGCAACTCACTGCCAGGGCAAGGCCGCGGCTGGGGCGGCAGCAGGGGCGGCCGGTACGCGCGGGGCCGTATGGGCCCGCACCAACGGGCCGGCGGAGCCGCCCGCCAGCGCCACCGGCTCGGCGCCGTGCGAGGCCAGCTTGAACTGGCTCACGGCCCGGGTCAGCTGGCTGGCCTGCTCGCGCAGCGATTCGGAGGCGGCGGTGGACTGCTCCACCAGCGCGGCGTTCTGCTGCGTCATCTGGTCGAGCTGGCTCACCGACTGGCTGATCTGGCCGATGTTGTCGCTCTGTTCCGAGGCCGACGCGGTGATCTCCGAAATGATGCCGTGCACGCGGCGCACGCTGTTCACGATCTCGGTCATGGTGGCACCCGCCTCGCCCACCAGGCGCGAGCCGCCCTCGACCCGTTCCACCGACGCGCCGATCAGCGCCTTGATCTCCTTGGCGGCTTCTGCGCTGCGCTGCGCGAGGCTGCGCACCTCGCTGGCCACCACGGCAAAGCCCCGGCCCTGTTCGCCGGCGCGCGCCGCTTCCACGGCTGCATTGAGCGCCAGGATGTTGGTCTGGAAGGCAATGGAATCGATCACGCCCGTGATGTCGCCGATCTTGCGCGAGCTGTCGGTGATCTGGTCCATGGTGCTCACCACCTGCGACACCACGCTGCCGCCGCGCGCCGCCACCTCGGCGGCAGACGATGCGAACTCGCTGGCCTGGCGCGACGACTGGGCACTCTGCTGCACCGTGCTGGTGAGCAACTCCATGGACGAGGCAGCCTCTTGCAGGTTGGCCGCCGTCTGCTCGGTGCGCTGGCTGAGGTCGTGGTTGCCCGAGGCGATCTCGGTACTCGCCGTGGAGATGCTGCCCGCGGCTTCCTGCACCTGGCGTACCAGTCCGCGCAGGGCGTCCTGCATGCGGCCCATGGCCACTACCAACTGGCCCACCTCGTCCTGCTGCGCCGGCCGCACCTCCTGCGACAGATCGCCGCCAGCGATGCGCTCGGCCAGGTCCCGCGCCTGGCCCAGCGAGCGGGTGATGGAGCGCACGCTGAAGAACGTGAGGGGAATGAGCACCGCCAGGCCCAGCAGCAGGCCCACGCCAATCAGAGCCGCCATGCTGGAGGTGCGCGCCTCCACGCCCTGGCGAGCCTCCTCCATCTGCTGGCGCGCAGCGCTGGCCAGGCTGGCGAAGAGCTGGTCGGTGGTCTCCATGTGGCCCTTGAAGCGGTCTGCATAGGCCCCGCCGCCGGCACCGTCGACCTGGGCCCGCTCGATCTGCTCGAAGATCGGCGAGATGCCGTCCTCGTACTGCTTGAGTTCGGCCAGGGAGCGGTCGATAGAGGCGACGAACTCTGCGTCTGCCTGCTGCACCTGCCGCACATCGGCCAGGCTCTTGCGCAGCGCGGCAAGGGTCTTGGCCCAGCTTTCGCGCAGGGCGGCCACTTCCACCGAGTTGTTGAAGTTGATGATGATGTCCTTCTCCGCCCGGCGCAGGTTGCCGAGCGTGGTGCGCAGCTCCGCCATGTCGGTGAGCGTTTGCACCCGCTGGGAGAAAAGCACCTGCAGCGTGTCGCGGGTGCGGTCCAGGGCCACGAAGCCCATTGCGCCGATGATGACAAGCAATACCAGGGAAAAAACCGTGCCGAAATACAAGCGTGCACGGATCGACAATCGGCCCAAAACGGTCATGGCGCTCCTCTACAGAACATGATCCATGGCGCATGCAATAAATGCGCCATACCACGCAGCGCGCCTTGTGGGCGCACGGCGCTGTAACTATATGCGTCCCAACCGGGTCTCTCAGCAGGGTATCTACGCGGTGACACCGGTGCGCGCCTCTGGTGCGGCGGCATCGGGCTTAAAACAAGTTGTCACACTTGCGCGGCACAGTGCAGGCATTGGGTTTCTTTTTTGGACGCAACCGGCGCTGCTCGCGCGGCGGGTCGCGCCCCGCCTGCCATGCCACCGTCTTCCTTTATCCCTCGTTCCCTGGCCGCGTCCCGCGGCTCGCTGGGCCGCCGCTTGCTCGGCGTTTTTCTGGCCGTGCTGGCGCTCAGCCTGGCGGGCTCCGCCATCGGCCTGTGGTCCCTGCACCGCATCCATGCCTTCACCGAGGCCATGGTGCAAGGCAGCGTGGCCAACGAGCGCCTGGTGGCCGATGCCTACCGGCTCCAGGCCATCAACGCCGAGCGCTACAAGGCCGTCGCCCTCAGCTCCGAACCCGAGGTGGGCGAGATCCTGGGCGCCGACATTTCCCGGACCCAGGCGGAGTACACCGCCTTGGTCGCCCAGCTGGCCCAGCAGCTGCGCACGCCCGACGACGTGGATCGTCTGGAGCGCGTGCGCGCGGCGGACGAGGCCTTCCTGAAGGCACGCACCGAGCTGGTGGCCGCGCGGGACTCGGGCCTGACCGAACGCATCCGCAACGTGTATGGCGAGCGCTTCCTGCCCTCGTCGCAGACCCTGCTGGGCGCGCTGGACGGCCTGACGCAGTCGCAGCGCAGCGCCATCGACGCTGCGGCCCGGCACGTGGCCGAGCTCGGCCAGCTGGCACGCCTGTCGCTGCTCGCCTTCGGTGCACTGTCGCTGGTCCTGGGCACGCTGCTGGCCCTGTGGCTGGTGCGCAGCATCACCCGCCCCATCGCGCAGGCCAGCGCCACCGCCGACCGCGTGGCCGGGTTCGACCTGCGCCAGGACATCTCCGGCCACGACCGCGACGAGACCGGCCACATGCTGACCTCGCTGTCGGCCATGCAGAGCGCCCTGCGCAGCCTGGTGGGCCAGGTGAGCGCTTCCGTGCAGAGCCTGCGCGCCGCGTCCGCCGAGATCGCCAGCGGCAACGTCCACCTGTCCAACCGCACGGAGCAGGCCGCCGCCAGCCTGCAGGAAACGGCCGCCTCGCTGGAACAGGTCACGCGCAAGATCGCGGAGTCGGTCAGCACGGCCCAGCGCACCGAGGCGCTGGCGGCCGATGCCGCCACCGTGGCGCGGCAGGGCAGCGGCGTGGTGACGCGCGTCGTGGACACCATGCAGCAGATCTCGCACAGCGCCCGCCAGATCGGCGACATCACGGGCGTGATCGACTCGATCGCCTTCCAGACCAACATCCTGGCACTGAACGCGGCCGTGGAGGCCGCCCGGGCAGGCGATCAAGGCCGGGGCTTTGCCGTGGTGGCGAGCGAGGTGCGCACTCTGGCGAACCGGTCGGCGGAGGCCGCCCGCGAGATCAAGGCCCTGATCGCGGCCTCCAGCCGGCAGGTGGACAGCGGCGCCCAACTGGCCGGCGAGGCCGGCCGCACCATGGCGCAGGTGGTGCAGTCCATCGAGCACGCGGCCGGCACCATGGCAGAGATCCGCGCCCACAACGAGGCGCAGAACCAGGACATCGCCACCATCCACGCGGCGGTGACCCAGCTGGACCAGATGACGCAGCAGAACGCGGCATTGGTGGAGGAATCGGCCGCCGCCGCGGAAAGCCTGCGCGGCCAGGCGCACGATCTGGCGGCCCTCATCAGCCGCTTCGTGCTGCCCAACGCCCAGCGGGGCGGCATGGCGCCGCAGCGGCTGCATGCGCCGGCGCAGCCGCTGCTGACGCACGTTGCCTCCTAGAACGTGTTGACGATCTCCCAGGGGCCGCGCAGTGGTGTTTGCGGGAGGGGATGCAAGGCGCGGTGCGCCGTGGATAGCTCGGCTATCCACCAGCGCCGCAACGCCGCAGACCGCCCGCAAAGGCCACTGCCCGAAGGGTTGAAGCGAAATCGGGCGATTGGACGCCCCGGCTGCTTGCATGGGCACGAGCCCATGCGGCACATCCGCAGCATCCACTCATCCCGATTGCGCTCCAACGCGGTCCCTGCGAGATCGTAAACACGTTCTTAGGGGAGCCAAGCGGCGCCCCAACGAGCCGCGCCCGCATTCGACGCACGCCGCAGCCGCTGGCGTATCAGGCGATCGGCTGGATGGGCACGTACAGCTCGCCGCCCGTGCCGCGGAACTCCACCGCCTTCTCCTGCATGCCCTGCGCCGCGAACTCGCGCACTTCCTGCGTGATCTTCATCGAGCAGAACTTGGGGCCGCACATGGAGCAGAAATGCGCCACCTTGGCCGAGTCCTTGGGCAGGGTTTCGTCGTGGTACTGCTGCGCGGTCTCCGGGTCGAGCCCCAGGTTGAACTGGTCCTGCCAGCGGAAGTCGAACCGTGCCTGGCTCAGCGCATCGTCCCGCGCACGCGCACCAGGGTGGCCCTTGGCCACGTCCGCCGCATGGGCCGCGATCTTGTACGCGATGATGCCCTGCTTGACGTCATCGCGGTCGGGCAGGCCCAGGTGCTCCTTGGGCGTGACGTAGCAGAGCATGGCCGTGCCCATCCAACCGATCATGGCCGCGCCGATGGCGCTGGCGATGTGGTCGTAGCCAGGCGCGATGTCGATGGTCAGCGGGCCCAGGGTGTAGAACGGCGCCTCGTGGCAGGTCTTGAGCTGCTCGGTCATGTTGGCCTGGATCATGTGCATGGGCACGTGGCCGGGGCCTTCGATCATCGTTTGTACGTCGTGCTTCCAGGCCACCTGGGTCAGCTCGCCCAGCGTGCGCAATTCAGCGAACTGCGCCTCGTCGTTGGCATCCGATGCGCAGCCGGGACGCAGGCCGTCGCCCAGGCTGAACGACACGTCGTACTGCTTCATGATGTCGCAGATGTCTTCGAAGTGCTCGTACAGGAAGCTCTCGCGGTGGTGCGCCATGCACCACTTGGCCATGATCGAGCCCCCGCGCGAGACGATGCCCGTGCGCCGCGCCGCCGTGAGGTGGATGTAGGCCAGGCGCACGCCCGCGTGGATGGTGAAGTAGTCCACGCCCTGCTCCGCCTGCTCGACCAGCGTGTCGCGGAAGATCTCCCAGGTCAGGTCCTCGGCAATGCCGCCCACCTTCTCCAGTGCCTGGTAGATGGGCACGGTGCCGATGGGCACGGGGCTGTTGCGGATGATCCAGTCGCGCGTGGTGTGGATGTTCTTGCCCGTGGAGAGATCCATCACGTTGTCGGCGCCCCAGCGGATCGCCCAGACCAGCTTCTCGACCTCTTCCTCGATGCTCGACGTGACCGCCGAGTTGCCGATGTTGGCGTTGATCTTCACCTTGAAGTTGCGCCCGATGGCCATGGGCTCGACCTCGGGGTGGTTGATGTTGGCCGGGATGATGGCGCGGCCGCGGGCCACCTCGTCGCGCACGAACTCGGGCGTGATGATCTTGGGAATGCTGGCGCCCATCGGGTTGCCGGCCAGGCGGCGCTCGCGGGCCTCGTCCTGGGCGTACTGGGCCATCCATTCACGCCGGCCGTTCTCGCGCAGGGCCACGTATTCCATCTCGGGCGTGACGATGCCCCGCTTGGCGTAATGCATCTGCGTGACGTTCGCGCCGCTGCGGGCGCGCACGGGCTTGCGCTGCAGCGCTGCGGCTTCGGTGCGGAGCAAGGCCAGACGGGCGGCGTCCTCGGACTTGCTGCCATCGTCCAGCGCCTGCTGCTTGCGGCCTTCGTAGCGCTCGGTGTCGCCGCGCGCCTCGATCCACGCGCCGCGCACGCTGGGCAGGCCCTTGCGCACATCGATCTCGGCCGCGGGGTCGGTATAGGGGCCGGACGTGTCGTACACGCTGACCTGCTCGCCGTTGGTGAGGGCGATGTCGCGTACAGGAACGCGCACATCGGGGCGGCTGCCTGTCAGGTAGTTCTTGGTGGACGCGGGAAAGGATTCACGCGTGAGCGCGAGCAGCTGGGCGAATTTATCGGGGGCGTTCATGGCGGGCAATCTCCTCGGATGGATGGAAATGTGCTCCGCATCAGCCGCGGGTGTGCCGCACCGGCCTCCTTGCGGAGGCGTCCGCTACGCAGCCTGCGACCCTCACGAACGGAGGGTCTGCGGCGCGCGGCGGCCAGACGGATGCCGGACGGCATCCGCTTGCAGGTGCGGGAATCCCGGCTGCAGCTCTTCTTACGCTGGTACTAACCAGATCAAGTTCGCGGTTCCGGCGGTTGGGTCCGCCGTCTCAGCACGCCCAGAAACCCTTGGTTCCTACGTGCACCCCGGAGCAGCCGCGAGTATAGGAGGGTTGACCCGCATCAGGCAATGCGCCCCAGGATAAGGACGGCAAAGAACACGAAGGCCGCGATGAGGGTCCACTTCAGGATGACCAGGCCAAAGCGTTTGTACCGCGCCTGGCCGGTGCCCACGTAGAAGGCGAACGACACGGCCGCCATGAGCAGCAGCAGGGTGACGAGCCAGCGAAAGATCAGCACGGCACCTGCGCCCGGCTACCAGGCGCGCGCCGGCTGCGTGAAACCCGTGGGCGCCTGGCGCTCGTTGTCGAACGTCGCAATCTCCCAGGCATCCTCCTGGGCGAGCAGCTCGCGCAGCAGCAGGTTGTTCATGCCGTGGCCGGATCGGAAGGCGCTGTAGGCCGCCAGCAGCGGCTTGCCCACCACATACAGGTCGCCGATGGCGTCGAGGATCTTGTGCTTCACGAACTCGTCGTCGTAGCGCAGGCCGTCGGCATTGAGCACCTTGTAGTCGTCCATGACGATGGCGTTGTCCAGCCCGCCGCCGAGCGCCAGACCGTTGGCACGCATCATCTCCACGTCCTTGGTGAAGCCGAAGGTGCGGGCGCGCGCGATATCGCGGATGTAGTTGCCCGAGCCGAGGTCGAACTCCACGCTCTGGCCGGTGGAATCGACCGCCGGGTGGGCGAAGTCGATCTCGAAGCGCAGCTTGAAGCCGTGGTAGGGGTCCAGACGGGCCCACTTGGCGTTGGCACCCGTGCCTTCGCGCACTTCGACAGGGCGCGTGACGCGGATGAAGCGCTTGGGCGCGTTCTGCAGTTCCACGCCGGCACTTTGCAGCAGGAAAACGAAGGAGGCCGACGAGCCATCGAGAATGGGCACCTCTTCGGCCGTGATGTCCACATACAGATTGTCCAGGCCCAACCCCGCGCAAGCGGACATCAGGTGCTCCACCGTGTGCACCTTCGCCGCACCGACCCCGATCGTCGAGGCCATGCGCGTGTCCACGATCGAGGCCGCAGCCACCGGAATGTCGACGGGCTCCGGCAGATCGACGCGACGGAAGACGATGCCCGTGTCGGGCTGCGCCGGGCGCAGCGTCAACTCGACGCGCTGGCCGCTGTGCAGGCCCACGCCCACGGCGCGGGTCAAGGTCTTGATCGTTCGTTGCTGGAGCATCCGCCGATTTTAGTGGCGCCCTCCCTGTGCACCCCATCCCTGTCGCTATGACCTCCATAGGCAAAGGTGAAACTTCGGTCACAAAAGGCCTGGATCGTCGCGGCGGCCCGCCTGGGCACGAGCGGCGCGGGCATGAAAAAAACCGCCAGGGCCTTGCGGCGCTGGCGGCTTCTTGGAGGGCGGGGACGGCGCAGAGGCACCGCCTCCGCAGCGATCAGTCGGCCTGCTTGCGCAGGAAAGCCGGGATCTCCAGATCGTCCATGCCGCCGGACGACAGGGCGTCCACGCGGGCGGCCGCCTGGGTGCGGTTGGTGCGCCACACGCTGGGGACCGACATGCTGCCGTAGTCCGCCTGGGCCGCGCCGCCGACCAGGCCGCCGGCCACGCCCACGGCGGCACCGGCCATGGGCATCTGGTACGCCACGTTGTCGGTGCCGGTGCGCAGGCCGCCCTGCACCACCGAGATGGGCTGGCGGCGTGCGTTGGCGCGCGACAGGCCGGTCGCCACCACGGTCACGCGGATCTCGTCGCCCAGCGTGTCGTCGTAGGCGGCGCCATAGATGACGTGCGCGTCGGGCGAGGCGTAGGCGTTGATGGTGCTCATGGCCAGGCGCGACTCGGACAGCTTGAGGCTGCCCTTGGCGGCGGTGACCAGCACCAGCACGCCCTTGGCGCCCGACAGGTCGATGCCTTCCAGCAGCGGGCAGGCCACGGCCTGCTCGGCGGCGATGCGGGCGCGGTCCGGGCCGGCGGCCGTGGCCGTGCCCATCATGGCCTTGCCGGGCTCGCCCATCACGGTGCGCACGTCTTCGAAGTCGACGTTGACGTGGCCGTACTCGTTGATGATTTCGGCGATGCCGCCGACGGCGTTCTTCAGCACGTCGTTGGCGTGGGCGAAGGCTTCGTCCTGGGTGATGTCGTCGCCCAGCACTTCCAGCAGCTTCTCGTTCAGCACCACGATCAGCGAGTCGACGTTGGCTTCCAGCTCGGCCAGGCCGTCGTCGGCGTTCTTCATGCGGCGGCCGCCTTCCCAGTCGAAGGGCTTGGTGACCACGCCCACGGTGAGAATGCCCATTTCCTTGGCCACGCGGGCGATCACGGGCGCTGCACCCGTGCCCGTGCCGCCGCCCATGCCGGCGGTGATGAACAGCATGTGCGAGCCGGCGATGGCCTGGCGGATGTCTTCCACCGCTGCTTCGGCGGCGTCACGGCCCTTGTCGGGCTTGCTGCCGGCGCCCAGGCCGCTGCCGCCCAGCTGGATGGTGCGGTGCGCCGTGCTGCGCGTGAGGGCCTGTGCATCGGTGTTGGCGCAGACGAACTCCACGCCTTGCACGCTGCGGGCGATCATGTGCTCGACGGCATTGCCGCCGCCGCCGCCGACGCCGATCACCTTGAT
Organism: Paracidovorax wautersii; assembly: GCF_031453675.1. Lineage (NCBI taxonomy): Bacteria > Pseudomonadati > Pseudomonadota > Betaproteobacteria > Burkholderiales > Comamonadaceae > Paracidovorax > Paracidovorax wautersii. Next base: position 2,154,906 of record NZ_JAVIZX010000001.1, on the reverse strand, counting down.
CTGCGTGCCCTGGTTGAATTCTTCGGCTTCGATCATTTCGATGGTCATGTTCGTGCTCCTAGTCTTTCACTTGAATGGGATGGGTGGTAGTCACCACAGAAGTCTTGTTGTTGATCGTTCGAACGTTGGGGGGTGGGCCGGTGCTTCGCCATCGGCCGCGTGAAGGTCTAGGAGGGCTGCCACGGGCCAGCCAGAGCAGATGGGGGAACATGTCAGAAGTTCCCCACGATGAAGTCCTTGAAGCGGCCAAATGCCGTCTTCACCGAACCGCTTTTCTGCGCCACCTTGAAACCACGCAAACGCGCCAGCCGAGCTTCCTCGAGCAAACCCATAACAGTAGCAGCGCGGGGCTGGGCCACCATGTCAGACAACGCGCTGGAATACTTGGGAATGCCGCGGCGCACGGGCTTCAGGAAGATGTCCTCGCCCAGTTCGACCATGCCCGGCATGACGGCGCTGCCGCCCGTGAGCACGATGCCCGACGACAGCACTTCTTCGTAGCCCGACTCGCGGATGACCTGCTGCACCAGCGAGAAGATCTCTTCCACGCGCGGCTCGATCACGCCGGCCAGCGCCTGCTTGCTCAGCATGCGCGGGCTGCGGTCGCCCAGGCCCGGCACCTCGACCTGCGCCTCGGCATCGGCCAGCAGCTGCTTGGCATAGCCGCTCTCGACCTTGATGTCCTCGGCGTCCTTGGTGGGCGTGCGCAGCGCCATGGCGATGTCGCTGGTGATCAGGTCGCCGGCGATCGGGATGACGGCCGTGTGGCGGATCGCGCCGCCGGTGAAGATGGCCACGTCCGTCGTGCCGGCACCGATGTCCACCACGGCCACGCCCAGCTCGCGCTCGTCGTCGGTCAGCACGGCCTGGCTGGAGGCCAGCGGGTTCAGCATGAGCTGCTCGACCTCCAGGCCGCAGCGGCGCACGCACTTGATGATGTTCTCGGCCGCGCTCTGGGCGCCGGTCACGATGTGGATCTTGGCCTCCAGGCGGATCCCGCTCATGCCGATGGGCTCCTTCACGTCCTGCCCGTCGATCACGAACTCCTGCGGCTCCACCAGCAGCAGCCGCTGGTCGCTGGAGATGTTGATGGCCTTGGCGGTCTCGACCACGCGCGCCACATCGGCGGGGGTGACTTCCTTGTCCTTGACGGCCACCATACCGCTGGAGTTCAGGCCGCGGATGTGGCTGCCCGTGATGCCGGTGTATACGCGCTGGATCTTGCAGTCGGCCATCAGCTCGGCCTCTTTCAGCGCCTGCTGGATGCTCTGCACCGTGGCGTCGATGTTGACTACCACGCCGCGCTTGAGCCCGTTGCTCGGCGCCACGCCCAGCCCGGCCAGCTTCAGCTCGCCGCCCGGCATGACCTCGGCGACGACGGCCATGACCTTGGCGGTGCCGATGTCCAGCCCGACCACCACATCTTTGTACTCTCTTGCCATATTCTGTGTCCTGCCCTCAGTGAGTCTGCCCTGTCGTCGTCGTTCTTCCCGGGGCGGCCCGGCCCGCCGCGGTGGCGTTGCGCGGCGCGCCTGCGGCCCCGCGCGCCTGGGCCCGTGCCGCCGCGGCCTTGGCCGCCTCCGCCGTGACCGTGGTCACCCCCCGCAGCCGCAGCGCATAGCCGTCGGCATGCCGCAGGTCGGCGGACTCCAGCGCGTCCACGCGCCGGCCTTGTTGCTGTGCCACGCGCGGCAGGGTGCGCACGAAGCGCTGTGCCCGCTGCAGCACGTCGGCGGGGCTGCCCCCGCCCAGTTCCACCACGGCGCCGCTGTCCAGCGTGGCGCGCCAGCCGCCGCGCCCGGTAAGCTCCAGCGCGTCGATGCCCGAGCCCAGCGGCTGCAGCGCCGGCGCGAGGCGGTGGTACATCTGCAGCACTTCCAGGGAGTGGCCGTCCGGCCCCTGCAGGCGCGGCAGATCGTCCTGCTCCACGTCGTCCCCGTTGGCCTCGAACACCTCGCCCTGGCTGTTGACCAGGGTGGAGCCGCCCTCGGCACCCCAGAAGGCGGCCGCGTCGTGCTCCTGCAGGTCCACGCGCAGGCTGTTGGGGAACTCGCGGCGCACCAGCGCACGCCGGACCCAGGGCACCTGTTCGAAGGCCTCGCGTGCGGCGCGCAGGTCCACGGTGAAGAAATTGCCCACCAAGTGCGGGCCGACATTGGCGCGCAGCGTGACGGCGTTGTTGTGCACGAGTTCGCCCTGGACCACGATGCGCCCGATCGCGAACGCCGGATGGTGCAGGGCCCACTGTCCGCCGGCCACCAGCACGAAGACGGCGCAGCCCAGGAACAGGGCCGTGGCGGTCCAGTTCATGAGCTTGACGTCGAAGGGTGCGGGCAGCGTCGGGGTCATGCGTCCTCCGTGGCTCCGGTCGTGGGGGCTTGGCCCTGCTGGCTGTCGAGCGAGGCGCTGGCCAGGATGCGCAGGCACAGCTCCTCGTAGCTCACGCCCGAGGCGCGGGCCGACATGGGCACCAGCGAATGGCCGGTCATGCCCGGCGAGGTGTTGATTTCCAGCAGGAAGGGCTTGCGGTCGCTGGCGCGGATCATGATGTCCGCGCGCGCCCAGCCGCGGCACTGCAGCGAGCGGAAGGCCTCGACGACGATGCGCTGGATTTCGCGTTCCTCGTGCTCGGGCAGGCCGCTCGGGCAGTGGTACTGCGTGACGTCGGTGAAGTACTTGTTCTGGTAGTCGTAGTTGCCTTCGGGCGCCACGATGCGGATCACCGGCAGCGCGCGGGCGTCCGCCCCCTGGCCCAGGATCGGGCAGGTGGTTTCTTCGCCCTCGATGAACTGCTCGCACAGCACTTCGGGGTCGTAGCGCGACGCGAGGCGGTAGGCCTGCTCGCACTGGCCCGGCGAGGTGACCTTGGTCAGGCCGATGGTCGAGCCTTCGCGCGAGGGCTTGACGATCATCGGCGAGCCCAGGGCCTGCAGCGCCTGCGCCGTCTCGGCCGCGCTCGATACCAGGCGCCAGTCCGGCGTGGGCAGGCCCTCGAAGCGCCAGATGCGCTTGGTCATGATCTTGTCCATGGCGATGCTGGACGCCATCACGCCAGGTCCCGTATAGGGAATGCCCAGCAGTTCCAGCGCGCCCTGCACCGTGCCGTCTTCGCCATGGCGGCCGTGCAGCGCGATGAAGCAGCGGTTGTAGCCGTGGCTCTTGAGTTCGGACAGGTCAGCCTGCGAGGGATCGAACGCATGGGCGTCCACGCCGCGCGCGCGCAGCGCCTGCAGCACCCCGCCACCGGACATCAGCGACACCTCGCGCTCGGCGGACGAGCCGCCCATGAGCACGGCCACCTTGCCCAGCGCACGCACATCGATTTGGGAGTATTTTTGGCTCACAGCGCCCGTCCTTGCTGCGCAAGCAGCTCATCTTTCTGTAGCATTTGCACCACCTTGGCGGGTACGGCGCCGATGGAGCCCGCGCCCATGCACACCACCACATCGCCGCCGCGGACGCTGTCCGCGATCTGCTGCGGCAGGTCGGCCACGTCCTCGATGAAGACCGGCTCCACCTTGCCGGCCACGCGCAGGGCGCGCGCCAGCGCGCGGCCATCCGCCGCCACGATGGGGGCCTCGCCGGCGGCATACACCTCGGTCAGCAGCGCCGCGTCGGTACTGCCGATCACCTTGACGAAGTCCTCGAAGCAGTCGCGCGTGCGGCTGTAGCGGTGCGGCTGGAAGGCCAGCACCAGGCGCCGGCCGGGGAAGGCGCCGCGCGCAGCCGCCAGCGTGGCCGTCATCTCCACCGGGTGGTGGCCGTAGTCCTCGATCAGCGTGAACGTGCCGCCGTCTTTCGCAGGCAGGTCGCCGTGGCTCTGGAAGCGGCGGCCCACGCCGCGGAAGCTGGCCAGCGCGCGCAGCAGCGCTTCGTCCGGCACGTTCAGCTCGACCGCGATGGCGATGGCCGACAGCGCGTTGAGCACGTTGTGCTCGCCCGGCAGGTTGAGCACCACCTGCAGATCGGGCAGGGTCACACCGTTGCGCCGCTGCACCGTGAAGTGCATCTGCGGGCCCACGGCGCGCACGTTGACGGCCCGCACCTGGGCGTCTTCGGCGAAGCCGTAGCTGGTGATCGGGCAGGTGACGTCCGGCAGGATCTCGCGGATGGCGGGGTTGTCGATGCACAGCACGGCCGTGCCGTAGAACGGCATGCGGTGCAGAAAGTCGACGAAGGCCGCCTTCAGCCGCGCGAAGTCGTGGCCGTAGGTTTCCATGTGGTCGGCGTCGATGTTCGTCACCACGGCCATCACCGGCAGCAGGTTCAAGAACGAGGCGTCGGACTCGTCGGCCTCGACCACGATGTATTCGCCGCTGCCCAGCTTGGCGTTGGCGCCGGCGCTGTTGAGGCGACCGCCGATCACGAAGGTCGGGTCCAGGCCGGCCTCGGCCAGCACGCTGGTGACCAGGCTCGTCGTGGTGGTCTTGCCGTGCGTGCCGGCGATGGCGATGCCGCGCTTGAGGCGCATCAGCTCGGCCAGCATGAGGGCGCGCGGCACCACGGGGATCTTGGCCTCGCGGGCAGCCAGCACCTCGGGGTTGTCCGACTGCACGGCCGTCGAGGTGACGACGGCATCCGCCCCGTCGATGTGCGCCGCCGCATGGCCCACATGCGTGCGGATGCCGAGCGCGGCCAGGCGGCGCAGCGTGGCGCTGTCGGACAGATCGGAACCCGAGATCTGGTAGCCCAGGTTGAACAGCACTTCCGCGATGCCGCACATGCCGGCGCCGCCCAGGCCCACGAAATGGATGTGGCGAATGGCGTGCTTCATGCCGTGAGCTCCTCACAGGCGGTCACCACCTCGCGGGTGGCTTGGGTCTTTTGCATTGATTTGGCTTCCAGCGCCCGCTCCATCAGCGTGGTGCGCTCTGTTTTCTGCAGCATCTCGGCCAGCCACTGGGGCGTCAGGTCGCGCTGTTGCACGAGCCATCCGCCGCCCTGGTTGACGAGGAACTGCGCATTGGTGGTCTGGTGATCGTCCACGGCGAAGGGGAACGGCACGAAGACGGCCGCCGCACCGACGGCGGCGATCTCGGTCACCGTGCTCGCGCCCGCGCGGCAGACGATCAGGTCGGCCTCAGCGAAGGCCGTGGCGGTGTCGTCGATGAAGGGCGTCAGCGTGGCCTGCACGCCCGCGGCCTCGTAGTTGGCGCGCAGCGCATCGATCTGCGCCGCGCCGCTCTGGTGCTTGACCACGGGGCGCTGGTCGGCGGGCAGCAGCGCCACGGCCTGGGGCACGATGTCGTTGAGCGCCTTGGCGCCCAGGCTGCCGCCCACGACGAGCAGGCGCAGCGGGCCGCTGCGGCCGGCGAAGCGCTCCTGCGGGCCGGCCTGGCGCGTGAAGGCGGCGCGCAGCGGATTGCCCACCCACACGCCCTTCTTCAACACGTTGGGGAAGGCCGTGAAGATGCGGTCGGCCACGCCGGCCAGCACCTTGTTCACCAGGCCGGCCACCGAGTTCTGCTCGTGCAGCACCAGCGGCTTGCCCAGCAGCACGGCCATCATGCCGCCCGGGAAGGTGACGTAGCCGCCCAGGCCGATCACCACGTCCGGCTTCACCCGCCGGACCACGCCGACGGACTGCCAGAACGCGCGCAGCAGGCGCAGCGGCAGCAAGGCCAGCGTGACCAGGCCCTTGCCGCGCACGCCCGAAAAGTCGATGGGCTCGAACGCGAAGCCCTGCGGCGGCACGATGCGCGACTCCATGCTGCCGGGTGTGCCCAGCCAGTGCACGCGCCAGCCGCGCGCGCGCAGCTCCTCGGCCACGGCCAGGCCAGGGAAGATGTGGCCGCCGGTGCCGCCGGCCATCACGAGCGCGGTCTTCTGCCGGTCCGTCATACGCGGCCCCCTCGCATGAGAAGCTTGTTCTCGTAATCCACCCGGAACACCACCGCGATGGCCACCAGGTTCATCAGGATGGCCGAGCCGCCGAAGCTCATCAGGGGCAGCGTGAGCCCCTTGGTGGGCAGCGCACCCAGGTTCACGCCCATGTTGATGAAGGCCTGGAATCCCATCCAGATTGCGACGCCCTGGGCCACCAGGCCGGCGAAGACGCGGTCCAGCGCGATGGCCTGGCGGCCGATGTGCATGATGCGGCGCGTCATCCACAGGAACAGGACGATGAGCACCAGCACGCCCACCAGGCCGAACTCCTCGCCGATGACGGCCAGCAGGAAGTCGGTGTGCGCCTCGGGCAGCCAGTGCAGCTTCTCGACGCTGCCGCCCAGGCCCACGCCGAAGATCTCGCCGCGGCCGATGGCGATCAGCGAATGCGAGAGCTGGTAGCCCTTGCCCAGCGCGTGCGCCTCGCTGAACGGGTCGAGGTAGGCGAAGATGCGCTCGCGCCGCCAGGGGCTGGCCATCACCATCATGGCAAAGGCGCCCACCAGGATCAGCGCGATCAGGAAGAACATGCGGGCATTCACCCCGCCCAGGAACAGGATGCCCATGGCGATCACCGCGATCACCATGAAGGCGCCCATGTCGGGCTCGGCCAGCAGCAGGGCGCCGACGACCGCCACGGCCACGGCCATGGGCAGCACGGCGCGGAAGAAGCGCTCCTTCACCTCCATCTTGCGCACCATGTAGTCGGACGCATAGATCAGCACCGCGAACTTGGCCAGCTCGGACGGCTGGAAGTTCATGATGCCCAGCGACAGCCAGCGGCGCGCACCGTTCACGACCGTGCCCACGTGCGGAACCAGCACGGCCACCAGCAGGACGATGGACACCACGAACAGCCACGGCGCCACCCGCTCCCAGGTGGCCATGGAGACCTGGAACGCCAGCAGCGCCGCCACGAAGCCGATGACCAGCGCGATGCAGTGGCGCACCAGGAAATGCGTGGGCGCGATCTTGCCGAAGCGCGGGTTGTCCGGCATGGCGATGGAGGCCGAATAGACCATCACCAGCCCCCAGGCGAGCAGCGCCACGACCACCCACAGCAGGGCCTGGTCGAAACCCAGCACGCTCGCCGGCGTGCTGGTGGTCTTGCGGTATTCGATGCCGCCCACACGCACGGGCAGCACGTCGGCCGGCGCGGCCGGCTTGCCGCCCATCCAGCCCAGCGCGCGCTGCAGCAGGTTGGGCGACGACGAGGTGGCGTTCGAGGCGCTCACAGCCCGCCCTCCAGTTCTTGCCCGGCATCGTGCGCCAGCGTCTGCACCGCCTCGTGGAACACGCGTGCGCGGTGCTCGTAGCCGGTGAACATGTCGAAGCTGGCACAGGCCGGAGACATCAGCACGGCATCGCCGGGCTGCACGCGCTGGGTAGCGGCCTGGACGGCCTCTTCCATCGACGCCGCGTCGACCATCGGCACGCCGCTGCCCTGCAGGGCCGCGCGGATCTGCGGGCCGTCGCGCCCGATCAGCACCACCGCCCGGGCGTAGCGTGCGACCGGTGCCGCCAGCGGCGAGAAGTCCTGGCCCTTGCCGTCGCCGCCCAGGATGACGACGAGGCGGCGGTCGGCGCCCAGGCCGGTGAGCGCCGCCACGGTGGCGCCCACGTTCGTGCCCTTGCTGTCGTCGAAGTATTCGATGTCGTTCACCATGCCGATGGGCTCGACGCGGTGCGGCTCGCCACGGTATTCGCGCAGGCCGTAGAGCATGGGAGCCAGCGCGCAGCCGGCGGCCTGGGCCAGGGCCAGGGCTGCCAGCGCGTTGACGGCGTTGTGGCGGCCGCGGATGCGCAGGGCGTCGGCGGGCATCAGGCGCTGGATGTGCAAGGCGTCCTGCACTTGCGAGCGCGCGCGCTTGGCGGTCTCGTCCGCCTCCTGCGCGCGCACCAGCCAGGCCATGCCGCTGACGACCTCGATGCCGAAGTCGCCGGGCCGCTGGGGCATGTCGGCGCCGAAGGTGACGTGCGTGCGCACCTGGGGCTTTTGCAGCTTCACGCGCACCGGAGGTGGCAGCATGGCCATGACCTCGGTGTCGTCGCGGTTGAGCACCATCAGACCGGTGGCGCCGAAGATGCGCGCCTTCGCCTGGGCGTACGCCTTGAGGTCGCCGTGCCAGTCCAGATGGTCTTGCGTGATGTTGAGCACCGTGGCGGCCGTGGGTTCGAAGGCGCTGGCGTCGTCGAGCTGGAAGCTCGACAGCTCCAGCACCCACACCTGCGGCAGCGTGCCGGCGTCGATGTGCTGCGACAACGTGTCCAGCAGCGTGGGGCCGATGTTGCCGGCCACCGCGACGGACCGGCCTGCGCACTCGACCAGCAGGCCGGTGAGCGAGGTGACGGTGGTCTTGCCATTGGTGCCGGTGACCGCCAGCACGGCCGGCGCATAGCCGTGCGCCGCGCGCAGTTCAACCAGGGCGTTGGCATACAAGCCCAATTCGCCTCCAACGCTGATTCCCACTGCACGAGCAGCTACGAATACAGGAGCAACCGCCGCCGGACTCAACCCGGGCGAACGGTACACCGCGTGCAAGGCCTGGCCTTCCACCAGCGCCGCATCGAAGGCGCCAGCCACGAAGCGCACCTGGGGCAGCTCGGCCTGCAGGGCCGCGAGCTGCGGCGGCTGCGCGCGCGTATCGGCCACGGTGACCTGCGCGCCGCAGCGTACGCACCAGCGCGCCATCGCCAGCCCCGAAGCGCCCAGCCCCAGGATCAGCACGCTGCGGCCCCGCAGCGCGGTGGCACCCTCGGCCGGCCAGCCTGGCGCGACAGGATCGAGGGGTGCAGGTTCCGCGCCATCCGTTGCGGCTTCGGCAACGGCAGGGGCTTCGGAGGCCGCGGACTCGGGGGCCTCGGACGCGCCCACGTCGGCAAAGATCTTCGCCACGAACTCGGCCGCCGACTGGGCGGCCGAGACAGCGGGGGCGGTGTAGAGCGCGGCGTCGGCAGAAGCGGCGGTGGCGGCACCAGCGGGGCCTGCGGTGGGCGCGGCGGCATCGGCGACCGCGCCCGTGTCACCGTCCTCGGCACTCCGGTCGGCAGGCACGGCGTCCGTCCCCACCGCGGCCGCGGGCGATGCGGACTCCACTGGCAGCCCGCCGCGCCCAGCCTCTGGCAGGGGCGCGGCGGCGCCCGCAGCGACGACATCGTCGTCCGGGTGGAGGGGGTCGCGGGGCGTCGAGCTCATCGCAGCTTCAGCGTGGTGAGGGTGAGCAGGCACAGCAGCATGGTGATGATCCAGAAGCGCACGACGACCTGCGTTTCCTTCCAGCCGCTCTTTTCGAAGTGGTGGTGCAGCGGCGCCATCTTGAACAGGCGCCGGCCCTCGCCGTAACGGCGCTTGGTGTACTTGAACCAGGTGACCTGCAGCATCACGGACAGAGCCTCGACCACGAAGATGCCGCCCATCACGGCCAGCACGATCTCCTGGCGCACGATGACGGCGATGGTGCCCAGCGCGGCGCCCAGCGCCAGCGCGCCCACGTCGCCCATGAAGACCTGGGCGGGATGCGTGTTGAACCACAGGAAGGCCAGGCCGGCGCCAGCCATGGCCGAGCAGAAGATCAGCAGCTCGCCGGCGCCGGCGATGTACGGAAACAGCAGGTACTTGGAGAACACCGAGCTGCCCGCCACATAGGCGAACAGGCCCAGCGTGGCGCCCACCATCACCACCGGCATGATGGCCAGGCCGTCCAGGCCGTCGGTCAGGTTCACGGCGTTGCTGGAGCCCACGATCACCAGGTAGGTGAGGATGACGAAGCCGAGCACGCCCAGCGGGTAGCTCACTTCCTTGAAGAACGGCACCAGCAGGCCGGCCTTCGGGGGCAGGTCCAGCGAGAACCCGGACGACACCCAGTTGATGAACAGCTCGAACACGCGGGCGTTGGAGTTCTCGGAGATGCTGAACACCAGGTACAGCGCGGCCAGCAGTCCGATCAGCGACTGCCAGAAGTACTTCTCGCGCGAGCGCATGCCTTCCGGGTCCTTGTTGACCACCTTGCGCCAGTCGTCGACCCAGCCGATGGCGCCGAAGCCCAGGGTGACGGCCAACACGATCCACACGAAGCGGTTGGAGAGGTCGAACCACAGCAGCGTGGACAGGGTGATCGCACCCAGGATGAGCACGCCGCCCATGGTGGGCGTGCCGCTCTTGGACAGGTGCGACTGCATGGCGTAGCCGCGGATCGGCTGGCCGATCTTGAGCGCCGTCAGCATGCGAATGACCTTGGGGCCGGCCACCAGGCCGATGAGCAGCGCCGTCAGGGCCGCCATCACGGCGCGGAAGGTGAGGTACTGGAAGACGCGCAGGAAACTGAACTCCGGCGACAGGCTCTGCAGCCATTGCGACAGGATCAGCAGCATGCGGTGCCTCCCTGCGTGGTGTGGGGTTGCGCCTGCTGCGTGCCGGCCTCGAGCGCCTGCACCACCTGTTCCATCTTCATGAACCGAGATCCCTTCACCAGCACGCTGCCCACCGCGGGCAGCGCCTGCTGCACCGCTGCCTGCAGCGATGCCATGTCTTCGAAATACCGCGCGTCCGGCCCATAGGCCTGCGCGGCGTGTGCACTCTGCGCGCCCAGGGCGAACAGCTGCGCGATGCCGGCGGCGCGCGCATGGACGCCCGCCTCCGCGTGGAACTGCGGGCCCTGGTCGCCCACCTCGCCCATGTCGCCCATCACCAGCAGCTGCGGGCCGGGCAGTTCGGCCAGCACGTCGATGGCGGCCTGCATGGAGTCGGGGTTGGCGTTGTAGGTGTCGTCCACCACGGTGATGTGCCGCCCGCCGTGGGCGATGCCGAAGGCGCGCGAGCGCCCCTTCACGGGCACGAAGGCCGCGAGCCCCTGCGCGATGGCAGCGAGCGGCACGCCCGCAGCCCAGGCGCTCGCCGTCACGGCCAGCGCATTGGTCACGTTGTGGCGCCCGGCGATCTGCAGTGTGGTGCCGAATGCGCCGTCGGGCGTGTCGATCCTCACCTGCCAGGCACCGGCGCTCCACTGCGCCGCGAGGCAGCGCACGTCGCCCGTGGCGCCGCCGAAAGTGACGCAGCGGCGCCCACCGGCCAGCGATTGCCAGACCGGGCCGTAGACATCCTCGGCCGGGAACACCGCGACGCCGTCCTGCGGCAGGGCGGCGAACACCGAGCCGTTCTCGCGCGCCACGGCTTCGACGGTCTGCATGAACTCCAGGTGCTCGCGCTGGGCGTTGTTGACCAGGGCGACGGTCGGGCGGGCGATGTCCGCCAGGTAGGCGATCTCGCCCGGATGGTTCATGCCCATTTCGATCACCGCTGCAGCGTGCGCATTGCGCAGGCGCAGCAGCATCAGCGGCACGCCGATGTCGTTGTTGAGATTGCCCTGCGTGGCAAAGGCCGCATCGCCTTTCCAGGCACGCAGCACGGACGCGGTCATCTGCGTCACGGTGGTCTTGCCGTTGCTGCCCGTCACGCCGATCAGCGGCAGGTGCCGGGCGGCACGCCAGCCGGCCGCCAGGGCGCCGAGGGCGGCCAGGGTGTCGGGCACCTCGATGCCGGGCAGGCCTGCGGCGGCCAAGCCGCCATGGGCCACGGCAGCGGCGGCACCGGCGGCGCGGGCATCGGGCAGGAAGGCGTTGGCATCGAAGCGTTCGCCCTTGAGGGCCACGAACAGGTCGCCGGGCTGCAGGCTGCGCGTGTCGCTGTGCACGCGCAGCAGCGGCGTGGCACCGTCGCCCACCAGGCGTGCGGCCGGGATGCGGGCAGCGATCAGGGCGAAGGCCTGCTGCAACGTCAGCATCGGCGCGTTCATGCGGCACCTCCGGCAGACGGAAGGCGTACGCGCTGCGCCAGGGCGGCCCGGGCCTGCGCCATGTCGGAGAAGGGGCGGCGTTCGCCGGCCGTTTCCTGGTAGTCCTCGTGGCCCTTGCCGGCCAGCAGCACCACGTCGCGCGCGTCGGCCTGCATGAGCGCCTGCGCGATGGCGGCAGCGCGGTCGGGCTCGGCATGCACCGACGTGCCGGCGATCGTGCCTTGCAGGATGTGGTGGATGATGGCTTCGGGCGGCTCGCCGCGCGGGTTGTCGCTGGTCACGATGACCTGGTCGGCGCGACGCTGCGCCACCGCGCCCATCAGCGGGCGCTTGGCCGCATCGCGGTTGCCGCCGCAGCCGAACACGCACCAGAGCCGGCCACCGCGGGCATCGGCCACCGGCCGCAGAGCCTGCAGCGCCTGGTCCAGCGCATCGGGCGTGTGGGCATAGTCCACGGCCACCAGCGGCAGGCCGCGCACGCTGAACTGCTCCATGCGGCCTGGCACCGGGGTGAGCTGCGCGCAGGCATACAGGGCGTGCTCCAGGGGCACGCCCAGGCTGCGCAGGGCCGCCAGCACGCCCAGCACGTTGGACACGTTGTACAGGCCGATCAGGCCCGTTTGCAGCACATGCGTCTGCGCGCCCTCGGCCACGGTGAAGCTCACGCCGGTATCGCCGTGGGCGATGTCGCGGGCCTGCAGCCGGGCCGGGCCCTGGATGGAAATGCTCCACACGTCGAGCGGGCGGGCGGACAGCTGCTCGTGCAGCTCGGCGCCGCGCGGGTCGTCGATGTTGACCACGGCCGCCTGCAGGCCGGGCGCGTCGAACAGCATGCTCTTGGCCTGCCAGTAAGCCGCCATGGTCGGGTGGTAGTCCAGGTGGTCCTGGGTGAAATTGGTGAACAGCGCGACGCGCACCCGCGTGCCGGCCATGCGGTGCTCGGCCAGGCCGATGGACGAGGCCTCGATGGCGCAGGCGGCGTGGCCGACCTCGGCGAACCGCGCGAAGGCGCGCTGGAGCAGCACCGGGTCGGGCGTGGTCAGGCCGGTGGATTCGAGCGCCGGTGGTACGCCCACACCCAAAGTACCCACGAACGCGCATCCACCCTGCGCAGCCAGCTCTCTTTCTGATAGCGCGTTGATCGCACCCGCCAGCCACCACGCCGTGCTGGTTTTGCCATTGGTGCCGGTCACGGCCAGCACGTCCAGGCGCTGGGTGGGATGGCCGAACCACTCCGCGGCCAGCAGCCCGGTGGCGGCCTTCAGGCCGCGCAGGGCCGCGATCTGCGGGATGGCGAAGGCGAAGGCTTCCAGGCCCTCGTGCTCCACCAGGCAGGCGGTGGCGCCGCGCGCCAGCGCATCGCCCACATGGGCACGGCCATCGGTGGCAGCACCGGGCCAGGCGATGAAGCCGTCGCCGGGCTGGACCTTGCGGCTGTCGGTCTGCAGCGTGCCGGTGACGCGCTCGCGCAGCCACTGCGTGGCTTCCTGTACCGAGGTCAGCAAGGGCGTGCTCACAGCGACTCCTCCACCGTGTTGGCCACGATCTGCGGCCGGATCGCCATGTCGGGCTGCACGCCCATCATGCGCAGCGTCTGCTGCACCACCTCACTGAACACCGGCCCCGCCACGGCGCCGCCGTAGTACACGCCGTTGCTGGGCTCGTCGATCATCACCGCGACGATGATGCGCGGCTTGTCGATGGGCGCCATGCCGGTGAACCACGAACGGTACTTGCCCGAGGCGTAGCTCTTGCCCACCTGTTTGCGGGCGGTGCCCGACTTGCCGCCGACCGAATAGCCCACGGTCTGCGCCTTCTGCCCCGTGCCGCCCGGTCCGGCGGCCATCTGCAGCATCTTGCGCACCTGGCCGGCCGTGCGTTCGGTGAACACGGGCACGCCCACGGCCGGTTCGTGGCTCTTGAGCATGGTCGCCGGAATGATCTTGCCGTCGTTGGCGAACACGGTGTACGAGCGGGCCATCTGCAACAGGCTGGCCGAGAGGCCGTAGCCGTACGACATGGTGGCCTGCTCCACCGGGCGCCAGGTCTTGTACGGACGCAGCCGGCCGCTCACCACGCCCGGAAAGTGGATCTGCGGCTTCTGCCCGAAGCCGGCGGCGGAGAAGGTCTCCCACATTTCCTTGGCCGGCAACTGCATGGCGATCTTGGTGGTGCCCACGTTGCTCGACTTCTGGATGACGCCCTCCACCGTCAGCACGCCATGGTTGCTGGTATCCGAAATGGTGGAGCCCGTGATGGTGACGCGGCCCGGATTCGTGTCGACGATGGTGTCCGGCCTCACGCGGCCCGTATTCAGCGCCAGGCCGATGGTGAACGGCTTCATCGTCGATCCGGGCTCGAACACATCGGTCAGCGCGCGGTTGCGCAGCTGCTCGCCGGTGAGATTCTGGCGCTTGTCGGGCACGTAGCTGGGGTAGTTGGCCAGCGCCAGCAGTTCGCCCGTGTGCGCATCCAGCACCACCACGCTGCCGGCCTTGGCCTTGTGCAGGGCGATCTGGTCGCGCAGCTTCTGGTACGCAAAGAACTGCACCTTGCTGTCGATGGACAGCTGCATGTCCTGTCCGTCCACCGGCGGCACTTCGGCACCGATGCCTTCCACCACGCGACCCAGGCGGTCCTTGATCACGCGGCGCGAGCCGGGCTTGCCGCCCAGCTCCTTGTTGAAGGCGAGTTCCATGCCTTCCTGGCCCTGGTCTTCCACGTTGGTGAAGCCCACCACGTGCGCGGCGGATTCCCCCTCGGGGTACTGGCGCTTGTATTCCTTGCGCTGGTAGATGCCCTTGATGTCGAGCGCAGCCACCTTCTGGCCCACCTCCCAGTCGAGCTGGCGCTTGATCCAGACGAAGGTCTTGTCCTCGTCAGCCAGCTTGGCCTGCAGCGCGGACGGGGACATCTCCAGCAGCTTGGCCAGCTGCTGCAGCTTGGCGCGCACTTCGGGCTTGTCCTGCTCCACGTCTTCGGGAATGGCCCAGATGCTGGCGGCCGGCACGCTGGAGGCGAGGATCAGCCCATTGCGGTCCAGGATGCGGCCCCGGTTGGCCGGCAGCTCCAGCGTGCGGGCGAAACGCACCTCGCCCTGGCGCTGGAAGAAGGCATTGCCGAAGACCTGCACGTAAGCCGCGCGGCCAGCCAGGCCCACGAAGCCCAGCGCCACCATGGCCACGATGAACTTGCTGCGCCAGACCGGCGTTTTGCTCGCCAGCAGCGGGCTGGACGTGTAGTTCACGCTGCGGCTGCTCATGGGCGGACTCCGCTGGCGACGGGCGCGGTGGGCATCGCTACCGGCGTGCCGTCGTCCATCACGTACTGCGTGATCGCCGGCGTGGCGGTGTGCATCTGCAGCCGGTCGCGCGCGAGCTTCTCCACGCGCAGCGGCGTGGCCTGGGCGCGCTTTTCCACCTGCAGGCGCTGGTGCTCGGTTTCCAGACGGCGCGACTCGGCCACGGCGCGATCGAGCTCGGTGAACAGGCGGCGCGAGTCGTACTGCGTGCGCACCAGGTACAGGGCACTGGCCATCACGGCCAGCAGCAGCACGAGGCTGAGGCGCGTCATGCCGGCACCTCCGTGCGTTCGGCCACGCGCATGACGGCGCTGCGCGCCCGGGGGTTGGCGGCCACTTCCTGTGCGCTGGGCTTGATGCGCTCCAGCGCCTTCAGGCGCATGGGCTGCGGCGCGGCGAACGGAGCACGGCGGTCGTAGACCTCCTTGGAATGCTGGGCGATGAACTGCTTGACGATGCGGTCTTCCAGCGAGTGGAAGCTGATGACCACCAGCCGCCCGCCGGGCGCGAGCACCCGCAGGCTGGCTTCTAGCGCCTGTTGCAGCTCTTCAAGCTCGGCATTGATGAAAATCCGAAGAGCCTGAAATGTGCGCGTTGCAGGGTTCTGGCCCTGCTCGCGGGTTTTGACCGCGCCAGCCACGAGTTGGGCCAGCTCGGCGGTGGTTGCAAGAGGGCCCCGTTCCTGCCGCCAAGCAACAATCGCCTTTGCAATGGGGCCAGCAAACCGTTCTTCACCGTATTCACGTATCACCTCCGCAATCTGCCCGACCTCGGCCTCGGCCAGCCACTCGGCCACGCTCTGGCCGCGGGTGGTGTCCATGCGCATGTCGAGCGGCCCGTCGAAACGGAAACTGAAGCCGCGCTCCGGGCTGTCGATCTGGGGCGAGCTGACGCCCAGGTCCATCAGCAGCCCGGCCACGCTGCCTTCGGGCAGATCGCCCAGGTGGCTGAAACCTTCGTGCCGGATGGCAAAACGCGCATCGGTGATGCGCGCTGCCTCGTGAATGGCTTCGGGGTCCTTGTCGAACGCCACCAGGCGCCCTGAGGGCCCGAGCCGCAGCAGGATGCGCCGCGAGTGCCCTCCTCTGCCGAAGGTGCCGTCGACGAAGGTGCCGGACGGCGGATCGCCGGCCGCGCCCAAAAGGGCATCGACCGCTTCGTCGAGAAGGACGGTGGTGTGCTGCAGCGGATGGTTCACGTCGTGCCTTAGAACGAGAAGTCCTTGAAGGCTTCGGGCATCTCGCCCTGCATGGCCTGCGCTTCCTGCGCGTCGTACGTGGCCTTATCCCACAGCTCGAAGTGGTTGCCCATGCCGAGCAGCATGGTGTCCTTGGTGATGCCGGCCGCCTGGCGCAGCTCGGGCGAGACCAGCACGCGGCCGGTGCCGTCCATCTCCACATCCATGGCGTTGCCCAGGAAGATGCGCTTCCACCACTGGGCGGACATGGGCAGTTCGGCAATGCGTTCGCGGAATTTCTCCCACTCGGGGCGCGGGAACACCATCAGGCAGCCGTGGGGGTGCTTGGTGATCGTGAGCTGGCCGCCCGCCGTCGCCGAGAGGACGTCACGGTGCCGGGTCGGCACAGACAGCCGCCCCTTGGCATCCAGACTCAGCGATGACGCCCCTTGAAACACGGATTGAAACCCCAGCTTGGTCCCGCATCGCCCAAAACGGGCGCCGAGGGCACTTTTCACCACTTAATTGCACTTTTTTGCACTGTAGCAGCAAAAGCACAGCACGCAAGGGGGCTTGCAACAAAATTTTTCAATGAAATCAAGGACTTAGCGCCTGTTTTGCAGGGAGCAATAGCGCAAATTCCCTTATTGCATAAGCACTTAGAGTAGGCTCTGCAAGTGATACCTGAAGGCACGGGCCGGGGCGGCCCGTCACCTCACAAGATGTATCGAGACAAGTCCTCGTCTTGGCTCAAGGATTCGAGGCGGGCGTTCACATAGGCGGTATCGACGACCACCGTCTGCCCCGAGAGCTTCACGGCGTCAAAGCTCACCTCGTCCAGCAGGCGCTCCATCACCGTGGACAGCCGGCGCGCGCCGATGTTCTCGGTGCGCTCGTTCACCTCGAAGGCGATGTGGGCCAGGCGGGTGATGCCATCGGGCGCGAATTCGAGGGTCACGCCCTCGGTGGCCAGCAGGGCCTGGTACTGCTTGACCAGCGATGCGTGCGTGCTCGTCAGGATGGCCTCGAAGTCCTGCACCGACAGCGACTCTAGTTCCACACGGATCGGAAAGCGCCCCTGCAACTCGGGGATCAGGTCGCTGGGCTTGCTCAAATGGAAGGCGCCCGAGGCGATGAACAGGATGTGGTCGGTCTTGACCATGCCGTACTTGGTGGTGACGGTCGTGCCCTCCACCAGCGGCAGCAGGTCGCGCTGCACGCCCTGGCGAGAGACGTCGGATCCGCTGGTCTCCTGGCGCGTCGCCACCTTGTCGATCTCGTCCAGGAAGACGATGCCGTTCTGCTCGGCGTTCTGCAGGGCGCGGGTCTTCACGTCCTCTTCGTTCACCAACTTGCCGGCTTCTTCGTCGGTGAGCAGCTTGAGCGCCTCCTTGATCTTGAGCTTGCGGGTCTGGCGGCGCTCCTGGCCCATCTGGCTGAACATGCCGCGCAGCTGCTCGGCCATTTCCTCCATCCCCTGCGGGCCCATGATCTCCAGCTGCGGCCGCGCGTCGGCCAAGTCGATCTCGATCTCCTTGTCGTCGAGCTGGCCCTCGCGCAGCTTCTTACGGAAGACCTGGCGCGCGGTGTTGTCCGCCGGCGCCGCGCCGGGGGCAGCACCCGTGCTGCGCGCCGGAGGAATCAGCACGTCGAGGATGCGGTCCTCTGCAGCGTCCTCGGCGCGGGCGCGCAGCTTCTTCACATCGCTCTCGCGCGTCTGCTTGACGGCCATCTCGACCAGGTCGCGGATGATGGAATCGACGTCCTTGCCCACGTAGCCCACCTCGGTGAACTTGGTCGCCTCGACCTTGATGAACGGCGCGTCGGCCAGACGGGCCAGGCGGCGGGCGATCTCGGTCTTGCCTACGCCGGTGGGGCCGATCATGAGGATGTTCTTGGGCGTGATTTCGTGGCGCAGGCCGCTGTCGACCTGCTGGCGGCGCCAGCGGTTGCGCAGCGCGATGGCCACGGCCCGCTTGGCGCTGGCCTGGCCGACGATGTGGTGGTCCAGCTCGGAGACGATTTCCTGGGGGGTCATGGAGGACATGGGGATATCTGCCTGTGATTCAGTGACAAACCAGCCGCCAGCGCTTATCCAGCAAGCGCAAGCAGCTATGTATCCGATAGTGACGCATCCAGACGCTTACAGCGTCTCGATGGTGTGGTGCATGTTGGTGTAGATGCACAGCTCGCCAGCGATCTCGAGGGACTTCTTCACGATGTCCTGCGCGGAAAGCTCGGTGTTCACCAGCAGCGCCTTGGCGGCCGAATGCGCATAGGCACCGCCCGATCCGATGGCGACGATGCCCTGCTCGGGCTCCAGCACGTCGCCGTTGCCGGTGATGATGAGCGAGGCGCTGGCGTCGGCCACGGCCAGCATGGCCTCCAGCCGGCGCAGCACGCGGTCGGTGCGCCAGTCCTTGGTGAGCTCGATGGCCGCGCGCGTCAGGTGGCCCTGGTGCTTTTCCAGCTTGGCCTCGAAGCGCTCGAAGAGCGTGAAGGCGTCGGCCGTGGCGCCTGCGAAGCCGGCAAGCACCTTGCCGTGGTAGAGCTTGCGCACCTTGCGTGCCGTGCCCTTGACGACGATGTTGCCCAGGGTGACCTGGCCGTCGCCGCCGATGGCGACTTGGATGCTGCCGTCCGCCAAGGTGCGGCGGACGCTGAGGATGGTGGTGCCGTGGTACTGTTCCATAGCGTTGGCATCTGGGGTCGGCCTGCAGCGTTTGCAAGCCGCGGCGCGCGTCAATTCCGGCGCGCGCTCACGCAGGCATGCTCACCGATGCCGATCACATTGAAGAACACGGCCACCAGCCGCTGCACGTGCGTGAACTGGACCACGCGCCCCCGGTCCTGCTGGTCGGCCACCCAGTTCAGCACCGAGCCGGCGGCGGCGAAGTCGATGCGGACCAGGCCGTCGCAGGCCACGACCAGCGGACCGTTCGCCGGCACCAGCGCCTCCAGAGGCTCCAGCAGCGGCGTGGCGTCGCCTTCGATGGTGCCGGACAGGTGCGCCACGGTTTCGTCGCCCGCGGCCGCCAGCTGGGAGGATCCGAAGCCGCTGGCATGCCCGTCGCCATCCACGGCGTCCATCGAGGCCGCCAGCCCGCCGCCGGTTGCGTCGTCGGCCAGGTAGCCGCAGCGCGGCGATACCCAGGACGGCGGCGACACCTCGTACGTGACGCAGTAGTCCAGCGCGACCAGCTCGAATTCGTCCAGTTGGCCCGCCAGCCGCAGCAAGGCCATGCGCAGACGCCACCATTCCGCGCTGGAGTCCCGATCACCCGACTGGGTCCTGGCCTGCAGCACGGCGTGCAGGGCCTCGGCACCGAAGAAGCCCAGCTGCACATCCTGGTCGGCCCACCGGGTGAACAGGTCAGCCAGCGCGGGGACGGCCGGCGCGTCGATGGCGGACAGGCGGGACCAGGTCAGCGTCCAGGGCGATGCAGCCCGGGCCGTGGCCGCGTTCAGCGCTGCAACGGACTGCAGCGTGAGTTCGGACGGCGCGTTCCAGCTGAAGTCGCGCTGCGGGCCGATCGGCGCAGGCGCTGCGGCCTGCGAGGGATCGGGCAGCCCCAGCTGCTCCGGCATGGAAAACCAGTGCGGAGCCGAACGCCCGAAGCGCGCGGCGAAATCGATGGACAGGGCGTCGAACGGCTCCTGCGCCCCGATGGCGCGGTACAGATCGAACAGCGTCATCCAGATCTCGGCCTGCCCGTCGGCGCCCTCGCCCTCACGTTGCGCCAGCACCTCGCGCAGGCTGGCCTCGGCACCGGCGTGGTCGCCGTTGGCAAAGCGGATGGCAGCCTCTTCGAGGTCGGGGTCGTGCTCGAAGCGCGCCAGGGGTGCCGGTGCCTGGCCCTGGGCGCACAGGCCGCCGGCCTGGGTGTCGGCAGGCGCCGGGCCACGGGAGAACAGCGCCCCGGCATCAAGCGCACCCGCTTCGGTCGGTGCGCCGCCACTGTGCTGTGAGAACAGCGGCTCCACCGAGGGCGGCAGGCTCAGGGGGGCCGTGGGCGCGAAAGCGCGTGCATAGGCCGTGTCGGACATCGGCGGCAACGGTGCGTCGCCATCGGCGGCGGCAGGAGCGGATGCGGCAGCCGCCGCGCGGCCATCGCCGGCCTGCTGCTTGCTCTTCCACCACTGCTGGGACATCTGCGCCTCGATCTCGTCGATCTTCTTGAGCGTGACGGCGCGCTCGTCGGGCGAGGCCATGCTGCTCTGGAAGAACGAGGGACGCGCTGTCGGGTCTTCGGTGCGCTGGCCCTGCAGGGCCTCGCGCTGGCGCAGCTTGCGCAGCTGATCGAACTCGCGGCGCCGCACGAAGTCGTTGCGGCGCTTGCGCTCGATCATCTCCTTGAGCATCTGCTTGCTGTACTGGCTCTCGCGGTCCGCCTCGACGGAGTCCAGATCCGTCCAGTGGACGGTCGGGTTGCGCACGAACCTCACCATCTTGGACAGCAGGCCGGGGGAAGTGTCTTCCTTGCTCATGGAGGGGCGTTCAGGCGCTTGCAAAGGGGGCGCTTGGCGCGCCAGGCCCAGGAAGTGCCGGCGTGCAAGCAGTGGGACCCATCAGTCCCCGAACATCTTCTGCTTGAGCTCGCGGCGCTGCTGCGCTTCCAGCGACAGCGTGGCCGTGGGGCGGGCCAGCAGGCGGCCGACCCCGATGGGCTCACCGGTCTCGTCGCAGTAGCCGTAGTCGCCGGCGTCGATGCGGGCGATGGACTGCTCGATCTTCTTGAGCAGCTTGCGCTCGCGGTCCCGCGTGCGCAGTTCGAGGGCGTGCTCTTCCTCGATGGTCGCGCGGTCGGCCGGGTCGGGCACCACCACGGTGTCCTCGCGCAGGTGCTCGGTCGTTTCGCCCGCGTTGTTGTGCATGTCCTGCTTGAGCTGCACCAGCTTGTGGCGGAAGAACGCCATCTGCTTGTCGTTCATGTACTCGGCGTCGGGCATGGCGAGCACCTCGGCGTCGCTCAGTTCCTCGGCCGACTTGGTCTTCCAGTTGTTGGCCAGCTTGGGGTCTTTCTTGGCGGCCGCCACAGGGGATTGCGCTTGCAGGGTCGTAGGCATGGTATGAGTAAAGCTGGCTGAAGAGGCCACGGAGGCCTCCGGGGTTGCCTGGGATGGTACGGTCAATTGCACTGCCCGGGAAGCGGGCCCGGTACGGTGCGAGGAAGCCCGCCCCGCAGGCGCGGACACGGAAGAGGATGCCGCCGCGGGAGTCGCTCGGCCGCCACCCGCAGGGGACGAGGCCTTCGCTACCGCCTTGGATTTGCTGGCTTCGGCTTTCACTTCCTGTCTCCTCGTAGAACGGGGCGAACCCAAACTGCTACTGCAGCCCGGGGTGGATGGCAAGCCTTCCGGGGTTTTACCGGGGCGCGATTGTATCGACCTGCGCTCCGGGTGGCGAACTCGTTGCGGATATCTGACAAAACACGCCCCGCCAGAGGCTCCGGGCCTGCCACGGCAGGGCGCTATGGTGTCCGAAACCGCAGCCCGCTTATGCCAGACACTGCTCCAATCCCTGTAGGAAGATGTCCTTCGGCAGGTCGATGCCGATGAACACCATCTTGCTCGTGCGCTCTTCGCCCTCGCCCCACTGCGGTCCCAGGTCGCTGCCCATGAGCTGGTGCACGCCCTGGAAGATCACCTTGCGCTCCGTCCCCTTCATATAGAGCACGCCCTTGTAGCGCAGCATGCGTGGGCCGTAGATGTTGACGATGGCGCCCAGGAAGTCCTCCAGCTTGGCGGGATCGAACGGCCGCTGGGCGCGGTAGACGAAGCTCTTCACATCGTCGTCGTGGTGATGGTGGTGGCCGTGCCCCTGGTCGTGCGCGTGCGAGGGGTGGTTGCAGTGCTCGCCGTGCTCGTGGTCATGGTCGTGGTGGTCGTGCCCATGGCTGTGATCGTGGTCGTGCTCGTCTTCCTTCAGGAAGTCGGGGTCGATGTCCAGCTTGGCGTTCAGGTTGAAGCCGCGCAGGTCCAGCACCTCGGCCAGGGGCACTTCGCCGAAGTGCACGGCCTTGATCGGGGCGCGCGGGTTCATGTGCTTGAGGCGGTGGATCAGCGCGTCGGCCTCTTCCTTGGAGACGAGGTCGGTTTTGGACAGGAAGATCTGGTCGGCGAAGCCGACCTGGCGGCGTGCCTCCTGGCGGTCGTTGAGCTGCTGGGCCGCGTGCTTGGCATCCACCAGCGTGATGATGGAGTCGATGAGATAGGTCTCGGCGATCTCCTCGTCCATGAAGAAGGTCTGCGCCACCGGGCCGGGATCGGCCACGCCGGTGGTCTCGATCACGATGCGCTCGAAGTCCAGCAGGCCCTTGCGGCGCTTGGCGGCCAGCAGCTGCAGCGTCTCGCGCAGGTCTTCGCGGATGGTGCAGCAGATGCAGCCGTTGCTCATCTGCACGATCTGCTCCTTGGACTCGGTGACCAGGATGTCGTTGTCGATGTTCTCTTCGCCGAACTCGTTTTCGATCACGGCGATCTTCTGGCCGTGCGCTTCGGACAGCAGGCGCTTGAGCAGGGTCGTCTTGCCGGAGCCCAGGAAGCCGGTGAGGATGGTGACGGGGATGAGGGACATGGGGAAAACCTTGAATGAAACAGCGGGTGCCGCAGCGTGCCCAGGCGCGCCGCGCCTGCGTCTGCACGGCCGGCGCGCGGGCCGCCGGCAGGGCTGTCTGCCAGTGTAGCGGGGCTGTCAAGCGCCTGACGGCACTGCAGAAATGGGCAGAGGCTGCTATACAGTGGCTATCAATACCTAGAAGTCAATTGACCCGTTCTGGCCATGGATTACCGCCTGACCGCCGCGCTCCTCGATTCCCTGGGCATCGCCCTGTGCGTTTTCGACCGGCAGCACCGCACGGTGCTGTGGAACCAGTGCTTCCTGGAATTCTTTCCCGAGCATGAGGGGCAGGTCCACGTTGGCGAACCGTACGCGGACAACCTGCGGCGCTTCTACCGCCGGCGCCTCGCCCCGCAGGACCAGCAGTACCTGGAGCGCTACGTGGCCGATGGCGTGGCCCGGCATGCCTCGCAGGGGCGGCCCTATGTCTTCCAGCACCTCGGCCGCTGGCTGCGCGTGGCCGCCGCCCCTTCGGCGGAGGACGGTCACCGGGTGCGCGTGTGGGTGGATCTGTCGGGCGCCGCGGAGCAGGTCCCGGCGGCAGCGCCGCTGCCAGGAGCCGTCGCCACCGCCACCGCCGCTGCGACTGCTGCTGCCGTCGACGCGGCGCAGGCGCTGCCGGCCACCCGCTTCGGAGAGGTCCTGCAGGTGCTGGAACACGCCGGCGACGGCACCTCGGTGCACGGCGGCGACGGGCGCATCCTCTTCGCCAATGCGCATTTCCTGTCGCTGTATGGGCTGGCCAGCAAGGCCTGCGCCCTGGGCCGCACCTATCCTGAGCTGGTGCGCCAGCGCTGGGCAGAAGACGGCACCCCGCAGGAGCACGGCGCCCGCGCCGAAGACCTGGCCGCCGCACTGAACGACAGCCTGCTGTTTGCCGGGGTGCCGTTCGATGTGCCGCTGCCCGGCGGCCGCTGGGTGCGGGTGTCGATGAACCGCCTGGCCGATGGCCAGACCTGCGCGTTCCACACCGACATCAGTACCGACCGGCGGCGCCACGACGAACTGCGCGCGCTGACCGACCAGCTGCGCGAGGAAAGCCGGCACGACGCCCTCACCGGCCTGCAGAACCGGCGCGGGCTGCACGGCATGGTGCAGTCGCTGTCGGACGAGGCCGGCCCGCACGGGCTGCTGTACATCGACCTGGACGGGTTCAAGGCCGTCAACGATGCCGCCGGACACCAGGCCGGCGACGAGGTGCTGTGCCAGGTGGCCGGCGTCCTGCGCCACACCGTGCGCCAGGGCGACACGCTGGTGCGCATCGGCGGCGACGAATTCGTGGTGGTGCTGCAGGGTTGCGACGCGGCGCAGGCGCGCGCGGTGGGCGGCAAGCTCATCGAGGCGATCGCCCGGCAGCCCTTCACGGCCGCAGGCATGGCCTTCCACGTGGGCGCCAGCGCGGGCGTGCGCATCTTCTCGGGCCACAGCGACAGCCCGGACGTGGTGCTGCACGACGCCGACGTGGCCTGCTACCGCGCCAAGCGCAACGGCCGCGGGCGCGTGGAAGTGTTTGGCGCAGACGCCTGAAGGCAGCGGAGCAGCAGCCCGCACGCAGCCGCACCGGGTGCCGGCTGGCCCGCACTGCGTTGCTCTGCGGAGCGCCCTTCCGCCCCGGTGGCGGCCCGGTGGCGGCCCGGCGCGCGCTACTTGCGCATCACCACCAGGCCCTTGAGGTATTCGCCCTCCGGGAACTGCAGCGTCATGGGGTGGTCCGGCGCGCCGGACAGGCGCTCCAGGATGTAGCCGTCCACATGCGCGTCGGCACCGGCGCCGGCGACGATCTTGTGGAACAGGTCGGCGCTGATGCCGCCCGAGCACGAGAAGGTGAACAGCACGCCGCCCGGCTCCAGCAGCTGCAGGGCCAGGCGGTTGATGTCCTTGTAGGCCCGTGCGGCACGCTCCGCGTGCGCTGCGGTGGGCGCGAACTTGGGCGGGTCCAGCACGATGGCGTCGAAGGTGCGGCCCTCCTTCAGGAACTGGCGCAGGGAAGCGTTCACGTCGGCATCCAGGAAATCGGCCCGCGCCGCGTCGAAGCCGTTCAGCGCCACGTGGGCCCGCGCCCGCTCCAGCGCCGGGCCGGACGAGTCGATGGACGTCACATGCCCTGCCCCGCCCGCCAGCGCGGCCACCGAGAAGCCGCCCGTGTAGCAGAAGCAGTTGAGCACGCGCTGCGATTGCAGGCGGCGCACCGTCTCGGCAAAGCGTTGGCGGCTGTCGCGCTGGTCCAGGTAGAAGCCGGTCTTGTGGCCGTCGGCAATGCTGAGCGTGAGCTTCCAGCCGTGTTCGCGGATGGTCAGCTCCACCGGCACGCCCTCGCCGCCCCCACGCAGCCAGCCGGTGGCGGGCTCCAGCCCTTCGAGCTGGCGCACGTTGGCGTCCGAGCGCTCGTACAGGTGCGTGAGGCCCGTGGCCTGCAGCAGCGCGTCGGCGATCACGTTCTTCCAGCGCTCGGTGCCGGCGCTGGTGAACTGGGCGACCAA
This sequence comes from Paracidovorax wautersii, assembly GCF_031453675.1. Classification (NCBI taxonomy): domain Bacteria; kingdom Pseudomonadati; phylum Pseudomonadota; class Betaproteobacteria; order Burkholderiales; family Comamonadaceae; genus Paracidovorax; species Paracidovorax wautersii. The sequence goes on along the minus strand of NZ_JAVIZX010000001.1, from coordinate 2,129,651 downwards.
CGTGTCGCCGTAGCGGTCCACGATCAAACCCGGCAGGCCGTCGGACTCGCCATGCACCAGGCGCACGCCATCGCTGTCAATGGCAAATCGGGCTCTGGCGCTGACTGCGTTTGCGCAAGCAGCTATGAAAAAAGAAGCATCGATGCGCTGCGCCTCGTCGAAGCTCCAGGCCCGCGCACGGATGCGCGAATTCGGGCTGAACGCGGCCCAGGCGAGGAACCGGCCCTCGGCCGATTCGACGCGCACAGTCTCGCCGCTGTCGCCGCCGCCCTTGGCGATGGCGGATTCGAAGATCCAGGGATGGCGGCGCAGGAGGGAGCGTTCCTTGCCGGGGCGCAGGCGGAGGGTTTTCATGGGGGCGTATTGTCGTTGGTCGTGCGGCGCGCTCTTGCGCTCGGGGGCGGTGCGATGGCGGGACATTGGGATGTTTCCGCGCCGGATCTCAGTCTGGTGGACGAGGACTTTCTTACGATGGGCCGGAGGTTGGCTTCGAGCTGCTTTTTGGGGGATGCAGGGCCTTTGCTTCCCGGGGCCGGGGTGTGCGCCCGGCGGCGCACTCACTTTCTTTCGCTTCGCCGAAAGAAAGTAAGCAAAGAAAGGGCGACCCTGCTGCCCGTGTCCCCTGCGCTGCGCTACGGGGCAGCCTGCGATGCTCGCGCAGGCAGGGCCGCCGTGGAACTCACTGCGCTGCAGAGCAGCTCCGTTCGGACAGCCACGGCGAGTCAGTTCACGAGGCATGCGCGCTCCGACGCGCATGCGCCCTGCCCGCGCTCCGCTTCTCGGCACGGGCAGAAGGGAACCCGAACGCCCCGCTTGGGCCATCGCTGCGCTCGGCCCTTGTGGGGCGAAGTGCGTGTGCTCTGCGCGTGCGCAGGCGCGAAGCGCCGCGAAGGCCGGGTCGAGCGAAGCAAAGACCCGTGTCGTCCCCACTCCCTTCTGTATGCGCCGAGGAGCACAGGGCGCGGGGCGGGCGGGTGTGCCGCAGGACACGCCCGCTTCGTGATCTGGCTCGCCGTGGCTGTCCGAGCGGAGCGCGCCAGCGCGCAGCGAGTTCCACGGCGCCGCCCCGTGACCGAGCACCGCAGGTTGCCCCGTTCGCCGCAGGCGAGCGGGGACGCAGACAGCAGGGTCGCCTTTTCTTTGCTTACTTTCTTTTGGCGAAGCAAAAGAAAGTGAGTGCGCCCGCCGGGCGCACACCCCGGCCCCGGAAAGCCAAGCCACCTCCCCCGCCAAAAGAAAAAGCGGCCCTAAAGAGCCGCCCATTCAAAAGTGATAGCTACCAGCGCTTACCCCATAAGCTCCAGAGCCCAAAAACCCTCAAAACTTTTCCCAAGGCTGCAAATACCGCCACTGCCCCTCCGGCACCTTCGCCAGCGGCACCCGCCCCAGCCGGATCCGCCGGATCGCCATCACCAGCAGCCCCACCGCCTCGCACATCGCCGGAATCTGCCCCGGCCGGATGCCCTTCAGCGCGAACCGCAGCCGCGTCTCGTTCTGCCAGCTCACCTTGATGGGCGGCAGCGGCCGGCCGTTGAAGCTCAGGCCGTGGCAGAGCTTCTGGAGGCCTCCCTCGGCGATCTGGCCGGCCACCTCGACGATGCATTCCTGCTCCATCGATTCGATGTCTTCGGCCAGCTTGCGGGCGATGCGCCGGTCCTGCGTGTAGACCACCAGGCCGCTGGCCGGCGTGGGCAGGGGCGTGAAGCACTCCAGTTGCCGGAAGTGCCGCTGCAGCACGCGCGTGCCGCTGGCGTCTTCGGCCGCGTGCGAGGCCGCCGTCAGCAGCGTGGCGGCCGAGGGCGCGCCCTGGCTGCGGCTGCCGTGGCTGTGGTGGTGATGGGCGCCGGCCGCGTCGGATGCGCCCAGGCCCGCCTCGTAGCCGACCGGCTTGTGCAGCAGCAGGGTGACGGGCGTGAGCTCCATCAGGTTGGCGTCGGGGTCGAGCGCCACTGTCTGCAGGGCCGTCACGCGGGCGCCGGGCGCCTCCACGACGCGGCCGTCCACGCGGACCCAGCCGCCCTCGATGTATTGCTCGGCGGTGGTGCGCGAGCAGCGCAGCTGCTCGGCCACGCGCTTGGCGAGGCGGATGTGTTCGGGTGGGTTGACGAGATCAGGCATGTCCGGGTTCCAGGGAGAGATTCAATTGTCGGATGCGCTCGACGTGCGCCAGCAGGGAGCGCTGGGCCACGGGCCACAGGCGCGGCGGCACGTCGTCGTAGGCGCGCTGCACCCAGTCCTGCAGGCTGCCGTCCGGCAGGGCCTGCATGGCCGCCAGCACCTTGGCCTCGCGCGCCAGGCGGTGGGCCTTGAGGCGGGCGATGGAGGCGCGGGCGTTCTGCAGCGGGCCGCCCAGCACGTGGCCGTGCGCGGGCAGGATGAAGTCCACGCCGTGGCGGGCGCACAGCGCATCCAGGCGGTCGAGCGAGTCCAGGTAGTCGGCCATGTTGCCATCCGGCGGGTCGATGACCGTGGTGCTGCCGTTCAGGATGTGGTCGCCGCTGAACAGCAGGCCGTCCTCGCGCAGCAGCAGGCAGACATGGTTGGCCGCGTGGCCGGGCGTATGCACCACTTCCAGGGTATGGGTGATTTCGCCTTCCAGCCCATATCCGGAAAGCGCCAGCAGCTCGCCATTCGATAGCACGCGATCGGGGACGAAGTGGCTGGCCGCCCGCGCCGTGGGGGCCGAGGGCAGCCCGAGGATGGGCGGGGCAGCGCGCCCGGTTGCGGCCACCAGGGCCTGCAGCGGCGCGGCGCCGGGGGAATGGTCGGCGTGCGAGTGCGTGCAGACGATCATGCGGATGTCGCCGCCCGCGGCCCGCCACAGGCGCTGCAGGTGCTCGGCGTCCTGCGGGCCGGGGTCGATGGCGATGTAGCCCGTGGCCGGGTCGCCCACCAGGTAGCTGTTGGTTCCGGGGCCGGTCATCACGCCGGGGTTGGGCGCCGTCAGGCGCTGCACGTTCTTCAGCAGCGGCACGGCCATCTCGGTCTGCCAGTCCAGCGCGTGCACGATCTGGCCATCGGGGCAGACCAGGGCCAGCTCGCCGAACTCGGGCTCGTCCTCCATGTGGCGCGACTCCTTGCCGCCTTTCAGGCCGGCCCGCGGGCTGCTGACCCACAGCGGCTGCTCGCCGGCCACGGCAGCCAGCACCGCATCCACGCCAGCGAACTTCGCCAGCCGCTCCAGCGTGCGGATGGTCGGGTAGATCATGAAGAACTGGCCGGCGGCGTGGCGCTCCAGCGCATCGGCCGGGCGCACCCACACGGGTTCGAATTGTTCGGACTCATCGGCCACGGGCTCCTGATCCTCCGGCATGCGGGCGACCAGAAACGGCACGGCGAAGCGGCGCGGCAGGTCGCGGTCGGCCGTCCAGTGCGCCAGCAGGAAGACGGCATCGGCCGCCAGGCGCAGGCCGCGCGCGGCGCACTGCGCCACGAAGGGCGCCTGGCGGTCCAGCGCGGCGATGTCGGCGGCGCCCGCAAAGCGGCCGTCGGGCCGGCGCGCCAGCAGCACGCCCAGCTCCTCGAAGCTCTCGCGGATGGCGGCGATGGACTGCGTCACGCACAGGTCGCTCTGCGCGGGCCGGCGGTCAGCCTGGGCGTGGCTCTGCGCGTCCAGCGCCTCGATGCCGCCGCCCGGGAAGACATACGCGCCCGGCGCAAAGCTGGCATGCGGCGAGCGCCGCGTCATGAGCACCTCCAGCGCCGTGCCGCCGCCCGGCAGGGGCGCGTCGCGCAGCAGCAGAACGGTGGCTGCCTCCAGCGGTGTGGCCGGAGTGCGGGGGACATGCAGTTGTTGGGTGGCGCGGGGCATGCCCGATTATCGGCAGCCGGCCGGGGGCCGGCTGTCACTATCGAAAACGATAGCTGCCTGCGCAGCAGGGACGGGCGCTGCGGCCCGTTTTGACCCGATCCCCCTTCGCAGGCGACGGCTGGCAGCTCGCAGCCCGCACCCGGCCCCGCCGGGCAGCGGGGCCGCGCGGCGCTCAGTCCCAGGCCGGCGCCAGGCCTTCCGGGTCCACCAGGCGGCCGCCCCGGTCCAGCGCGGCGATGCGCTGCATCTGCGTGTCGCTCAGGCGCAGCTGCCGGGCGAGCAGGTTGCTCTGCAGGTGGGCCCGCTGCGTGGACGAGGGAATCACCGCGTAGCCCGACTGCATGGCCCAGGCCAGCACCACCTGCGCGGGCGTGGCGCCGCACGCCTGGGCGATGGCCTGCACCTCCGGGTCCTGCAGCGCCTGGCCGTAGCCCAGCGTCATGTACGACGTGGTGTGGATGCCCTGGCTGCGGGCAAATTCCACCACCGCGCGGTTCTGCAGGTAGGGGTGCAGTTCGATCTGGTGGGTGGCGATGGCCTGCGCGCCCACGGCGGCGATGGCCTCGCGCAGCAGCGCGATGTTGAAGTTGGACACGCCGATCGCCCGCGTGAGGCCCTGCGCCTGCGCCTCGGCCAGGGCCGCCAGGGTCTCGGCCACCGGCACGGCGCCGCCGGGCGAGGGCCAGTGGACCAGCGTCAGGTCCACCTGGTCGGTGCGCAGGCGCGACAGGCTGTCCTTCAGGCTGGGGATGAGGCGGTCGCCGGCCAGGTGCTCGGTCCAGACCTTGGTGGTGAGGAACACTTCGCGGCGCGGCACGCCGCTCTCCGCCAGGCCCTGGCCGACCTCGGCCTCGTTGCCATAGATCTGCGCGGTGTCGACGTGGCGGTAGCCCAGCTCCAGCGCGTTGCGCACGGCATCGACGGCGACCTGCTCCTTCAGGCGGAACGTGCCCAGGCCGAAGGACGGCACCACGGTGGTGACGGCGGCGGGGGCGGCCACGGAAGCGGCGAATGCATCAATGATGGACATGGGAAGTCTCCTGGGACGGAAGAAAGAAAGAAGAAAAAGGTGAAAAGAGGGGACCGGCCGCCGGGCATTCCCGGGGCCGCCGGTCAGTGGCCGGTCGGTACCGGGCCGCGGCGGCGGGCAGGCTCGCCGCCGCGGGCATCCAGCACGCCGCTGTAGTGCGTGAGCGCCAGGGCCACCAGCACCACGGCGGCACCGATCCAGGGCGTGTGCATCAGCCCCAGGTGCGTGACGATCAGCCCGCCCGCCCAGGCGGCCCCGGCGATGCCCAGGTTGAACGCGGCGATGTTCAGGCCCGAGGCCACGTCCACGGCCTGCGGCGCGTAGCGCTCGGCCTGCTGGACCACGTACACCTGCAGCCCCGGCACGTTGCCGAAGGCCACGGCACCCCACAGCAGCACGGTGGCCACCGCCAGCGCCGGGTGCGGCGCGGTGAACTGCAGCAGCAGCAACACGGCGGCCAGCAGCGCGAAGATGATGCGCAGCGCGGGGATGGCGCCCAGGCGGTCGGCCAGCCGGCCGCCCCAGAGGTTGCCCACGGCCACCGAGACGCCGTAGACCAGCATCACCCAGCCCACCGCCCCGGCGCTGAAGCCGGCGATGTCCGTGAGGATGGGCGCCAGGAAGGTGAACGGAATGAAGGTGCCGCCGTAGCCGATGGCCGTCTTGGCGTACACCAGCAGCAGCCGCGGCTCGGCCAGCACCTTGGCCTGTTGCACCAGCGATGCCGGCGGGGTGTGGGCGATGCGGCGCGGCACGAACAACGCGCTGCCGATGAAGGCCACCACGCCCAGCGCCGACACGGCCAGGAAGGTCTCGCGCCAGCCGAAGTGCTGGCCGATGAAGGTGCCCAGCGGCACGCCGGTGACCAGCGCCACGGTGAGCCCGGTGAACATGATGGCGATGGCGCTCGCGGCCTTCTCGCGCGGCACCAGGCCGGTGGCGATGGTCGAGCCGATCGAGAAGAACACGCCGTGCGCCAGCCCGGTCAGGATGCGCGCCGCCACCAGCGCGCCGTAGCTGGGCGCCTGCCAGGCCAGCAGGTTGCCGGCGGTGAACAGCGCCATCAGCGCCAGCAACAGGGCCTTGCGGGGCAGCCTGCCGGTCAGCGCGGTCAGCACCGGTGCGCCCACGGCGACGCCGAGCGCATACAGGCTGACCAGCAGGCCGGCCGAGGGCAGGCTGATGGCCAGGTCCGCCGCCACGGTGGGCAGCAGGCCGACGATCACGAACTCGGTCGTGCCGATGGCGAATGCGCTGAGCGTCAGCGCGAACAAAGCAATGGGCATGGAAACACTCCTTGGGAATGGAGCGCAGTGTCCGCCGATCACCTTTGCAGAAAAACAGGGTTTTCTGCAGAATATATTTGCGCAGCAATCAACAATCACCCAGCTCTCAGCCATCCCCATGAAGACCACATTGGAAGAACTGCAGGCCTTCGCCGCCGTGGTGGACGGCGGCTCCATCACCGCCGCCGCCGAGCGCCTGGGGCAGACCGTCTCCGGCATCAGCCGCGCGCTGGCGCGGCTGGAGAAGAAGCTGGACACCACGCTGCTGCGCCGCACCACGCGGCGCATCGGGCTCACCGAGGAGGGCCAGGCCTTCCTGGTCCGCGCCCGCGCCATCCTGGCCGCACTGGACGAGGCCGAGGAGCACATGGCCACCCGCCGCCTGCAGCCGGCCGGCCGGTTGCGCGTGAACGCGGCCACGCCCTTCATGCTGCATGCGGTGGCGCCGCTGGTGCCGGCCTTCCGCCGGGCCTACCCGCAGATCACGCTGGAACTGGACACCGACGAGCTGAACATCGACCTGCTGGAGCGCCGCACCGACGTGGCGATCCGCATCGGCGCGCTGCGCGACTCCACCCTGCACGCCCGGCCGCTGGGCGCCAGCCGCATCCGCGTGCTGGCCAGCCCGGACTACCTGGCCGCGCACGGCCGGGTGCGCAAGGTCGAGGACCTGGCCGGCCATACGCTGCTGGGCTTCACCCAGCCCGAATCGCTCAACCGCTGGCCGCTGCGCGGCGCGCACGGCGACGCATGGCCCGTCACCCCGCACATCACCGCGTCCAGCGGCGAGACGCTGCGCCAGCTGGCGCTGGCCGGCGCGGGCATCGTGTGCCTGTCGGACTTCATGACCGCCACCGACCGGGAGCGCGGCGATCTGGTGCAGCTGCTGGCCAAGGACACGGCCGATGTGCGCCAGCCCATCAGCGCCGTGTACTACCGCAACACGCAGTTGTCGGCGCGCATCGCCTGCTTCCTGGACTTTCTGGTGGAGCACAGGGCCGGACCTGCGGACTGAGCCAGTGACGATAATCCCCCCATGCAGATCCGCTTCACCAAGATGCAGGGCGCGGGCAACGACTTCGTCGTGCTCGACGAGACCCGGGGCCGCCTGGGCCTGACGCCCGCGCACTACCGCTTTCTGGCCGACCGCCACTTCGGCGTGGGCGCCGACCAGATCCTCACCGTGCGACCCGCGCCGGCGGAAGGCGTCGACTTCGAATACGTGATCCACAACGCCGACGGCGGCGAAGTGGAGCAGTGCGGCAACGGCGCGCGCTGCTTCGCACGCTATGTGCGCGACAAGGGCCTGACGGACAAGGACACCATCCGCGTGCAGACGCTGTCCGGCGTGATCGCGCCGCAGCTCACGCCCGATGGCCGCGTCACCGTCGACATGGGCCGCCCGGTGCTGGAGCCGGCGCGCGTGCCCTTCGACGCCACCGGCCTCACGCCCATCGCCCAGGGTTCCGGGCAAAAATGGCCGCTGGCGCTTGATACACCAGCGCAACCAGCTACCGTATTGATAGCAGTCGCCTCCATGGGCAACCCGCACGCCGTGCAGCTCGTGGACGACGTGGACACCGCCCCCGTGGCCCAGACCGGCCCGCTGATCGAGGGGCACGCCCGCTTTCCGCAGCGCGTCAACGCCGGCTACCTGCAGGTCGTGGACCGCAGCCATGTGCGCCTGCGCGTGTACGAACGCGGCGCGGGCGAGACCCTGGCCTGCGGCACCGGCGCCTGCGCCGCCGTGGTCTCCGGCATCCGCCTGGGGCTGCTGGACGCCCGCGTGGACGTGCAGACCCGCGGCGGCGTGCTCACCATCGCCTGGGCCGGCGGCGCCGACGACGCCGTCTTCATGACCGGCCCCGCCACCGCCGTCTTCGACGGCCAGATCGACCTTCCCGACACACCATGACCCCTCCTTCCTCCAACCACACGTCCCACCCGTCCTCCTCCGTGCCGCCCATCACCGAGGACGACATCGCCGAGTTCCTGGCCAACACCCCCGGCTTCTTCGAGCGCCACGCCGAAGTGCTGGCCGGTGTCACCATCACCAGCCCCCACGGCCACCGCGCGGTGAGCCTGCAGGAGCGCCAGGCCGAGATGCTGCGCGAGAAGATCAAGGGCCTGGAGCAGCGCGTGATGGAGATCGTGCGCCACGGCAGCGAGAACGCCGCCACGGCCGCGAAGATCCACCAGTGGAGCCGCGAGCTGGCTGCCGCCAAGGACCCGCAGGCCCTGCCGGCCGCCGTCACCGACGGCATCCGCACGCTGTTCGACGTGCCGCAGGCCGCGCTGCGCGTGTGGGACGTGGCCCCCGCCCACCAGGGCGCTGCCTTCACCGAAGGCGCGAGCGAGGACGCCCGCACCTTCACCGCCTCGCTCACCATGCCCTTCTGCGGGCCCAACCTCGGCTTCGAGGCCACCGCGTGGCTGCCCGATGCGGCCAACGTGCAGTCGCTGGCTCTGCTGCCGCTGCGGGAAGGCGCCATCGACGGCGACGGCCCGGCCTTCGGCCTGCTGGTGCTGGGCTCGCCCGATCCGCACCGCTTCGACGCCACCATGGGCACGGACTTCCTCGCTCGCATGGCGGAGCTGGCCAGCTCGGCCCTGTCGAGGCTGAGGTGAACCATCCCCCTGTGGCGCTGCGCGCCTGGCGTGGGGCCGCGCCCATGAAGCGGCCCCGCCCAACGAGTGCACGGCGGGCCGCTCGCTGACGGTATGCAGCACTCCGCGCCCGCCGAAGTCACCGCGCTGCCGCCCGAGGCGCAGCGCTACCTGGAGTACGCACGCGTCGAGAAGCGCCTGGCCGACCGCACGCTGACCCTGTACGCGCTCGACCTGCACAAGCTCGTGCAGTGCGCGGCCGGCGTGCCGGTGCCGCTGCTGCAGATCACCAGCGCGCACATCCGCCGCTTTGTCGCGCAGATGCACAGCAGCGGGCGCAGCGGGCGCGGCATTGCGCTGATCCTCTCCGGCTGGCGCGGCTTCTTCACCTGGGCAGCGCGCCAGGGCCTGGTGGCCCACAACCCGGTGCAGGACGTGCGCGCGCCCAAGGCGCCCAAGCCGTTACCGAAGGCGCTGCCGGTGGACGACGCCGTGCGCCTGGCGGAACACGCGCACGCCGGCGGCGACCCGTGGCTGGAGGCGCGCGACGCCGCCATCGTCGAACTGCTCTACGGCTGCGGCCTGCGCGTGGGCGAGCTGGTTGGTTTGGACGCCGTGCCGGGCCCCGACACCCAGCGCCAGGGCCGCGGCTGGATCGACCTGCAGGCCGGCGAGGCGCATGTCTTCGGCAAGGGCTCCAAGCGCCGCAGCGTGCCGGTAGGCGCGGCCGCGCTGGCGGCGCTGCAGGCCTGGCTGGCGCAGCGGCCGCAGCCCTTCGGCGGCGCGGCATCGGCCCGGCTGGACGCGGCGCTGTTCGTGGGCCAGCGCGGAGCGCGGCTGACGGCGCAGTCCGTCTGGCTGCGGCTGCGCCAACGCAGCCAACAGGCCGGCCTGACCACGCCCGTGCACCCGCACATGCTGCGCCATTCGTTCGCCAGCCACCTGCTGCAGTCCAGCGGCGACCTGCGCGCGGTGCAGGAGCTGCTGGGCCACGCCAACATCACCACCACCCAGGTCTACACGCGCCTGGACTTCCAGCACCTGGCACAGGTGTACGACGCGGCCCACCCGCGCGCGCGGCGCAAGCCCGGCTGAGCCGCGCCGCTGGCGCCGCAAGCCCTGCGCTGCCGCCATCTCCCTGCTATACACTGCCCGCGATTCAGGAGGGAGAGCCATGAACAACACCACGACGGACGGCCGTTCCCGGCCGCATCCGTTCCTTGCCGTGCCCGGCATCGAGGCCCATGCGCTGCAGTTCACCGGCAGCGGCGGAGAGTACTTCCGCGTGTGGATCGTCAACCTGCTGCTGACCATCGTCACGCTGGGCTTCTACACCCCGTGGGCGCGGCGGCGAACCGCCCAGTACTTCTACGGGCACTCCCTGGTGGCGGACAGCCCCCTCGAATTCACCGCGCAGCAGCGCCGCATGGTCATGGGCTTCCTGGTGCTGGTGGCCCTGACGGCCGCCTACAACATCGCCGCCAAGACGGGGCAGGACACGACCGTGGGCCTGTTCCTGCTCGGCGGCGCGCTGCTGTCGCCCTTCATCTGGGCCAGCGCCATGCGTTTTCGCCTGGGCAACACGCGCTGGCGCGGCCTGCGGCTGCAGTTCACCGCAGGCTGGGGCGAGGTGTACCGCGCCAGCTGGCCGGTGTTCGCACTGGCGCTGGTGTGGCTGGGGGTGTTCTTCGGCCTGCAGGCCCTGGCACCGGAAGTGACGGCCGAGGCGGCCAGCGCCGGCCGCAAGCTGCCCCGCATCACCCGCCCGATGGGCGCGCTGGTGCTGCTGGGCGTGGTGCTGACGGTGCTGTGCATCATCCGCCTCGAATACAACTACCGCAGCCTGCTGGTGCTGCGCGCGCGGGTGGGCGCCGAGCCCGGCCGCTGGAAGCCCGTGTACCTGGACTTCGTCAAGATCTGGCTGGCCACCGTGCTGGTGTTCATCCTCTGCGCCGTGGCGATCTCGCTGCTGGTCAGCCTGGCCGCCGGCGGGGCCATCGCGATGGCGGCAGCGATCGTGTCCAAGGCGGCCTTCGGCCTGTGGCTGTTCATCGCCATCGTCGCTGCCTTCGCGGTCATGCTGTTCGCGCTGATGCTGGCGTCGGCCCCGGCGCGGGCCTACCGCGAGGCGCGCATGTTCCAGCTGATGTGGAACAACATCGGCGTGAGCCAGATCGCCCGCTTCAAATGCGATCTGCGCGCGCGCCGCTACGTGTTCCTGCGGCTGCGCAACATGCTCTTCACGCTGCTCACGCTGGGTTTCTTCCGTCCGTTCGCGATGGTGAGCGAGTACCGCATGAAGCTCGAATCGGTCACCCTGCACGTCAAGGGCGGCGTGGACCAGGTGGCCGGCCAGCTGGTGCGCCAGCAGAAGGACGGCATCGGCGACGCCCTGGCCGATGCGGCCGGGCTGGACCTGATCGGCTGATACCGCATCCATGGCCGGCGCCCGCACCATCCCACCCACCGCGAACGCAGCGCCACCAGCCGCGCTGGTGCGGGCCCGCTGGTATGACGGGCTGAACAGCCAGGGGCGGCCCGTGCTCATCGGCTTCCAGCCCGGCACGGCGGGGCCGGCCCTGGTGCTGCACCCGCTGCACCAGGGCGCGGCGCCGGTGGTGTTCGGCCACCGCCAAGTGGGCTGGCCCGAAGCCTGGCACGCCCAGCGCCTGCAGGAACGTCTGGTGGTGGACCTGCAGGACGCGGGCAGCCTGGAGATCGAGGACGCCGCCGGCTGGCATGCGGCCTTGCAGCGGGCCGGCCAGCGCCCGACCCTGGCCCAGCGCATGCAGACGCGCTGGCCCGCATTCATCGCCGTGCTGGTGGTCGCGGCCATCGGCCTCACGCTGTTCTACCGGTATGGCACGCCGTGGGCGGCCACGCAGCTCACGCGCTTCGTCCCGCTGGCCTGGGAGACGGCCCTTACCACCGACACGCTGCGGCGCATGGACGAAGGGCGCATGCTCAAGCCCAGCCAGCTCGCGCCGGAACGCCAGGCCGCGCTGCGCCAGCGCTTCGACGCCCTGGTGGCGCAGACGCCCCCCGGGCTGCGGCGCTACCGGGGCTACGCGCCGCGCTACACGCTGTCGTTCCGCTCGGGCATGGGACCCAATGCCTTCGCGCTGCCCGGCGGAGCCATCGTGGTGACGGACGATCTGGTGCGGGAGGCGCGCGAGCGGCAGCTGGGCGACGATGCCATCGTCGGCGTGCTGGCGCACGAGATCGGCCACGTGGTGCACCGCCACACCACCCGCATGCTGGTGGAGCAGGGTGTGCTCAACATCGGGCTGGGGCTGGCGCTGGGCGACGTCTCCGGCCTGCTGTCCACCGGCAGCGCGCTGCTCACGGGCCTGGCCTACAGCCGCAGCAAGGAGCGCGAGGCGGACTGCTTCGCCATCGCCCTGATGGGCCAGGCGCGCCTGCCGACCGCCCCCATGGCCGACCTGCTGCTGGCCATTGCGCACGACGCCGAAACGCCCGCGCCAACGCCGGCCGCCGGAGCCTCCACGCCCGCCAGCCAGGCCCCGCCGTCGCCGCATCCCCAGCCGGCGCAGGAAGGATGGACGCTACTCAGCAGCCATCCGGACACCGTCCAGCGGGCCCGCGAACTGCGCGACGGCCACGCCCCGCACTGCGCGCGCTGACGACGCACCGGGTCTGCCGGCCAGTCCCTCGGCGGGTGGCGGCCGGCAGACCACACTCCTGCAAATAAGAATCATTCTTTAGAATGCAGGCCTTCTGCGTCCACCGGGCCCTTCTGCATGTCCGCACCGTCCCCTTCGCCGCTGCTGGTGGCGTTTGCCGAGAGCTACCACGACCTCGTCCGCTTCGTGGCGCGGCGCACCGGACCGCAGGCCGCCCAGGACCTGGTGCATGACGCGTGGCTGCGGCTGGCCGAGCGGGGCGTGCAGGGCGTGCAGGGCGCTGCGGCGTTCGAGCCCGCGGCCGACCCCCAGCAGGCCGCGCGGCAGCAGCGCAGCTACCTCTACACGGTGGCGGAGAACCTGACCATCGACCACCTGCGGCGCAACCGCCGCGCCCACGAGCGGTTCGACGCCGACGCGCTGCCCGAGGCCGCCCCCGCCCACCACGCCACGCCCGACGTGGCGGACACCCACCTCTACCGCCAGGCCTTGACGGAAGTGGAGCGCACGCTGGCGCAGCTGCCAGCCCGCTGCCGTGACATCTTCCTGGCCGACCGCATCGACGGCCTGCCGCATGCCGAGCTGGCCAGCCGCCACGGCGTCTCGGTCAAGACGGTCGAGCGCGAGGTCATGCGGGCGCTGGACAGCGTCGAGGCCTCGCTGCACCGCTGGCGCGGCGAAGCGGACGCGCCCGCCCGCAAGGGCCGCCGGCGCGCGCTGTCGGCCCTGCTCGGCGCGGCGGGCATGGGTGTGGGGAGCGCGGCCCTGTGGCAGGCGTGGCGCCAGTGGATGCCCCAGTACGCGGCGACCCTGGCCACGGCCACCGGATGCACGCTGGTGCAGCCCTTGCCCGACGGCAGCACGCTGGCGCTGGACGCGCGCAGCGAAGTCCAGGTGCGCTACACCGCCCTGCGCCGGGGCGTGCAGCTGCTGTCGGGATCGGCGTTCTTTGCCGTCGCACCGGACGCGCAGCGACCGTTCGAAGTGCAGGCCCAGGGCGTGCGCGTGACCGTGGTGGGCACGCGCTTCGAGGTGGCGCTGGAGCCCCATGGCGTGCGCGTCTCCGTGGAAGAAGGCCGGGTGCGGGTGGAAGACCCGCACGGCGCCCCCCTGGAACTGCAGGCCGGCGAGCAGGTGCTTCTGCCGCCGCAAGCGCCTGCGCAGCGCAGCGCCCGCACCGGCACGGTCGCGCCCTGGCGCGATGGCTGGCTCGAGTTCCACCACACGCCGCTGGGCGAAGCGGTGCAGCGCCTGGGCCGCTACAGCGCCCTGCCCCTGTCGGTGGAGCCGGACGCGGCCGACCTGCCGGTGCTGGCGCGGGTGCGCATCGCCGACGCGCGCCAGTGGCTGCGCCTGCTGCCGGGCAGCCTGCCCGTCGCGGTGCGCGAGGCAGGCGGCGGCGCGATCGTCATCGCCCGGCGCTGAGCCGCGGCCGTGCCCGGTGCCCGAAGCCGCATGAGGGAATTGCGCGCGCCGTTCGTTTGAGTCCATGGAACCCGGGAGAGTGCACCGTTGCCGCCCCGGGCCTGTTCATGCCCTCGCGCACCCCGGAGATCTCCATGCTTTCCCGCCGCTTCCCGCCCCGCTCCCACCGCGTCACCGCCCTGGCCGGCCTTGCACTTCTGGCCACGGCCCTGCCGCCGGCCGGGGCGTAACCCACCGCAGCGCCCGCCTCTGCCGCACAGCCGGCCGGAGAGGTGGCGTTCTCCGTGCCCGCCCAGCCCCTGGACCAGGCTCTGAACCAGCTGGCCCGCCAGGCCGGACTGCAGCTGCTGGCGCCGCCCGCGCTGGTGCAGGGCGTGCAGGCGCCCGCGGTGCAGGGCCGGATGGCGCCTGCGGCCGCCATCGCGCAACTGCTGCGGGGTACCGGGCTGTCCGGCCAGATCCGCGCGCAGACGCTGGTGGTGGAGCGTGCACCCGCCGCGTCCTCGGCCACCCTGTCGGAAGTGCGCGTGACGGGCCGCGCCGGCGCCGATGCCGGAACCACCACCGGGCCCGCCGGCAACTACGTCGCCCGGCGCAGCGCCGCTGGAACCAAGACCGCCACGGCCCTGGTGGAAACGCCGCAGTCCATCTCGGTCGTGACCGCCGAGGAGATGCAGGCCACCAAGGCGCAGAACCTGACGGATGCCCTGGCCTACACCGCCGGGGTGTTCCGCACCGAAGGCAACGACCGCACCGCCGACCGGCTCTTCATCCGCGGCTTCTACTCCGACGCCATCGAGGGCAGCATCTACCGCGACGGGCTCAAGTCGATGGTGAACGCCTTCAACGGCAAGGCCGAGCCCTACGGACTGGAACGCGTGGAAGTGCTCAAGGGCGCGGCCTCGGTGCTCTACGGCAGCGCCGGCCCGGGCGGCGTGATCCACATGGTCTCCAAACGCCCGACCGCCGACCTGGTGCGCGAGGTGAACGTGGAGACCGGCAGCTACGACCGCAAGCAGCTCTCGGCCGACCTGGGCGGCGCGCTGACGGACGACGGCGTGTGGACCTACCGCCTGACCGCCCTGGCCCGCGACAGCAACACCTTCGTGGACTTCGTGCCCGACGACCGCACCTACATCGCTCCCGCGCTGAAGTGGCAACCCTCCGCGGACACCTCGCTCACGCTGCTGTCGTACTACCAGAAGAGCCGCACCAAGTACGTGTTCGGCTTCCCCGCGCGGGGCACCGTGCTGCCCAACCCCAACGGCCGCATTCCGGAGAACCGCTACCTGGGCGAGCCGGGCCGCGACCGCAGCGAGAGCACCCTGCGCTCGGTCGGCTACCAGTTCGAGCATGCCTTCTCGGACCGGCTGCGGCTGCGCAACCACCTGAACGTCTTCGATGCGGAGTCCACCATGCCGGCCACCTGGCCGCTCACCGGCGACTTCTCGGACGCGGCGCTGCGCACCCTTCCGCGGTTCGCCGAATCGCGGCGGGAGGACGCCTCGTCCGCCATCGCCATGGACCTGTCGCTGGAGTACCGCTGGGACCTGGGCAGCACGCAGAACACCTTGCTGGTAGGCACCGACCACACGCGCCAGAAGCACCGCTCGGCCCGCTGGCTGCGCATGGCCGCGCCGCTCGATGCGTACGACCCGGTGTACGGCCGGCCCGATCTCACGCCCGAGGTGCAGCGCCCCTACCGCGCCTCGCGCCGCGAGCGGCACGACCTGACGGGCCTGTACGTGCAGAACCAGTCGCGCATCGCCGACCGCTGGGTGCTGCTGCTGGGCGGCCGCAACGACTGGTCGCGAGACCGCGAATCGCCCTACTTCGAGGCGGAGAACTGGACGCGGGAGCGCTCCCATGCCTTCTCCGGCCGCGCCGGCCTGGTGTACCTGGCGCCCAACGGCCTGGCGCCGTTCGTGAGCTGGAGCGAGTCCTTCCAGCCCCAGTCGGGCACCGACCGCAGCGGCACGCGGTTCCAGCCGACCACCGGCACGCAGTACGAAGCCGGCGTGCGCTACCAGCCCGAGGGCCGCGACCTGCTGCTGACCGCCGCCGTGTACCAGCTCACGCGGCAGAACGTGACCACCACCGACCCGGTGGACAACGCCTTCACGGTGCAGACCGGCGAGGTGCGCTCGCGCGGTCTGGAGCTGGAAGCCAAGCTGCAGGCCACCCGCAGCCTGGGCCTGCTGGCGGCCTACGCCTACACCGACGCCCGCACCACGCGCAGCAACGACCCGGCCGAGGTGGGCAAGCGCACCGGTGCCGTGCCGCGCCAGCAGCTGTCCCTGTGGACGGACTACGCCTTCGGCGCGCTGGGCCTGCCGGGCTGGAAGGCCGGCGCGGGCGTGCGCTTCGTGGGCAGTTCCACGGCGACCTACATCGAAGGGGTGCGGGTGCCGTCGTACACGCTGCTCGACGCCATGGTGGGTTATGAGACGGGGCCGTGGCGCTTCACGCTCAACCTGTCGAACCTGGCCGACCGCGTGCACGTGACCAACTGCATCGACGTCTGCTACTACGGCGAGCCCCGCCGCGTCACCGCAGCGGCCAGCTACCGCTGGTAAAGCGCCCGCTCCAGGTCCTTGCCGGGGATGGCATTCGGGCGAGTGCCCTGCGCGCCCCCCGGAAGGGCGTCGAACCTGCGCCAAGCGCCGCGCCAGGAAAAAGGCCGGTGCGCATGCCGCGCACCGGCCTGGGGAGATAAGTGTGAAGCGCGCCGATAAGCCGGATTCTGTGCGCCCGGTTGCCCGGGCGTGACCGCCATTACTCTGGGCCGGGGGTCGCCCACCCGGCTCGATGCTACCTACCCGCCAACTCTGCGGAACCACATCAACGTTGGCCTACTTGGTATTGCTGCGCGTAGAGATTGCCCGTTTCACCCCCGGTGGTCTACCTTGCGGCACTCCCCCGGGACTCGTCTCTGTTGCTCTGATCCTCACCTCACGGTGGGCAGCCGTTAGCTGCTACGCTGTCCTGTGCAGTCCGGACGTTCCTCCAGTGCCTGGTTTCCCAGATTGCACCAGCGGCGGTCTGGCGCGCTTCACGGGCGTGATTATCGCCGATCAGGGCGCCACGAAGCGCACGCTGCCAAAGCCCAGCCGCTGCAGGGTGGCAGACCCCACGGCCACCGCGGCCACGTACTCCCGGCCGCGGGTCAGCGTCACGCTGTCCGGCAGGGTCACCTGCGTCTGCGTGCCGAAGACCAGGCCTTGCCACAGCACGGGGTTGGCGTTGGAGGCCGTCGCGGACGGATCGAGCACATACGCCAGCGTCTGGCTGGCGCCGCCCAGGCTGCCCCACTGCAGGTTGCGGCCGCTGACCTGGACCTGGAAGCTGGCCGGCTGCGCGACACCCACCGGGTACATCTCGAAGGTGCCGTTGGGCGCGATGTAGTACTCGATGCACGGACGCAGGTCGCGGTACTGCTTGCCGCCTTCGAGCGCATACGTGCCGGTGTAGCGCTGCACCGCGGCGTCGTAGCTGCCGCTGTAGCTGCCGCGCAGCGCCAGGCCGTCCACCATGCCGGCGATGCTGCCGCGGATGGCCGTGTCGGCCTTGGTACCCGCGGTGGTGCCCACGTTGCTGCTCTGGCAGCCCACATAGGTGAAGAACATGCTGCCGGCGTAGTCCGCATTGCCCTCTGGCAAACGCATCTGGAAGGCGCCCAGCGTGGGGTCTTCGGGGTTGGCGGCAGCATCCTCTGCATAGAAGCCCACGTACAAGCCGCCGGGCGGCAGCGCGGCCTGGGGCGGGGTCACTGGCGCGGGCTGGGCGCCGCCGGCATTGCCGCCGTCTCCGCCACCACCACCGCCGCCGCACCCGGCCAGGGTTGCCGCCAGCGCCATCGCAGCGGCCGAGGCCCACACTTTGGAATTCACCACCATCATCTCCACTCCCTCCACAGAAAAGAAAAGGCGGTCTGGGCCGCCGAGAGGCCGTGCGAACCCGCCGGCCGGAACTGACTGCATCACCGCCCGCCGCTCGCGGCCGGAGAACGCGGATTCGCCCCAGGGCGACGGCATTCCCCGGCGGCCAAAGACCCGGCGGGCGGGCGGATTATGGAAAGCGCTGGCACTGCGATCTGTGACAGATTGCACATCCGCCGTCTGGCCCCGTGGCCCGTCGCCGCCATCCCACAGCAGCGCACCCGGAACAACTGGAAACAGCCTGCGCCCGCGAAAGCGGATAGGCCCGTGGGCCCCGGGATGCAGAGGCGCGGTGGCGGCTGGCACGGCCTCCGGTACGGCATATCGATATGCGCAAACGGCAGCTACGGTGGGCCACAATGGGCCTTTCCCATCCATCAGCCACCCCTTTTCACTGGAGTCGCCATGCCCGTTCAGAACATCCTGCAGACCATCGGCAACACGCCCCATGTGCGCATCAATCGCCTGTTCGGCGCGGGCGCCAACGTGTGGGTGAAGTCGGAGCGCAGCAACCCCGGCGGATCGATCAAGGACCGCATCGCGCTGGCGATGGTCGAGGACGCAGAGAAGTCCGGCGCGCTGAAGCCCGGCGGCACCATCATCGAGCCGACCTCCGGCAACACCGGCATCGGCCTGGCGCTGGTGGCGGCCGTCAAGGGCTACAAGCTGGTGCTGGTGATGCCCGAGAGCATGTCGCTGGAACGCCGCCGGCTGATGCTGGCCTACGGCGCCACGTTCGACCTGACGCCCAAGGAAAAGGGCATGAAGGGCGCCATCGCCCGCGCGCAGGAGCTGGCCGCGAGCACGCCGGGCGCGTGGATCCCGCAGCAGTTCGAGAACCCCGCCAACATCGATGTCCACGTGCGCACCACCGCGCAGGAAATCCTGGCGGACTTCCCCGAAGGCATCGACGTGCTGATCACCGGCGTGGGCACCGGCGGCCACCTGACGGGCGTGGCCCGCGTGCTGAAGGCGAAGTTTCCGCAACTCAAGGTGTTTGCGGTCGAGCCCGTGGCCTCGCCCGTGATCTCCGGCGGCCAGCCGGCGCCCCACCCCATCCAGGGCATCGGCGCGGGCTTCATCCCGAAGAACCTGGACACCAGCGTGCTGGACGGCGTGATCCAGGTCGACGCCGAACCCGCCCGCGAATACGCCCGCCGCTCGGCGCGCGAAGAAGGCCTGCTGGTCGGCATCTCGTCCGGCGCCACGCTGGCGGCCATCGCCCAGAAGCTGCCCGAGCTGCCGGCCGGCGCCAAGGTGCTGGGCTTCAACTACGACACGGGCGAGCGCTACCTGTCGGTGGACGGCTTCCTGCCCAACGCCTGAGCGACGCGCACCACCGGCTGCGCCGCACGGCGCCCCTCTCCCCAGCAAAAGGCCCTCGCGGGCCTTTTTGCTTTTTATCGGCCGGGGCATCGGGACGGGCTCCAGCGGCCACGGGCGTGCACCGGAGCAGCGGCGGCATACGGGACGGAGAAGCGGCGTTCCCTGCCGGCCGGGGGGCCAAAAGCCGCTGCACCTTCGCAAAGCCCCTACGCCGCAGGTGCGGCAAATCACACTATCAAAACGCTAGCTGCTTGCGCTCTATTTGATTGAATCTCAGATATTTTCATACCTGAAACCTCCATTTGGCAAGCGCAAACAGCTATTCAAACCATAGCAATCACGCGCGCCGCATACCCTACCAGCCGCCGCCCAGCGCCAGGAACAGCGTGACCTGGTCGTCCGCCACCTGCGCCTCGCTGGCCGCCAGGGCGGCTTCGCTGCTGGCCAGGTTGCGCTCGGCGTCCAGCGTGTCCAGATAGCCGGTCTTGCCGTTGCGGTACAGCGCGCGGGCCTGGTCGGCGGCCTGCGCGCTGGCGTCGCGGGCGGCCTGCAGGCGGGCGCGGCGGTCCAGTTCGTGGGCGTAGGCGGACAGCGCCGTTTCCGTCTCGCGCAGGGCCGTGAGCACCGTGCCGTCGAACTTCGCCGCCGCCGCGCGTGTGCCGGCCTCGGCCTGTGCGATGCGGGCGCGCGCGGTGCCGGTGTTCGGGATCGACCAGGAGATCAGCGGGCCCAGGCTCCAGCTCAGCGTGTCGCTGCGGCCCAGGCCGCTCAGGTTGCCGGCCGATGCGGCGGAAAGCCCCAGCGACACCTTGGGGTACAGGTCCGCCGTGGCCACGCCGATGCGTGCCGTGGCTTCGGCGAGCGCGCGCTCGGCCTGGCGGATGTCGGGGCGTCGGCGGATCAGCGCGGCGCCGTCGCCCACGGGCAGCACACCGGCCACCTGGGGCGGCGTAGCGCAATCGGCCAGGGCGCGCGGAAAGTCCTGCGGCAGATGGCCGGTCAGGGTGGCCAGGCGGAAGAGCGCGGAGTGGCGCTGCGCCTGCAGCGGCGGGAGGGCGGCCTGCAGCTGGCCCAGCTGGGCCTCGGCGCGCGCGGCGTCGATCGCGCCGGCCCGGCCGGCCGCCTGCAGACGGCGGGTGACCTCCAGCGCGTCGGACTGCACTCGGACCGATGCCTGCGACGTGCGCAGGCGCAGGCCGGTGGAGCACACCTCGGCATAGGCGCGCGCCGTGCCGGCAGCGACGTTCACGCGCACCAGGTCCACCGCGGCCTGCGCCCCGGCGGTGCCGGCCTGCGCCGCCTCGATGGCGCGGCGGATCTGGCCGAACAGGTCCATCTGGTACGACAGCGAGGCGCCCGCGCTGTAGTGGAAGGCGTCCGGCGGCACATCGCCCGGGCGCAGCACCGACAGACCCGAGGCATGGCCGAACGAAAACCCGCCATTGACGGCCACCGAAGGCCGGGCGGCGCCGCTCGCCTCGTCTTCCAGGGCCTGAGCACGTTCCAGGTTCGCCATGGCCTGGCGCAGGTCGGTGTTGTGTTCCAGCGCCTGCTGCACCAGCGCATCCAGCCGCGTGTCGTGGTATAGGCGCCACCAGTGGTCGGGCAGCGGCGCGCTGTCGAACACGGCAGCCGCAGCGCCGTCTGCGGCCGCCTCGCCGGCGCCGGCACCGATGAAGGGCTGCGCCGCCGCTGACTGGCGGGCGACGGCATCGGCGGGCACCTGGTAGTCGGGGCCCACGGGCGCCGTGCCGCAGGCGGCCAGTGCGGCGGCCGCGGCCAGCGGCCCCAGCAGCCGCCACCCCGCGCGGGGGGCGATCGTTCGCGTCATGTGCATGCTGTCCTCCGCCATCAACCGGCCTGCCCCGTCACCGGTGCCGTCATTGGTGCCGCCGCGGGGGCGGCCGAGGCCGCGGTGGTGCTCGCGGCTTCGATGATCTGCACCGTCGCCGTCTGCCCGGCCACCAGCCGCGCGCCTTCGGGCAGCGGGTCGAGCTGCACGCGCACCGGAATGCGCTGGGCCAGGCGCACCCAGTTGAACGTGGGGTTCACGCTGGGCAGCAGGTTGGCGCTGGTGGTGCGGTCGCGGTCGGCGATGCCGGCGGCGATGCCGACCACGGTGCCCGTCAGCACCGTGCCGCCCATGGGCGTCACGCGCACCTTGTCGCCCTGGTGGATGCGCGGCAGCTTGGTCTCCTCGAAGTAGCCCTCGACGTAGAACGAATGGGCATCCACCAGCGCCAGCGCGGGGTGCCCGGCCGTGGCGTAGCTGCCGCGGCGCAGGTCCAGGTTGGTCACCATCCCGTCGGCCGGGGCGCGCACATTGGCGCGCTCCAGGTTCAGCTGGGCGCTGGCGAGCGTCACCTCGGCCTGGGCCACGGCGGCCCGCGCCTGTTCGACGCGCGCCTGGGTCTGCTCGCGCGCCTCGCGCGACACCAGATCGCCCAGTCCGGCGTTGCGGGCGTCTTCGCGCCGCGCCTGAGCCAGCACCGTGCGCTGGGCGTTCAGCGCGGCCTGCGCCTGCCGCAGGGCCAGGGCGTAGCGGGCGTGGTCCACCTCGAACAGCAGCGCCCCGGCCGCCACGGACTGGTTGTCCTGGATGGGCACAGCCGTGACAAGGCCCGACACATCGGGCGCGATCTGCACGACGTTGGCCCGCACGCGGCCGTCGCGCGTCCAGGGCGCCAGCTCGTAGTGGTCCCACAGCTGCCACGCGGCCCAGGCCGCGGCGCACAGCGCTAGCGCGGTGACCAGCAGGCGCACGGCCGCCTGGGCGGCGGGGCGTTGAAGAAGGTTCTTGGACACGGATTTCATGGAGGCACTCATTGCAAAAGAGACGCCGTGCGGCTGATGCCATACAGCACCAGCACATACAGCGCGGTATCGAAAAGCGCCGGGTGCCACACCCAGCGGTATGCGCCGGCGGCAGCCAGCAGGCGGCGCAGGCCCCAGGCCAGCGGCCACGCCGCCAGCGCCCAGAGCATCAGCCAGGGCAGGTACAGCCCGTAGAAACTCGCTTCGCCGATCATGGAATCGCTCCTGGGGCCTGCGGCCCGGTGGTCATCAGCACCGCAGGCGCGGCGGGGAACAGATTGCGGCGCAGGCCCACCAGCGCCGCCACCGCCGCGCGCCAGCCCGTGGAGCGATGCGCAGCGGCCGGATCGAGCGCGCCGGCCAGCGCCGTGTCGATGCGCGCCAGCAAGGGGGGCGAGGCATGGGCCACGCCGTTCGCACGGGATCGGAAGAACGCGGAAACCTCGGCCAGCAGCGCAGCCACGCCCGAAGCCGACCCCGGAGGCAGCTGCGTGCGCGTGCGCTGCAGGGCAACGATGTCGGCGCCCATGCGCAGGTCCTGCAGGGCGTCAGCAGCGATGACGCCTTCCAGCGATCCGCCCGTCTGCGCGATGCGCGGCGCCAGCAGGCCGATACGGTCGAGCATGCGCACGGCATAGGCGTCGCCCGCGTCCTGCAGCCGGGGTGCGGCGGCCATGTCGGCCAGTTCACGCCAGGTCGCGCGCTGGATGCGGCGGGCGCTCCAGTCCGCGCCCACGGACCGCACCAGCCGCGTCACCCGCGCCGCAGCCACCACGCCCAGCACCTGGCCGACCATCGAGTTGGCAAAGCTCACCAGATCCGCATTGGCCGTGTCGTGCAGTGCCAGCGCGCCCGAGACACCGAACAGCAGCGCCATGGCCCCCATGAAATGGGCCGACCGCGCCATGTAGCCGCCCAGCACCAGGAAGGTGGGCGCACACACCAGCACCAGCATGCCGAAGTCCTGAACGCCCGGCATCAGCACCAGCACATACACGGCCGAGATCGGCACCGACCACAGCGTGAACTTGAGGAACCCGTGCATGGCGGGCACGGGATCGTCCATGGTGGCGAAGAAGCAGCAGAAGACCGCCGCCATCATGGCGGCCACCGAGCCCGACGGCCAGCCCGTCACGATCCAGAACGCACCGCACAGGCAGATCGCCAGCACGGCCGCCAGCGCCGACAGCAAAGCCATGCCGTAGTCGCGGTGCATCTCGCGGTCGCCCAGCGCGGCCGTGCGCCGCAGCGGCAGCGCGGCGCCGGTCAGGCCGGCGTCGATGTCGCGCCGCAGCCGGGCACAGGCGCTCCAGCCGTCCACCAGCTCGCGCAACCGAACGGCCAGTCCGATCTGCAGCGCATGCACCCAGTCGGTGGTGCCCGCAGGGCGGGCTTCCAGTGCCCGCAGCGCAGCGTCCAGGCGGTCCGGCGGCCCTGCTTCGGTGCCGGGCGCCGCGCTGCGCTCCCCGGCCCTCTCCTGCAGCCAGGCATGGACCGCGCCCAGCGCCGCCACCACCACCGGCGGCAGGGCGCCCTCGGCCTCTTCCAGGGCCTGCAAGCGGTCTTCCACGGCCGACAGCGTGGGCGTGAGCGCAGCAACGCGGTCCTGCATGGCGCGGATGGCCCCCGCCGTCCAGCGCAGGTGGGTGGTGTCGAACGGCACGTGGGTCGACAGCAGGCGCAGCTGCGTCACGTCCACCGCCAGCCGGCGGCGGTCCGCTGCGAGCGCCTGCGCGTCCGCAGGGGCACGCCCCTCCTTGCGCCCCGGCTGCAGCAGATCAGCCGTCCACGTCCGCGCGTCCTTCAGGGTGCGGTCCAGCAGGCCCAGCACGCTCGATGCCAGGCCCGTCGGCAGCACCAGGCTGTGCACCAGCGTCGCACACAGGATGCCCAGGCCGATCTCCTCGACGCGCGCCACGCCGGTGTCGAAGAGCTGCAGCGGCGTCTCCACCGAAGGGAAGCCGATGAGTGCGGCGGTGTAGCCGGCCAGCATGAAGGTGTAGGAGCGCGGCGTGCGGTCCAGCAGCGAGACGAACAGGCACAGGCCCACCCACAGCGCCAACGCCAGCGTGAGCAGCTCCGGCGCGTTGGACAGCAGCGGCACCAGCAGCACCGTGGCCGTACAGCCGACCAGCGTGCCCAGAAAGCGGAACAGCGCCTTGGAGCGCACGGCGCCGGCCAGCGGATGCGCCACGATGTAGGCGGTCATCAGGGCCCAGAACGGGCGCGGCAGCCCGGCGCGGCTGGCCAGGTACATGGCCAGCATCGCGGCGCCGAAGCTCTTCAGCGAAAAGACGATCTCCGCGCGGGTGAAGCGCGGCAGGGTGAACGACGCCATGCTCAGCGCCGGGACGAAGTGGTTTTGCCGGCACCGCCCTTCGCCAGGGGAGGCCGCGCCTGCGGCACGGTCATCACTGTGCAGCCCAGCCGCTGCTCCAGCACGCCGAACACCCGCAGGCAGGCCGCAATGTCTTCGTCGGGCACGCCGTCATACACGACGGTGCGCAGCGACTGCAGGGCGGTCTCGATCTGCGCGCAGGCCGCCGTGCCGGCCGCCGTCAGGTGCAAGGTCTTGGCGCGGCGGTCCAGGGCGTCCTCGCGCCGTTCGATGAAGCCCGCATCGACCAGCTGGTCGAGCGAGCGCACCAGGGACGGCGCCTCGATGCCAAGGGACTCGGCCAGAACGCCCTGGCGCACGCCCTCGCCCTGCCGGCCGATCATCACCAGCGGCCAGGCCAGGGCCTGCGACAGCCCCGTGTGGGCCACCGCCTTGTCGGCGGCAGCACGGTAGGCGCGCTGCAGCACCGGCATGGCGATGCCCACGGCCATCAATGCCGCCTGCCGGTGCATGCCTTCGGGATAGGGATTGGATGCCATGGTCTTCCGATTAAATAGTTAGCTTGCTATCTATTAAACTGCAGAAATCCGACCTTTGCGGGCCTGAGGTCTTTGCCCGGGGCCACGGGAGCGCGGGGCCAGGGGATGCGCCCAGCACCGGCGCGTGCAGGGCATCTCACGGAATCGGCCAGCCGTCCTACAGCGTCCAAAGCTACCCCTGGAAACAATGGACCCTCGCCCCAGCGGCTCCGATTTCCTGCCTGTTTTCCATGGACACAGCCTCCCGCCCGCCCATCGCCTTCAAAGTGCTCACGGTGAACGTGCACAAGGGTTTCACGTCCTTCAACCGCCGCTTCATGCTGCATGAACTGCGCGAGGCCGTGCGCAACGTCTCGGCCGACCTGGTGTTCCTGCAGGAGGTGCTGGGCACGCACCACAAGCATGCCGGGCGGGTGGAGAACTTTCCCCAGGAGCCGCACTACGAATTCCTGGCGGACACGATCTGGACGCAGTACGCCTACGGCCGCAACGCCGTCTACGACAACGGCCACCACGGCAATGCGCTGCTGTCGAAGTTTCCCATCACGCACTACGAGAACCACGATATCTCCGTGAGCGGCCCCGAGCGCCGCGGCATGCTGCACTGCGTGCTGCAGCCGCCGGGCAGCGAGCGGCCGGTGCACGCCATCTGCGTGCACCTGGGCCTGCAGGAGGCGCACCGCCAGCGCCAGCTGCGCCGCGTGTGCGAACTGGTCAACACCTTCGA
This sequence comes from Paracidovorax wautersii, assembly GCF_031453675.1. Taxonomy (NCBI): domain Bacteria; kingdom Pseudomonadati; phylum Pseudomonadota; class Betaproteobacteria; order Burkholderiales; family Comamonadaceae; genus Paracidovorax; species Paracidovorax wautersii. Next base: position 2,104,166 of record NZ_JAVIZX010000001.1, on the reverse strand, counting down.
TCCGGAGGACCCGGTGGTGCTGGCCGGCGACTTCAACGACTGGCGCGGCCGCGCCCACGATGTGCTGCGCCGCGGCGCGGGTCTGCACGAGGTGTTCCTCCAGGCCACGGGCAAGGCCGTGCGCACATTCCCCGCGTCCATGCCGCTGCTGCCGCTGGACCGCATCTACGTACGCAGCGCCTCGGTGCATTCGCCGCTCATCCTGCCCCGCAAGCCCTGGGACAAGCTCTCGGACCATGCCCCCCTCGCCGCGGAGATCGCCGTATGAGACGCGCCAATCCATCGTCCCGCTGGGTGCCGGGCAACCGCTTCGAATTGCTGGAAAACGGCGAGGAGTTCTTCCCGCGCGTGTTCGAGGCGATCGCCCAGGCGCGCCGCGAGGTCATGCTGGAGACCTTCATCCTGTTCGACGACAAGATCGGCAAGCAGCTGCACGCGGCCCTGCTCAAGGCTGCGCAGCGTGGAGTGGACGTGCATGTGCTGGTCGACGGCTTCGGCTCGCCCGACCTGTCCGAGCGCTTCATCGGCGAACTGGTGGAGGCGGGCGTGCACTTCCGCATCTTCGATCCGGGCGGCAAGCGCATCTTCGGGCAGCGCCTGAACATGCTGCGGCGCATGCACCGCAAGATCGTGGTGATCGACGGCGAGCGCGGCTTCATCGGCGGCATCAACTACTCGGCCGACCATGTGGCCGACTTCGGCCCCGAGGCCAAGCAGGACTACTCCGTGGAGGTGCGCGGCCCCATCGTGGCCCAGATGCACCACTTCACGCACGAGGCCGTACTGCCGCGCGGGCAGCGCCAACGCGGCCGCACCCGGCCCGCCACCGGCCTGCCGTATGCGGGCACGTCCCACGCCATGTTCGTCACGCGGGACAACCACAACCACACCAACGACATCGAGCGGCACTACCGCATCGCCCTGCGTTCGGCACGCAAGCGGGTGGTGATCGCCAATGCCTACTTCTTCCCCGGCTACCGCTTCATCCGCGAGATGCGCCGCGCCGCGCGCCGCGGCGTGGAAGTGCGGCTGATCCTGCAGGGCCAGCCGGACATGCCCATCGTGAAGACGGCCGCGAGCCTGCTCTACGACCACCTGCTGCGCGCGGGCGTGCGCATCTACGAATACTGCGACCGGCCCCTGCACGGCAAGGTGGCGCTGGTGGACGACGAGTGGTCCACCGTGGGCTCCAGCAACCTCGACCCGCTGAGCCTGTCGCTCAACCTCGAAGCCAACGTCATCATCCGCGACAGCGAGTTCAACGCCACGCTGTACAAGCGTCTGGCGCACCTCATGGAACACAGCTGCCGGCAGGTCGAGCCCGAGCCCCAGGGGGCCTGGGAAGGGCTGCGGCTGCTGCGCAGCTACTGCGTGTTCCACCTGATGCGCTGGTTCCCGACCTGGGTGGGCTGGCTGCCGCGCCACAAGCCCCAGATCTCGCTGGTGGGTGCACCGGAGCGCGTGATGGACGCATCCCCTGGCACGCCGCAGACCTCGGGCCCGCACTGACGGGGCCCGCGCCCCGCTGCCCCGATGGCCGTCCCGTCCACCCACGGTAATGCGATAGCCCCCCGGCAAGGGCCGGGCAGCGCAGCGCGGCCGCCAGGGGACGGCCCGGCGCCCTCCCCCCGCAGCCCCCATGCCCGCCAGAGCACCTGGCGCCGGCTGCGCTCCCAGCGCTGGTGGCCCTGGCTGGCCACGGGGCTCAGCGCCCTTTTCATCGTGTTCATCGGCTACCTGCTGCTGCACCAGGCGCGCCAGGTGGAGTGGGGCGCCGTGTGGACGTCCTTCCTCGCCCTGCCGCCAACCGTGGTGGCCGCGGCCGCGGCCTTCGCCTGGGGCAGCCACCTCATCTACAGCAGCTTCGACCTCTTCGGGCGGCACTACACGCGGCACGGGCTGTCGGTGCCGCGCACGGTGGGCATCACCCTCATCGCCTACCCGTTCACGCTCAACCTGGGCTCGCTCATCGGCGGCGTGTCGGTGCGCTACCGGCTGTACTCGCGCCAGGGCGTCGGCGTCGCGCGGATCGGGCAGATCGTGGCGCTGTCCATCCTCACCAACTGGCTCGGCTACTTCCTGCTGGCGGGTGCGGTGTTCTGGACCTGGACGCCCCAGCTGCCGCCCGGCTGGCAGGTGAGCAGCGGGCAGCTGCGCGCCATCGGCACGGCCCTGGCGGCGCTCAGCGTGGCCTATGTGGGCGTGTGCGCCTGGCGCCACGGCCGGCCGCTGACCGTGCGCGGGCGCCGCTTCCCCCTGCCGCACTGGGGCACCGGTCTGCTGCAGGTGGCCGTGTCCACCCTGAACTGGATGGTCATGGGTGCGGCGCTGTGGATGCTCACCCAGCAGCAGGCGCCCTACGCCGCCACGCTCGCCACCGTGCTGCTCGGTGCGATCGCCGGGCTCATCTCGCGCATCCCCGCCGGGCTGGGCGTGCTGGAGGCCGTGGGCACGGCCGTGCTGTCGGCCTATATGCCGGCCACGCAGGCGCTGGCGGCCATTCTGGCCTACCGCACGCTGTACTTCTTCGCGCCGCTGGTGGTGGCGGCGCTGGCCTTCGGCGCGACGGAGCTGTGGTGGAAGCGCCGGCATGCGCCGGGCGATGGAGCGGCGCCGCACTAAATCGTGTTCCGTCCGCGCGCACACCGCCCGCCACCGCACTCGCGCCGGCAAAACAGCCCGGCCGATTAAAATCGCGCCTCCCTGTTCTGCACGCTGCCCGATCAACACGGGCCCGCACACGATGATCCGCCTCTCCGAAATCAAGCTGCCGCTGGCCGCCCTGCCCGCCAGCGCCGAGGGCTCCGACGCCCACCCCGAAGCCGCGCTGCGCGCCCAGGCCGCCACCGCCCTGGGCCTGCCGCCTGCCGCCATCGCCCACGTCCATGTGCACAAGCGCAGCTTCGATGCGCGCAAGGCCGACCTGCTGGCGGTCTACATCCTCGACGTGACCCTGGCCGAGCCGGCGCTGGCGCCCGCGCTGCTGGCGCAGCACGCTGCGCACCCGCACATCCAGCCCACGCCCGACATGGCGTGGACGCCCGTGGGCCGCGCGCCGGCCGGGCTGGCGCACCGCCCGGTGGTGGTGGGCTTCGGGCCGTGCGGCATCTTCGCCGCGCTGGTGCTGGCGCAGATGGGCTTCAAGCCCATCGTGCTGGAGCGCGGCAAGCCGGTGCGCGAGCGCACCAAGGACACATGGGGCCTGTGGCGCAAGCGCACGCTGACGCCGGAGTCGAACGTGCAGTTCGGCGAAGGCGGCGCGGGCACCTTCAGCGACGGCAAGCTCTACAGCCAGATCAAGGACCCGCGCCACCTGGGCCGCAAGGTGATGGAGGAGTTCGTGCAGGCCGGCGCGCCGCCGGAGATCCTCTACGTCGCCCATCCGCACATCGGCACCTTCAAGCTGGTGAAGGTGGTGGAGACGCTGCGCGAGCAGATCATCGCCCTGGGCGGCGAGGTGCGCTTCGGCCAGCGCGTGACGGATGTGGAGATCGAGACCGATGGCAGCGGCCAGCGCCATCTGCGCGGCCTGCAGGTGCTGGACCAGGCCACCGGCCAGCCCTACGGCCTGCGCGCCGACCACGTGGTGATGGCGCTGGGGCACAGCTCGCGCGACACCTTCGCCATGCTGTACGACCGGGGCGTGGCCATGGAGTCCAAGCCGTTCTCGGTGGGTTTCCGCATCGAGCACCCGCAGGGCGTGATCGACCGCGCCCGCTGGGGCCGCCACGCCGGTCATCCGCTGCTGGGCGCGGCCGACTACAAGCTGGTGCACCACGCCAGCAACGGCCGCGCGGTCTATAGCTTCTGCATGTGCCCGGGCGGCACGGTGGTGGCCGCCACCAGCGAGCCCGGCCGCGTGGTCACCAATGGCATGAGCCAGTATTCGCGCAACGAGCGCAATGCCAACGCCGGCATGGTGGTGGCCATCGACCCGCGCGACTATCCGCACGATGCAGAGGCCTTCGACGCTGCGCTGGGCGGCACGCACGGCGTCGAATCGCTGGCCCCCGGCCAGGCGCACCCACTGGCCGGCATCGTGCTGCAGCGGCAGCTGGAGTCCAACGCCTACGTGCTGGGCGGCAGCAGCTACAACGCGCCGGCGCAGCTGGTGGGCGACTTCCTCGCGCAGCGCGCCTCCACGCAGCTGGGCAGCGTGGAGCCCTCGTACAAGCCCGGCGTGACGATGGTGGACCTGCACGCCGCCCTGCCCACCTACGCCACCGAGGCCATGCGCGAGGCGCTGCCCGCCTTCGGCCGCAAGATCCGCGGCTACGACATGCACGACGCCGTGCTGACCGGCGTGGAAACGCGCACCTCGTCGCCACTCAAGATCGGCCGCAACGATGCGCTGCAGAGCCTGAACACGCCCGGCCTGTACCCCGCGGGCGAAGGCGCGAGCTATGCGGGCGGCATTCTGTCGGCGGGCGTGGACGGCATCAAGGTGGGCGAGGCCGTGGCGCGGGCCATCCTGGGCGTGGCCGCCTGACGCGGCTGCGCCGGGCCGGGCCGTCGTTCGGCTGGCCCGCGCTATCAATAGCGAAGCGCCATGCGCTTAATGAAAAAGGACTTCAGGCACTTTTGTGCCTGAAGTCCTTGATTGACAAACGCAAATAGCTATTTTTTCGATAGCGTAAGAGAGGCGCCAGCGGTGGCTGTGCGGCGCGGCGCGGCGCACTCGCCGCCCGCAGGCGCCGCCCAGCCCTCAGCGCAGGGCCAGGGGCGCGCCCCCTAGGCCACCGGATCCCGCGGCACCCGCACTGCCCGCCGGCAGGCGGAACGCCTCCACCAGCGCGGCCAGCTGCTGCGCCTGCACGCGCAGGCCCTGCGCGGCGGCGGACGACTCCTCGACCAGCGCCGCGTTCTGCTGCGTCATCTGGTCGAGCTGGCTCACCGCCTCGCCCACCTGGCCCAGGCCGGTGCTCTGCTCGCGCGTGGCCGTGCTGATCTCGCCGATGATGGTGGCCACCTGCTGGACGGACTCGACGATCTCGCCCATGGTGCTGCCGGCGGCGTTCACGAGCTTGGAGCCCTCGCCCACCTGGCGCACGCTGTCGCCGATGAGCGTGCCGATCTCCTTGGCCGCCGTGGCGCTGCGCTGCGCCAGGCTGCGCACCTCGCCCGCCACCACGGCGAAGCCGCGGCCCTGCTCGCCCGCGCGCGCCGCTTCCACGGCCGCGTTCAGCGCCAGGATGTTGGTCTGGAAGGCGATGCCGTCGATCACGCTGGTGATGTCGGCGATCTTGCGCGAGGCCTGGGCGATGCCGTCCATGGTGCCCACCACGCGCTCCACCGCATCGCGGCCGCGCTGGGCCACGTCGCTGGCGGACACGGCCAGCGTGCTGGCCTGCTGGGCGGCGTCGGCGCTGTGGCGCACGGTGGAGAGCAGCTCTTCCATGCTGGCGGCGATCTCTTCCAGGTTGGACGCCGTGTGCTCGGTGCGCGCCGACAGGTCGGCGTTGCCGGCCGCGATCTCGGAGCTGGCCCCCGCCACCGAGGCGCTGGCCTGGCGCATGCCCACCACCAGTTCGGCCAGGCGCGACTGCATGCCGCCCAGGCGGGCCAGCAGGGCACGCACCTCGTCGCGGTTGCCGGGCACGGCGGGCGCCACCGTGGCGGTCAGGTCGCCCTCGGCGATGCGGTCGGCCACCTGGGAGGCGTCGCCCAGCGGCTTCAGGATGGAGCGCGACAGCACCCAGGCGCAGGCGCCGCTCAGCACCAGGCCCAGCAGCGAGCCGGCCGCCAGCAGCAGGATGCCCTGGCGCTCGGAGGCGTCGGCGGCGTCGCGGGCCTCGGCCACGCGCTTGCGCTGGTACTCCGCCATCGCGTTCACGGCGGCGGCATAGCGTTCAGCCGCGGGGCGCAGCTGCTGGCTGATCGCGTCGGGCGGCAGCGTCTCGCCGGCCTTGCGGCGCTTGACCAGCTCGTCGCGCGCCGCGCGGAAGCCGTTGCCGGCGCTGTCGATGGCGTCGAAGATGCGGGCCGACTCGGCGTCCGTCGCCAAGGCATCGAGCCGCTTGCGCACTTCGGTGGAGCGGGCCGACGTGGTCTTGCGATCGGCGTCGATGCGGCTGGCATAGGCGGGGTTGTCGATCTCCAGCAGCGTTTCGGCCCGCACCGAGCTGAGCACCACGATGGCGTGCAGCTCCTGCGCCAGCAGGGCCCGCTCGGCGGAATCGCCGCCCAGGTCATCGGCGATGTCCTGCAGGTTCATCAGCCGCCAGACCCCGACGGCGGCGGACAGGGACATCACGAGGCAGATGGCGCCGAAGGCCAGGGCCAGGCGCAGGGAGAGGCGGGCGTTGTGCAGATTCATGGCGGGGAGAAATAAGTCGGATACATGACCAACCGGCCCTGCAGCGCGAGCGCGCGCAGGCGCCGTGCCGATGCCTCGCTAGGTTATCGACGGCCGCGCCCGCGACTTGAAGCATCTTTCGTTGTGTCGCCTGCCGACAACGAAAAAACCGCTGCGGCAGCCGTCCACAGCGGTTTTCCGGGTGCACTTTCCGAGAGGCGGTAAGTGCGTCTGCGCGGGCTGCTCCGCGCCGTGTCAGTCCAGCTTCACCTGCGCGTCCTGGATCACCTTGGCCCATTTGGCCGTTTCGGCCGCGATGAAGGCGTCGCACTCCTGCGGGGTCGAACCTTCCGCGAAGGTGCCCATGGTCTGCTCCAGCCGCTGCGTGACCTCGGGGCTGCGGATGATGCGCGCCACCTCTTCGGACATGCGCTGCACGATCTCGCGCGGCACGCCGGCCGGCGCCAGCATGGCCGCCCAGGTGCTGCCCACCAGGCCGGGGTAGCCCTGCTCGATGAAGGTGGGCACGTCGGGCAACGCCGGCACGCGCTTGTCGCTGGCCACGCCGATCAGGCGGATCTTGCCGGCCTTGGCCGGCTGGATCAGGTTGGGCGGGGGGTCCAGGAACAGCGGCACCTGCCCGCCCATCAGGTCGGCCAGCGCGGGCGATGCGCCCTTGTACGGCACGTGCACCATGTCGGTTTGGGTGACGAGCCGCATCAGCTCCGTGGTGAGATGTGCGGCCGAGCCCGTGCCGGACGAAGCGAAGCTGAGCTTGCCCGGGTTGGCGCGCGCATAGGCCACCAGTTCGGCCGTGGTCTTGAACGGCGCGTTCATCGGCACGGCCGCCACCAGCGGGGACACGCCCATGAGCGACACGCCCACCAGGTCCTTCTTGGGGTCGTAGGGCAGCTTGGGGTACAGCGTGGTGTTGGCCGCGTAGGCGGCGATGAACACGCCGAAGGTGTAGCCGTCCGGCGCGGCCTTGGCCACGGCATCCACGCCGATGATGCTGTTGGCCCCCGGCTTGTTGTCCACGATCACCGGCTGGCCCAGGCGCTGCTGCAGGCCCACCTGCAGCAGGCGCGCCATCTGGTCGGTGAATCCGCCCGCCGTGTAGGGCACGACGATGCGGATCGGTTTGGCAGGCCAGGGGCTCTGCGCCGCGGCGGGCGTGGCCAGCACGGCGCCGGCCGCCAGCGCGGAGCCGGTGCAGAGGAAGCTGCGGCGGGAAGGAAGGGATCGCATGGGGTGTCTCCTGTGGAATGGTTGTGGTGGTGCAGAGCGCCATGGCATGGCGCCGGGAAACAAGTCTCAGTAGCCCTGGGCGAGATCGACCCGGTTCAGCACCGGCTGGCCGGCGCGCACGCGCTGCAGGTTGTCCAGGCACTGGCGGGCGATGGTCTCCGGCGAGGCCTGGGCGGCGATGTGCGGCGTGCCGAAGACCTTGGCGTGGTTCCAGAGCGGATCGCCGGGACGGGGCGGCTCTTCGCGCAGCACGTCCAGCGCGGCACCGGCCAGGTGGCCGCTGTCCAGCAGCGCCAGCAGGTCGGCGTCCACCACCTGCTCTCCACGCCCGACGTTGATCAGGTACGCGCCCTGGGGCAGGAGGGACAGGGTGCGCCGGTCGAGCAGGTCGCGCGTCCCGTCCGTGAGCGGCAAGGCGCAGACCAGGATGTCGCTGTGGGCCAGCAAGTGCGCGAGGCCGCCGTCGCCGCTGTGCGTGGTCACGCCTTCGATGGCCTTCGGGCTGCGGCTCCAGCCGGCGACCGGGTAGCCGATGGCCTGCAGGGCACCGGCGACGAAGCGCCCGACCGCGCCCAGTCCGAGCAGGCCCACGCGGCACTGCGCGCTGGCCCGCACCGGGCGGCGCAGCCATTCGCCCCGCCGCTGCTGCTCTGCAAACAGCGCGAACTCGCGCGTGTGGCGCAGCGTGGTGCCCACCACGTACTGGGCGATCTCCACATGCTGCTGCGGGTCCACGGTGCGCGCCACCGGCAGATCGGGGGGCAGGTCGGGCACCGAGACCAGCTTGTCCACGCCCGCGCTGGGCGCGCACAGCAGCTTCAGTTGCGGGTAGGCCGGCAAGGTGCCGGGCTTGAGGCTCCACGCGAGCATGGCCTCGACCGCATCGGCGGGCGCCTCGTCGCGGTGGGCCCAGACGGTTTCGTCCGGCGCCAGCCGGCGCAGGGCATCGACGATGGGCGCGCCCATGCTCGGATGGATGTTGACCAGGATTCCCATTGCTTTCCCCATGGTGCTGAGCCCCTGCACGCTGCGCGCGATGGCAGCGGACCTGCAGCGGCTCAGGCTGTATCAGTCTTGGTAGCTCGGACCGATGCGGTCCAGCCGGCGCAGCAGGCCGGGCCAGGCCAGCCCGGCCCCCTTGCCTTTGGTGACCTGCCGCGACTGCTCCACCGCCGTGGAAATGATGGCGTCGGGAATGCGCGTCAGCGTGCCGCCGCCCGACTGCGCCAGGATCTGGATGCGGCAGGCCGACTCCAGCGTGTACATGCCCAGCACCGCCTCGGCCACGCTGCGCCCGCAGGTCAGCAGGCCATGGTTGCGCAGGATCAGGCAGTTGCTCTGGCCCAGGTCGGCCACCAGGCGCGGCTTCTCGTCGTCGCGCAGGGCCACGCCTTCGTAGTCGTGGTACGCCAGCCGCGCCAGCGGAAAGATCGACTGCTGCGAAATGGGCAGCAGGCCGTCCGCCTGGGCCGACACCGCCACGCCGTAGCGCGTGTGGGTGTGCAGCACGCACTGCACCTCGGGCCGGGCGTCGTGGATGGCGCTGTGGATCACGAAGCCCGCGGGGTTCACGTCGTACTCCGAGGCCATCAGCGGCGTGCCGGCGTGGTCCACCTTGACCAGGCTGGAGGCCGTGATCTCGTCGAACAGCATGCCGTAGGGGTTGATCAGGAACTGGTCCGCCTGGCCCGGCACGCGGGCCGAGATGTGCGTGAAGATCAGGTCGTCCCAGCCGAAATGCGCGACCAGCCGGTAGGCGGCCGCCAGTTCGACACGGGTCTGCCACTCTTCGGCAGAGACCTGGCTGCGGACAGAGGGGTGGGCGGTAGGGGCATGCATGGAGTCCTCCTGAAGGGTTGCGGGGGGAGGCCGGGTTCAGCCAGCCGGCGCCTGGTACAGATCGCGCAGTTCGCGCTTGAGGATCTTGCCGATGGCGCTGCGCGGCAGTTCATCCACGAAGCGCAGGTCGGCCAGCCGCTGGGTCTTTCCGGCACGCTGGTTGAACCAGGCCATGACCTCGCTCGCGGAGGCGGACGGCGCCGCGCGTGGCACGACGAAGGCCACCGGCGTTTCGCCCCACTGCTCGGACGGCACGCCCACCACGGCCACATCGTCGACTGCCGGGTGGGCGCGCAGCTGCGCCTCCAGATCGCTGGGGTAGATGTTGAAGCCCCCGCTGATGACCATGTCCTTGCGGCGGTCGATGAGCGTGAGGAAGCCGTCCGCATCGAAGCGGCCCACATCGCCCGTGCGGATGAAGCGCTTGCCCGTGGGGTCGAACCACTCCGCCTCGCGCGTCTTCTCGGGCTGGCCGTGGTAGCCGGTCATCATGCCGGCCGAATGGCCGACCACTTCGCCGGCCTCGCCTGCGGGCACCTCGCGGCCCGCCTCGTCGATCAGGCGGATGTCATGGCCAGTCGCGGGCTGGCCCACGGTGTGCAGCTTGTCGGGGTGGCGATGCGCCTCCAGGATGCAGGTGCCGCCGCCCTCGGTCATGCCGTAGAACTCGATCAGCGCGCCTGGCCAGCGGGCCAGCACATCGGCCTTGAGCGCCGCACGGAACGGCGCGCTGGTGCAGAACTTGTACTGGAAGGCGGACAGGTCGTGCGCGCCGAACTCCGGCAGCGCCATGATGCGCTGGTACTGCACCGGCACCAGCATGGTGTGCGTGGTGCGGAGCTGCGCCGCCCGCTGCAGGTAGCGCGCCGCGTCGAACTTGGCCATCAGGTGCACGCAGCCGCCGAACGCCAGCGTGGGAAAGAACACCACCAGGGTGGTGTTGGAGTACAGCGGCGTGGCCAGCAGCGTGCGGCTGTCCGGCCCATAGGCGTACATGCCGCCACGGCAGACGTGGGCCCAGCGCATGCCATGGGACTGGACGATACCCTTGGGCGTGCCCGTCGTGCCGGACGAATAGATGATGTTGAAGGCCGCCTGCGGCGGCACGTCCACGGCCTGCAGCGGCGCGCTCTCGCCTGCTGCCAGCCAGTCGGCGAAGGGCTGCCCGGGCGCGATGCCGTCCAGCGAGATGCGGGGTAAAGCGTCGCCCGCAGCGTCCTCCCCTTGCGGCGCTGCCGCATCCACGAACAGGCAGCGGGCCTGCGCGTCGCGCAACATGGAGGCCAGGCTGTCGGGCGTGGACGAGGGCGCCAGCGGCGCCACCACCACGCCGGCGCGCAGCGCGCCCAGGAACAGCGCCGCGTAGCGCACCGAGTTCAGCGCACAGATGGCGATCGCCTCGCCCGGGCGGATGCCCCGCTGCTGCAGGTTCGCGGCGATGCGGTCCATGAGCGCGTCGAGCTGCGCATAGTCCAGCGTCTGCTGGTCGTCGCGCAGCGCCAGGGCCTGCGGGCGCTGGCTTGCATGCAGCCGTATCAGATCGGCCAGCGGGCGGAAAGGGGCGCCCGGCGCGGGGAGGAGATCGGACATGAGAGCGCTCCCGGGAGGTGGTGTCAAAAAAGGGCCGCAGGCGGCTCACTGTGCGCTCAGGCCCAGACGGTCGATGAGCACCTTGTCCTTGGCATAGGCCTCCTTGGCCCACTGCAGGTAGTCCGGTCCCGAGCGGTACCAGGCATCCTGGTTGAGCTGCTTGAGCACCTCGGCATGGCGCGGGTCGTCCATGGCCTTCTTGAACGCGTCGTGCAGCTTGGCGACGATGGCCGGGTCCATGCCCTTGGGGCCCACCAGACCGTAGGGCGAGGTGGACACCACGCCGTAGCCCAGCTCCTTGGCCGTGGGCACGTCCGGCCAGCGCTGGGTGCGCTTCTCGCCGAAGGTCATCAGCAGGCGCATCTGGCCACCGTCCACATAGGTGTCCCAGCCCGAGGCATCGCTCTGCGCTCCCACATGGCCGCCCAGCAGGGCCTGCTGCAGATCGGCATTGCCTTTGAACGGCACGTGGTTGAGGGTGACCTTGGCGTTGCCGGCCAGCTCCTCCATCAGCAGGTGCGGGGAGGAGCCGATTCCGGTCGAGCCGTACTCGACCTTGCCGGGGTTCTTGCGCGCCGCGGTGATGTACTCGTTGAAGCTCTTGTAGGGCGAGTCGGAGCGCACCGTGAAGCCGAAGGTGTAGCCCGAGACGCCGATGATGTAGGTGAAGTCGGTGAGCGGGTTCCACGCCGTTTTCTGCATGTGTGCCATGCGCAGCATGGACATGGGGAACTGCGTGATCGTGTAGCCGTCGGGCCGCGCCGTGCGCGCCATGATGCCGGGGCCCAGGGTGCCGCCGGCGCCGGGCTTGTTCTCCACGATGATGGGCTGGCCGAGCTGTTTGCTGGCCAGATCGGCCAGCGTGCGCATGTGGCGGTCGGTCGAGCCGCCGGCCGGGAACGGCACCAGCAGCGTGATCGGTTTGGAAGGAAAGTCGCTGGCCGCTGCGGGGGCGGTGAAGCAGGCGCCCGCCAGGCTGGCGAGGGTCACCGCCAGCAGGCTGCGGCGGTTGCGAAGCATGGACATGCGTTGTGTCTCCGAAGGGAAAGGAAGAGGGCCGGCGCACGTGCTTGGCGTGCCGCTCTGGCCCGGGTGGACAGGCCCGCGCGTCTCGCCCGGGCCTGTCGTTCAAGAGAGGTCAGAGGCGCCCGGCCAACTCCGGCACGGCGGTGAAGAGATCGGCCTCCAGCCCGTAGTCGGCCACGCTGAAGATCGGCGCCTCCGGGTCCTTGTTGATCGCCACGATCACCTTGGAGTCCTTCATGCCCGCCAAGTGCTGGATGGCGCCCGAGATGCCCGCTGCGATGTACAGCTGCGGCGCCACGATCTTGCCCGTCTGCCCCACCTGCAGGTCGTTGGGGGCGTAGCCCGCATCCACCGCCGCGCGGCTGGCGCCGATGGCCGCGCCCAGCTTGTCGGCCAGCGGCGTGATCACTTCCTTGAACTTCTCGCTGCTGCCCAGCGCCCGGCCACCGGAGACGATGATCTTGGCGGCGGTCAGCTCGGGGCGGTCGCTCTTGGTGACTTCGCGGCCCACGAAGCTGCTCTTGCCGGAGTCGGCGGCGGCGTCGGCCTTTTCAACGGAGGCGGAGCCACCGGTGGCGGCTGCGGCGTCGAAGCCGGTGGTGCGCACGGTGATCACTTTGGTGGCATCAGCGCTTTGCACGGTGGCGATGGCGTTGCCGGCGTAAATGGGGCGCTCGAAGGTGTCGGGGCTGTCCACCTTGGTGATGTCGCTGATCTGGGCGACGTCCAGCTTGGCGGCCACGCGGGGGGCCACGTTCTTGCCGCCGGCGGTGGCGGGGAACAGGATGTGGCTGTAGTTGCCGGCGATGGCGAGCACCTGGGCGGCGACGTTCTCGGCCAGGCCGTCTTTCAGGCTGGCGCCGTCGGCCAGGATGACTTTGGCCACGCCGGCGATCTGGGCGGCGGCCTGGGCGGCGGCGTCGGCACCGCTGCCGGCCACCAGCACGTGCACGTCGCCGCCGCAGGCGATGGCGGCGGTGACGGTGTTCAGGGTGGCGGGCTTGATGCTGGCGTTGTCGTGTTCTGCAATAACGAGAGAGGTCATGTCAGTCGTCTTTCTCTTGATTTCTTAGGTGTGCCCATATCGCCCGCGGCTTGCAGTTCTGGCGCGGCCGGAGCGAGGGACACCGAGGAAGGGCCGCCCCGCACCGAGGGTGTCGTCCCCCGGGGGGGATGACGCGAAGCGGCTCAGGGGGGGTCAAATTACTTTGGCTTCGTTCTTCAGCTTGTCGACCAGGGCGGCCACGTCGGCCACCTTGACGCCGGCGCCGCGCTTGGCAGGCTCGGTCACCTTCAGGGTCTTCAGGCGCGGCTTGACATCGACGCCCAGGTCTTCGGGTTTGACGGTGTCCAGCTGCTTCTTCTTGGCCTTCATGATGTTGGGCAGGGTGACGTAGCGCGGCTCGTTCAGGCGCAGGTCGGTGGTCACCACGGCCGGCAGGCTCAGCTGCAGGGTCTCCAGGCCGCCGTCCACTTCGCGGGTGACGCTCACCTTGTCACCGGCCACTTCGACCTTGGAGGCGAAGGTGGCCTGGGGCAGCTCGGCCAGGGCCGCCAGCATCTGGCCGGTCTGGTTACTGTCGTCGTCGATGGCCTGCTTGCCCAGGATGACCAGGCAGGGCTGTTCCTTGTCCACCAGGGCTTTGAGCAGCTTGGCCACGGCCAGGGGCTGCAGCTCTTCGGTGGTCTCCACCAGGATGGCGCGGTCCGCGCCGATGGCCATGGCGGTGCGCAGCGTTTCCTGGCATTGCGTGACCCCGCAGGAGACGGCGATGACTTCGGTGACCACGCCCTTTTCCTTCAGGCGCACGGCTTCCTCGACGGCGATCTCGTCGAACGGGTTCATGCTCATCTTCACGTTGGCGATGTCCACCCCCGTGTTGTCCGACTTCACACGGACCTTCACGTTGTAGTCCACCACGCGTTTGACCGGGACCAAAATTTTCATAAAGGCTCTTTCCTGCTGGGAGTAGTTGATGAGTGGTTGAAAGGGATTGGCGCGGCTGCTCAATCCGAGGCGATGCCCTTGTCGCGGATCAGCTGGCCCCACTTGGCGTAGTCCTGCTGCACGTGCTTGCCCATCTGGGCGGGGTCTTCGAAGCGCGCAATGGCGCCCGCGTTCAGCAGCTTGTCCTGCGTTTCCTTCTCGGCCAGGATCTGACGGACCTCGTTCGCCACGCGGTCCACCACGGCCTTGGGCGTGCCCGCCGGCGCGAGCAGCCCGCCCCACGACACGGCGTCGTAGCCCTTGAAACCCTGCTCCGCAATGGTGGGCACATCGGGCAGCATGACCACCCGCTGCGGCGACCCGACGGCGATGGCCCGCAGCTTGCCCGCCTTGATGTGCGGCAGCGCGGCAACCAGATCGGCGTACATGACGGGCACCTGCCCGCCGATGGTGTCGGTGATGGCCGGCACACCGCCCTTGTAGGGCACATGCTGCATGTCGAAGCCGCCCATCTGCTTGAGCAGCTCCATGCTCAAGTGGCCGAAGCTGCCGGCGCCCGAGCTGGTGTAGTTGAGGGGCGTCTTCTCGGCCTTGGCGTGGGCGATGAGCTTGCGCAGATCGGTCACGTCGGGCAGCAGCGCAGGGTTGACCACCACCACGATGGGCAGGTCGTACACGGTGGCGACGGGCGCGAAATCCTTCACCGTGTCGTAGCCCAGCTTCTTGTACAGATGCGGAGCCAGCAAGGTGGGGGTGGCCAGCATCATGAAGGTGTAGCCGTCCGGGTCGGCCTTGGCCACCTGCGATGCGGCGATGGAGCCCGAGGCGCCCGGGCGGTTGTCCACCACCACGGGCTGCTTCAGGCGGTCGCCCAGCTTCTGGCCGACGATGCGCGATGCCGTGTCCGTCGGGCCGCCCGCGGGGAACGGCACCACCAGCCGCAGCATCTTGCTGGGCCAGCCGGTCTCGGCCAGGGCGCCGCCGGCCATGCCAGCCAGCAGCGGCGCTGCGGCCAGGGCCAGAACGTTACGCCGCGTGGTGCGGGCCGGGGATGCGGGATTGCGCATGTGCATGAAGTCTCCTATCAAAGCTGCCCAGAGCGTGCTCTGGGTCGTCGGTGGTGGCCCGCTACCGCGGGCCGGGTAAATAGCTATCCATGGCCCTGCGCGCCACCCGCAGCCCATGCAACCGGCGCGGCCCAAAGCCAGGGACAGCGAGCAAGGGCCGCCCCGCAGCGAGGCTGTCGTCCCCCTTCAAGGGGGAAGGCGCGAAGCGACTCAGGGGGTTCAATCCAGTTTGGCGTCAGCCGCGTCGACCAGGGCTTTCCAGACGGGCATGTCGCGCTGGTAGTTCTCGCGGAAGGCGTCGGGGCTGTTCATCAGGGGCATGAAGCCGGCGCCCACGGTGCGCTCCAGCACCTTCGGGTCCTTGGCGATCTCGCGCAGATGGCCGTAGAGCGCATCCACCAGCTCCTTGGGCATACCGGCGGGCGCGCCCATGGCCACCCAGCCGAAGATGGCGTAGGCATCGTCTTGAACGCCCTGCTCGTAGATAGAAGGCAGCTGGGGCAGGATGTCCATGCGCTGCTTGCCCGTCACGCCGATGGCCTTGAGCCGGCCGGCTTCGATGAAGGGCTTGGTGTTCAGCGCGCTGGAGAAACACAGCTGCAGTTGCCCGCCGATCAGGTCCTGGATCATGGGCGCCTCGCCCTTGTAGGCCACATGGGTCATGTCGGCGTCCAGCGTCTTGCTCATGTAGGCGCCTGCCAGGTGGGCATACGACCCGACTCCCCAGGACCCGTACGACAGCTTGGCCTTGTGGGCCTTCACGTACGCCAACAGCTCCTTCATGTTGCTGGCCGGCACCGACGGGTGCACCACCAGCGTGACCGGTGCCGCCGCGATCTGCGTGATGGGCGTGATGTCCTTCTGCGGGTTGTAGGGCAGCTTGGTGTACAGGAACTGGTTGATCAGCATCGAGGTGCTGAGCGACACCAGCAGCGTGTAGCCGTCCGGCGCGGCCTTGGCCACGGCGTCGGTACCCAGGATGCCGCCCGCCCCGCCCCGGTTGTCCACCACCACCGGCTGGCCGACGCGCCGCGACAGCGCATCGCCCACGGTGCGGGCGAGGATATCCGTCGCACCGCCCGGGTTGAACGGCACGATGATCCGGATCGGCTTGTTCGGCCAGGCCTCCTTGGCGGGCTGCGCGGCGGCCTGGCCGACCAGACTGCTGCCACCCAGAGCGGCCAGGCCCTGCAGGACGTCACGGCGGTTGAAGTTCGTTCCCATAGCGTTGTCTCCTGTGATCTTTGCGATCGCTTGTCGTCAAGGGATGAAGAAAGGCCCCGTTGCACCGTCTGGTGCGGTGTGTACGCAAAAGGGCCTGCGGGTGAAAGCTCAGTTCGGCGCCGGCTCCTCCGGCAGCGTCAGCACACCGCGCTGCTGCAGCTGCTGCAGCTGCTCGTCGCTCAGGGACAGCAGCCGGTGCAGCACCTCACGAGTGCCCTCGCCCAGCGTGGGCGGCGCATTGCGGATCGGCAGGCGCTGGCCATCCAGGCGGTAAGGGGGGGCGAACACCGGCGTGGTGCCGGTCACGGGGTGCGGCATGTCCTGCAGCAGGCCGCCGCGGCGCGTGCGCTCGCTGGTCAGGGCCTCGTGCAGACCGGCCACGCGGCCGCAGGGAATGCCGGCCGCCGTCAGACGCTCCAGCAGCACGTCGCGGGGGAAGGTGCGGACGAGGTCCTTGAGCATGGGCCCCAGCTCCAGCCGGTTCCTGGCCCGGTTGACGTTGGTGGCGAAGCGCGGGTCTTCGACGATGTCAGGGCGGTGAATGACCTGGCGGCAGAACTTGTCGAACTGCGCGTTGTTGCCCACGGCGATGATCAGCGGGCCATCGGCCGCGTCGTACATGCCGTAGGGCACGATGGACGGATGGGCGTTGCCATAGCGCTCCGGGTCGTGGCCGAGCTGCATGGCGTCCAGCCCGTAGTAGCCGGTCACCATCAGGCCGCAGTCGTACAGCGCCATCTCGATGAGCCGGCCCTTGCCCGTCCGGGTGCGGCGGAACAGTGCCGCCAGCACGGCCTGCGCCGCATACATGCCGGTCACCAGGTCCACCACGGCCACGCCGAACTTCAGCGGCGGCTGGCTCGCCTCGCCGTTCAATGCCATCAGGCCCGCCTCGCCCTGGATCACCAGGTCGTAGCCGGGGCGCTTGGCCTCGGGGCCGCTGGTGTCGTAGCCCGCCACGGCGCAGTAGACCAGGTCGGGCTTGATGGCCTTGAGCTGCTCGTAGCCCAGGCCCAGCTTCTCGGCCCCGCCGGTCTTGAAGTTGTGCAGCACCACGTCAAACTGCGGCAGCAGGTCATGGATGATCTGCACGCCCTCGGGGCTTTGCAGGTCCAGCGTGATGGACCGCTTGTTGCGGTTCATGCTGTTGTAGTAGGTGGTCTCGGTCTTGCCGATGCGCATGCCCCAGTCGCGCGTGTCGTCGCCGCGGCCCGGGTGCTCCACCTTGATGACCTCGGCGCCGAAGTCGGCCAGCACCTGGCCGCACAGCGGCCCGGCAAAGACCCGCGAAAGGTCGAGGACGCGCACGCCTTCCAGCGGAAAGTCGATGTCGTCGGTTGCTTGGGTTGGGCTCATGTTCCTTGTCTCCTTTTTTTTGCGACGGCGGCTCAGTCCGGGGCGCGCCGCAGCGGGGCGTAGTCGGGCGCGCGCTTGTCCAGGAAAGCGCCGATGCCTTCGCGGGACTCTGCGGTCTCCTGCGACAGCACCATGTACTGGGCTTCCATGTCCAGCTGCTCTTCCAGCGTGTGGTGCGGCGCCTGGCGGCACAGGTGCTTGATGCGCGCCATGGCCTGGTCGGGGCCGGCCGCGATCTGCCGGGCCAGCACCAGGGCCTGGGCCAGGGCTTCGCCCGGCTCGGCCAGGCGGTTGACCGGGCCCAGCTGGGCCAGGCGCTCGCCACTCAGGCGCTCGCCGGTCAGGCACAGCTCGGTCAGTACCTGGCGCGAGACGAACTCCGCCAGGAAGGCCGTGGCCCCGCCGTCGGGCGTGAGGCCCACTTTCACATAGGCCACGGAGAACACCGCGTTCTTGGCGGCGACGAGCATGTCGCAGGCCAGCGCCAGCGAGAGGCCCGCCCCGGCCGCCGCGCCTTCGACGGCGGCGATGACGGGCTTGGGGCAGTCACGCACCGCCCGCACCAGATCGTGCAGGCCTTCCAGCTTGGCGCGGCGCTCCTCGACGGGCAGCTCGCGCCGCTTGGCGAGCTGGTTCAGGTTGCCACCCGAGCAGAAGTGCCCGCCCTCGCCCGTGAGCACGATGGCGCCCACGGTGGGGTCCGACGCGGCCTCGACCAGGGCCTGGGTCAGGGCGGCGTAGAACTCCGGCGACAGCGCATTGCGCGTGGCCGGATCGTTGTTGCTCAGCACCAGCACGGCAGCTTCGCGGCGAACGAGGAGCGGCGCGTGCATGGCTCAGCTCTCCTGCGCCAGGGCCATGAAGCGGCCCAGGTGGTGGTCTTCGTCGCCGAACTGGTGGTCGATCAGCACCAGGCGCTTGGCGTAGTGCGACAGCGGCAGCTCCCAGGTCATGCCGATGCCGCCATGCAGCTGGATGCTTTCCTCAGCCACCAGCGCGCCCACGTAGCCGGCCGTGTACTTGGCCGCCGACAGCGCCTTCTGGCGTGCCACGCCTTGCGCGTTGTCGATCGCATCGGCCGCGTTGATGACGGCCGAACGCATCTGCTCCACCTCCAGCAGCAGGTCGGCCATGCGGTGCTGCAGCGCCTGGAAGGTGCCGATCACCACGCCGAACTGCTTGCGCGTCTGCAGGTATTCCAGCGTGCTCTGCTTGGCGACGTCCATGGCGCCCAGCGCCTCCGCCGCCAGCGCCAGCAGCGCATAGCCCTGGATGTGCTCCAGCACCCCGTGGCCCTGCCCTTCCTGGCCCAGCAGCGCGTCGGCGCCCACCTGCACGTCGGTGAACGACAGCTCGGCCGCGCGGCCACCGTCGATGCGGCCGTAGCCCCGGCGGGCGATGCCGGCGGCCTGGCCGTCCACCAGGAACAGGCTGATGCCATCCGTATCGAAAGCGTTGCCGGACGTGCGGGCCGACACCAGCAGCAGGTCGGCCTTCTCGCCGAAGGCCACCACCGACTTGGCGCCGTTCAGCGTCCAGCCCGAGGCGTTCTTCGTGGCCGTAGCGGCCACGTTGGCCAGCTCGTAATGGCTGCCGGGCTCGTCGTGCGCCAGGGCGGCGAGGGTGCCGCCGGCCATGATGTCTTCCAGCCGCTGCTTCTGCGCATCGTTGCCCGCGGCGATCAGCGCCTGGCCCACCACCAGGGCGCCCAGCAGCGGCTCGGCCACCAGGCCGCGGCCCAGGGCCTCGAACACCACGCTGATGTCGAAGCCCGAGCCGCCGAAGCCGCCGACGGCCTCGGGGAACAGCGCGCCGATGGCGCCCAGCTCGGCGAATTGGGCATACAGCGCCGGGCTGTGGCCCTCGTCGCCATAGGCGATCTGGTTGCGGTGCTCGATGCCGTATTGCTCGGCCACGAAGCGGTTCAAGGTGTCCGCCAGCATGCGGCGGTCTTCGGTGTGTACGAAGTTCATGGTCTTGATTCCTTCCGTTGCCGGGTCACAGGCCGAGAATCATCTTGGAGATGATGTTCTTTTGAATTTCGTTGGAGCCACCGAAGATCGACAGCTTGCGGTAGTTGAAGTAGTTGGCCGCGGCCGTAGCGGCTTCCGCCGGGCCCACGGGCGCATCGGAATAGCCTTCGTACTGGGCCTCTTCGATGAACGGTGCGGCATGCACGCCCATGGCGCGGCGAATCAGCGAAAGGATCTCCTGGCGGATCTCGGTGCCGCGGATCTTGAGCATGGAGCTTTCCGCACCCGGCACGCCGCCACCGGCCACGGCGGCGATCACGCGCAGGTTGGTGGTCTTCATGTTCTCCAGGTCGATCTCCACGCGCGCCAGGCGCGCCCCGAACAGCGGGTCCTGCGCGATCGGCTTGCCGTTCTTGTACACCTTGTCGGCAATGACCTTGAGCTTGGCCAGCGCCGCGATGCAGAAGCCCACGCCGGCGATCCCGGTGCGCTCGTAGGTCAGCAGGTACTTGGCATAGGTCCAGCCCTTGTTCTCCTCGCCCACCAAGTTCTCGACCGGCACGCGCACGTCGGTGAAGAACACTTCGTTGACCTCGCGGTCGCCGTCCAGCGTCCGGATGGGCCGCAGCTCCACGCCCGGGCTGTTCATGTCCACCAGCAAAAAGCTGATGCCCGCCTGGGCCTTGGCCTCGCGCTGGGTGCGCACGAGGCAGAAGATCATGTTGGCGTGCTGGCCTTGCGTAGTCCAGGTCTTCTGGCCGTTGACCACGTAATGGTCGCCGTCCCGCACCGCCGTGGTCTTGACCGACGCCAGGTCCGAGCCCGCGCCCGGCTCGGAATAGCCCTGGCACCACCAGTCCTCGCCGCTCAGGATGCGCGGCAGCCAGTAAGCCTTCTGCTGCTCGTTGCCGTACTTGATCAGCACCGGGCCCAGCATGTTCACGCCGAAGGGCACGATGCGCGGGCCGCCGGCCAGCGCGCATTCGGTGTCGAAGATGAACTTCTCGACCGCGCCCCAGCCCGGGCCGCCGTAGGCCTCGGGCCAGTGGTTGGCCAGCCAGCCGCGCGCGTTGAGGATGGCGTGCCACTCCTCCTGGTCGGCCTTGGTGAGGCGCTGCCCGGCCTTCACCTTGCTGGCGATGCGCGCGGGCAGGTGGTCCTTCAGGAAGGTCTGGACTTCGGTTCGGAAGGCCTCTTCCTGGGGGGTGAATTGCAGATCCATTGCTTGTTTCCTCATCGTCCGTAGCGTTGTGCACCTGAGGGGGCCTGTGCACCGGCGCGCTCCATGCGAGAGACGCCGAGCAAGGGCCGCCCCGCAGCGAGGGCGTCGTCCCCCTCCCGCAGGAGAGGGGGAAGCGGCGCCAGCCGCTCAGGGGGTGTCTCAATAAATCTCAAACAGGCCGGCAGCGCCCATGCCGCCGGCGATGCACATGGTCACCACGCCGTACTTGGCCTTGCGGCGCCGGCCCTCCAGCAGGATGTGGCCGGCCAGGCGCGCGCCCGTCATGCCGAAGGGGTGGCCGATGGAGATGGCGCCGCCGTTCACGTTCAGCCGCTCCATCGGAATGCCCAGCTGGCGCTGGCAGTAGAGCGCCTGGGAGGCGAAGGCCTCGTTCAGTTCCCACAGGTCGATGTCGTCCACCGTCAGGCCGTGGCGCTGCAGCAGCTTGGGCACGGCGAACACCGGGCCGATGCCCATCTCGTCGGGCTCGCAGCCCGCCACGGCCATGCCGCGGAAGGCGCCGAGCGGCTGCAGGCCCAGCCGCTCGGCCTGCCGGGCTTCCATCAGCACGCAGGCGCTGGAGCCGTCCGACAGCTGCGAGGCATTGCCCGCGGTGACGAAGTGGCCCGGGCCCTTCACCGGTTCCAACTTGGCCAGCCCTTCCAGCGTGGTGCCGGGGCGGTTGCAGTTGTCCTGCGTGGCGACCACGTCGCGCCAGGTGACCTCGCCGGTGTCCTTGTTCTTCTCGGTCATGCGCGCGGCGCAGGCGATGATCTCTTCGGCGAACACGCCCTGCTGCTGCGCGGCGGCCGTGCGCTGCTGGCTCTGCAGCGAGAAGGCGTCCTGGTCTTCGCGCGTGATGCCGTAGCGCCGGGCCACCACGTCGGCCGTGTCGATCATGGCCATGAACAGCTCGGGCTTGCGCTCGACCAGCCACGGGTCCAGGTCGGCCGGCGTGCCCAGGGCGCGCGCGCCCGAGATGCTCTCCACGCCGCCCGCGATCATGGCGTCCACGCCCTCGGCCACGATGCGCCCGGCCGCGATGGCGATGGACTGCAGGCCCGAGGCGCAAAAGCGCGTGACCGTGGTGCCGGCGATGGACAGCGGCAGCTCGGCCCGCAGCACCGTCTGGCGACCCAGGTTCTTGCCCTGCATGCCTTCGGGGTTGCCGCAGCCGAGGATCAGGTCCTCGATCAGCGCCGGGTCGATGCCGGCGCGTTCGACGGCGGCCTTGACCGAATAGGCGGCCAGCTGGGGCGCGGGCGTGGCGTTGAATTCGCCGCGGTGGGACTTGGCCAGCGGCGTGCGGGCGGTGGAAACGATGACGGCTTCGCGCATGGGTGTTGTCTCTTGTCTGTTCTTCTGCAGGGTTAGCTATTTTTTGAGGAGCTGTCTGCGCTTATTCCGCAAGCGATTCAGCACCAAAAGCATCTGAATCGCCCGTTCTTCAAGCGCAGGCAGCTCTCTTTTTTGATCGTTGGCGCCGCAGCGCGGCCGCTCAGGACTTCGCTGCGGCCTGGTTCAGGCTGTCGAAATTCCGGCCTTCGGCCACCAGCTGCTCCAGCAGCGGCGCGGGTTGCCAGAACAGCGGGTCTTCCTTCGCGAACGCGCGGATGTCGGCCAGGATGGTGTCCAGCCCCACCGTGTCGGCGTACTTCATCGGCCCGCCGCGATAGCGCGGAAAGCCGTAGCCCGAGAGGAAGGTCACGTCCACGTCCAAAGGCCGCAGGGCGATGCCCTCGGCCACCACCTTGGCGCCTTCGTTGACCATGGCCGCCATGTAGCGGCGCACGATCTCCTCCGGCGTGAAGCTGCGCGGCGTGATGCCTTTCTTGGCGCGCTCCGCGTCGACGATGGCCAGCACCTCGGGGTCGGGCTGGCCCGTGCGGGCGCCCTCGGGGTACAGGTAGAAGCCGCGCCCCGTCTTCTGGCCGAACCAGCCGCGCTCGCAGATGCGGTCGGCGATCTCCACGTAGCGCGCCTTCGGGGCGCCCGATTCCACCGCCGCTGCGGCGCGGCGCTTGCGCGTGGCCCAGCCGATGTCGCCGCCCGCCAGGTCGGTCACCTGGAACGGGCCCATGGGGTAGCCGAAGCCGCGCAGCGCGGCGTCGATCTCATAGGGCGATGCGCCGTCTTCCATCAGGTAGTCGGCCGCCTGCTTGTACACGGCCAGGATGCGGTTGCCGATGAAGCCGTCGCACACGCCGGCGCGCACCGGAATCTTCTTCATGCGCTTGGCCAGCGCGAAGGCCGTGGTCACCACGTCCGGCGCCACCTGGGCGGGCACCACGATCTCCAGCAGCTTCATGATGTTGGCCGGGCTGAAGAAGTGCAGGCCGATCACGTCCTGCGGACGCTGCGTGGAGGCGGCGATGGCGTCGATGTCCAGGTACGAGGTGTTGGTGGCCAGCACGGCGCCGGGCTTGCAGACGCGGTCCAGTTCCCGGAACACCGCTTTCTTCACCTCGATGTCCTCGAACACGGCTTCGATCACCAGGTCCACGCCGGCGATGTCGTCGTAGCGCGTCGAGGGCGTGTAGCGCGCCAGGATGGCGGCCTTGCCCTCCGCCGTCATGCGGCCCTTGGCGATCAGGCCGTCGTAGACCTTCTCCACGTTGGCCTGGCCCCGGGCGATGGAGTCGGCATCGCGCTCGATCATGGTCACCGTCAGGCCCGCATCCAGCGCGGACACGGTGATGCCGGCGCCCATGGTGCCGCCGCCGATGACCGCGATCTGGTGGAAAGGCCGGGGCGCTGCGGCCTTGGCCTCGGGAATCTTGGCGGTCTCGCGCTCGGCGAAGAAGGCGTGGATCAGGCCGGCGCGCTGCGGGCTGTTCAGGCATTCCACGAACAGCGCGCGCTCTTTTGCCATGCCTTCGTCGAAGGGCAGCTCGACGGCCGCGCGCACGCATTCGACGATCTTCATCGGCGAGAACAGGCCGCGGCTCTTCTTCGCCGTGTCGGCCGCCAGGGCGTCCAGATCGGCCAGCGCGGCGGCCCGGTCGGCCACGGCCAGGTCGCGCGTGCGGCGGACCGGGACGTTCTGGGCGATCAAGGCGTTGGCATAGGCCAGGCCTGCGGCGGTGGCATCCGCGCCCTCCTCCAGCCGGTCCACCAGACCGGCCGCCAGCGCGGCCTGGGCCGACAGGGGCTTGCCGCTCAGCATCAGTTCGGCGGCGGGCTTCACGCCCATCAGGCGCGGGGCGCGCTGCGTGCCGCCCGCACCGGGCAGCAGGCCGAGGTTCACCTCGGGCAGGCCCAGCTGGGCCGCCGGCAAGGCCAGGCGGTAGTGGGCCGACAGGGCCACTTCCAGCCCCCCGCCCAGCGCGGCGCCGTGGATGGCGGCCACGACGGGCTTGGCGCACGACTCGATGCGCGCGCACACCTCGGGCAGCGACGGCGGCACGGCAGGCTTGCCGAACTCGCGGATGTCGGCCCCGGCGATGAAGGCCTTGCCCTCGCCCACGATCAGCACGGCCTTCACGGCGGCATCGGCCTCGGCCTGCTCCACGGCCGCCAGCAGGCCCTGGCGCACGGCCGCGCCCAGCGCATTGACCGGCGGGTTGTGGATGCTGACCACCAGCACGTCGCCCTGCAGGCGGGTTGAAACCACGGAAGCCGCTGCCTCACGAGTCATGCGCTTGTCTCCTCTAATGGGTGTGGAATGTCCAACAGGCATTCTTGCGGCGACAATGATTTCTAACAATCCCATGAATCATTGACAGACTGTCAAATGATTTCAACCAATCGAGCCACCGAGAGCCATGGATTCCCAATCGCTGACGCTGCTGGTCGAGATCATCGACAGCGGCAACCTGAGCCAGGCGGCGCGCAAGCTCAAGATGACGCGCGCCAACGTGAGCTACCACCTCGCCAAGCTGGAGAAGGACGCGGGCGTGCAGCTGGTGCAGCGCACCACCCGCCGCGTGGAGCCCACCGAGATCGGCCTGCGGCTGTACCAGCACGGGCGCACCATCCACAACGAGATGCTGGCCGCGCGCGAGGCCATCACCACCCTGGGCCAGGGCCTGCAGGGCCGTGTGGGGATCAGCGTGCCAAGCGGCTACGGCCAGATCGTGGTGAGCGACTGGCTGATCGAGTTCAAGCGCACCTACCCGGGCATCGTGCTGGACGTGCTGTTCGAGAACCGGGCCGACAACCTGCGCGATGAGGTGGACATCGCCATCCGCGTGGTGCAGGAGCCGCCGCTGTCGCTCGTGGCCCGGAGCCTGGGCACCGTGCGCTACCTGGCCTGCGCCTCGCTCGACTACGCACACCGGCACGGTCTGCCGCGCACCCTGCACGCGCTGCGCAGCAGCCCCGTGATCACCGCCGGCGTGACCGGCCGGCAACTGCGGCTGGCGGCCTACCAGGGCCAGGAGCGGCACGAGGTGATGCTGGAGCCGACCATGGTTTCCGAGCACTTCCCGTTCCTGCGCCAGGGCATCCTGGCCGGGCTGGGCGTGGGCCTGGTGCCCGACTACGTCGTGCAGGACAAGCTCGATAGCGGCGAGGTGCTGACCACGCTGAACGAGTACCGCCTCAGCATCTTCGGCACCCACATGTACCTGCTGTACCTGCCCAACCGCCACCAGACCCGCGCGGTACGCACCTGCATCGACTTCCTGCTGGCCAAGGCCCAGCCGGCGGACGGCCCGCGGGCCGAAGCGCCCACGGCGCCCCGCTGACGCCGCGCCCCGCGGCGCACCTTTCGCGCGAATCGAACGCCCACGAAAAAGCCCCTGCCGTTGCCGGACAGGGGCTGGTGCGGCGGGGGCGCCGGGGGTCTCTCAAGAGAGTAGAGACCGGTCCGGCGCGAACCGCTCAGACGTTCTGCGCGTTCTGCAGGGCGGCGATGCGCTCCTCGATCGGAGGGTGGGTGCTGAACAGCTTGCCGATGCCGCCGGCGATGCCCAGGGCCTGCATGCTCTTGGGCAGTTCGGCCGTGTGCAGGCCACCCAGGCGGGCCAGGGCGTTCACCATGGGCTGCTTGCGGCCCATGAGCTGGGCGGCGCCCGCGTCGGCGCGGAACTCGCGCTGGCGGCTGAACCAGGCGACGACGATGGCGGCCAGGAAGCCCAGCACGATGTCGAGCACGATGGTGGTCACGTAGTAGCCGATGCCGGGGCCCGAGCGGTTCTCGTTGTTCTTGTTCAGGAAACTGTCCACCGCGTAGCCGATCACGCGCGACAGGAACACCACGAAGGTGTTCATCACGCCCTGGATCAGCGTCATGGTCACCATGTCGCCGTTGGCGATGTGGGCCACCTCGTGGCCGATCACGGCCTCGACCTCTTCGCGCGTCATGTTCTGCAGCAGGCCGGTGGACACGGCCACCAGGGCGTTGTTCTTGAAGGCGCCGGTGGCGAAGGCATTCGGGTCGCCTTCGAAGATGCCGACCTCGGGCATGCCGATGCCGGCCTTGTCGGCGAAGCGGCGCACGGTCTCGACGATCCAGGCCTCGTCGGCCGAACCGGTGCCGTCGATGATCTGCACGCCGGAGCTCCACTTGGCCACCGGCTTGCTGATCAGCAGCGAGATGATGGCGCCGCCGAAGCCCATGATGAAGGCGAAGCCGAGCAGCGCGCCCAGGTTCAGGCCATTGGCGGTCAGGAAGCGGTTGACGCCCAGCAGGCTGGCGACGATGCCCAGCACCACCACGACGGCGACGTTGGTCAACAGGAAAAGGGCGATTCGTTTCATCGAAAGGTTCTCCACGAAGGGATACGGGGTGTGGCAGCGGCCGGAAGGCCCGTCACAGCCCGTCAATTGGGGGCGGCGCGGAGGCCTTCAAGCCGTGCTCGCTGCGCGTCGCTGGCCCTGTTGTGGTTGCTTGTGCGGGGCGCGCGCGGCGGAAAACTAAAGAGTCATCATAGAAGCAAAAGTTCTCGTTTTCGGGCCACCAACCGGGCACGCCCAGAACCGGCAGGGGATTGAACGGCTTGGTCGCCAGATGCGCCGGATCCAGCGCTTGCGCCAGCCAGCCGTCCAGGCTTGCTATTGATTCAATAGCTACCGGCGCTTGATAGACATGCGCCGTGATCGGTTTTCGCGGATGCACCAGCTTTTCCAGCAGCGCGTGGCCGAACAGCACCAGCCGCGCCTGCTGCCACAGCGGGCGCAGGCCGACGAACAGTTGCTGCCAGTCGCGCGCCTGCAACGCCGCGTGCAGCGGCGCGGGCGCCAGCAGCACGGCGCCGTTCTCGTCGAACAGCGTGATCGCATCGCGCAGCGGCCCCCGCACCGCCCCCACGCCGTGCGCCGCGATCGCCTCGGCCTGCAACTGGTTCAGCCGCCGCTTGGCCTGCGGAAAGCTCAGCCAGACCAGCCCGTTGAAGAAGTCGTGCAGGTTGTCGCGCGTGGGCACGGTGCCGGTGTCGAAGATGAACGGCTCATAGGCGGTGCCGGCGAGCAGCAGTTCAGGGGCGACGAACCGCGGAACCACCGCCTCCTCTTCCGGGACCGAATCCGCCGCCAGCCGGTTGAGGGCATCAGCCACTGCGGTGCCAGCCTCGGCGATCTGCCGTGCCGCCGCGCTGGCCCCCGGCACCGCATCCGCGAACCAGGGCCGCGACCAGTCGATGGACTGGAAACCGGCGCCGCTCACGGCGGGGTGGGCGTGCCGGACGGACGGGCGCTGCGCTTGTCGCGCACGGACACCTTGGAGGTGCCTTCGTCCCGCATCTCGAAGCCCTGCGTGGCCAGCAGCAGCTTGGTGAGGGAGCCGTAGCCGTAGTTGCGGGCGTCGAACGAGGTCTTGTTGCCGATCTGCGTGCCCACGGCGCCCACGCGCGCCCAGCCCGTCTCGTCGGCCGAGGCCTGCACCGCATCGCGCAGCAGGCTCATGAGCCGGCTGTCCTGCCGCAGCTGGGCGGTGGGCACCCGCAGCGTGGCGGGGCGGGCGGGCACGCCGGGCGCGGGCAAATTCTCGGGCGCCATGTCGGCGTCTGCCGCTGGCGCGCTGCCTGCAGGGCCTGGCGCAGCGGCCTCGCGGCGCGCCGGTTCGCCGGCCGGCGTGCTGGCTGCAGCAGCGCCCTCCACCGCCACGCCGTCGGCATCGCTGCCCAGCGACTCCAGGTACAGGAAGCGCGAGCAGGCGTTGACGAAGGGCTTGGGCGTCTGCTCCGCGCCAAAGCCATACACCGCCGCCCCCTTGCTGCGCAGGTGCATGACCAGGGGCGTGAAGTCCGCGTCCGACGAGACGATGCCGAAGGCGTCGGGGTGTTCGGTGTACAGCAGCTCCATCGCATCCACCGTCATGGCCATGTCGGTGGCGTTCTTGCGCTTGGAATAGTCGAACTGCTGCATCGGCCGGATGGCGAACTCCAGAAGCCGCTGCTGCCAGCCGTTCAGGCCGGACTTGGTCCAGTTGCCGTACGCGCGCCGGATGCTGATCTCGCCCAGGGTGGACAGCTCGGTCAGGATCTCGTCGATCTTCTCGGCCGGCGCGTTGTCGGCATCGATGAGCAGCGCAATGCGCAACTGGCGTTCGGACGGCATGGGCGACGGTCCTTCAAAGAAAAAGGGGAATCAGGCGTTGGCGGACACCACGCGCCAGGGCAGCGCCTCGCCCGAACGCAGCGGCTTGAGCTGGGCCTCGCCGAAGGCGAAGCTGTCCGGCGGCGTCCACGATTCGCGGCGCAGGGTGATCGTGCCTTGGTTGCGCGGCAGGCCGTAGAACGCCGGGCCGTGGAAGCTGGCGAAACCTTCCAGCTTGTCGAGCGCACCGGCGTTGTCGAAGGCCTCGGCATACATCTCAATGGCCGCATGCGCGGTGTAGCAGCCAGCGCAGCCGCTGGCGTGCTCCTTCAGGTGCGCGGGATGGGGCGCGCTGTCGGTGCCCAGGAAGAACTTCTCGCTGCCGCTGGTGGCGGCCTGGACCAGGGCCACGCGGTGCGTTTCGCGCTTGAGCACGGGCAGGCAGTAGTAGTGCGGCCGCACGCCGCCGGTGAAGATGGCGTTGCGGTTGTACAGCAGGTGGTGCGCGGTGATGGTGGCGGCCGTGAAGCGGTCGGCCTGCTGCACGTACTGCGCAGCGTCCTGGGTGGTGATGTGTTCGAAGACGA
Source organism: Paracidovorax wautersii (assembly GCF_031453675.1). Lineage (NCBI taxonomy): Bacteria > Pseudomonadati > Pseudomonadota > Betaproteobacteria > Burkholderiales > Comamonadaceae > Paracidovorax > Paracidovorax wautersii. The sequence goes on along the minus strand of NZ_JAVIZX010000001.1, from coordinate 2,075,312 downwards.
TCTTCAGCTCGGGGAAATCGCGGCGCAGAGGAATGAGCTGCTGGTCGATGAACACGGCCTCGCGGTCGAACAGGTCGATGTCGCTGCTGGTCACCTCGCCGTGCACCAGCAGGATCAATCCGGCCTTCTGCATGGCCTCCAGCGTCTTGTAGGTCTTGCGCAGGTCGGTCACGCCGGCATCGCTGTTGGTGGTGGCGCCCGCGGGGTAGAGCTTGAGGGCGACCACACCGGCGTCCTTGGCGCGCGTGATTTCCTCGGGCGGCAGGTTGTCGGTCAGGTACAGCGTCATCAGCGGCTCGAAGGCCACGCCTTCTGGCACGGCGGCCAGGATGCGCTGCTTGTACGCCAGGGCCTGCTCGGCCGTGGTCACCGGCGGGCGCAGGTTGGGCATGATGACCGCGCGGCCGCACTGGGCCGCCGTGTGCGGCACCACGGTGCGCAGGGGCTCGCCGTCGCGCACGTGCAGGTGCCAGTCGTCGGGCCGGGTGATCGTGAGCGTGTCGACGGACGAAGAAGCGGAAGAGGAGGATGGGGCGGCTGCGGTCATGCGCCGTATTGTCCCATCGCCGGGCCGTGGGCCCGCGGGCGGCCTCCAGGCTGCTTTCAGGCGGCCAGGGGAAAGCGCACGGTGAAGCAGGTGCCGCCTTCCGGCCGGCTTTCGACCTGCACGCTGCCGCCCTGGCGCTGCGCCAGGGCCTGCACGATGGACAGGCCCAGGCCCGAGCCCTCGCCGCGCCGGCCCGCCGGGTGGGGGAAGCGCTCGAACGGCCGCTCCCGCATGTGGGCGGGCAGGCCCTGGCCGGCGTCGCTCACCTGCAGCACGACGGCGTCCGCCGCAGCCGACACCGCCACGCCCAGCCACGCGCCGCCGCTGGCATGGCTCAGAGCGTTCTCGACGAGGTTGAACAGAATCTGCCGCACGCGGTCCGGGTCCACCAGCACGGGGGCCTGCGCACCGTCGCCCGGCGGCGTGAATTCCAGCACCATGCCGTGCTCGGCAATGCGCTGCGCATGCGTGGCGAGGGCGTCGCGCACCAGCTCGGCCAGATCGACGCGGCGCGCCTCCAGCGAGAGCTGGCCGGCCTCGGCCATGGACAGGGTGTGCAGGTCGCCCACCAGCCGGCCAAGGTACTCCACCTGGTCGAGCAGTGCGCGGGACTCCGCGGCATCGGCCTCGATGACGCCGTCGCAGATCGCATGCAGCCGCGCGCGCAGCACGGCCAGCGGCGTGCGCAGCTCGTGCGAGATGGAGGCCGCGGTGGCCTTGCGCTCGCGCGCCATGCGCTCCAGAGAGTCGATCATCTCGTTGAAATGCCCCACGGTGACGGCCATCTCGTCGTGGTAGCGGCCTGGCTGGGCGCGCAGGGAGAAGTCGCCCTCGGCCACGCGCGATGCCACCTCGGCCATCGACGCCAGCGGCAGCGTCACCAAGCGCGACACCCAGAACCCCACCACCAGCCCGATGGGCAGGCACACGACCAGCCCCACCACCAGCGAGAGCTTCTCCCCGAACAGCAGGTCCCCATGCCAGTACTGGCTGTAGATCTCCATGGCGCGGGGGCCGTCCTCCAGGTCGCGGTCGCGCAGGTCGTCCAGCTCGCGCTGCACCTCGGCAGGCAGCGTGCGGTAAAAGTCGCGGTACTGCAGCTCGGAGAAGATCGTGACGCTCGCGGTGAGCAGCGCCATCGTGGCCAGCAGCGTGGCCGCCACGCTGAGGCCGAAGCGGACCCACACGCGCGACAGCAGCGGGCCGGGCTGCATCACGCCGCAGCACCCGGCTGCCCGGCACCGGCGCCCGGCAGGAACCGGTAGCCGATGCCGCGCACGGTCTCGATGAGATCGCCCTGCCCCGCCTGCTGCAGCTTGCGCCGCAGCTTGGACAGGTGGGAGTCGATCACCCGGTCGAGCGCATCGCTTTCGGGCAGGCAGTGCTCGATGAGGTGGCTGCGCGAGAAGCACCGCCGTGGCTGCGCAGCCAGGCAGGCCAGCAGGCGGAACTCGGTGAGCGTCAGCGGCAGCGCTGTGGCCTGCCCGTCGCTGCCGTGCACGAAGGCGGCGTGCGCCTCCTGGTCGACCTCGATGCTGCCCACCCGGATCGGCAGGGCCGCGCGGGCCGGCGCGGCCGTGGCCCCGCGCGTGCGGCGCAGCACGGCGCGCACGCGGGCCACCACCTCCGGCGGGCTGAAGGGCTTGACGACATAGTCGTCTGCACCCAGGCGCAGTCCCAGCAGCTTGTCCACGTCGTCGGCCACCGCGGTGACCATGATGACGGGCGTCTGCCCTTCCTCGCGGATGGCGCGCAGCAGGTCCAGGCCGTCCATGCCCGGCAGGTGGATGTCCAGCAGCACCAGGTCGGGACGGAACTGGCGGAACAGGCCCAGCGCCTCCAGGCCGTCCCCCGATTGCCTCGCCCGCAGGCCGTCGCGCTCCAGGTAGGCGGTGAGGATGCTGGCGATGCCCGGCTCGTCCTCCACGACGAGGATGAGGGGCGCGGGGGAGGGTGGCGTGGAGGAAGGCGTCATGGGCGGGCGCGGCGGCAAGTGGGCGGATTATCCATAGCAGGGGCCGTCCGCGCACGGCCTGCGCGACGTCTGTGGCATCTCCATGAACCCTCCACATTCCATGCACGGTCGCGCAAGCTTCGCGCCGTCCAATGGCCTGGCTTCTTCGCCGTCCTGCCACCTTCGCCCATCCCGTCCGCGCGTGCCCTCCCCGCCCCTTCCTTCGCGACTCCTGCGCGCCGGCCTGCCGCTGGCGGTGCTGGCCTTGCTGGCTTGGTGTGCCCTTCCGGGCGATGGACCGAAGGTGCCCCGGGAGCTGCCGATGCCCGCCGCCTGGGCCACGCCCCTGCCGGGCGGCCCCGCGGCACCCGACCTGCGCAGCTGGTGGAAGGCGTTCCAGAGCCCCGCGCTGGACGCCCTGGTGGACGAGGCCCTGGCGCACAACCTCGATCTCGCAGCCGCCACGCACCGGCTGCAGGAAGCGCGGCTGCAGGCCGGACGCGCCGCCGTGCAGTTCCGGCCCGCGTTCAGCGCGGGCGCGCGGACGCTGCAGGACATCTCCGCCACCGACACCTACTTCCACGCCAGCATCGACATGGCCTGGGAACTGGGCCTGTTCGGCGCGGGCGAGCACACACGCGCCGCAGCCGACGCGGACGCCGCAGCCTCCCTGGCCGACAGCCAGGGCGTGCGCGTGGCCGTGGTGGCCGATGTGGTGCGCAACTACCTCGATCTGCAGGCCGCCCGCCAACAGCTCGGGCTGCTGGACCGCATGGCCGGGCTCGACACTCGTGCGCTCGCGCTGGCCCAGGTGCGCCGGCGCACCCACACCGGCGCGGCGGACGACATGGCCCAGGCCGCCGCCCTGGCCGCGCAGACGCGGGCGGCGCGCGCTGCCCCCGCGGAAGCCGCGGCCCGCGCGGCGCAGGCGCTGTCCGTGCTGCTGGGCCGCGTTGCGCCCGATCCGGCCTGGGCCGCGCCCGGCCCCGGCGAGCCCCTGGCACTCGCCCCCTTCGCCGTCACTGCGCTGCCCGCCGACCTGCTGCGCACCCGGCCCGATGTGCAGGCCGCAGAGGCGGGCATGCGCAAGGCGGCCGCCAGCGTGGGGCTGGCCCGCTCCGAGCTGTACCCGCGCGTCGCCATCACGGGCTCATTGCTCTACGCCTACAACATCACGCAGAACCGACGCCTCGTCAGCGACAACGTGCCGGCCATCGGCCCGGTGATCGACATCCCGCTGTTCGACTGGGGCCGCCGGCGCCTGCAGGTGGATGCCCAGCAGCAGGCGTTCGAAGCCGCCGTCCTGGCGCGCGAGCGCACGGTGCGCACCGCCGTGGCAGAAGCCGAGGGCGCGCTCGCCGGCCTGGCGGCGCAGCAGGCCCGCGCCGATGCCCTGGCCGATGCCGCCGCAGCATGGGGGGGCCGCTCCACGGCGGCCGCCACCCGCGTGCGCCTGGGCCTGGCAAGCGAATACGACGCGCTGGCGCCGCAGCGGGCGCTGCTGCAGGCACAGATGGAGGAAGCCACCGCGCAGGACGCACGGGCCCTGGCCTTCGTCGCGCTCTACAAGGCGCTGGGCGGCGCGCCGCTGCCGCCGGCGACGGCGCAGGAACGGGCTGAAAGGCCGGAGGCCCCATGATCGCGCTGGGCCGCAAGACGCTCCTGCATGAATGGCGACGCTTCGTCCCCGCCGTCTTCGCCGTGGGCTTCTCCTGCGTGCTGCTGGTGGTGCAGGCGGCCCTGGTGCAGGGCATTTTCGGCAGTGCCGCGCTGTACGTGCAGGCCTCCGGCGCCAACCTGTGGGCGGGCTACCCGGGCACGCAGAGCGTGAATTTCGGCCGCGCCATCGGCCGTGACGTGGACCTGCGCCTGGCGGCCGACCCGGCCGTTGCTGCCACCGAACCCTACCTCTGGGTGGACGGCGACTGGCGCAGCGCCCAGCCAAACAGCGGCGGCAGCGTGTCGGTGTACCTGTCGGGCATCCGCACCACGCGCGACGCCATGCTCTTCTCGCGCCTGCTGGCGGACTGGCAGCGCGCTGCGCTGCGCGCGCCGGGCGCGGTGATCGTCGACCGGGAAGACCTGTCCACCCTGCACACCGAGGAAGGAGGCCGAGCCTGGATCAACGCCCACCCCGTGCAGGTGGTGGCCGTGGTGGAGGGGCTGCGCGGCCTGGGCGGGGTCAACGTGCTGGCCTCCCTCGATACCGCGCGCGAAATCTCCGGCAACGGCGCCGACGCCGGGCCGACGTATGTGGTGGCGCGCACCCGCGCCGAGGCCGAGGCCCCGCAGGTCCAGGCACGCCTGGCCGCCGGCTCCCCCGGCTTCGGCCCGTTCGAAGTGTGGACGGCCGCGCAGTTCGCCCAGCGCTCCCAGCTGTACTGGCTGCTGGACACGGGCGCCGGCGTGGCGGTCCTGTTCATGGTGGGCATCGTGTGCCTGGTCGGCACCGTGGTCACCAGCCAGTCGCTCATGGGCGTAGTCGCCGGCTCTGCGCGCGAATACGCCGTGCTCAACGCCCTGGGCGTGAGCCGCCGGGTCCTGGGCCGTCTGGTCATCGGCCAGGCCGGCTGGATCGGCGGCCTGGGGCTGCTCCTGGGCGCCGCGGCCAGCACGGGGTTGCTGGTCGTGGCCCGCGCCAACGGCGTGCCCGTGGCGATGACCCCAGGCACCGCCCTGGCCTGCGCCGGCCTGGTGGCGGCCGTTTCCCTGCTGTCGGGCCTCTTCGCCCTGCGCGGCCTCCTGGCCGCCGACCCGGCCCTGCTGCTGCGATGAAGCCCGCCCTGCCCCGCTCCACCTCCGGCACCCCGGGCCACCGTGCCCCCCGCGGCACGCCCAGCCTGCAGGCCATCGACCTGCACAAGTCCTTCGTTTCGGGCGTGGTGCAGGTGCAGGTGCTGCGCCAGATGAATCTGTCCATTCACGCTGGTGAGCTGACTCTCATCTCGGGCCCGTCGGGCTGCGGCAAGAGCACGCTGCTGTCGCTGCTGTCGGCGCTGCAGAAGCCCGACGCGGGCACCATCCGCGCGCTGGGCGAAGACCTGGCCTCGCTGGATGCGCGTGCGTTGGAGCGCTTCCGCCTGCACCACACGGGCTTCGTGTTCCAGGGCTTCAACCTGTTCCCGGCGCTCACCGCCATCGAACAGGTGCAGCTGCCCCTGGGCTACCTGGGCTTGAGTGCGCGTGAAAGCGCGGAGCGCGCGCGGGACGCGCTGGACGAGGTGGGCCTGGCGCCCCGCGCCCACATGCGCCCGGCGCAGCTGTCCGGCGGCGAGAAGCAACGCGTGGCCATCGCCCGTGCCATCGCCAAATCGCCCCAGTTGCTCTTCGCCGACGAGCCCACCAGCGCGCTGGACGCCGACAGCGGTCAGCGGGTGATCGACATCCTCCACCGCATCGCACGCACGCATGGCACCACGGTGCTGTGCGTGAGCCACGACCCGCGCCTGGTGCGCCATGCCGACCGCGTGCTCGGCATGGAAGACGGCGCCATCCGCAGCGACTGGCGCCAACCGGACGCCGTGACAGACCACTCCGCCGCATGAACCGCCTCTCACTCCTTTCTTCCCGGCTCTCCTCGCCGCTGCGCGCCGCCACCCTGGCCGCAGGCCTGCTGGCGCTGGCCGCATGCAATGACCGCGGCCCGGCCGCGCCCGCGGCCGCCAATAGCAATGCCGGCGTCAACGGAAGTGCGCCTGCCGCCGGCAGCGCTGCACCCGCCAGCGTGGCCGTGGCGCGCGGCCGCATCGAAGTGCAGGGCGGCCTGGTCGAACTCGCCCCGCTGCAGGAAGGCCTGGTGGAATCCGTCACGGCGCACGAGGGCCAGCACGTCAAGCGCGGCCAGGTGCTGCTGCGCCTGTCTCCCACGGCCTCGCAGGCGGAGGTCCATGTGGCGCAGGCCGAACTGCACCTGGCCGAGGCCCGCACCCACGCCCGTGCCCAGCAGCTGCCCGGCCTGCGCCGCACGGCAGAGCGTCTGGCCGAAGCCAGCGCGGCCGGCGCCGCCGAACCCCAGCGCGCCGAAGAAGCTGCCCAGGCGCTGCGCACGGCCGAATCCGACGTAGCCATCGCCCGCGCCGAAGGGGACGTGTCCCGCCAGAAGCTGGCGCTGCTGCGCGGCCAGCAAGGCCGGCTGGAGCTGCGCGCGCCCGATGACGGCACCGTGGTGCGCGTGGCCACCCAGGCTGGCCAGCGTCTGGCGGCCGCCAGCGGCCAGCCGGCCATCACGCTGCTGCCGAACCGGCGGCTGCAGGTGCGCGCCGAAGTCAACGAAAGCTATGCCGCCGCCATCCAGGTGGGCCTGCGGGCCACCGTCACCACGGATGGCGATGCCGCCCCAATGGCACTGCCGCCGGCCCGCGTGGTCCGCATCAGCCCGGTGCTGGGCACCGCACGGCTGCAGGAGGACGCCCAGCGCGGCCCGATGCGGGTCGTGGAATGCATTCTGGAATTCGACCAACCCATCCAGGACGCGCGCCCCGGCCAGACGGTGCGCGTGGCCTTTCAACGCTGATGCCACGCGTTCACCGCGCATCGCAGGACCCTCCGATGAAAACCGCTGCCCTTGACTCTCCCACCGCGTTCCGCCGCGTAATCCCCGTGGTGCCAGCATCTGCGCCACACCCCGAAGAAACACCCGCTGGCTGGTTGGTCCAGTGCGACTTCGACGGCACCATCAGCACGGCCGACGTGACGGACTCGCTGCTGCAGCGCTTCGGCCAGCCCGGCTGGCAGGCGCTGGAAGACGCCTGGGAACGCGGCGAGATCGGCTCGCGCGAATGCATGAAGGGCCAGGTCGCGCTGCTGGACATGGACCGCGCCGAACTCGACGCCCACCTGGCGACCATCGAGGTCGACCCGCACTTCGCCGCCTTCGTCCGCGAAGCCCGCGCCCTCGGCATGCCCGTGCAGGTGGTGAGCGACGGCATCGACTACGCTATCCGCACCGTGCTGGCACGCCACGGACTGGACGACCTGCCGGTGATCGCCAACCGGCTGGTGCATGCGGCCCCCCGCCAATGGCGCCTGGAATCGCCCTGGGCCAGCTCCGCCTGCGCACGCGCCAGCGGCAACTGCAAGTGCGAGCGCCTGGCAGAGCAGCGCGCGCTGCACGGCCGGGTGCTGTTCGTGGGCGACAGCACCTCGGACTTCTGCGTCTCGGGCCGCGCGGACTTCGTCTTCGGCAAGTACAAGCTCATCGGCCATTGCGAGCGCAACGGCATCGCCCACGCGCCGTTCACCGGCTTCTCGGACACCCTCCCGCTGCTGCACCGCCTGGACGTGCTCGCGTCCCACGCGCTGGAACTGGCCGCATGAGCCTGGCAGCAGCCGCCCACCGGCGGGCCACGGCGGGCGCATCCGTCTCAGCCCCGCCCGCGTACCCCCACGGCACGCAGCACGAATACCTGCTCGAAGGCCAAGGCCCGCTCGCGCGCACGGGCGTGCTGCTGATCCACGGGCTCACCGGCACGCCCAACGAGATGCGGCTGATCGCCAAGGGCCTGCACCGGGCGGGCTTCACCGTGCTGGCCGTGCAGTTGGCGGGCCACTGCGGCACGGCGGAGGACCTGGTGGCCACCCGCTGGCAGGACTGGCTGGCCAGCGTGCAGCGCGGCGCGGACCGGCTCAGGCAGCACACGGACGGTCCTCTCATCGTGGGCGGCCTGTCGATGGGCGCCGTGCTGGCGCTCGCGCTGGCCATCGAGCGGCCACGGCAGGTGGCCGGTGTGGTCGCGCTGTCGCCCACCTTCCGCTACGACGGCTGGAGCATGCCGGCGTACACGCGGCTGTCCTTTCTGCTGCCGCTGTTCCGCGCCCTGGGCATCGGCCGGCACAGCGTCTTCATGGAAGCGCCGCCGTACGGCATCAAGGACGAGGCGCTGCGCGACCGCGTGGTCGCGCAGATGCTGTCGGGCGACAGCGCGGCCGCCGGGCTGCCGGGCAACCCCTGGTGGTCGGTGATCGAGCTGCGGGCCCTGTCCGCCCACGTGCGGCGCAACCTGGATGCCGTGCGCGCGCCCTGTCTGGTGATGCATGCCCGCCAGGACGACATCGCCGCGGCCAGCAACGCGCAGGACATCGTGCGCGGCGTGCGCCATGCGCCGGTGGAGCTGGTGCTGCTGGACGACAGCTACCACATGATTACCATCGACCGCGAGCGGCGCACCGTGCTCGCCCGCACCGTGGCGTTCGCCCAGGCGGTCGCCGGGCGGCCCGCGGAAGGGCCCGCGCCATGACGCCGACGGACGGCGGCGGCATCACGCCGCTGGTGGCCCTGCTGTGGGCGCTCAACATGCTGGTGGACACGGGCGGGCAGCTCGCCTTCAAGGCCGCGGCCACGGCCGACCCGCGCTCGGGCACGGGTCTGGCGCGCTGGCTCTGGATGGTGCGACGCCCCTGGCTCTGGATCGGCATCGGCTGCTACGTGGCCGAATTCATCGTCTGGCTGGCCTTCCTGTCGCTGGTGCCGCTGTCCGACGGCGTGCTGCTGGGCTCGATCAACATCGTGGCGGTGATGGTGGCCGGACGCTTTCTGTTCCGCGAGAAGCTCTCGCCGATGCGGGTGGCGGGCATTTTGCTGGTGTCGGCCGGCGTGGCCGTGGTCGGCCTGAAGGGATGAGGCCGTGAGACGCTTCTACGCCATCGGATTCCTCCTCCTGGTCGCCTTCGACACGCTCGCGCAGCTCAGCTTCAAGCTCGCGGGGGAGCACGCGCTGCCGCTGGACTTCTCCGTCGCGTGGCTGGCGCGGGTCTTCGGCCAGCCCTGGATCTACGGGGCCTTCGTCGGCTACGTGGGCGCCTTCTTCACCTGGATGACCCTGCTGGAGCACGCGCCCATCGGTCCGGCCTTCGCCGCCTCGCATCTGGAGGTGGTGGCCGTGCTGGCGCTCTCGGCCTTGCTGTTCAACGAGCCCCTCGGCTGGCCGCAGCTGCTGGGCGCCGCGCTCATTGCAGCGGGCATCGGCTGCCTCGCCCGCAGCGAATCGACGGAGCAGCCCGCCGCCGCGCGGGCCGCAGCCCATGGCACCTGAGGCGCCGCCCACCGCAGGCCTGCCGCTGCGCTGGAGCGACCTGCGCCCCGGTGGCGATGCCGATCTGGCGGGCGCGCTCGCACGCTTCCTGGGCGTGCCGGCAGCGCAGGTGGAGTGCTCCGGCACGGCGGCACTGGTGGTGGCGCTCACGGCGCTGCGCGCCACGTCGCCCGCGCGCGACGAAGTCATTGCACCCGCCTATACCTGCCCCCTGGTCGCCCTGGCGGTGGCGCACTGCGGCCTGCGGCTGCGCCTGTGCGATCTGCGCCCCGGCAGCCTGGACCTGTGCCCGGAGGGTCTCGCCGCCCTGTGTGGCCCGCGCACGCTGGCCGTGCTGCCCACGCACCTGGCGGGGCGGGTGACCGAGGTAGCGCTGGTCCGCGCGATCGCCCACGCCGCCGGCGCGCGCGTGGTCGAAGACGCGGCCCAGGCCCTGGGGGCCCGGCAGGCCGGCGGGGCACCGCTCGGCACGGGCAGCGACATGGTCTTCTTCAGCCTGGCCTTGGGCAAGGGACTCACGTTGTACGAAGGCGGCCTGCTGGTGGTGGCCGACCCCGCCCTGCGCACCGCCTGCGCCGCCGTGGCCCGCACCGTCGCACCCCGCCGCCGCAGCTGGGAGCTGCGCCGGTGTGCCGAACTGCTGGGCTACGCCGCGCTCTACCGCCCGGCCGGCCTGCCCTTCGCGTACGGCCTACCGCTGCGCCGCGCCCTGGCGCGCGGCGACCGCGTCGCCGCCGCGGGCGATGACTTCCACGACACCATTGCGCTGCACCGGGTCGGCCGCTGGCGCCAGGCCGTGGGCGTGCGGGCGCTGGAACGGCTGCCCGCCTGGCTGGCCGAGGGCGATGCGCGCGCCTGCCGGCGTATCGCCCTGCTGCGCGCGCGCGTGCCCGCGCTGCAGATCCTGGGCGACAGCCCCACGGCCCCCGGCGCGCAGGGCACGTGGCCTTGTCTGCTGGTCTGGATGCCGAACGTGGCCGCCCGCGAGCGGGCACTGCACGCGCTATGGGGCCAGGGCCTGGGGATCAGCCTGCCGTTCGTGCACGCCCTGCCGGACTATCCCCGCTACGCGCCGCTCATCGCGGACGGTGAACGCACCGGCTGGCCGAATGCGCGCGAGTTCGCGTCCCGTGTGCTGTCCCTCAGCAACAGCCCCTGGCTCGATGACGCGGGCTTCGACCGCGTGTGCGAGGTGCTGCGGCAGTCCATCGGCACGGCCGCCGCGTAAGAACGTATTTACGATCTCTCAGGGGTCGCGTTGGAGCGCAATCGGGATGAGTGGAGGCGGCGGGTGCGCCGCATGGGCTCGTGCCCATGCAAGCGGCCGGGGCCTTCAATCGCCCGATTTCGCTCCAACCCGAAGGGCAGCGGTGTGGGCGGGCGGTCTGCGGCGTTGCGGCGCTGGTGGATAGCCGAGCTATCCACGGCGCACCGCGCCTTGCATCCCTCCCGCCCACACCGCTGCGCGACCCCTGGGAGATCGTAAACACGTTCTAAGGGTCGCGGCTAATCCGCCTCCAGCAGGTCCAGCAGCCACACGTTGAAGGCGGCCTGCGCGGCCTGCCACGCCGGCAGATTGGCATGCACCGCGCCGGTCTGCTGCCCGTCGCCTGCGCTGAGCCAGCGCTTCCACGCCGTGGCATAGCGGTAGGCCGAGACATCCCCCGTCACATCGCTGCCGACCAGGCAGCCGCGCAGGGCCGCGATCACCGCGGACGCGTGGCGGGTTTCCAGCGTACCCTGGTCCCAGTTCGTGCGCACCACAGTCGGCGAGAACACGTCCTTGTCGATGCTGAAGTACGTGGGCCCCCGCTCCCGCGCGAGCAGGCGCACCAGTTCCCAGGCCAGGGCATCCGCGTCGGGGAACCCCCGGAAGCCGTCCGCCACCCCGGCCCAGCGGGCCCAGCGCGTGTCCACGCCGCAGCTCCAGTAGGTGAGGCGGCCCGCACGCAGCGGCGCGAAGTAGTTCTCCCACGCGTGGCCGGCGCCGATGTCGCCCGAGGTGATGCCCACCACGTGCACATGCGCCACCTGCGCAAGCAGGGCGACGCGCCGCACCCACGATCCGCAGTGCACCCCGAACGGAAAGCGCATGTTGTCCGGGTGGTTGTCCAGCACCACCACGCGCAGCGGCTGCGCTGCGGACAAGCCATGGCCGGCGATGCAGCGCTCGATGAGCGGCCAGCTCAGGTGGTGGAAGTCGCCGCTGCCCAGGAACACCGTGCCATGGTCCGCCGGCGCGGGCATGCCCTTTGCCAGCGCATCGCGAAAGGAGCGCAGCGTGCCCAGGCCGCAGCCGAAGCGGATGCGCTCTTGCCACGCGTGCGCCAGCGGCAGGCGGATCTCGCCGGGCAGCGGGCCCACCGAGTGGTCCACATCGATCACCACGGGGGGCCCCGCCACGCCGCTCACCCGCCCGCCTCCACGCTGTCCTGCCAGCGGCGGTCGCCCTCGAAGTGGCCCGCGAAGCGCCGCGCCAGCGCGCGCAGCAAGGGGTTGCGCACATAGACGGCATGGCGCGTCCAGGTGAAGCGGGCGCCCAGGCTGCGCTTGACCTCGGGGTCGGTCCAGCCGGCGATGTAGTGGGTGAGGCCGCGCTCCAGCGCGTACTCCAGGTTGACCATCCAGCTCACGAAGTACAGGTTGACGTCGCGCGCGCCGGGGTAGGACAGGCCGATGTACTTGTCCACCAGGCGGCCGCCGTGTTCGTAGCACAGGTTCCAGCCGAGCAGTTCCAGGGTTTCGGCGTGGCGGTACTCGAAGACGATGCCGCCGCTCTCGCCGTCGCGCAGCAGGGCGGCGAAGAAGCCCGGGGTGAGCCGGTCGAAATGCACCTCGCTTTGCGCAAGCACCCGCTCGTACAGGGCGTAGTAGGCGGAGACCCGTGCCTCGCTGCCGAACGCCGGGCCCGTGGGCACACGCTCGATGCGCAGCAGCGGCCGGCTGCGCAGTTTGCGCCGCAGGTTGCTGCGCCGGCTGGACGAAAGGCGCCCCAGGTATTCTTCCAGGCTGCCGAAATCGATGGGCACATAGGCCAGCGCCTGCCCCTCGACCATCACGCAGCCCTGCCACCTGCAGGCCTGCGCGAGCGCCTCGGCCCAGGCGTTGTCGTCGCTGCCGAGCAAGGGCGACTGCTGCGGCAGGTCCTTCACGATCGCCAGCGCGAAGTCGCGGCCCGGTCCGGCGCGCAGCGCTGCGGCGAAGGCTTCCGGAGCGAGGTCACGGGGCAGCGGGGCGTATTCGGTCACCGTCGTGCCCACGAAGGCCGTGCGCACGCGCAGCCACCGGGACCAGCGCGAGAACCCCGGCCAGGAGCGCAGGCGCGACTTGAGCGCGTCGTCCGCCGTCGTCAGCAGGTCGAACGGGGCCGCGAAGGTGGGCGCCGGCTCCCCCTCCAGCCAGCGGAAGCCCTCCGGCGGGTGGGCCCGCGCATGCTCCACGAGCGACGGCGGCTCCAGCCGGTTGCGCCAGCGCATGTGGCTCAGCTGCGCTTGGCGCGCGTGATCAGCTGGTCGAGCAGCACCATCGCCTCGTCGATTTCGGCGCGCGTGATCATGAGCGACGGCGCGAAGGTGATCACGTTCTTGTAATAGCCGCCCACATCCAGCACCAGGCCGCGCTTCTGGCCCTGGTACTCCAGCGTGCCTTCCAGGCCCAGGTCCACCATCTTGTCGAGCAGCGCGCGGTTGGGCGTGAAGCCGTCGTCGGTGCAGATCTCCGCGCGCAGCGCCAGGCCCAGGCCGTCCACATCGCCGATTTCCTTGTGGCGCTTCTGCAAATCGCGCAGGCCTTCGAGGAAGTAGGCGCCGCTGTCGCAGACCTGCTTGCCGAAGTCCACCTCGTGCGTCATCTTCATCACTTCCAGGCCCAGCGCCGTGCCCAGCGGGTTGGAGGCGAAGGTGCTGTGCGTAGAGCCCGGCGGGAAGATGGTCGGGTTGATGAGTTCCTCGCGCGCCCACAGGCCGGACAGCGCGTTCAGGCCGTTGGTCAGCGCCTTGGCGAAGACCAGCACGTCGGGCTGCACGCCGAAGTTCTCGATGGACCACAGCTTGCCCGTGCGCCAGAAACCCATCTGGATCTCATCGACCACCAGCAGCACGCCGTGCTCGTCGAGCACCTTCTTGATGCCCTTGAAGTAGTTGGCCGGCGGGATCACGTAGCCGCCCGTGCCCTGGATGGGCTCGATGTAGAAGGCCGCGTACTCGCACTGGCGCGTCTTCGGGTCCCACACCGCGTGGTATTCGTTCTCGAACTTGCGCGCGAAGTCCTGCACCAGGGAGTCGCCGTATTCCTCCGCCGTCATGCCCTGGGGCCGGCGGAACGGGTACGGGAACGGCAGGAACTGCGCGCGGTCGCCGAAGTGGCCGTAGCGGCGGCGGTAGCGGTAGCTCGACGTGATGCTGGAGGCGCCCAGCGTGCGGCCGTGGTAGCCGCCTTCGAAGGCGAACATCAGGCTCTTGCCGCCCGTGGCGTTGCGCACCACCTTGAGCGAATCCTCGATGGCCTGCGCGCCGCCCACGTTGAAATGTACCCGGCCCGGCCGGCCCCACTTGGCCTCGGCGCCCTGGGCGATGGTCTTGGCCAGCTCGATCTTGGTGGGGTGCAGGTACTGGCTGGCGATCTGCGGCAGCGTGTCCAGCTGCCGCTTGAGCACGTTTTCCAGGCGCTGGTTCTTGTAGCCGAAGTTCACGGCCGAGTACCACATCTGCAGATCCAAGTACTGCGTACCCTGGTCGTCCAGCATGTAGCTGCCGTCGCAGCCCGTGAAAATCTTGGGCGGGTTCACATAGTGGACGGTGTCGCCGAAGGAGCAGTACTGGGCCTCGTCCGCGAGGAGCTGGTCAACGTCGATGGTCATGAAAAGAAGACTCCGGGAAGTGATGCCGCGAAGTCTGCTGAGCCAACCTTGATCGTTTATCGAGCTTTTGTGTGCAATGTGTGCAGACACAAAGCCATGAGAAAAGGCCGGCACGCGGTGGCGCGTGCCGGCCTGAACATGCCCATCTCGGCACCGGCCGCAGCGGCGGCCGGCGCTTCAGGCCATCAGCAGCCCGAAGGACGGTTGGGGCGCATCGGGATGATGCCGTTGACCGTGATGCGGTCACCGTCGCTGGCCTCGACGATCTTGCCCGTCAGGCGGATGCGGTTGGTGTCGCGCACCACGGCCACGTTGGACCAGTCCAGCGCGCCGTATTCCTTGCCGTTGAAGGTCAGGTAGGCCTGGTAGACGTTGGCCGCGTCGGGGCGGTAGCGCACATCACCGAAGGCCGTGCCAGTGGCGCCCACCTTGTTGGCGCCGTCGTACTTGAAGGTGCACACCTCGGGGTCGGAACCGATGGGGTTCTTCTTGTCTACATCGGTCAGGTTCAGGTTGCCGTCGCCATAGACGCCGTTGATGCCGGCGGTGTTGGAGCCGGTCACCGTGAGCACGCCCAGCTGTTCGCTGGGGGTGGGATCGTCATCGTTGCCGCCACCGCAGGCGGTCAGCAGGGCGGCAGAGGCCGCCAGGGCGGCGCAGGTACGCAGCAGGGTCAGGGTAGGCATGGTGTTTTTTCCGTTCTTGAAGGGGTTGTTTCCGGCAGGGCCGCGGGGCCATCGACCGTGGCGCCATGCTAGAAATCCACCCCACCCCGGTGCGTCGGGGCGGCGCCCCTACCCGTGTAGGACGTTCGCCATGGCGGCGCGCGGCGCGCGCAGCCCGCGGCCCCATGCCCCATGGAACCCACGGGTTGCCAAACCAGCCTCCCAGCCCGATGCCGCGCCTGCGCCCCTGCCGGCAGCACGGACCGGCTGCCGGCACCGCGCTCAGCAGCGGCCCGTCACCGCGCCAGCACCGGGGCCAAAGCCACCCCGGTGTGCGTTGCGCGGCGCACCACTTCCTCGGGCGTGGCCGCGGCCACGATGAGGCCGCCTTCCTTGCCGCCTTCGGGTCCCAGATCGATGATCCAGTCGGCCTCGGCGATCACGTCCAGGTCGTGCTCGATCACCACCACGCTGTGGCCGCCGTCCACCAGGCGGTGCAGCACCTGGATGAGCTTGTGCACGTCGGCCATGTGCAGTCCCACGGTGGGCTCGTCCAGCACGTACAGCGTGTGCGGCGCCTTCTGGCCACGGCGGCCCACCTCGTCGCGCACCTTGGTGAGTTCGGTCACCAGCTTGATGCGCTGCGCCTCGCCACCGGACAGCGTGGGACTGGGCTGGCCCAGGGTGAGGTAGCCCAGGCCCACGTCCTTCAGCAGCTGCAGCGGGTGCGCGATGCTGGGCATGCTGGCGAAGAACTCCACCGCTTCGTCCACCTCCATCTGCAGCACGTCGCCAATGCTCTTGCCGCGCCAGGTGACGGCCAGCGTCTCGGGGTTGAAGCGCGCGCCGTGGCAGGCCTCGCACGGCACCTTCACGTCGGGCAGGAAGCTCATGGCGATGGTGCGGATGCCCTGGCCCTCGCAGACCGGGCAGCGGCCTTCGCCGGTGTTGAAGGAGAAGCGTCCGGCCGCGTAGCCGCGCGCCTTGGCTTCCAGCGTTTCGGCGAACAGCTTGCGGATGGTGTCCCAGAAGCCGATGTAGGTCGCCGGGCAGCTGCGCGGCGTTTTGCCGATGGGGGTCTGGTCCACTTCCAGCACGCGGTCGATGGTCTCGAAGCCCGCCAGCCCCGTGCAGCCGACCAGCGGCGGCGCCTTGCCCGCATCCATGGCGTCGCGGCCCGCCTTGGTGGAGCGCTGCTGCACCCAGGCCTGCACGTTGGCCAGCAGTACGTCGCGCGCCAGCGTCGATTTGCCCGAACCGCTCACGCCCGTGACGGCCACCAGCCGGTTCAGCGGCACGCGGGCCGTCACCTGCTGCAGGTTGTGCAAGCGGGCGCCGTACACCGTCAGCCATTGCTGGGGCTGCGCCGCTTCGTTTTTGATAGCTGGCTGCGCTTTCTTTTCCTCAGATTCAGGCACTTTTCCATCTAAATCACCCGCAGATACAGCGCCAACAGCTACGTTATCCGTAGCAACCCAGCGCCGCGCCTTCAGCGGGTGGCGCATGGCGTGCAGCAGGTAGCGGCCGGTCTGCGAGTCCTCGGCCGCGGCGATGTCCGCTGCCGTGCCCTGCGCCACCAGGCGCCCGCCGCGCTTGCCGGCGCTCGGGCCGATGTCGATGATGTGGTCGGCACGGCGGATGGTGTCCTCGTCGTGCTCCACCACCACCAGCGTGTTGCCCTTGTCGCCCAGCTTGTGCAGCGCGTTCAGCAGGATCTGGTTGTCGCGCGCGTGCAGCCCGATGGTGGGCTCGTCCAGCACGTAGCACACGCCCTGCAGGTTGCTGCCCAGCTGCGCCGCCAGGCGGATGCGCTGCGCCTCGCCGCCCGAGAGCGTGGGCGCGCCCCGGTCCAGCGTGAGGTAGCCCAGGCCCACTTCTTCCAGGAATTCGAGCCGGTTGCGGATCTCGGGAATCAGGTCGCGGGCGATATCGGCCTCGCGCGCCGTCAGGGCGCCGTCCACCTGCAGCGTCTCGATCCAGCGGCGCACGTCGCTCACCGACAGCGCGGCGATGTCGGTGATGCCGATGCCGGCAAACTGCACCGCGCGCGCCGTGGCGTTCAGGCGCGTGCCCTGGCAGGTCGGGCAGGCCGTGTCGGCCACATCCTCCGCCTCGGGCTCGGCAAACGTCTGCTCGCGGCCCTTGTCCTTGTCGTCCTGCACCGAGTCGTCGAAGACCTTGCGCTGCTCCTTGGTGAGCTTGACGCCCGTGCCCACGCAGTCGGGGCACCAGCCGTGCTTGCTGTTGTAGGAGAACAGGCGCGGGTCCAGCTCGGCATAGCTGGTCGCGCAGACCGGGCAGGCGCGCTTGGTGGAAAAGGCCTGCAGCGCGCCGATGTGCCCCGTAGGCTCGCCTGCCGCCAGCGCCTCGCGCAGCCCATCCAGGCTGCTGAGCACGTGCACCACGCCCTTGCCCAGCTCCAGTGCGCGGGCCAGGGCGCTGCGCAGCGCAGGCTCGTGCGCCGCGCCCACGTCCAGGCTGGCCACGGGCAGCTCGATGGTGTGCTCCTTGAAGCGGTCGATGCGCGGAAAGCCCGTGGTGGGCAAGAAGTGGCCGTCCACGCGCAGGTGCGTATAGCCGCGCGGGCGCGCCCAGTCGGCCAGCTCGGTGTAGACGCCCTTGCGGTTCATCACCAGCGGCGCCAGCAGGCCGATGTGCTGGCCCTTGAACTGCGTGAGCAGCTGCGCGGCGATGCTGTCGGGCGTCTGCGGCTGCACGGCCGCGCCGTCATGGATGCAGTGCTGCACGCCCAGCTTCACATACAGCAGGCGCAGGAAGTGCCACACCTCGGTGGTCGTGCCCACCGTGCTCTTGCGGCCGCCGCGCGACAGGCGCTGCTCGATGGCCACCGTGGGCGGAATGCCGTAGACCGCATCCACCTCGGGCCGGCCGGCCGGCTGCACGATGGAGCGCGCATAGGCGTTCAGCGATTCGAGGTAGCGGCGCTGCCCTTCGTTGAACAGGATGTCGAACGCCAGCGTGGACTTGCCCGAGCCGCTCACGCCGGTGATCACGTTGAACTGGCCGCGCGGAATGTCCACCGACAGGTTCTTGAGGTTGTGCTCCTTGGCGTTGACGATCTCGATGGCGTTCTTGGCAGGCGCCTTGGCGATGAGCGCGGCCTGCTTTTCCTTGCGCAGCACGGCGGCCTTTTCGTGCACCGAATGGCCGCCCTCGCCCAGCGCCAGCTCGTAGTCGCGCAGCGCCGCCCCGGTGTGCGACGTGGGGTGCTGGCGCACGTCCTCGGGCGTGCCCTCGGCCACCACCAGACCGCCGCCGTCGCCGCCCTCGGGGCCCAGGTCGATCAGCCAGTCGCTGGCGCGGATCACGTCCAGGTTGTGCTCGATGACGATGAGCGAGTGGCCGGCATCGAGCAGCTTGCGCAGCGCGCGCATCAGCTTGGCGATGTCGTCGAAGTGCAGGCCCGTGGTGGGCTCGTCGAAGAGGAACAGCGTGCCCTTGCGCGCGACGGGCTGGCGCGATTTGGTTTCTCCGCGGGCCGCTTCCGCCAAAAATCCTGCCAGTTTCAGGCGCTGCGCCTCGCCGCCCGACAGCGTGGGCACGGGCTGGCCGAGCTTCACGTATTCCAGCCCCACGTCCACGATGGGCTGCAGCGCACGGATCACGTCGCGGTCCTGCGCGAAGGCGGCGGCGGCCTCGCTCACCGTCAGGGCCAGCACGTCGGCCACGTTCAGCGCGCGGCCGCCGCGGTCGATGGTCACCTCCAGAATCTCGGGGCGGTAGCGCTTGCCGTCGCAATCGGGGCAGCGCAGGTACACGTCGGACAGAAACTGCATCTCCACATGCTCGAAGCCCGAGCCGCCGCAGGTCGGGCAGCGCCCGTCGCCCGAGTTGAAGCTGAACTTGGCAGCCGTGTAGCTGCGCTGGCGCGACAGCGGCGCCACGGCGAACAGCTCGCGCACGGCATCCCATGCGCCCACATAGCTCACGGGGTTGGAGCGCGCCGTCTTGCCGATGGGCGACTGGTCCACGAAGACGACCTCGCCCAGGTGGTCGGCACCCAGCAGGCGGTCGTGCGCGCCGGGCGACTCCGTGGCCTTGCCGAAGTGGCGCAGCAGCGCGGGCGCCAGCACGTCCTGGATCAGCGTGGACTTGCCCGAGCCGCTGACGCCGGTGACCGTCACCAGGCGCTGCAGCGGGAATTCGACCGACACGTCGCGCAGGTTGTGCTCGCGCGCGCCTTCCAGGATGAGGCGCGGCGTGGACTCGCTCACCATGCGCTTGAAGCCCATGCCGATCTGCTTGCGGCCGCCCAGGTACACGCCGGTCAGCGTGTCGGCGCGCCGCAGCTCGGCCGTGGTGCCGTCGAACACGATGGAGCCGCCGCGCTCGCCGGGGCCCGGGCCCATGTCGATCACGCGGTCGGCCGCCAGCATGACGGCGGGGTCGTGCTCCACCACCACCAGCGTGTTGCCGGCATCGCGCAGGCGCAGCATGGCCTCGGTGATGCGGTGCATGTCGCGCGGGTGCAGGCCGATGCTGGGCTCGTCCAGCACGAACAGCGTGTTGACCAGGCTGGTGCCCAGCGCCGTCGTCAGGTTGATGCGCTGCACCTCGCCGCCGCTGAGCGTGCGGCTCTGCCGGTCCAGCGTGAGGTAGCCGATGCCGACGTCGCACAGGTACTTGAGGCGCGTGGTGATCTCTTCGTGCAGCAGCTTGAGCGCCTGGGCATCGCCCGATGCGGCGGCCGGGGACGCAGCAGCCCGAGCGCCGGCCGCCGATTCAGCGTCATTTTGGCCTCCAGCGCTTGCCACGCCTGCGCTATCAGCTATCAATGCAGGAGCAATCTCCTCGTCCCCCATCTGCGCGAAGAAACGGCGCAGCCGGTCGATGGGCAGCAGCATCAGGTCGTGCAGGGTGAGGCCGGGCAGCGCCTCGAGCTGCGCGCGGCTCCACTGCACACCCTGCGGCATGAAGCGGCGTGCCGGCTCCACCACCGCGTCGGCGGCGGCCTTGCTGCCGATGCGCCAGAGCAGGCTCTCGGTCTTCAGGCGCGCGCCGCCGCAGGTGGGGCACGGCGTGTAGCTGCGGTACTTGGACAGCAGCACGCGGATGTGCATCTTGTATGCCTTGCTCTCCAGGTACTCGAAGAAGCGCCTGATGCCGTACCACTGCTTGTTCCAGTTGCCCTCCTTGTAGCCCGGCGCACCGTCGATGACCCACTTCTTCTGGTCGTCGGTGAGCTTGTACCAGGCCGTATCGCGCGGAATGCCGGCCGTCTCGGCGTGGCGCATGAGGTCGTCCTGCGCCTCCTTCCAGGCGGGCGTCTGGATGGTCTTGATGGCGCCGGCGCGCAGGGTGAGCTTGTCGTTGGGAATGACCAGGCCGTAATCCACCCCGATCACGCGGCCGAAGCCCCGGCAGGTCTCGCAGGCGCCCACGGCGGAGTTGAACGAGAACATCGACGGGATGGGCTCGCTGTAGCGCAGGTCGCTTTCGGGTGAATGCAGTCCGGTGGAGAACCTCCACAGCTCGGGCTCGCCGTCATCGGCCAGGCGGTAGACGTTCAGGCGCCCGGTACCACGCTTGAGCGCAACCTCGATCGCTTCGACGGCGCGGGCCTTCTCGGTGTTGCCCAGGCGGAAGCGGTCGGCCACCACATCCAGCAGCTTGCGCGGGCCCGTGGTCGTGGCCACCTCGCGCTCGGCCTGCACTTTGGTGAATCCGCTGGCGGACAGCCACTGCTCGACCTGCTCGGCCGACGTGTTGGCGGGCAGCTCGACCGGGAAGGTGAGCACGATGCGCGGATCGCCCGCCTCCGCGGTGCGGCGCAGCAATTCGGCGTAGATGGTCTCGGGCGAATCGTGGCGCACCGGCTGGGCCGTCTGCTTGTCGAACAGTTGGCCGGCGCGGGCGAAGAGCAGCTTCAGGTGGTCGTTCAGCTCCGTCATCGTGCCCACGGTGGAGCGGCTGGAGCGCACGGGGTTGGTCTGGTCGATGGCGATGGCCGGGGGCACGCCTTCGACCTTGTCCACCGCCGGCTTGTCCATGCGGTCAAGGAACTGGCGCGCGTAGGCGCTGAAGGTCTCGACGTACCGGCGCTGGCCTTCGGCGTACAGCGTGTCGAACACCAGGCTGGACTTGCCCGAGCCGCTGGGCCCCGTCACCACCGTCAACTCGCCGGTGCGGATATCGAGATCGATGTCCTTGAGGTTGTGCTGGCGTGCGCCGTGGATACGGATCAGTCCGTGGGTCATGGGAGGCGGTCTTTCAGTGTGAGGCGGAACATTCTAGGCAAGGGGCCCGGCACCGCCGGCCGAGGCATCGCAAGCCCCTGTATTTGGGGCGGCCGCGCCAAAAGGCAACGCGGGCCATCGGCTCAGGCCCATGCCAGACGGCACCCCATCCTCGGAAGCGTCCCGGGGCGCAGGAGACGGCCAGGGCCGGTCCGGCCCGCGCCGGAAGCGCGCCACCTCGCCGGTGCCGCAGGGAGCCACCCGCCAGAGAGGCGTCGCCGATGCCAACGCCGGCGGCATCGCCTGACGAACGTTCCACCGCAAAACCCACGCCGGCCCTACACTCGCCGTCTACATCCGATCCAAAGAGGGACGTTCCATATGACGAAGAAGCGTGGGAATGGTTGGTGGGCAGCTTGCGTACTCGCGGCGGCCCTGGCAGGAGGCAATACCGCAGCGCAGGCCCAGATCCTGATCGGCCAGACGGCCGGCTTTTCTGGCCCCGTGGCCGACGGCGTGAAGGAAACGACGGCTGGCGCACGCCTGTACCTCGACGCGGTGAACGCGCGCGGCGGCGTGCTGGGGCAGAAGGTCGAACTGATCTCGCTCGACGACAAGTTCGACCCGGCCCTGACCGTGGAGAACGCCCGCAAGCTGATCGAGGAGCGCAACGTGTCCGCGCTGTTCCTCACCCGCGGCACGCCCAACACCGAAGCCGTCATTCCCTTGCTCGACAAATACGGCATTGCGCTGGTCGGCCCCTCTACCGGAGCGATGTCGCTGCACCGGCCCGTGCGCCGCCACGTGTTCAACGTGCGCGCGCCTTACCAGCGCGAGGCAGAAAAGGCCATTGGCTACCTGGCGTCCCTGGGCGTGAGCCGCTTGGCGATCGTACAGACGGACGACAGCTTCGGCGCGGACGTGCTCCTCGGCGTGCAGAAGGGACTGCAGGCGGCCAAGCTGACACCCGTGGCGCATGAGAAGTTCGACCGCGCCAAGCCCGACTTCTCCACCATTGCCCCCCGGATCGCGCTGGCCAACCCGCAGGCCGTCATCATGATCGCCTCCAGCGCCGCCACGGTGCAGGGCTACAACGCGCTACGCGCCGCCGGCTCCACCGCCCAGGTCGTGACCTTCTCGCACAACGCATCGGCCGGCTTCGTGAAGAGCCTGGGCAGCAATGCCCGGGGCGTGATCGTCACGCAGGTATTCCCCAACGAGCGGGCCACCAACCTGCCGATGGTGCGCGAGGCCCAGGAGTTGGCCAAGGCGCAGCAGCAGGAGATCAGCCCCGCCATGCTGGAGGGCTTCGCGGCCGCCAAGGTGCTGGTCGAGGGCCTGCGCCGCGCGGGTCCCAAGCCCGGCCGCGACAAGGTCCAGGCCGCACTGGAAAGCATCCAGAAGTTCGACCTCGGCGGTCTGGAAGTGTCCTTCAGCCCCGAAGACCATTCGGGCCTGGACTACACCGACCTGTCCATCATCGGTACCGACGGCAAATTCCGCCGCTGACCGGCCAGCCGTAGCCCGGCATCCGGGCGGCCGGCGCCCGGGCACGGGGCACGGGCCTCGGGGCGGGACATCCCCGCCCCGCTGTGAGGCGACCGGACCGGACAGGCTTCCAGCGACGTCTGATTCGCTCCTGCGACAGCACATCCCTCGGCAGAGCCCGTTCGGCGCTCAGCCCACGCCAGCATCATCAGCCAAGCCCGCTCCCATCTTCCCGAGGGCCCGCGTGAAATGCGGCCTCGCTCCTCCGCAATCGTTGCGAAACAGAAAAGCCCGGGGACGTCCCAGCTCCGCCATATGAGCGGCCCCGATGAAGGCCCGGCGGCGCCTGCCGCGGCCTGCCTGCCTGCCCGTCCGCCTGCAGCCACGCACGGCGGGGCTGCGTGGCGCCGTTCGCTACATGGCCCACTCGAGAGGCTTGCGTCCTCCTACGGGCAGGAGACCCAGCGGAAAACGGAAACAAAAAAGCCCGCGCAATGCGGGCTTGGCGCCATCAGCTTTCTCAGCAGCGGCAGCAGCAGCCGCGACGGAAGTTCCAGCTTACTGGGGCTGGCTGGCGGTGG
This sequence comes from Paracidovorax wautersii, assembly GCF_031453675.1. Lineage (NCBI taxonomy): Bacteria > Pseudomonadati > Pseudomonadota > Betaproteobacteria > Burkholderiales > Comamonadaceae > Paracidovorax > Paracidovorax wautersii. The sequence goes on along the minus strand of NZ_JAVIZX010000001.1, from coordinate 2,051,991 downwards.
ACGCAGCGGGCGCGACCGGTGCGGCAACCGAGGAAGCAGGAGCTTCAGGCACATGGACGGCGTCCGCACCGTGCTTCTCTCCACTCATGTCCACCTTGTCCCCGGCCTTCATGATGACGAACAGCGACAGGGCGGCGAACAGAACGAAGCCTACGACGATTTTCCACATGCTTTTGTCTCCTGGATTTGAATTGAACAGTTGAAAAAAAGCCCCACGCCCTTGCGGGTGTGGGGCTCGATTGCCTACGCAATGCCCGTGGGCTCACGCCCACGACAGCGGCAATTAGAAGTTGTGGCGAACACCCACGCCGAAGGTACGGGGATCGGCGCCAGCACCGGTGGTGCCGTTCACGAAGCCGTAAGCGTAGTTGGCGGCCGACTTGTTCTTCACGAACGTGTAGGCGCCGTACACCTTGGTGCGCTTGCTCAGGTTGTAGTTGTAACCCAGGATCAGCTGTTGAGCGCCGGAGTTAGCGATTTCGCTCCACTTGCCAGCCCAGATGTAGTTGGCAACCAGCTCCGAAGCGCCGAAGGCGTACTGAGCAGCAACGCCAGCGGAGTTGCGGGTGCCGATCTGGTCGTAGTCGTTACGCTGGTAGTAGGCTGCCACTTGCACGGCGCCAACGGTGTAGTGGGCGCGCAGGCCGGCGTCCCAGTTGTCGCCCAGCTTGGAGTAGCCGCCACCCAGAGCCAGGGGGCCGCCTTCCCAGTTCAGAGCCAGGTCGTAGGCGTTCTTGGTCACAGCCAGGGTCGTGAAGGGCACGCCTTGAGCGACACGCTCGTGTGCGCCAACTGCCGCTTCAGCCCAGAAGCCGCCCAGTTGGGGCGTGCGGTAAGCCACCTTGTTCGCGGAGGGAGCCACGGACACGTACAGTTGGTTGGCGAAATTGCCGGTGTCGTGGTTGGGCTGGTCTTGCACACCGTAGTCGGCCACAGCGTAGTAGGACTCAGGCGTCCAGGTGCCCAGACGGACCATACCGAAGCCACCGGCCAGGTTCACTTCGCTTTGACGACGGAAGTTGATGCCGCCACCGGTGCCGGAACCCAGACCGCTCGAGCTGTCGAAGCCGCTTTCCAGCTGGAAGCCAGCCTTCAGGCCGCCGCCCAGATCTTCCACGCCCTTGAAGCCAATACGGGAAGCGTTGTTGTTGACGCCGGTCTGCTCCAGATCGCCGACCTTGGAACGCTCGACGGTGGTGTTGACGCGACCGTAGATGGTGACGCTGCTTTGTGCGAAGGCTGCGGAGGTGCCCAGGAGAGCAAGCGTTGCGATGAGCAAACGATTGGTTTTTTGCATGTGATTTCCTTAAATGCTTTTGTCCATCGGGTGAGGTAGACACCGCTTGCAGTCCTCTGTAAGAACCTTGGGCTCTTGTGCATCTACTGGACAAATTCTAGGTGTAACTATTGAAATAACAGACTTCTGTGTCGTTTTGATAACGTTCGTGATGCTCCGCCGCCACACTTTGGCCTGGAATCCCCAGCAAGGTGCGGCGGCGTCCTTTTTCAGTGCATCCCCTGCACTCAATCGTTCGCGTAGATATCCACGTCCTTCGTCTCGCGGATGAACAGCGTGCCGATGATGGCGGTGGCGCCCGCGATGATGATGGGGTACCACAAGCCGTTGTACATGTTGCCGGTCTGGGCCACGATGGCGAACGACATGGTCGGCAGCAGGCCACCGAACCAGCCATTGCCGATGTGGTAGGGCAGGCTCATGGAGGTGTAGCGGATGCGGGTGGGGAACATTTCCACGAGCATCGCGGCGATCGGGCCGTACACCATGGTGACCAGCAGAACCAGGTAGGTCAGGATGACGACCATCATCACCTTGTTCATCTTGGCCGGATCGGCCTTGGCAGGGTAGCCGTCGGCCTTCAGCGTGTCGGCCACCGACTTCTTGAACGCTGCGTCCTTGGCCTTGGCCTCGTCGGCAGGCAGGCCCTTGCTGGTGTAGCTGGGGATGACGGTCTGGCCGATCTTGATCACGGCCGGGGTGCCGGCGGGAGCGGCTTCGTTCTCATAGCTCACCGAGTTGGCCGCCAGCACTTGCTTGGCGACGTCGCACGAGCTGGTGAACTTGGCCGTACCGGTGGGGTTGAACTGGAACGAGCACTCGGCCGGGTCCGCCACGATCACCACCTTGTTCTTGGCCTGCGCCGCAGCCAGGTCCGGGTTGGCGGCTTCCGTCAGCGCCTTGAAGACGGGGAAGTACGTCAGCACGGCCAGAATGCAGCCCAGCATGATGATCGGCTTGCGGCCGATGCGGTCCGACAGCGAGCCGAACACGATGAAGAACGGCGTGCCGATCAGCAGCGCGGCAGCGATCAGCAGGTTGGCCGTGACGGCGTCCACCTTCAGTTGCTGCGTCAGGAAGAACAGCGCGTAGAACTGGCCCGTGTACCAGACCACGGCCTGGCCGGCGGTCAGGCCGATCAGCGCCAGGATCACGATCTTCAGGTTCTTCCATTGGCCGAACGATTCGGCCAGCGGCGCCTTGGAGGTCTTGCCCTCGGCCTTCATCTTCTGGAAGGCGGGCGATTCCGACAGCGAGAGGCGGATCCACACCGAGATTCCCAGCAGCAGGATGGAGACCAGGAACGGAATGCGCCAGCCCCAGTCGCCGAAGGCCTCTTCGCCCATGACGGTCCGCGTGCCCAGGATCACCAGCAGCGACAGGAACAGGCCCAGCGTGGCGGTGGTCTGGATCCACGAGGTGTAGGCACCGCGGCGGCCGTGCGGCGCGTGCTCGGCCACGTAGGTGGCAGCACCGCCGTACTCACCGCCCAGCGCCAGGCCCTGCAGCATGCGCAGGACGATCAGGATGACCGGAGCGGCCACGCCGATGCTGGCGTAGGTGGGCAGGATACCCACGATGAACGTGGACAGGCCCATGATCAGGATGGTGACCAGGAAGGTGTACTTGCGGCCGATCATGTCCCCCAGGCGGCCGAACACCAGCGCGCCGAAGGGGCGCACGATGAAGCCGGCGGCGAAGGCGAGCAGCGCGAAGATGAACGCCGAGCCGGCGTCCAGCCCGCTGAAGAACTGCTTGGCGATGATGGCGGCGAGCGAGCCGTACAGATAGAAGTCGTACCACTCGAACACGGTGCCGAGCGATGACGCGAAGATCACCTTCTTTTCTTCCGGCGACATGGGCCGGTGAGCGACGTTGGTAGCCATGGTTTTCGTCTCCATGAGTTGGTTGGCCGAGTTGCCTCGGAGGCCAGGATGCGGGAGCACTCTGTGGTGCCTGCGGCGCAATATCCGGCCGCCGTCTGACCGAAAACTGACAGGGCCGGAACGGCCTGTGGCGGTGCTTCTTACGGCCAACTGACAAACCCGGGAGCAACCCCTAGCCGCGTTTTCTTGATACGGAATAAGAGAGTTCCTTAGGCACGCGGGCGCGTCCACGCCCGTGTGGGACGCCGGGTAAACACCGACGTCCATGCACCGGGTTAACACTGATCGGGACAAACCCTGACGAATGGCTTGATGTGGCTCCAGGCGCACGGTGCGGCGGCCAGGGCGCTGTGGCGCGGCCGTCCGGCTGGCGCTGTGCGCAGATCAAACCAAGGCTGAGCCACCCCGGCGGGCAGCCCGCGCACGGGCGGGTCTACGCCTTCGCTGGCCTGGCGGGCACCCGGGGCGCGGTGTCCCAGGCGGGGCCCTCGAACCACGGGTCGCCGGCCAGATACGCGCGCAGCATGGGCAGGCCGTCCACGCCCCAGAACAGGCGGCCGTCCAATTCCCAGGCAGGCACGCCGAACACGCCGCGGGCCGCCGCCTCGTCGGTGTTGGCACGCAGCAGTGCCTTGGCGGCCGCACCGGCACCATCGGCGTCGGGGCGCAGCTGGTTCGCCAGGAGGGCGCGCAGCGCCTCAAGGCGCGAGGCTTCCAGCGCATCCTGCCCGCCGATCCACACGTGCCGCAGCACGGCGTGCGCCACGAAGCGGTTGATGCTGCCGTCGTCGCTGCAGGCCAGCGCCAGGCGCAGCAGGGGCAAGGGATTGAAGGGGTGTTGGGCGGGCATGTCGAGCCCGCAGCCCAGCGCATGCCCCAGCCAGCTGGCGTGGCGGTAGGTCCACTCGCGCTTCGGGGGAATGCTGGCCGGGCCGGGGTTGCCGTGGTGCTGCAGCAGCGCGCCCAGCAGCACCGGGCGGTAGCGCACGTGGTAGCTCAGTCCCTCCAGCGCCTGGGGCAGCTGCTCGAACGCCAGCCAGGCATAGGGGGAAACGAAATCCAGGTAGAACGTGATCTGCTTCATGCGGGGTCCCCAGCGAAACGACCGTCCGAGTATGGCGCGCGTCCTCGCTCGTTCCCGGGCCGGCCGGACGACCGCGCCGCGCGCCGGGCATAACGGCCGCGGCCGGGCACCCTGCCAGCCGTCGTGCTCACGGGACGGCGCCCCGCCGGGGGCCATGGCCCGTACGCCATGGGGGCGCGTGCCCCACCGGTCTCAGTGACCGCCGGGCAGCGCCACGCCCGCCCGCCCGAGCGCGGCGGCCCAGATCACGCGGCGCAGTCCGCTGTCAGCACGCGACCACATGCGGATCTCGTCGAGCGTGCGGAAGCAGCCGATGCAGTGGCTGCGGTCAGGCGACATGCGGCAGACGGAAATGCAGGGGGACGGCACGGGCGCCAGACTTTGAGAGTCAAAATGGCCTTCCGCGCTTACCTGATCTGCGCGAGCAGCTATTAAATCGATAGTACTCATCAGGGGCTACACGGCCGGCGGCAGCACCACGTCGGCCACGGGGGCGTGCGTGAGGGCTTCCAGATCCTGGGGTCGCAGTTCGAACACGCCGTGCGGATGCCCGGCCGCGGCCCAGATCACGTCGAAGCGGTACAGCTCCCGGTCGATCAGCGTCACGGGTGGCGTGGCATGCGCGACGGGCGACACCCCGCCGATGGTGAAGCCGGTCTTGGCCTTGACAAACTCGGCATCGGCCCGGCCGGTCTTGCCCACCAGCGCGTCCACCTTCTTCTCGTCCACGCGCCGGTCGCCGGAAGCGATGACCAGCACGGCGGCGTCATCGCTCTTGCGGCGGAAGATGATGCTCTTGGCGATCTGCCCCACGGCGATGCCCAGCGCGTCGGCCGCTTCCTGGGCCGTGCGGGCGGAGTTGTCGAGCATGCGCGGGGCATGGAGATGGCCCTTGGCCTGCAGGGCGGCAGCCACGCGCTGCACGCCCTCGGGAAGGGCTTGGAGTTCGGCACCACACATGGGTTGTCGGTCCTCTGGAATGGGTCTCGGGAGAGCGAAGGGGCACATCTTAGGGCCTGGCTGCCTGCCCTGCCGCCGGCCAAACAGCGGCTGACGCTGGAGTCCGTCCACACGGCACCCGGCCGTGCCAAGGCGCACAGCCGGGTGCCGCCTCTCAGCCCGCGCGCTTGTTCAGCAGGGCCGTCGCGGCGCGCGAGTTGGGCTTGCGCCCCAGGAAATCGCTGATGTAGGCGCCGGCGTCGATGAGCTTATCGAGGTCGATGCCCGTGTCGATGCCCATGCCCTGCAGCATGTAGACCACGTCCTCGGTCGCCACGTTGCCGGTCGCTCCCTTGGCATACGGGCAGCCGCCCAGACCCGCCACCGAGGTGTCGAACTGCCAGACGCCCATCTCCAGCGACGCCAGCGTGTTGGCCAGCGCCTGCCCGTAGGTGTCGTGGAAATGGCCCGAGATGTCGTCGACGCCGTAATGCTGCAGCGTGGCCTCGATGGCGCGCTGCACCTTGACGGGCGTGCCCACGCCGATGGTGTCGGCCACGCCGATGTGCTGCACGCCGATGCCCTTCATCAGGCCCGCCAGGTAGGCCACGCGGTCGGGGGCGATCTCGCCTTCGTACGGGCAGCCCACGGTGCAGCTCATGGCGCCGCGCACGTGGATGCCCGCGGCGCGCGCAGCCTCCACCACCGGAGCGAAGCGCTCGATGCTCTCGGCGATGCTGCAGTTGATGTTCTTCTGGCTGAAGGCCTCGCTGGCCGAGCCGAAGACCACGATCTCGTCGGGCCGGTCGGCCACCGCCGTCTCGAAGCCCTTCAGGTTGGGCGTCAGCACCGAATAGCGCACGCCCGGCTGGCGCTCGATGCCAGCCATCACCTCGTGGTTGTCGGCCATCTGCGGCACCCATTTCGGGCTCACGTAGCTGGTGACCTCGATCTCCGTCAGGCCCGCCTGCTGCAGCCGGTGCACCAGGCCGATCTTGATCTCGGCGGGCACGGGCGATTTCTCGTTCTGCAGCCCGTCGCGCGGGCCGACGTCGATGATCTTGACTTTGCGGGGGTAGGTGGCCATGGCGTTGTCTCTCTTGGGAATGTCAGGGGTGGGTCGGTGCCCGGCTCCTGCGGCTGCGCCTTTGGAGCCGGCGTCTCATCAGTAGCCGCGCGCCCGGTCGACCGTGCCAGCCACGGGCTCGCCGCGGTCCAGCTGGCCGATCTTGCGCACGATCTGGGCGATGCTCTCCTCGCGCAGCGTGCGGGCCGAGGTATGCGGCGTGGCGACGATCTTCGGGTGGCTCCAGAACGGGTGGCCCGGCGGCAGCGGCTCGGTGCGGAACACGTCGAGCGTGGCGCCCGCCAGATGGCCGCTGTCCACCAGCGCGAGCAGGTCCTCCTCGACCAGATGCGCGCCGCGCGCCACGTTGATCACATAGCTGCCCCGGGGCAGGCGCGAGAGCGTGCCGCGGTTCATGATGCCTTCGGTCTCGGGCGTGAGCGGCAGAAGGTTCACCAGCACCCGGCTGGCGGCCAGAAAGTCGTTGAAAGCGTCCGGCCCGTGAAAGCCGCGCACGCCTTCCAGCGCCTTCGGCGTGCGGCTCCAGCCGTTCACCGGAAAATCGAAGTGCGCCAGCGCCCGCGCCACGCGCTCGCCCAGCACGCCCAGGCCCATCACGCCGACGGTGAAATCCGAACGCGTGCGCGGCTTGCGAAAGCCCCAGCGGCCGTCGCGCATGTCGGCCTCGTAGGCGTCGAGTTCGCGGAAGTGCCGCACGACGGCATGGCAGACGTACTCGGCCATCTGCACGGCCATGCCGCCGTCGTCGATGCGCACCACGCGGCAGCCGTCCGGAATGCGCAGGCGCAGCAGCGCGTCCACGCCCGCGCCGATGTTGAACATCGCCTGCAGGGCGGGCTGCTCGTCCAGAAACTGCTGCGGCGGCGCCCACACGACGGCCACATCGGCCTGGGGCGCGCCGGGCTGCCACACGGTGACGGAGGCACGGGGCAGCGCCGCGCGCAGCCCCTCCAGCCAGGGTTCGGTCTTGGTATCGGTACAGCAGAGGGTGATGTTCATGCGTGAAGCCTACCGCGCCCGGGAAACCCGTGCCCTCAGGCGGCCGAGAGCTTGAGCAACTCGGCGCCCTCCGTCACCTGGTCGCCGGGGGCGTAGAGCAGCTCCTGCACCACACCGTCGGCCGGCGCGGCGATGGTGTGCTCCATCTTCATCGCCTCCATCACGGCCAGCGGCTGGCCTTTGGTGACGGTGTCGCCCGCCTTGACCGCGAACGAGACCACCTTGCCGGGCATGGGGGCCGTGAGGCGCCCGCCCTCGGCCTGCGTGTCGCCCGCATGGGCCAGCAGATCGATGGCCGCGATGCGCGTGGCGCCGCGGGGCGTGAAGATTTCCAGCGCCTCGCCCTGCGGATACACCGTGGCGCGGGTGCGCTGCCCGGCGAACTGCAGATCGATGGCGCCGTCTCCGCCCGCCGGCGCGAAGGACAGCGGCCCGCTCACCTGCGCGTCGCCCTCGCCCACCGCCAGCGCCAAAGCGCCCTGCGGCTGGTAGCTCAGCCAGGCCTTCGACTGCGCGCCGGCAAACTCGAACGCGAACGGCCGGCGCTGCACGCCGAGCGACAGCCAGCCATCGCGCCGGCTGAAGGGGTCGGCGGTCTCGGTGGCGCGCTCCTGCGCCAGCGTATGGGCCACGGCGGCGGCCGCGGCCAGTGGCAGGCCCACTGGCTCCTGGTGGAACAGCACGTCCTGCTCGCGCTGGATCAGCGCCGTGTCCAGCTGCGCCTGCGCAAAGGCGCCGCTGCGGGCCACGCGCCGCAGGAACTGCACGTTGGTGGCCAGGCCCACGATGTGCGTCTGCGCCAGGGCCTCGTCCAGGCGCGCCAGGGCCTGCTCGCGGGTGTCGCCGTGCACGATGAGCTTGGCGATCATGGAGTCGTAGAACGGACTGATGGCATCGCCCTCGCGCACGCCGTCGTCGATGCGCGGCGTGCCGCGTTCGAAGCTGGTGCACGCCGGCTTGCGGTAGACCTGCAGCGTGCCGGTGGCCGGCAGGAAGTTGTTGTCCGGGTTCTCGGCGCAGATGCGCGCCTCGATGGCATGGCCGGTGATACGGAGTTGGTCCTGCAGGCAGGGCAGCGGCTCGCCGCTGGCCACACGCAGTTGCCACTCCACCAGGTCTTGGCCGGTGATGGCTTCCGTCACCGGGTGCTCCACCTGCAGGCGGGTATTCATCTCCATGAAGAAGAATTTCATGTCCTCCGGCCGCTCGTAGCCGCCGGGCTGCTCGACGATGAACTCCACCGTGCCCGCGCCCACATAGTTCACGGCCCGAGCTGCTGCCACCGCCGCCTCGCCCATGCGGGCGCGCAGCTCGGCCGTCATGCCGGGCGCCGGGGCTTCCTCCAGCACCTTCTGGTGGCGGCGCTGCACGGAGCAGTCGCGCTCGAACAGGTAGACGCAGTTGCCGTGCGTGTCGCCGAACACCTGGATCTCGATGTGGCGCGGGCGCTGCACGTACTTCTCGACCAGCACGGCATCGTCGCCGAAGCTGTTGATGGCCTCGCGCTGGCACGAGGCCAGCGCCGCCGCGAAATCTTCGGAGCGCTCCACCGCCCGCATGCCCTTGCCGCCGCCGCCCGCGCTGGCCTTGATGAGCACCGGGTAGCCGATGCGGTCGGCCTCGCGCTGCAGCAGCGCCGGGTCCTGGTCGGCGCCGTGGTAGCCGGGCACCAGGGGCACGCCGGCCTTTTCCATGAGCTGCTTGGACTCGGCCTTGAGCCCCATGTCCTTGATGGCGGACGGAGGCGGGCCGATGAAGACCACACCGGCATCGGCACACGCCTGGGCGAAGTCTTCGTTCTCCGACAGGAAACCGTAGCCGGGATGGATGGCCTGGGCGCCGGTGGCACGGGCCGCCTCCAGGATGCGCTCCCAGCGCAGGTAGCTGTCCTTGGGCGCGCTGCCGCCGATGTGCACGGCCTCATCGCAGGCCGCGACGTGCTTGGCGCCGGCGTCCGCGTCGGAATACACGGCCACGGTCTGCACGCCCATGCGGCGCGCGGTGGCAGCCACCCGGCAGGCGATCTCGCCACGATTCGCAATCAGTATTTTCTTGAACATGTCACGCCACCTTGGCTGAACCAGAGAAAAGAGAAGACACGCGCCGCAGCACGGCGCGCAGGAACTTGAAAAGCACGACCAGCACCAGCACCGACAGCACCAGCATCACCGCCAGGGCCACGCCGAACAGCACCGGGTGCTGCGTGGCCAGCCACACCACGGCGACCACCAGGCCGTCTTCGAAGAAGGACAAGCCCCAGTTGGAGAACGGCTCGGGCGAGGTGTTGGCCGCCGCCCGCGTGGTCATCTTGGTGGCTAGCGCCGTGGCCGAGAGCGATCCGCCCAGAAGCCCCGCAACGACGGCCATCGCCCCCGCATCGGCCCCGAAGACGCCCGCCGCCAGCAACGCGCCCGCCGGCACACGGATGAAGGCGTGCGCGGCATCCCAGGCGCTGTCCAGCCAGGGCACCTTGTCGGCGAAGAACTCCACCACCAGCATCAATCCGGCCGCACCCAGCACCAGCGGGTGCTGCAGCAGCGCCAGGCCCGGTGGCAACGGCAGCCAGCCGGCCGCGCCCATCAGCCCCACGAGGAACACCACGGCATACAACCGGAAGCCGCTGGCCCAGCCAAGCGCGGCGGCCAGCGCCATCAGCGCGGGCAGGTCCAGCGATGCCGTCGCATGCGCCGCGCCGTCCGACACGGCCGCGGCCGTGCCGGCGTCCAGATGCAGCCCCAGCGCGTGCAGCCATTGGACGACGTCGGACCAGAGGGCTTCCATGCGGGCTATCCATGGTGGCGCAGAGCGCGGCAGCGGCGCGGCGGCAGGGTCATGGCAGCAGCCACGAAGGCTTGCGCTTGTTCAGGAAGGACTGCACGCCCTCCCGGCCTTCGTCGCTCGCGCGGATGTCGGCGATCGCCTCCACGGTCGCGGCGATCAGCGGCGCGTCGATGTCGCGCCCGGCCACCTGCTGCACCAGGCGCTTGCAGGCCGCCACGGCCGCAGGGCCGTTGGCCGACAGGGTGCGCGTCCAGGCGTCGACGGTCTCGTCCAGCAGTTCGAAATCGACCACCTCGTGCACGAAGCCGATGCGCAGCGCCTCGGCCGCACTGAAACGCTCGCCCGTGAGGAAGTAGCGGTGCGCGGCGCGTGCGCCCATGGCACGGGCGACATACGGCCCGATGGTGGCCGGAATCAGCCCCAGCTTCACCTCCGAAAGGCAGAAGCCCGCCGACTCCACCGCCACGGCCATGTCGCAGGCCGCCACCAGGCCCATGCCGCCGGCGTACACGTCGCCCTGCACGCGGGCGATCGTCGGCTTGGGACATTCGTAGATCACGCGCAGCATTGCGGCCAGCTTGCCGGCGTCCTGCACGTTCTCGTCCCGCGTGTAATCGGCCATGCGCCGCATCCAGTTCAGGTTGGCGCCGGCGCAGAAGGCGGTGCCCTCGGCCGCCAGCACCACGGCGCGCACATCGGCGCGCGCGCCCACGTCGAGGAAGGCGGCCGTGATCTCGGCGATGACCTCGTCGCTGAACGCGTTGCGGATCTCGGGCTGCGTGAGCGTGATGCGCGCGACCGCGCCGCTCTGGGTGATGGTGAGATGGGGTGAACTCATGGCTTTTCTCTCACAGTTGATTCATGGCACAGCGCACAGCCCTCGACACTGGCGTGGCCCAGGCCAGCAGCCCCCGCGCAAGGGCCGCCCCGCCGCGCTGGGGGTGTCCCCCTCCCGCTTCGCGCAGCGAGGCGAGGCGAGAGAGGGGGAGGGCGCGAAGCGACTCAGGGGGTGGCTCATCGTCACATCCGGAAGACGCCGAACTTGGTGTCGCCGATGGGCGCATTGCGCGTGGCCGACAGCCCCAGCGCCAGCACGCGGCGCGTGTCGGCGGGGTCGATCACGCCGTCGTCCCACAGGCGCGCGGTGGCGTAGTACGGGTGGCCCTGGTCCTCGTACTGGCGGCGGATGGGGGCCTTGAAGGCGTCCTCTTCCTCCGCGCTCCACTGGCCGCCCTTGGCTTCGATGCCGTCGCGCTTGACGGTGGCCAGCACGCTGGCGGCCTGCTCGCCGCCCATGACGCTGATCCGCGCGTTGGGCCACATCCAGAGGAAGCGGGGCGAATAGGCCCGGCCGCACATGCCGTAGTTGCCCGCGCCGAAGCTGCCGCCGATGATGATGGTGAACTTCGGAACACTCGCGGTGGCCACGGCCGTGACCATCTTGGCGCCGTTGCGCGCGATGCCTTCGTTCTCGTACTTGCGGCCCACCATGAAGCCGGTGATGTTCTGCAGGAAGACCAGCGGGATCTTGCGCTGGCAGCACAGCTCGATGAAGTGCGCCCCCTTCAGGGCCGATTCGCTGAACAGGATGCCGTTGTTGGCGATGATGCCCACGGCCATGCCTTCGATGCGCGCGAAGCCCGTGACCAGCGTGGTGCCGTAGCGCGCCTTGAACTCGTCGAACTCGCTGCCGTCGACGATGCGCGCGATGATCTCGCGCACGTCGAAGGGCTTGCGCGTGTCGGAGGGGATCACGCCGTACAGATCCTCTGCTCCATATTTAGGAGCTACCGGCGCTTGATCCGCAGTCGCTGGAGCCTTGTTTTTATTCAAATTGCGCACTGCATTGCGGGCCAGCTGCAGCGCATGCAGGTCGTTCTGCGCCAGGTGATCCACCACGCCGGACAGGCGGGTGTGCACATCGCCGCCGCCGAGGTCTTCGGCGCTGACCACCTCGCCCGTGGCGGCCTTCACCAGCGGCGGGCCGCCCAGGAAGATGGTGCCCTGGTTCTTGACGATGATGGACTCGTCGCTCATGGCCGGCACATAGGCGCCGCCGGCCGTGCACGAGCCCATGACCACGGCGATCTGGCCGATGCCCTGCGCGCTCATGTTCGCCTGGTTGAAGAAGATGCGGCCGAAGTGGTCGCGGTCGGGGAAGACCTCGTCCTGGTTGGGCAGGTTGGCGCCACCGGAATCCACCAGGTAGATGCACGGCAGGTGGTTCTGCTCGGCCACCTCCTGCGCACGCAGGTGCTTCTTCACCGTGAGGGGGTAGTAGGTACCGCCCTTCACCGTAGCGTCGTTGCACACGATCATGCAGTCGGTGCCCGCCACGCGGCCGATGCCGGCGATCAGGCCCGCGCCCGGCGCGTCGTTGTTGTACATGTTGAGCGCGGCCAGGGGCGCCAACTCCAGGAAGGGCGTGCCCGGGTCCAGCAGCAGGGCGACGCGCTCGCGCGGCAGCAGCTTGCCGCGGGCCACGTGCTTGGCGCGCGCGACCTCGCCGCCGCCCTGGGCGACACGCTCGATGTGGGCACGCAGGTCATCGACCACGCTGCGCATGGCAGCGGCGTTGGCCAGGAACTCCGCCGAGCGGGGATTGAGTTGGGATTCGAGGATCATGGTGTGAAAGGAGAGCGTTGTCCGGTTCAGGCGGTCTGGTTCTCTTGCAGGCCGAGCTGGTCTTTCATGGCGTCGCGGATCTTGAATTTCTGGATCTTGCCGGTCACGGTCATCGGGAACTCGGCCACGAAGCGGATGTACCTGGGCACCTTGTAGTGCGCGATCTGCCCCTTGCAGAAGGCGCGGATGTCGTCCTCGGTGGGCTGGGTACCGGGCTTGGCGATGACCCAGGCGCACAGCTCCTCGCCGTAGCGCGCGTCGGGCACGCCCACCACCTGCACGTCCTGCACCTGCGGGTGGCGGTAGAGGAACTCTTCGATCTCGCGCGCGGGTACACGTTCTCGCCGCCGCGGATCACCATGTCCTTGATGCGGCCGACGATGTTCACGTAGCCCTCGGCATCCATGGTGGCCAGGTCGCCGGTGTGCATCCAGCCCTCGGCGTCGATGGCCTCGCGGGTCTTGGTTTCGTCGCCCCAGTAGCCGTGCATGACGGAATAGCCGCGCGTGCACAGCTCGCCCGAGGTGCCGGTGGGAACGACCTCGCCCGTCTCCGCGTGGATGATCTTCACCTCCAGGTGCGGCTGCACAGTGCCCACGGTGGCCACGCGCTTTTCCAGCGGGGTGTCCGCGCTGCTCTGGCAGCTCACCGGGCTGGTCTCCGTCATGCCGTAGGCGATGGTGATCTCGGACAGATGCATGTCACGCACCACGCGCTTCATCACCTCGATCGGGCACGGCGAGCCGGCCATGATGCCGGTGCGCAGGGTGGACAGGTCGAACTCGGCAAAGCGCGGATGGTCCAGCTCGGCGATGAACATGGTGGGCACGCCGTGCAGGCCGGTGCAACGTTCGGCCTGCACGGTCTCCAGCACCTTCAGCGGGTCGAAGCCGTCGCTGGGGTAGACGATGGCGGCGCCATGGGTGATGCAGGCCAGGTTGCCCAGCACCATGCCGAAGCAGTGGTACAGCGGCACGGGAATGCACAGCCGGTCCTCGGGGGTGAGCCGCATGCACTCGCCGATGAAGAAGCCGTTGTTCAGGATGTTGCGGTGCGTGAGCGTGGCGCCCTTCGGAAAGCCCGTCGTGCCGCTGGTGAACTGGATATTGATCGGGTCGGTGTTCTTCAGCGTGGCGGCTATCGCATCGATGCGCGCGTCCTGCGCATTGCCGCGGGCGATCAGGTCCGAGAAGCGCAGCAGGCCCGGCTCGTCGGCGCCCTGCCCGGCTTCGTCGATCCACACCACCGTCCTCAGCGCAGGCAGGCGCGCGGCCTGCAGCTGGCCCGGCGCGCTGCCGGCCAGCTCGGGCGCCAGTTCGCGCAGCATGCCCAGGTAGTCGCTGGTCTTGAAGCGGGCCATGGTCACCAGCGCCTGGCAGCCGACCTTGTTCAGCGCGTACTCCACCTCGGCCGTGCGGTAGGCTGGGTTGATGTTGACCAGCACCAGACCGACCTCGGCGGTGGCGAACTGCATCAGCACCCACTCGGCGTTGTTGTGCGACCAGATGCCCACGCGGTCGCCCGGGGCCAGCCCCAGGTCTAGCAAGGCGCTGGCGAGGCGGCGCACTTCGGCATGCAGTTCGCGGTAGGTGTAACTCAGGCCCTGGTGTGCGCTGACCAGCGCCAGCCGGTCCGGGCCCTGGCGCACCTGGTCGGCAAAGAAGGCGCCAAGGGTCTGTTCGATCAGCGGCGTGGCCGTGTCGCCGCGGCCATAGCTCAGGCCCGGCAATCCTGCGGCGGTTGCGGGTGCGAGAGAAGCGTGCATGTCGTGTCTCCTGGTCTGGCCGCGCGGCAAGCCACGCAGCCGCGCCCCGCGGAAGGCCCGGGACGTCGGTCTTTGCCACAGCATACGCCCGCGCCCCGCCCAGATGAAGCCAGGCCGGTTGCAATTTGTGCCACGGGCCGACACACTCGGCGGCATGGCCGTTCCCGCTTCCGCCGCCCGTGATCTCCCGCCCCTGGCCGTAGCCGCCACGCCCGGCGCCTTTGTGGCCGCCATCGTTCAGGCCTACCGGCAGCGCGGCATGGACCCGGCGCGCGTGCTGCAGCGGGCACAAATCGCGCCAAGCCAGTGGCAAGGCGGGGCCGGCGCCCGCATCACCGCCTGGCAGATGGAGGCGCTGTCGGATGGCGCGATGCGCGAGCTGGACGATGAGGCGCTGGGCTGGTTCTCGCGCCGGCTGCCCTGGGGCAGCTACGGCATGCTGGCCCGCGCCTCCATCAGCTCGCCCACGCTGGGCGTGGCGCTGGCACGCTGGTGCCGGCACCACGCGCTGCTGACCGACGACATCCTGCTGCAGCTGGCCGTGGAGGGCGACACCGCCCGCGTCACCCTCACCGAGCGGCGCGACCTGGGCACGCTGCGCGAGTTCTGCATCGTCTCGGTGCTGCGCAACCTGCACGGCGTGGCCTGCTGGTTCATCGACTCGCGCCTGCCGCTGCAGAGCGCGGAGTTTCCGTACGCGCCGCCCGCCCATGCCGATGCCTACGGGGTGATGTTTCCCGGGCCCGCGCAGTTCCACGCGCCGGCCGCAGCCATTGCCTTCGATGCGCGCTACCTCGCCCTGCCCCTCACGCGCGACGAGTCGGCCCTGCGCGTGATGCTGCAGCGCGCGCTGCCGCTCACCGTGCTGCAGTACCGGCGCGACCGGCTGCTGGTGCAGCGCGTGCGGCAGGCGCTGGCGGCCGATCCGTCGGCCCCGCACAGCGCCGAGGCGCTGGCCGAGCGCCTGCACCTGTCGGCCCGCACGCTGCACCGGCAGCTCAAGGAAGAAGGCGCCTCGCTGCAGGCGCTCAAGGACGAGGTGCGCCGCGCCCGCGCGGTGGAGCTGCTGCAGCGCACCGACCGGCCCATCAAGCAGGTGGCCCAGGCGGCGGGCTTCGTGAACGAGAAGAGCTTCATCCGCGCCTTCCGCGGCTGGACGGGCAGCGCGCCGGCGGAGTTCCGCCGCGCCTCGCGCATGCCGTCGTGATGTGCGCCTTCGGTGGCAGCATTTGCGCCGGCCGCTGCCTATGCTGGCCCTATGATCGATCTGTACCACTGCATGAGCGCACGCTCGTTCCGCCCGCTGTGGGCGCTGGAAGAACTGCAGCTGCCCTACCGCCTGCACATGCTGCCCTTTCCGCCCCGCGCGCTGGCCCGCAGCTACCTGCAGGAGAACCCGCTGGGCACCGTGCCGCTGCTGGTGCACGGCGGCGGCGCCGAAGGCAGCAGCCATGCCGTGCGGATGACCGAGTCGGCGGCCATCTGCCAGTACCTGGCCGCACTGCATCCGGCCGCGGGCCTGGACGTGGCGCCCGGCGACCCGGCCTACGGCGCCTATCTGAACTGGTTGCACATGGGCGAGGCCACGCTCACCTTTCCCCAGACCCTGCTGCTGCGCTACGGCCGCTTCGAGACGCCCGAGCGCCTGCAGCCCCAGGTGGTGACCGATTACACGCGCTGGTTCCTGGCGCGGCTGCGCGCGGTGGAGGCCGCCGTGGCCACCGGGCCGTGGCTGTGCGGTGACCGATTCACCGCCGCGGATGTGTCGGTGGGCTACGCGCTGCTGCTGGCCACGCACCTGGACCTGGCCGACCAGTGGGGCGACGCCACACGCGCCTACTGGCAGCGCCTGCAGGAGCGGCCCGGCTACCAGCGTGCGCTGGCCGCGCAGCGGACGGCCGCCCTGGCGCAGGGCGTGTCGTGCGTACCGTCGCCCGATACGCAGCCGTGATGGGGCACGGCGAATAGCTATATTATTTATAGCGTACTGCGCTTGCTGTATAAGCGCTAGAGGCCGATTTCATTCAAATCGATGCAGCCGCAGGCCGCTCTGCCCTGCATGGGCAGGTCTGCGTGGAACGCGCGCGGCCCGGGCCCGCCGGCCGCCGGATACGGCCCCAGGGCGCAGGCTCACGCGCACGGCGCGCGGCTCACCCCCGGCACCTGGGCCCCCCTCCATCCCTGGCGCGGCTGCCGCGCACCCGGCGGGTCAGAGCCGGTAGCACGCCTCCAGCCCGCGCAGTTCATAGTAGTGCGCGCTGCCGGCGTAGCGGGCGCCGTCGCAGGCCGCGGGGAAGTCCGCCTCCTGCTCGTCGAACAGCATCTTCACCAGCACCGTGCCCGCGCCGTTGCGCACCACGACCCATTGCACATTGGTGGCCATGGGTGAGACGGTGGCGCCGCGCCAGGGGTTGCTGGCGTAGGTGAAGGTCTGCGCGCGCGGCACGGGGGTGGAGCCTGCCGCCAGCCCGAGCCGCGCGATGAACGGGATCAGCACCTCGGCATGGCTGAAGCGCAGGCGCGCCACGCGATCGAGCTGCCCCTGTGCGATGCGCTCGGCCTCGCCGAAGAAGTCCTGGAGCAGGCCGTCGGCGATGGCGGTGGTGACGCCCGCGTATTCGGTGGCCGCCGGCCCCTTGCCGTAAAAATCGTCGATGTCCTGGAGGTAGGCGAAGACGTGGGCCTGCGCCAGCGGCATGTAGGCGTCGAAGTCCACACCCGCCTCGGCGCGCAGGGCCGGAGCGATGATGTAGAGCTCGTAGATCAGCGCTGCGGCATCCACGGTGCCCTGGATACGGGTCTTCCCGTCGCCCTTGAGCGTGTTGGTGAAGCGGCCGTCGGCGCTGGTGTAGGTGCGCGTGCTGTTATTGGAGAAGGTGTAGGTGCCCGCCTCCACTTTGTCCACGAAGGCCGGCGTGAAGAGACGCTCCAGCACGGCGCGCGCGGCGGCGCGGGCCTCGGGCGTGGCCCGGGCGGCGGCCACCTTGGCCGCGGCCTCGGCGCCGAAGCCCGCCGCGTCCGTGGCCGCGGCATAGCGCTGGTAGGCCTGGCTGGCGGCCAGCACAGCCGTGTGCGTGGCATTGCCATCGGCCACCGCATCGGTGGCGGCCGAGAGCTTGTGGAAGTACAGCTGGTAGCGGTCGACCACCGCCGGCGGTAGGGCGGCGGCGGCCATGGCCGGTGCGTTCTCGGCCAGGGAAGCGGCGAAGAACTGCGCGCTGTCCACTGCCCGGTCCTGCCCCGAGTGCATCACCTGCACCTGCCGCGGCCGGCCCTGAAAGGTGTCGCCGGCGAACAGCTCGGGATCGCGCTGCGCCAGGCGCGCGGCCAGGCCCCGGTGCTCGGCGATGCCCACCTGGGTGAGGTTGCCGTAGCCCGGCGTGCCGATGCCCGCCACGCCCCAGCCCAGCAGGAAGTTGGCGCGCATGATCCTCTCGACATCGGCGCCCATCTGGCGGCCCAGCGGCGTCAGCGCGCCATCGGCCTGGGCGCGCGTCCACAGGTTCAGCACGGCGTCGTCGTACTTCATCGCCGACAGGCCGCGGCTGCCGTGGCGGGCCACCAGCTCGGTATACACCTTGGCGAAGCCCGCGGGCGGCGGCTCGTAGCTGCCGAGCGGCTGGCGGGGCTGGTAGGCGGTCTTGGTGGCGTAGTCGCCCGCGGCAACCGCCGGGGCCGGGTCGCCGTCGCCGCCTCCTCCGCCACACGCTGCAAGGCACAGCGCGGTGGCCGCGAGGGAAAGGGTCAGGCGAAAGGAAGAAGCAGGCATGGGGAGGCGCGGCGAACGCGAGGAACAGGTGCCGGCAGCCTATCGACGGACCATGACCGGTGCATGACCGCCGTAACCGCCCTGTGGCGGGCAGCAGCCATTGGATCCAAGGAGCGCTGCGGGGCGTTCGCCGTCCACCGCCTCGCCGCCGTTCAAGGCGCCATCGCCTCGCCTTCCGCCACGGCCCGACGGGGTGGATGCCCACCGCGTGCAGCCCCGGTGGCCCCATGCACAACGCACGGGGTGGCGCCATGCGATCTGCCGCGCCCAGGCCCAGGCCCTGCCCCGCCCTGGCAGGCATCACTTCAAAATCAATAGCGGCATGCGCTTGCTGGGTGGGCGCCAGCAGCCTGAAAGGCTTGTATCCAGCGGACAGCCCGCGCCGGACTCACTGGCAGGCCCCGGCAGCAGGCTCAGGCGGCGGGCCGGTCCAGCAGCCCCGGCAGCTCGCCCATGTCGCTCATCACATGGTGCGCCCCGGCGGCGCGCAGGGCCTCGGGCGAGCCGTGGCCGATGGGCGACGGGCTGTAGCCCACCACCTTCGCGCCTGCCGCCACGCCGGCGGTGACGCCCGTCACGGTGTCCTCCACCACCAGGCAGCGCGCCGGGTCGATGCCCAGTGCTGCCGCGGCGGCCAGGTACACATCGGGCGCGGGCTTGCTGCGGGGCATTTCGTGTCCGCTGAAGACCCGGCCCTCGAAGTACGGCATCAGGCCCACCTTGGCCAGCTGCATCTCGACCTTGAAGCGGTCGGCGCCCGACGCGCAGGCGATGCGGCCCTGCAGCCGCGCGTGCACAGCAGCCACCGCATCCACGGCGCCGGCAATGGCCACCAGGTGCTGCTCCAGCGCCACGTTGCGCCGCGCGTAGAACGCCGCCATCCAGTCCTCGGTGAGCGGCCGGCCCGTGTGGTGCTCGATGGCCGCGCGCTCGTCGCGCACGGCCTTGCCCACGAACTGGCGCATGCATTCCTCGGGTGTCATGCGCCAGCCCATCTCGTCCAGCATGTCGCGCAGCACGCCGTTGGTGAGCGGCTCGCTGTCCACGAGCACGCCATCGCAATCGAACAGAACCGCGTCAAAGGAAGGCATGGGGAGGCACTCTTTCATGGGAGGAGAAGGACGAGGCGCGGTAGCTGGGCCCGACGAAGAAGCAGGCCGGTCCACGCAGTACGGGACCTGCGGCGGCAGGGCCTCCGAATCTACCCGATCCCTGCGGCGCCCCGCCTCGCGCGCCTGGCCCCAGGCCCGCCCGCCGCTCCGCGCGCAAAAAAAGGGCGCCCGAGGGCGCCCCAATGCCTGTCCTGAAAACGCGTTCTGTCAGGGGAACGTGATCCCTGCCAACGGATGCCGCAGCGCCACGGCGTTCTTCACCGAGATGGTGTAGATCTTGCCGTCGCCAGCGACCACATCACTGAAGAAGAAGAACCCCTGCGCGGCACGCTCGTTCAAGCGGGCGAGCATCTGGTCCAGCGAGCTTTGGTTGCTTTCCTCGACCTGGTACTCCAGCGGGCCGTTCTGCGCCGAGCTCTTCTCGAACATCACGACGGTGCTGCCCTGCACCACCAGGGCCCCCTGGTACATGAAGCCCTGTGCGCCCAGCTCGCTCAGCTGCTGCTGCAGCGCCGCGCCGTTGGCGGCACCGGCATCGCGCAGGGTGTAGGAATAGGTGGTGGCCGAGGCGTCCTTCACGTACAGCGAGAAGAACTCGTTGCCCACCGCCAGCGGGCCGACGAAGCGGTAGCCGCGCGCACCCTGCGCGTTCAGTTGCGCGTCGAAAGCGGCACGGTCGACGGCGCCCGTGGCCGGCTGGCGCTCGTAGGAGTAGGTGTTGCTGCGCGAGGCGTCCTTCACATACAGCGAGCGCAGGTCGGACACCGAACCGTAGGACACGCCGGACTTGTACTGGAAGCCGTGGGTGCCCTGTGCGTTCATCTGCGCCAGCGCCGCATCGGCAGAAGCCGCATTGGGCTGGGTGGCGTACTCCAGCCGTACACCGGTGTGCGCCGTGTCGGACACGTAGAAGTCCCCGAACGCACCCGGCGCGCCCGAGGGCCCCATGGCGGAAAGGAATGCAAAGCCTTCCGCACCCTGCGCGTTCATGGCGGCGAGTGCACCCGCGAAGTCCGTGGCCGCGGGCAGCAGCCGGTACTGGCCCGTCACCACCGAGGGCGTGGTAGGAGGGGTGGGCGTGGTGGGAGGGGCGGGAGTGCCCGGGTCGGTACCACCACCGCCGCCACCATCCCCACCGCCGGGCGCGGGGGGCGCATCGCTCCCGCCCCCGCCGCCTCCGCAAGCCGCCAACAAGGCGAGCATGGCTGCGGCCGCCGTGCGGCGGCTGATGTCTGTGGTTCTGGTCGTGGTCCGGGTGAAATTCATGCTGAGACTGATACGAAAGCCAGGCCCCGAGAGGCCGGCGGGAAGAGAAAAAATAAGGGAGGCCGCCTGTGGCGTTAGAGCCACGGAAAGGGCTGCGCAGCGGGGGCCGAACCCGGCCACCCATCCCACGGCTGAGGTACATTCTTGTGACCTCCCGACCCCACGCCCACCCCTCCTTGGTGGGGTCGTGGTTACTCCATGCGGCAGACGCAACGCCGCAGGCGGCGCGCCCGCCAACGGCCCCCTGAGGGGCACTCGACAGCCCCCTCGCGACAGGATTGCCCTTGAACCCCTCTGATTTCCCCGATCCGCACAGCGTGCGTTACGCCCTGGTCGTGGACGACCATCCGCTGGTGGCGCGCGGGATGACCGAATTCCTGCGGTTACATAAGCAACTATCGGATGCAATCTGTGTGGGGACGGCGCAGGAGGCCTTGCACACCATCGCGCGGCGCGGCACGCCGGCCCTCGCCTTGGTGGACTTCTGGCTGGCCGACGGGGCCACGACCCATTTCGTGCGCGACATGCAGGCCCTGGCACCCGGCGTGCGCGTGCTCATGGTGAGCGGCGACAGCCACGGGGCCATCGTGACCAAGGTGCGCAGCAGTGGCGCACACGGCTTTCTCCATAAACAGCAGGACCCCGAGGTCTTCACCGCGGCCGTCGACGCCGTGCTGGCCGGCGGCACATGGTTCGATGCGCCGCTGCCCGACACGTCGGCCGCGCCGCTGTCGCGAGAGGTGCCCCTGCACCCCAGCGATCTCGGGCTCACGGCCCGCCAGGGCCAGATCCTGGCCTTCATCCTCGACGGCCAGCCCAACCGCCACATCGCCAAGGCGCTGAATGTCTCGGAGCACACCGTCAAGGAACACGTGACGGCCATCCTGGGCAAGCTCGAGGTGCGCAACCGCGTGGAGGCCATCACCAAGCTGCGCGGCGTGCGGCTGGAGATTCCGCCGCTCTATTGAGACGGCGGGGGCACCCCCCTCAAGACAGGGCCGAGGTGCGCCGCGCGGCCTCGAGCCAGCGCGTGAGCACGGCATGCAGTGCGTCCGGAGCGAGCGGCTTGCGAAACACCAGATAGCCTTCTTCCTCGGCCTGCTGCAGTTCAGGGATGCGCCCCTGGTCGGCGCTCACCATGGCGCCCCGTGCATGGCCGCAGCGTTCCAGCAGCGCCTGCAGCACGGCAAAGCCACTCTCGCCCGCCGCCAGGCGCTGGTCGCACAGGATGGCGTCGGGGGCAAAGCCCCGGTCCAACCATGCCAGGGCCTCGGGGCCACTGGCGGCCGTCTCGACGCGCAGCCCCCAGGACTGCAGCAGCTGGGCCAGCGCCGACGCGACCTGGGGATCGTCTTCCACCAGCAGGCAATCGCCTGCCAGCGACTGCACCCGCGTGGACGCCGCTGGCGGTGGAGGGGGCGGCAGGGGAGTGCCGGGCCCTGCCGCGGGCACCGCCGCCGCTACCGCATCCGGCGCGGCCAGCACGTTCAACCAGAAGCACGAGCCGCGCCCGGAGGTCGACTCGAAACCGTACTCCGCGCCGATCAGCCGCGCCGACCGCGCCACCACGGCCAAGCCCAGACCGTGGCCTTCCGCCCCCTGCGCCGCCTGCACGCCGCGGAAGTACGGGGCGTACACGCGGTGGCGGTCTTCCTGCGCCACGCCGGCGCCCGTGTCCCAGACCTCGATGCGCCATTGGCCCTGCCGCTGGCGCACGCCGATCAGCACCCCGCCGGAGCGGGTGTAGCGCAGCGCGTTCTGCGCCAGGTTGAAGACCATCTGCCGCAGCAGCGCCGGATCGGCCCGCACGCAGGGTTCGCGATGGCGGGGCAGGAACAGCCGCAGCCGCAGGCCGCGCATGGCGGCATCGGGGGCGAACACCGTGGCCACATCCTCGAACACGGCGCGCACGCGCACGTCCTCACGCCGCGCCACGAAGCTGCCGGACTCCAGCCGCGACAGGTCCAGCAGCGCGTTGAACATGAAGGACAGCGAACGCACGCATTCCTGCACGTCGCGCAGCACCGGGGCGAGTTGCGCGTCCGCATTGCGCTGCTGCGCCGTCTCCACCAGCAGGCCCATGGCATGCAGGGGCTGGCGCAGGTCGTGGCTGGTGGTAGAGATGAAGCGGTTCTTGTCCTCCAGCGCACGCTCGGCCTGCTCCTTGGCCAGCCGGTAGCCTTCGGCCAGCTGCTGGCGTTCGCGCTCCCGCTCGACCTGCTGCACCACGAACCGCCGCGATCCCCAGGCGTGCCGCAGGATCACCGCGCCGTACAGGGCCACCAGCGCCAGCATGGCCTGCCAGCGCTCGGGGAAGTACCAGACCACGGCCGCCAGGGTCGGCCCGTAGGCGGCGAGAAAGAAGGGCACGAAGATGCGCGGCTGCGGCGCGAGGAACGTGGTCCCCGACGCGATCACGGCGCAGATCACGAGGTACACGATGAGCCGGAACTCCTGCGGCGCACCCTGCGTGAGCAAGATGGGCAGGGCCCAGAACATGCCGTCGAGCCCCGCCAGCGTCTGGAAGATCCGCTCCCAGCGCGATACCACGGCGGCGTCCGAGAGCGCCGCGTCCCGATGGAAGCGCCGCTGCAGGAGCCACAGCACGGTCGCGAAGACGAGGAACGAGCCCCACCACGCCAGCATGGGCCCCGCGGGCGCGCCGGTGCGCACGTACAGCCACGTGAGCACGCCCGGGATGACGATCGCCGGGATCTCCGACGTTCCCCCGCGCGAGGCGAAGGAATGCAATAGCTGCCGGCGCGCCGACAGGTCCATCAGCACCTGGGGCGAATGCACCTCGGGCGCGGCGTCGGGCAGGCGCGATTCAGCAAACCGCGAATCGGGATAGCGGCTGTCGGGGGCGTTCAGCATCGTTCGGCAAGGGTGTGGACTGTGCGGCGAGAAAAGACGGCAGGCTCAGCCGCCCGGGAATTCACCGTCCACGTAGAACCAGCGCCCGTCCGTGCGCACGAAGCGGCTGCGCTCGTGCAGGCGGTGCGCCCGCCCGGTGGCGTCTCGCTGGCGGGCGACGAACTCGACCTCGGCGTGGTCCGGGTCCAGGTTGCGGTGCGCCCGCACCTCCAGGCCCAGCCAGCGCGTGCCGGCATCGAAGTCCAGCGTGGCCGGGCGCTGTGCGGGCGCCCACGTGGCCTGCAGATAGCGCGCGTCCTCGCGCACGAAGGCGGTGTAGCGCGACCGCATGAGGCTGGCCGCATCCGGCGCGGGGCAGTGATCGAAATGGTCGATGTAGCGCCCGCAGCAGTCCGCATAGGACAGCGGCCGGGCGCGGGCGTCCTGCCGGCCGCAGGGGCACGGCGCAGCGGAGGCGGCCGGCGCCGCCGTGGCGCGGCTCACTTCATGGCGCCGAACACGCGGCGCAGGATGTCGCTGCCGGTGCCGACCGGGTCGCGGCGGATCTTGCGCTCCTCCTCGCCGATCATCACGTACAGGCCGTCCAGCGTCTTGCCCGTCACGTACTGGGCCAGGTTGGCGTCTTCCTTGCGCAGCAGCCCGTAGGCTGCGGCCTTGCCGGCGAAGCTGTTGTACTGCTGCGTGAGGCCGACCTTCTCGGTCGCCTGCGTCACCACCGGCAGAAAACGCTGGCCCAGGGGCGCGCGCGTCTTGGTGGCGAAGAACTCGGTCACCGAGGTCTCGCCGCCCGCCAGGATGTTCTTGGCGTCGGTCACCGTCATGGACTGCACCGCGCCCACCAGCAGGTCCTTGCCCATGGGCACGGCCTGCTCGGCCGCGCGGTTCATGGTGGTGACGAGCTCATCGATGCGCCGGCCCTGGCCGAACTGGCGCAGCAGCTTGGCGGCGCTCTCCAGTTGCCCCGGCAGCGGAATGCGCACCTTGGGGTTGCCGAGAAAGCCGTCGGTCTGGCCGAGCAGCGCCACCGCGGCTTCTGCGCCGCGGGTGAGCGCGGTCTTGACGCCGCTGCTGGCGTCGGCGTTGGACAGATCGGCCAGCGCGAGCGCCTGCGCGTGCCGGTACGTGCCCAGCAGCAGGGCGCCGACGGCACCCAGGCCAGCATGGTGAAAATTGCGACGTTGCATGGCGGAGTCCTTCCCGAATCCAGGGAGACGAAAGCGCGCCCTGAGCCGGCTATTTTTGCAGATGCCCGCGCTTAGAACGTGTTTACGATCTCGCAGGGGTCGCGTTGGAGCGCAATCGGAATGAGTGGACGCTTCGGATGCGCCGCATGGGCTCGTGCCCATGCAAGCATTCGAGGCGTTCAATCGCCCGATTTCGCTCCAATCCTTCGGGCAGTGGCGTTTGCGGGCGGTCTGCGCCGTTGCGACGCTTGTGGATAGCCGAGCTATCCACTGCGCACCGCGCCTTGCATCCCCTCCCGCAAACGCCGCTGCGCCACCCCTGGGAGATCGTGAACACGTTCTTAGGGCCTGTTCACACTATGTTTGCCAGATGCGTTGCGATGCCCACGGGCCAGGCGCCAGGTGCCAAACGAAGCTGGGGTGTACCCCAGCGAGGCTTGGCAACGCCGCGGATGGCCCGTGGGCATCGCAACCCGAAGGGAAGGCCCCACCGCCAGGCCACTCGTCGTTGCGTTCCTAGCCAAGGCCCCGGCCTTGGCGTCGTCACGCGCCTCGACGGGCGTGGCGGGGGAGGCCTTCGCACTGGCAAAAATAGTGTGAACAGGCCCTAGACTGCCGCGATCTGTGATGCAGCCGAAAGGGATGCGATGTTTGCAATGAGCGTGCCGTGGTGGGAGTTCGTCCTGCGGGGCGTGGTGGTCTACGTGTTTCTGCTGACCTTCCTGCGACTCACGGGCCGGCGCCAGACGGGGCAGTACGCGCCGTTCGACCTGATCCTGCTGCTGATCCTGTCGAACGCGGTGCAGAACTCCATGAACGCGGGTGACAACTCGCTGGTGGGCGGGCTCATCAGCGCCGCCACGCTCATCGCCTGCCATTCCGCGCTGTCGCAGCTCACCTACCGCTCCAGCCGACTGGCGCGCTGGGTGGACGGCACGCCCCAGGTGCTGGTGCAGAACGGGCAGGTGGACGCCGCCCTGCTGCGCCGCGAACTGCTGAGCCGCGAAGACCTGGACGCGGCCCTGCGCGCGGGCGGCTGCCTGGAGCTGCACGAGGTGGAGCGCGCCACCATCGAGACCAACGGCCAGATCACCGTGGTGCTGCGGCGGCGGGACAGCGCGGGGTAGTACCCGGCCGCTCGTCTTTGCGTCAAAACGGGCTGTAGCGCTTATCCCATAAGCGCACACAGCTACCCATTCGATAGCAAAGCTCTCAGGCCAGCGCCCTCTGGATGATGATCTTCTGCACATCGCTTGTGCCCTCGTAGATCTGGCACACGCGCACGTCGCGGTAGATGCGCTCGACCGGAAAGTCGTTCACCACGCCGTAGCCGCCCAGCGTCTGGATGGCGGCGCTGCACACGCGCTCGGCCATCTCGCTAGCGAAGAGCTTGGCCATGGCGGCCTCCTTCAGGCAGGGCCGGCCCGCATCGCGCAGCGCGGCCGCGTGCCAGATGAGCTGGCGCGCGGCCTCGATCTGCGTGGCGCAGTCGGCCAGCCGAAATCCCACCGCCTGGTGGTTAAAGATGGGCGTGCCGAAGCTCTCGCGCTCCTTGGAGTACGCCAGCGCCGCATCGAACGCGCTGCGGGCCATGCCCACGCTCTGCGCGGCGATGCCGATGCGCCCGCCCTCCAGCGCGCCCAAGGCGATCTTGTAGCCCTCGCCCTCCGCGCCGATGAGGTTGGCGGCCGGGATGCGGCAGTCGTCGAAGTTGATCTGCGCCGTGTCGCTGCTGTGCTGGCCGAGTTTGTCCTCCAACCGCGCCACGACGTAGCCCGGGTTGTCGGTGGGCACGAGGAAAGCGCTCATGCCTTTCTTGCCCGCCGCCTTGTCGGTCACCGCGATGACGATGGCGACGTGCCCGTTCTGGCCGCTGGTGATGAACTGCTTGACGCCGTTGATCACGTATTCATCGCCCTGGCGCGCGGCGGTGGTACGCAGCGCGGACGCATCGGAGCCCACATGCGGCTCGGTCAGGCAGAAGGCGCCCAGCATCTCGCCGCGGGCCAGCGGCGTGAGCCAGTCCTTCTTCTGCTGTTCGTTGCCGTAGCGCATGAGGATGGCGTTGACGGGGCAGTTGGTCACGCTGATGGCCGTGCTCGTGCCGCCGTCGCCGGCCGCGATCTCTTCGAGCACCAGCGCCAGCGTCACGTAGTCGAGCGCGGCGCCTCCGTAGGCCTCGGGCACGCAGATGCCGTAAGCGCCCAGCGCGGCCAGGCCCTGGTGCGCCTCTTTGGGAAAGTGGTGCTCCTTGTCCCAGCGCGCGGCGTGGGGCCAGAGTTCGGCCTGCGCGAATTCACGCACGGCGTCGCGGATCATTTCCTGGTCTTGGGTCAGCAGCATGGCGGGTTGTCTCCGGTGTTCGTTGTTCTGAAAGGGAAAGAAAGAAGGACGGGCTACCAGTGCGCGGCGCGGCGGCCGTCGTGGTGCAGCAGGCGGCCCTTGTCGGCGGGCGTCAGGCCGGCCAGCACTTCGCGCATGCCGCGCACGCTCTGCTCCACCGTCAGCGCGGCGCCGGTGCCGCCCATGTCGGTCTGCACCCAGCCCGGGTCGATGGTGACCAGCGTGGCAGCGGGATAGTCGTGCTGCGCGGCCGCCACGGCCATGTTCAACGCCGCCTTGCTGGTGCGGTACAGCCACGATCCGCTGTCCGGCACGCTGCCGATCTGCGACATGGACGACGACAGAAAGGCGAACACGCCGCGCGCGTCCGACACCATCGGCGCCACCTGCGGCAGCGCCTGCATGGCGCCCAGCACGTTGGCGTGCATGACGGCGTCGAAGTCGTCGCGTGTGGGCGGGGTGAGTGCGTTCGGGCGGCGGATGACGCCGGCCACGTAGAGCGCCACATCGATCTTCTCGCCGTCGAGCTGCCAGGCCAAGCCGCTCACGCTGGCGGGGTTGGCGACATCGACGGTGAGGGCCTGCGCGCCCAGCGCCTTTACGCGGTCGCGCCCGGCGTCGTCGCGCACGGTGGCGATGACGCGATCGCCCGCGTCGCGGTACTGGCGCACGAACTCCAGGCCGATGCCGCGGGAGGCGCCGATGACGAGGATGGTGGACATAACAAGCCTTTTTGGCCTCTAGCGCTTGATAGATAAGCGCCAGCAGCTATCATTTTTGAATCGACCGATCCGCGCCCTGCTCGTCGGCGATCTGCCGGGCATAGCGCGCCACCATGTCGGCCTGCGCCTCGGGCACGGCGGAGGAGCCGGTCTGGTCATGGATCATCTGGTTGAGCGTGGGCAGCACGTTGCGCTCCACCTGCGCCTCGGGCTGCCACAGGCGCGAGCGCATCAGCGCCTTGGCGCAGTGCAGATACGCCTCGCGCACCTGCACCTCGATCACCAGCTTGGGCCACCTGCCGCTCGCCGGCAAAGCGCCCGGTGTAGGTCGGTTCGTCGCGCAGGCGTGCCGTGCCGTTCACGCGCAGCGTCTCGTCCACGCCCGGCACCAGAAACAGCAGTGCCACGCGCGGGTCGTGCAGCAGGTTGGTGAGCGTGTCCAGCCGGTTGTTGCCGCCCGCGTCGGGCAGCAGCAGGTGCTGGGCGTCCGCCACCTGCACGAAGCCCGGCGGGCCGCCGCGCGGTGACGCGTCCAGCAGGCTGCGGCCCGCGTCGCCGCCGCTGGCAATCACGCACAGCGGCGACAGCGCGATGAAGCGCTGGCAGTGCGCGTCCAGGTGGCCCAGCTGCTTGCGCAGCGCCCGCTCGGCCGGCGCCGCATACAGCGCGCGCAGTTGCTCTTCGGTGGTGATCATTCGGCGTCCTGGCCGGCGCGGCTCTGGTGGATCGCGCTGTACATGTCGAGGAATTCGCGCCACGCCGGGTCGTAGGCCAGGACGATTTCGGCCTCCAGTTCAGGTGCGTGCGCGGCGGCCATCTGGCGCGCCAATCGCATGGCATACACGGGATCGTCCACATAGAAGGCCGCCACGCGCGACTGCATGGCCTCGGTGCGCGAGAACGCCTGGATGCCGCGCTGCAGGCGCAGCAGTTCGGCCTCCAGCGCATCCTGGGCGCTGCATGCGGCCTCGAACTCGTCCCGGCTGGCCACGGGGAAGCGCAGCGTCAGAAAGTAGGGCAGGTCGGCCCGCGTGGCCAGGGCATTCGCGCCATCGTGGAAGGTCAGCATATCGGGCGGCGCGTCGTCGTCCGCATCGCGGGCGCGCACCTCCAGAGACATCCAGCGGTCGTCCTCGTCCTGCGGAAAGTCATAGCTGCGGCCCAGCACATCGCGCTGGAAGGCATCGAAGACGGGCGGGAACGCCGACAGCGGTACGGCACTGGCCTGGGCCTCTTCGGGTAGCACGAAGTCGATGGGGCCGACACGCACGGAGAAGTCCCACTCGCCCAGCACGTGATCAATCAGGATGAAGGCCATATGCTGGGCCTGTTCCTGCAGGTCTTGCGGCACGCTCTTGGCGAACGACAGCTCCAGGCCGATGATGCCCCCCGCGTCATAGGACGCCACCATCACGTCGGCGCAGGCCAATTCGAAATCTTCCATGCGCATGGCGAAGTCGCTGCCCAGCGTGCGGCTACGAAAGGCCTGCACGGCGTAGGGCAGGGTCTGCGGGGCCTCGCGTACCAGCGCCTGGACGCTCTCAAACTGCTCGGTGTTGCCGTGCGCCGTGATCACCAGCCGGCCGCCGGCCTGGCCAGGCGTGCCTTCCAGTTCCACCGACAGGCTCGGGGCGTGGCGCTGCAGCACGGTGTTGGCGGCCTCCACGAAGTCCCGGCGTTCCAGCGTCTGCCACTGTTTCAGTCCGGCGGCAAAGTCACTCCAGAACGCGCTGATCTGGTCGGCAACCAGCGTGGAGGAAGGGGCGGCGGCATGCGTGTCTGTGGTCATCCAGCAAGTCTCTCGGTCAGGGGCAGCAGGCTGCCGGGATTACGTGAACCGACTGTAAGGCACAGAAGCAGGCGCCCCGGAGCTCAGACCAGCTCGATCGCCATGGCCGTGCCTTCGCCGCCGCCGATGCACAGCGTGGCCAGGCCGCGCTTCTTGCCGCGGGCCTGCAGTGCGTGCAGCAGCGTGACCAGGATGCGCGCGCCG
This sequence comes from Paracidovorax wautersii, assembly GCF_031453675.1. Classification (NCBI taxonomy): domain Bacteria; kingdom Pseudomonadati; phylum Pseudomonadota; class Betaproteobacteria; order Burkholderiales; family Comamonadaceae; genus Paracidovorax; species Paracidovorax wautersii. The sequence continues at coordinate 2,022,265 of NZ_JAVIZX010000001.1, read as the reverse complement.
CTGGCGCCGATGGGGTGGCCCAGCGCACAGGCGCCGCCGTTCACGTTGACGATGTCGTGCGAGAGGTTCAGCTCTTTCATGAGCGCCATGGGCACCACGGCGAAGGCCTCGTTCACCTCCCACAGGTCCACGTCGGCCGCGCTCCAGCCGGCCTTGGCCAGCGCCTTCTGCGTGGCGCCCACGGGCGCGGTGGTGAACCACTCGGGCTCTTGCGCATGCGTGGCGTGCGCGACGATCCGGGCCAGCGGCTTGCAGCCCAGCTCGCGCGCGGTGGATTCGCGCATCAGCACCAGCGCGGCCGCGCCGTCGTTGATGCTGGAGCTGGACGCCGCCGTGATGGTGCCGTCCTTCTTGAAGGCGGGCTTGAGGGCGGCGATCTTGTCCAGCTTGGCCTTGGCCGGGCCTTCGTCGACGCTCACCGTCACGTCGCCCTTGCGGGTGCTCACCGTCACGGGAACGATCTCGGCCGCGAAGGCGCCACTCTGCGTGGCGGCCTGGGCGCGCTGCACGCTGGCGATGGCGAAGGCGTCCTGCGCCTCGCGCGTGAACTGGTACTTGGCCGCGCAGTCCTCACCGAAGGTGCCCATCGAACGGCCGGGTTCGTAGGCGTCTTCCAGGCCGTCGAGCATCATGTGGTCGAAGATCTTGTCGTGGCCCATGCGGTAGCCGCCGCGGCCTTTCTTGAGCAGGTAGGGCGCGTTGGTCATGCTCTCCATGCCGCCGGACACCACCACGTCGCGGCTGCCGGCCACGAGCTGGTCGTGCGCGAGGATGGTTGCCTCCATGCCGGCGCCGCACATCTTGGACAGCGTCACCGCGCCGGTGCTGCGCGGCAGCCCGCCCTTGAAGCCCGCCTGGCGCGCCGGCGCCTGGCCCTGGCCGGCCATCAGGCAGTTGCCGAACAGCACTTCGTCGACCTTCTCGGGTGCGACGCCTGCGCGCTCCACGGCGGCGCGGATGGCGACGCCGCCCAGGTCGTGCGCGGCCAGCTCGGCGAAGTCACCCTGGAAGCCGCCCATGGGCGTGCGGGCGGCACCGACGATGACGACGGGGTCGCGGGTTTGCGGGTTCTGGGTGTTGATGGTGCTCATGGCATGTCTCCTGGAGGTGTGAAGGGAATCAGAGGGCCGCGCTCTGGTGGAAGCGCCGGCTGCTGTCGTAGGGAAAAACGTCGGGCACGTGGCCGGCGCGGATGCGGGCCTGGTGGCCCTGCCAGAACTGCGGGTCCAGCAGGTCGGCGTGGTGCTGCAGGAAGACCTCGCGCACCGCGTCGTTGCCCAGCAGGAAGGGGGCGAAGGTTTCGGGAAAGATGTCGCGCGGGCCCACCGACCACCACACCTCGCCGCTCATCTCGTCCTCTTCGTTGCGCGGCGCAGGCACGCTGCGGAAGTGGCAGTCGGTGAGGTACTCGATCTCGTCGTAGTCGTAGAACACGACCTTGCCGTGGCGCGTCATGCCGAAGTTCTTCCACAGCATGTCGCCGGGAAAGATGTTGGCGGCCACCAGGTCCTTGATCGCGTTGCCGAACTCGACCACGCAGTGCTCCAGCTGCGCGCGGGCAGCGGGCTGCGCCAGGCCGGCGTCGAAGGCCTCCTGCAGGTGCAGGTTGAGCGGCACCATGCGCCGCTCAATGTAGAGGTGCTTGAGAATGACCTCCATGCGTCCGTCGCCGTCCCGGTCGCTGATCTCCAACTGGCTGGGCGCGAACTGCTCGATCTCGGCCACCAGCGCATCGCTGAAACGCTCGCGCGGGAAAGCCACCTCGCTGTACTCCAGGGTGTCGGCCATGCGGCCCACGCGGTCGTGCTGCTTGACCAGCAGGTACTTGGCCTTGACCTGCTCGCGCGTGGTGTCCTTGGCGTGGTGGTGATGGTCCTTGATGAGCTTGAAAACGTACGGGAAGGAGGGCAGATCGAACACCAGCATCACCATGCCCTTGATGCCGGGCGCCAGGCGAAACCGATCGCTGGAGTAGCGCAGGTGGTGCAGGAAGTCGCGGTAGAACAGCGTCTTGCCCTGTTTGCCCAGGCCGAGCGCGGTGTAGATCTCGGCCCGCGGCTTGCGCGGCATCAGACTGCGCAGGAAGTGGACATACGCGCTGGGGATCTCCATGTCCACCATGAAGTAGGCCCGCGCAAAGCTGAACAGCATCTGCAGGTCATCCTCGCCGCAGAGGAGCGCGTCGATGTGCAGCAGGCCCTGTTCGCCGTGCAGGATCGGCAGCGCGAAGGCCAGTTCGGTGTAGCCGTTGATGATCTTGCCTACCGCATAGGCGCCCTTGTTGCGGTAGAAGAGGCTGGACAGTACCTGGATCTGGAAGTTGGTGCGGCGCTTGGCACCACCGAGCGCACGCTGCAATGCTTGAGCCACCAGCGCGGCATCCCGCGGCAGGTCGTCGAACCCGCACTGCAGGCGGAAGTTGTGGACGATGCGCTCCATGGCCGGCGCGAGGTCCTCGCCCTCGGGGTAGTAGACGCGGTACGCCGGTGTCGCCCCGGGTCGGTCGTCTTCCAGGTATTCGGTGCTGACCGCGGGGCGCACGAAGATGAAATCGTTGTGGAAGTGCGTGCGGTGCAGGATCTTGGTGGTAACGGAGTTGAAGAAGGTCTCCGCCAGCTCGGCCTGGTGGTGGTCCACGAGCAGGCCGATGTAATGCAGCTTGACCTGCTGCCAGACCTCCATGGGCTGCTCGCCCGCGTGCAGGTGGTGCTCCAGATGGTGCACGCACTCTTTCACGCGTTCGTCATAGAAGGCGATGCGCGCACTCTGCCCGCGTTGCTGGCCATGCCAGTCGGCGGCTTCGAAGCGGGACTTGGCCTGCGCCGTCTCCGCACGGAACAGGCGGTAGTGCCGGGCGAAGCCGTCCATCATCGCCTGCGAGATCGCGTAGGCGGTGGCGGAGTCGGGACGCGGGGGAAACACTGCGGGCCTCGTGGTGGTCTTGACTGCGCCGTGCCGAATCCCGCCCGCCTGCTGCCGGCGTCAGCCGCGCCGCGCCTGGGCGACGCCCTCGACCGCCGCCTTGTACACGGCATCCAGCCCCTCGGTGCCCGAGACGGTCATGTGCAGGTTGTTGATCAGGCCGTCCTTGAGCCCATAGCACCAGCCGTGCAGCGTCACCTTGTCGCCGCGGGACCAGGCGTCGGACATCACGGTGGTCTGCGCGATGTTCACCACCTGCTCGATGGCATTGAGTTCGCACAGCACGTCGTGCCGCCATTGCGGGTCGATGGAGGCGATGAGTTCGCGGTGGCGGTCACGCACATCCTTCACGTGGCGGATCCAGTTGTCGGCCAGGCCGACGCGCAGGTCCTCCAGAGCGGCCAGCACGCCGCCGCAGCCGTAATGGCCGACGACCATGAGGTGCTCGATGTGCAACTGGTCCACCGCGTACTGGATGGTGGAAAGGCAGTTCAGATCGGTCGGCACCACCACGTTGGCCACGTTGCGGTGGACGAAGACCTCGCCCGGTTCTAGGCCCGTGATCTGGTTGGCAGGCACGCGGCTGTCCGAGCAGCCCACCCACATGTACTTCGGCTTTTGCTGGGACAGGAGCCCGGTGAAGAATCCGGGACGCTCGCGCTCCATCTGGGCCGCCCACGCTCGGTTGTGGACAAAGAGGTCGTCGATGGAGGAGGTCGTCATGCGTCTGGCTTTCTTCAGGGATCAGGGGTTAGCAGGTTTCTGCAAACAGTTCGCGGCCGATCAGCATGCGGCGGATCTCGCTGGTGCCCGCGCCGATCTCGTACAGCTTGGCATCGCGCCACAGGCGGCCCAGGGGGTACTCGTTGATGTAGCCGTTGCCGCCGTGGATCTGCACGCCCTCGCCCGCCATCCAGGTGGCCTTCTCGGCGCACCACAGAATCACGCTGGCGCAGTCCTTGCGCACCTGACGCACATGGTCCGAGCCCAGGAGATCGAGGTTCTTGGCGACGGTGTAGGCAAACGAGCGGCCGGCCTGGAGCACGGTGTACATATCCGCCACCTTGCCCTGGATCAGCTGGAACTCGCCGATGCTTTGGCCGAACTGCTTGCGGTCGTGAATATAAGGCACCACGTTGTCCATCACCGACTGCATGATGCCCAGTGGCCCGCCCGTGAGCACAGCGCGTTCGTAGTCCAGACCGCTCATCAGCACCTTGGCGCCGTTGTTCACGCCGCCCAGCACCTGGGAAGCCGGTACCTCCACGTTCTCGAACACCAACTCGCCCGTGTGGCTGCCGCGCATGCCCAGCTTGTCCAGCTTCTGGGCGACGGAAAAACCGGGCATGCCCTTCTCGATCAGAAAAGCGGTGACGCCGCGCGCGCCGAGTTCTGGCTCCGTCTTGGCGTAGACCACCAGCGTGTCGGCATCCGGGCCATTGGTAATCCACATCTTCGTGCCGTTGAGCAGGTAGTAGCCGCCCTTGTCCTCGGCCTTCAGCTTCATGCTGATCACGTCGGAACCAGCGCCAGGCTCGCTCATGGCCAGTGCGCCCACGTGCTCGCCGGAGATCAGGCGCGGCAGGTACTTCTGCTTCTGCTCTTCGGAGCCATTGCGGTTGATCTGGTTCACGCACAGGTTGCTGTGCGCGCCGTAGGACAGGCCAACGGATGCACTGGCGCGCGAGATTTCCTCCATCGCCACCATGTGCGCCAGGTAGCCCATGGCCGCGCCGCCATACTGCTCCGGCACGGTGATTCCGAGCACGCCCAAGTCACCCATCTTGCGCCACAGGTCCATGGGGAACTGGTCGGAGCGGTCGATCTCGGCGGCGCGAGGGGCGATTTCTGCTTGTGCGAAATCATGGACGGCATCCCGCAGTGCGTCGATGTCGTCACCCAGTTGGAAATTCAGGCCGGGCAGGTTGGCCGGTGCGGTCATAGGTGTCTCCTGGTTGTTGTGATGGAAGAGAGATGGAGGGGGAACACGTGGACGCGACGGGCTCAGGCCGGAACACTGCTGCGGCCGACCACGGCCATCAACGTGCATCCCATCGTGGCCACCAGCGTCTCCCGCCCGTGGTCGAGCGCAAAAGCTTGGCCCTCGGCAAAGGTGATCGTGTGCCCGGGTTTGATGACGCGCCCCTGCATGCGAAACGACTGGCCGCGGGCGGGGGCCAGCAAATTGATCTTGAACTCGATGGTCAGCACGGCGGCGTCTTCGGCCATCAGCGTGAAGGCGGCATAACCGCAGGCAGAATCGAGCGCCGTCGCGACCATGCCGGCATGCAGAAAGCCGTGCTGCTGCGTCAAGGAGGGCGCCCAGTCTAGGGCGATATCCACAGCACCCGCTTCGATGCGTTCGAGACGCGCTGCAAGCGTGGCCATGGCGCCCTGCAGGGCAAAGCTGTCACGGACCCGATCCGCGTAGTTCGGAGTTTTAGGCTCAAACACCGTCGTCACCTAGCGCACCGGTCAGTGGGCCGCCTTGTGCACGCGCCCTTCCGGCGTTCGCTGCAGCAGTGCCTGGGCCTCGGCCTCGTGCTCGCGGATTTCTTCAAGGTTGGCCTGCAGATCGGCCATTTGCGCTTCCAGCTTGCCGCGGTGCTGTGCCAGCACCTCGAGAAACTTGCGCAACTGGACACCGGTATCCCGAGGGCTATCGTAGAGATCGATGATTTCCTTGGCCTCTACCAACGACAAACCCAAGCGTTTGGCCCGCAGCGTGAGCCGCAGACGCGTGCGGTCCCGCGCGGTATACACGCGGTTGCGCCCTCCCGGTCCGGTGCGCTCCGGCTGCAGCAGGCCCATGTCCTCATAGAAGCGCATGGCCCGCGTCGTGAGATCGAACTCCTTCGCCAGATCTCCAATGGTGTAGGTGATGGACATGGAACAGCAGCTCGGGAAATTGATGAGATACGGGAGAGCAGGCAATCTCGTAGGGCTCAGATTGACGTTTACGTTAACGTCAATACTATCCGATCTGCATGAATTGGGGAAGTGAAGTCCAACTCGCCAATGTCGGAAGGGCATGCATCGCCCTGCGTCCATGCATCAAACCCTTGGTGCCGGTCAACGCGCTCACCAGCAGCATTCTGCTGATCGATCAGCTTTGAGGATTACGTCGGCGGCGTACATCACTTCGAGGCCAAGACTGCCGCGCAGTCTGAAACCACTAGCAGCGAGCTCGCAAACAACATGGACCTGTTGTTCGGCAGTCATCCAGCATGGCTAGGAGGTGTTTTGTACCCGGCGATGACGTGGGCCTGCCGGCGTCGTAGAGCTGGCCTTGTCGCGATAGCGCGGCCGGCTGATGATGAGCTGGCGCAGCGGCCCGAGAGATGTTCTGGGCATCACGGCGGGCGGCGCCATCTAGGAGCGCCTTGGCGAAGCAGCATGAGCGATCACTCCTCTGACGGGATGCGCCGCCGCAAAGCAAAACGCCCTTCTACTCGTCAGAGCAGAAGGGCGGTTTGGGCTGTAAGAGCCTGACGATGACCTACTTTCACACGGGAACCCGCACTATCATCGGCGCAAAGTCGTTTCACTGTCCTGTTCGGGATGGGAAGGAGTGGTACCAACTTGCTATGGTCATCAGGCATAACTTGTTGCTGCCTTGACTGGGTCAAGACAACGAATTCACAGAGCTAAATCAGCATGTAATTTTTGATTGCGTCACTTGGCATAACAACCTTGACGGTGTCGTCAAAGTTATAGGGTCAAGCCGCACGAGCAATTAGTATCAGTTAGCTTAACGCATTACTGCGCTTCCACACCTGACCTATCAACGTCCTGGTCTTGAACGACTCTTTAGGGGGCTCAAGGCCCCGGCAGATCTCATCTTGAAACGAGTTTCCCGCTTAGATGCTTTCAGCGGTTATCTCTTCCACACTTAGCTACTCGGCAATGCCACTGGCGTGACAACCGATACACCAGAGGTGTGTCCACTCCGGTCCTCTCGTACTAGGAGCAGGCTTCCTCAAATCTGCAGCGCCCACGGAAGATAGGGACCAAACTGTCTCACGACGTTTTAAACCCAGCTCACGTACCTCTTTAAATGGCGAACAGCCATACCCTTGGGACCGGCTACAGCCCCAGGATGAGATGAGCCGACATCGAGGTGCCAAACACCGCCGTCGATATGAACTCTTGGGCGGTATCAGCCTGTTATCCCCAGAGTACCTTTTATCCGTTGAGCGATGGCCCTTCCATACAGAACCACCGGATCACTATGTCCTGCTTTCGCATCTGCTCGACTTGTCAGTCTCGCAGTTAAGCACGCTTATGCCATTGCACTATCGTCACGATGTCCGACCGTAACTAGCGTACCTTCGAACTCCTCCGTTACGCTTTGGGAGGAGACCGCCCCAGTCAAACTGCCTACCATGCACTGTCCCCGATCCCGATAAGGGACCTAGGTTAGAACCTCAAACACACCAGGGTGGTATTTCAACGTTGGCTCCATGAGAACTAGCGTCCTCACTTCAAAGCCTCCCACCTATCCTACACAGATCTGTTCAAAGTCCAATACAAAGCTACAGTAAAGGTTCATGGGGTCTTTCCGTCTTTCCGCGGGGAGATTGCATCATCACAAACATTTCAACTTCGCTGAGTCTCAGGAGGAGACAGTGTGGCCATCGTTACGCCATTCGTGCAGGTCGGAACTTACCCGACAAGGAATTTCGCTACCTTAGGACCGTTATAGTTACGGCCGCCGTTTACTGGGACTTCAATCAAGAGCTTGCACCCCATCATTTAATCTTCCAGCACCGGGCAGGCGTCACACCCTATACGTCCACTTTCGTGTTTGCAGAGTGCTGTGTTTTTATTAAACAGTCGCAGCCACCGATTTTTTGCAACCCCGTTTAGCTCCGTTTGTACAACTTCACTTACTAGGGGCATACCTTCTCCCGAAGTTACGGTATCAATTTGCCGAGTTCCTTCTCCTGAGTTCTCTCAAGCGCCTTAGAATACTCATCTCGCGCACCAGTGTCGGTTTGCGGTACGGTCGTCAATAGCTGAAGCTTAGTGGCTTTTCCTGGAAGCAGGGTATCACTCACTTCGTCTGCAAGCAGACTCGTTATCACCCCTCATCTAAGCCCGGCGGATTTGCCTACCGGGCACGACTACAGGCTTGAACCAACATATCCAACAGTTGGCTGAGCTAACCTTCTCCGTCCCCACATCGCACTATTGATCGGTACAGGAATATTGACCTGTTTCCCATCAGCTACGCATCTCTGCCTCGCCTTAGGGGCCGACTCACTCTACGCCGATGAACGTTGCGTAGAAAACCTTGCGCTTACGGCGAGGGGGCTTTTCACCCCCTTTAACGCTACTCATGTCAGCATTCGCACTTCTGATACCTCCAGCATCCGTCACCAGACACCTTCACAGGCTTACAGAACGCTCTCCTACCACGTGCAATAAATTGCACATCCGCAGCTTCGGTAACTGGCTTAGCCCCGTTACATCTTCCGCGCAGGACGACTCGATCAGTGAGCTATTACGCTTTCTTTAAATGATGGCTGCTTCTAAGCCAACATCCTGACTGTTTTAGCCTTCCCACTTCGTTTCCCACTTAGCCAATTTTAGGGACCTTAGCTGGCGGTCTGGGTTGTTTCCCTCTTGAGTCCGGACGTTAGCACCCGGTGCTCTGTCTCCCAAGCTGTACTCGTCGGTATTCGGAGTTTGCCTTGGTTTGGTAAGTCGCCATGACCCCCTAGCCAAAACAGTGCTCTACCCCCGACGGTAATACTTGAGGCACTACCTAAATAGTTTTCGGAGAGAACCAGCTATTTCCAAGTTTGTTTAGCCTTTCACCCCTATCCACAGCTCATCCGCTAGTTTTGCAACACTAGTCGGTTCGGACCTCCAGTACCTGTTACGGCACCTTCATCCTGGCCATGGATAGATCACTTGGTTTCGGGTCTACACCCAGCGACTGAACGCCCTATTCGGACTCGATTTCTCTACGGCTTCCCTATTCGGTTAACCTTGCCACTGAATGTAAGTCGCTGACCCATTATACAAAAGGTACGCAGTCACCCTTGCGGGCTCCTACTTTTTGTAAGCATGCGGTTTCAGGATCTATTTCACTCCCCTCCCGGGGTTCTTTTCGCCTTTCCCTCACGGTACTGGTTCACTATCGGTCGATGATGAGTATTTAGCCTTGGAGGATGGTCCCCCCATATTCAGACAGGGTTTCTCGTGCCCCGCCCTACTTTTCTCTAACTTAGTACCACACGTCTGTTTTCGCATACGGGGCTATCACCCACTATGGCCGGACTTTCCATTCCGCTTTGCTAACAGTCGTGCTATCACTAGAAGGCTCTTCCGATTTCGCTCGCCACTACTTTCGGAATCTCGGTTGATGTCTTTTCCTCGAGCTACTGAGATGTTTCAGTTCACCCGGTTCGCCTCGTTAACCTATGTATTCAGTTAACGATACCCCGAAGGGTGGGTTTCCCCATTCAGAAATCTCCGGATCAAAGCTTATTTGCCAGCTCCCCGAAGCTTATCGCAGGCTTTCACGTCTTTCGTCGCCTATCATCGCCAAGGCATCCACCACATGCTCTTAGTCACTTGACCCTATAACTTTGACCTCTCTTGCGAGACGCCTCCGTTTTCTTTCAAGGACTTGCGAGGTCTTTCACCTCGCGCGTTATGCCGTAATGTGAATGTTTCTTCGGTATTGCTACCTAGAGAACGATTCGTCATTACTTGAACAAACAAAGTTCGTTCGTTTTGACGCAATCAAATTTATGTTGCTGATGGCACGGTCTGCACTAAACCTTTACGAATGTGCAGTTTCCATCAGCAACGCTGATTCGACTCTATGAATTTTTAAAGAACAGCCGATTGGTCCGAGTAATCTCGTCCAACAACAAAGAGGCCTCTTGCGAAGCCGCTTTGGTGTTGCTTAGATTTCCGATTGATTGGTGGAGGATGACGGGATCGAACCGACGACCCCCTGCTTGCAAAGCAGGTGCTCTCCCAGCTGAGCTAATCCCCCAGTGATCCTCACTGTCTATGGAAGTGATGGTGGGTCTAGTTGGGCTCGAACCAACGACCCCCGCCTTATCAAGACGGTGCTCTAACCAGCTGAGCTACAGACCCATTCGCCGGTTTCCCGACGTCTCTTCCAACAACCGATAAGTGTGGGCGTTCAAATTTGAGCGCTGTTTTCCAGAAAGGAGGTGATCCAGCCGCACCTTCCGATACGGCTACCTTGTTACGACTTCACCCCAGTCACGAACCCTGCCGTGGTAAGCGCCCTCCTTACGGTTAGGCTACCTACTTCTGGCAGAACCCGCTCCCATGGTGTGACGGGCGGTGTGTACAAGACCCGGGAACGTATTCACCGCGACATTCTGATCCGCGATTACTAGCGATTCCGACTTCACGCAGTCGAGTTGCAGACTGCGATCCGGACTACGACTGGCTTTATGGGATTAGCTCCCCCTCGCGGGTTGGCAACCCTCTGTACCAGCCATTGTATGACGTGTGTAGCCCCACCTATAAGGGCCATGAGGACTTGACGTCATCCCCACCTTCCTCCGGTTTGTCACCGGCAGTCCCATTAGAGTGCCCTTTCGTAGCAACTAATGGCAAGGGTTGCGCTCGTTGCGGGACTTAACCCAACATCTCACGACACGAGCTGACGACAGCCATGCAGCACCTGTGTTACGGTTCTCTTTCGAGCACTAATCCATCTCTGGAAAATTCCGTACATGTCAAAGGTGGGTAAGGTTTTTCGCGTTGCATCGAATTAAACCACATCATCCACCGCTTGTGCGGGTCCCCGTCAATTCCTTTGAGTTTCAACCTTGCGGCCGTACTCCCCAGGCGGTCAACTTCACGCGTTAGCTTCGTTACTGAGTCAGTGAAGACCCAACAACCAGTTGACATCGTTTAGGGCGTGGACTACCAGGGTATCTAATCCTGTTTGCTCCCCACGCTTTCGTGCATGAGCGTCAGTGCAGGCCCAGGGGATTGCCTTCGCCATCGGTGTTCCTCCGCATATCTACGCATTTCACTGCTACACGCGGAATTCCATCCCCCTCTGCCGCACTCCAGCGATGCAGTCACAAATGCAGTTCCCAGGTTGAGCCCGGGGATTTCACATCTGTCTTACATCACCGCCTGCGCACGCTTTACGCCCAGTAATTCCGATTAACGCTTGCACCCTACGTATTACCGCGGCTGCTGGCACGTAGTTAGCCGGTGCTTATTCTTACGGTACCGTCATGACCTCTCTTTATTAGAAAGAGGCTTTTCGTTCCGTACAAAAGCAGTTTACAACCCGAAGGCCTTCATCCTGCACGCGGCATGGCTGGATCAGGCTTTCGCCCATTGTCCAAAATTCCCCACTGCTGCCTCCCGTAGGAGTCTGGGCCGTGTCTCAGTCCCAGTGTGGCTGGTCGTCCTCTCAGACCAGCTACAGATCGTCGGCTTGGTAAGCTTTTATCCCACCAACTACCTAATCTGCCATCGGCCGCTCCGTCCGCGCAAGGCCTTGCGGTCCCCTGCTTTCATCCGTAGATCGTATGCGGTATTAGCAAAGCTTTCGCTCCGTTATCCCCCACGATCGGGCACGTTCCGATGTATTACTCACCCGTTCGCCACTCGTCAGCATCCGAAGACCTGTTACCGTTCGACTTGCATGTGTAAGGCATGCCGCCAGCGTTCAATCTGAGCCAGGATCAAACTCTACAGTTCGATCTTGAAATTTAAAGTCTTTCGACTTCACTCATAAAAACGGAATTGAAGTGAACTTCACTTCTATTCTCATGAGCATTTGTAGTGCTAAGCACTAGTTCCGAAGAACTTGGCACTCGCCTTCAAACGCCCACGCTTATCGGCTGTATATTTTTAAGGAACCGAAACCAGAGAATTTCTTCTTTGTTTTCTTGCTTTGCTGCAATCAGCAGAGCCTTGAATTCTAGCACAAGTTTTAAAGTCCTGTCAAACTTTAAGGTCTTTCGCCTTTCACATCAACCGATCACATTAGCAACCCGTCTCAGCAGCGAAGCCTTGAATTCTACATCGAATTTCCATCCGATCACAACTCAAAACCAACCTTTTTTCTCAGCACCCCAGAGCTTCCTAAGAACTTCTCTGTGCTGCCAAGCCCGCTAGTATATGCCGGGTTTTGGCCTCGTCGCAAGAGTTTGGAGATTTTTTTGAGATTCAGTGCAGGTGCTGCAATGGATGAAGTTCTCGGCTCCGGGATAGGTCCCTACCCAAGCTGACGGAAGAGGTGCCGCGCCCAGCCCGCGGATAATTGCCTTCTATATGGCACTAATCACACTCATGGATGCGCAGCTGGCCTTTGGCCACGTAGCGCTGTTGGACCACGCAGGTTTTTCTCTGGAGCCCGGCGAGCGCGTCGGCCTCATCGGACGCAATGGCGCCGGTAAGTCATCTTTGCTGAAGATTTTGGGAGGCATGGCCAAGCCGGACGACGGTGCGCTGCATGTGCAGCAGGGGGTACGTATCACCTATGTGGCGCAGGAACCCACGTTGGACCCAGCAGCTACCGTCTTCCATGCTGCCTCACAGGGTCTTGGGGAAGTGATCCGCGTCCGTGAGCTTTATCTGTCGGGCGCCGAGGGCGTGGACCTGGATGCACTGCAGACGCAGATCGAGGCCTACGACGCGTGGAACTGGGAGCAACGGGTCGATGAAACGCTGCACCGGTTGCATCTGGACCCGGATGCGGTGGTGGGAGCGCTTTCGGGAGGTACGAAGAAGCGCGTCGCGCTGGCACAGGCGCTGGTGGCCCGCCCGGACGTCCTCCTTCTGGACGAACCGACCAACCACCTGGATCTGGACTCCATCGAGTGGCTGGAAGAGTTGCTGATCGACTTCAAGGGCAGCGTGGTCACGATCACCCATGACCGCGCCTTCCTGGACCGGGTCGCCACGCGCATCGTCGAGCTCGACCGGGGCCAACTGCGCTCGTATCCGGGCAATTTCGCCCAGTATGTGCTTCAGAAGGAAGAGCAACTGGCGCAGGAAGCGGTGATCTCGGCCAAGGCGGACAAGCTGCTCGCGCAGGAAGAGGTCTGGATCCGCAAAGGCGTGGAGGCCCGCCGCACCCGCAGCCAGAGCCGGATCAGCCGACTCGAAGCCCTGCGCGAGAGCCGCGCAGCGCGCCGGGAAGTGCTGGGCAGCGTGAAGATGGATGTCGCATCCGGGAGCCAGAGCGGCTACCAGGGCAAGATCGTGGCGGAACTGACGCAGGTGAACAAGGCGTTTGGCGACAAGGTGATCGTCAAGAACTTTACCGGCACGATTCTGCGCGGCGACAAGGTGGGGCTCATCGGACCCAACGGGGCGGGCAAGACCACCCTGCTGAAGATGATCCTGGGCGAGCTTGCGCCGGACAGCGGACAGATCCGCCAGGGCGTCAATCTGCAAGTGGCGTATTTCGACCAGATGCGCCACGCCGTCAACCTGGATGCAACGCTGGAGGATTTCATCAGCCCTGGCAGCGAGTGGATCGAGATCGGCAACCAGCGCAAGCACGTCAAGAGCTATCTGAGCGACTTCCTCTTCTCGCCTGCCCGGGCGCACTCGCCGGTGCGGTCCTTGTCGGGAGGCGAGCGCAACCGGCTGCTGCTGGCCCGGCTTTTTGCGCGGCCCGCGAACGTGCTGGTGCTGGACGAGCCCACCAACGACCTGGACATCGACACGCTGGATCTGCTGGAAGAACTGCTGCAGAGCTACGACGGCACGGTCTTTCTCGTGAGCCACGACCGGACGTTCCTGGACAACGTGGTGACCAGCACCATCGCATACGAAGGCGAGGGGCACTGGCGCGAATACGAAGGCAGCGTGCAGGACTGGCTGCTGCAGTCACAGCGCAGCCGCAGCCTGGCGGGCGCCAAGCCCACCGCGGCACCCATGGAAAATTTGGATAAAAAAGCAGCCTCGCCCAATACTGGCGAGCGCGAGCAACTATCAAAAAAGAAGCTGAGCTACAAAGATCAGCGGGAGCTGGAACAGCTGCCCCAGCAGATCGCCGATCTGGAATCTGAGCAGAAGCAGATCCAGGAAGCGTTGGCCGACGGCAGCCTCTATGCCCAGGATCCGGCCCGGGCCACCGCCCTGCATGCGCGCGACGGAGAGATCGAGGAACAGCTCATGACCGCGCTGGAGCGCTGGGAAACGCTGTCGGCCTGAAGCAGGCGCGGGGGCATTCCCCGCCCTGCCCCGCCCCAGCCGCTCAGGCCCGCACGGCCCACCGGCAGAGTCGGGCGGACCGAGGCATGGTCAGATGCGGTGGTGCAAGCGGTCCGTGGCGCCGCGCAGCTTGCCGATCAGGGCCGGGGCAATCTGGGTGAGCGGCAGCACCTCGTCGGCCGCACCATGGGCAATGGCCTCGCGGGGCATCCCGAAGACGATGCAGCTGGCTTCGTCCTGCACATAGTTATAGCTGCCGGCGTCCTTCATCTCGCGCATGGCGGCGGCACCGTCGTTGCCCATGCCGGTCAGCATGATGCCGTAGGCGTTGCGGCCCACCACGGCCGCGGCGGACTTGAACAGCACCTCCACCGAAGGCTTGTGGCGATTGACCGGCGGCCCGTCATCCACGACGGCGACATAGTTGGCGCCGCTGCGGGCCACATGGAATTGCCGCCCGCCGGGCGCGATGTAGGCATGCCCCGGCAGGATGCGCTCGCCGTTCACCGCTTCCTTGACCGTGATCTGGCACAGCCCGTTGAGCCGTGCGGCAAAACTGGTGGTGAAACCGGGCGGCATGTGCTGGGTGATGACGATGGCCGGCGAATCGGCCGGCAGCTGCACCAGCACTTCGCGGATGGCCTCGGTGCCGCCGGTGGAAGCGCCGATGCAGATGAGCTTCTCGGTCGAAAGCCGGCCGAGCAGGGCTGTGGACGACACCGGCGCTGCCGCCGCCGCTGTGCCACCAGCCGTGGGGTGGACGATGCTGGCCGGATCCCGCGCAGGCGCGCGGCGTACATGGGCGACTGCTGCGACGCGGATCTTGTCCACGATCTTGTCAGCCAGCTCGTTGAGTCCGCCGGCCAGGCCGACGCGCGGCTTGGCGACGAAGTCGACGGCACCCAGTTCGAGCGCGCGCATGGTCACCTCGGCGCCCCGCTCCGTCAGCGTGGAGATCATCACCACGGGCATGGGCCGCAGCCGCATCAGACGGCCCAGGAAATCGATGCCGTCCATGCGGGGCATCTCGACGTCGAGCGTGATGACGTCCGGGTTCATCTCCCGGATCATTTCGCGGGCGATCAAAGGATCGTTGGCCGTGCCGATGCACTCCATGTCCCGCTGGCGGTTGATGATCTCCGCCAGCAGGCTGCGCACCAGCGCCGAGTCATCCACCACGATCACGCGGATCTTCCTGCTCATTCCGTCAACCCTTCCATCAAAACAGATCCACCGAGCCGCCCGAGGTCGTCTTGGCCACCGTGACCGCATTGCCCTTGACCTCCTGTGCGACCAGCGCTTCGGGATGGGCATGGGCCAGCCGCTTGACCATGGCCTTGCCGGTGACCGGGAAGAACACGACCTTGCGCGGATAGATGTCGAGCACATCTTCGGACACGATCGGAATCCGCTCGGTCTGCAGGTAGTTGAGCACGAAGTTGGTGTTGCGCTCGCCGACGTTCATCGTGGTGAAGTTGTGCATGACCTGCGCGCCGCCGAAGATCTTGGCCTGCATGGTCTCCCGGCGGGCGCCGAGCTTGAGCATTTCGTTGATCAGCAGTTCCATGGCGTACGAGCCATAGCGGCCCGACACGTCGTTGGCGTCGCCGTCGGGCAGCATGAAATGGTTCATGCCGCCGATGCGCGCACGGCTGTCCCACAGGCAGGCTGCGATGCACGAGCCCAGCACCGTCATGATCACCATGCTCTCGTTGGAGACGAAGAATTCGCCGGGCAGGACCTTGACCGCGTTGTGCTGGAAATGGTGATCGAGAAAGAAGAACGACGCTTCGCCGGGCTTGCGCGGCTGGGCCTTGAGCTCCTGCAACGAAGCCTGCTTGGCAGGCGCGGAACTGGCCGCGTAGACATCGGCGCTCAGGGGCGCGATGCGGGGTGCGCGGCGGCGCTCCGCCGTCCCGAGCGCGGAAGCGGCAGGTGTCTGGGCACTGGGCACCGGTGGCAAACCGGGACGGGTGGTGGTCATGGATGCTTCTTGCGTAACGGGGCGAACGGATCAACGGCGCTCATAGACCGTCTTTCCACGGAGCGTGAACAGGTCCCGGGATTCGCTGAAATTCTCGGCGTGGCCCACGAAGAGCATGCCTCCCGGCTTCAGCACCCGGTGAATGCGTTCCAGCACGCGGCGCTGCGTCGGGGCATCGAAATAGATCATGACATTGCGGCAGAACACGACGTCGAACGGCTCGCGGAAGGGCCAGTCGTCGCGAATCAGGTTCACGCTCATGAAGTCGATCATCTTGCGCAGCTCTGGCTTGGCGCGCACCAGGCCGGCGTTGGACGCCTTGCCGCGCAGAAAGAAGCGCTGCAGCCGCTCCGGACTCAGCCCCTTGAGGCTGTCCAGCCGGTAGATGCCGTCCGCCGCCGTCGCCAGCACGCGGGAGTCGATGTCGCTGGCCGTCAGCTTGAACGAGCCGTGGTTGCCCAAGGCTTCCATGGCGGTCATCACGATCGAGTACGGCTCCTCCCCCGTGGAGGCGGCGTTGCACCAGACATGCCAGGGCCCGCTCGGGCGCGTGCGCAGATGGGTGGCAAAGATCTCGAAGTGGTGCTGCTCGCGGAAAAACGCGGTCAGGTTGGTGGTCAGAGCGTTGACGAACTCCTGCCACTCTGGTCCGTCGTGCTTTTCGAGCCAGCTCAGATAGTCGTGAAAGCTCGAATGACCGGTTTCGCGCAGCCGGCGGGACAGCCGGCTGTAGACCATGGCGTGCTTGCCGTCGTGCAGGCTGATGCCCGCGCGCTGGTAGATCAACCCCTGGACGCGCGCGAAGTCGGCATTGGTCCAGACGAACTCGCGCCCCTGGGTCAGCGGCCCGGGCGGAGGGGGCGCCGTGTCGGCGGCGGCCCGGAGGGCGCTGCGAGGCGCCGGGGATTCACGTTCGGTACTTGTGCTTTGGCGCATTGCGGGTCCAGCCAGCTAATTGTTCAATCCGCGTGGAGGCAGTACCTGCCGACAGAGCGCCGCCGGACGGCACCCTGCGGCGCCCGTCCGGTCCGGCGGTCAGGCCTCGGCCGTTGCCAATCCCATGTCCACCCCGGACATCAGCTTTTCGATGTCCAGCAGGATCAACATCCGCTCGCCCACGGAGCCCAGTCCCAGGATGCAGTTGTTGTCGATGGCGCTGTCGATGTCCGGAGCGGACCGGATGTTGTCCGGCGTGAGCTCCATCACATCGCTCACCGAGTCCACCACGATGCCGACCACCCGGTTGCGCAGGTTCAGGATGATGACCACGGTGAAGCTGTTGTACTCGGCCTTCGAGCAGTTGAACTTCAGCCGCATGTCCACGATGGGAACGATCGTGCCGCGCAGGTTGGTCACGCCCTTGATGAAGGACGGTGCGTTGGCGATGCGGGTCGGCGGCTCGTAGCCGCGGATTTCCTGCACCTTCAGGATATCGATCCCGTACTCTTCCTGGTCCAGCCGGAAGGTGAGGTATTCCCTGGCGCCGGCGGCCACGTTCTCACCCGTCTTTTCCATCACACTCATGCCGACACTCCTTGTTTGCTCAACGTCCAACGATCAGTGGCGCGCCCGGCGCACCAGGGCCCCGGTGTCCAGGATCAGGGCCACGGTGCCGTCGCCCAGGATGGTCGCCCCGGACACATTGGTGACCTTGCGGTAATTGGTCTCCAGGTTCTTGACCACCACCTGGTGCTGGCCCAGCAGTTCGTCCACCAGCAGGGCGACCCGGCTGCCGTCCGCCTCGACGACCACCATGATGGTGCTCGACTTGCTGCTGTCTCCGCGCGGCACCTGGAACACCCGCTCCAGCGAGATCACGGGCATGTACTCCTCGCGCACCTTGACGAGCTGGGAGCCCTGCGCCACGGTGTTCACGTCGTCCGGATTGACCTGGAAGGACTCCACCACGGACGACAGCGGGAGGATGTACACCTCGTCGCCCACGCCGACCGACATGCCGTCCATGATGGCCAGGGTCAGCGGCAGGCGCACGGACACCCGCATGCCGAAGCCTTCAGCGGAGTCGATCTCGACCGAGCCATTCAGCGCGGCGAT
Organism: Paracidovorax wautersii; assembly: GCF_031453675.1. Lineage (NCBI taxonomy): Bacteria > Pseudomonadati > Pseudomonadota > Betaproteobacteria > Burkholderiales > Comamonadaceae > Paracidovorax > Paracidovorax wautersii. The sequence goes on along the minus strand of NZ_JAVIZX010000001.1, from coordinate 2,004,114 downwards.
GTTCTTCTTCACCACGTCCATGCCCACGCCGCGTCCCGACACGTCGGTCACCACGTCGGCGGTGGAGAAGCCGGGCGCAAAGATCAGGTTCCAGACTTCCTGGTCGGTCATCTGGTCCGACACATCCAGGCCGCGCTCGCGCGCCTTGCGCAGGATCTTCTCGCGGGACATGCCCTTGCCGTCATCCCGGACCTCGATCACGATCGAGCCGCCCTGGTGGGAGGCGGACAGCGTGATGGTGCCGTGCTCCGGCTTGCCAGCGGCCAGCCGGTCCTCGGGCATCTCGATGCCGTGGTCGCAGCTGTTGCGTACCAAGTGGGTCAGCGGGTCGGTGATCTTCTCGACCAGGCTCTTGTCGAGTTCCGTCGCCTCGCCGTGCGTGACGAAGTCCACCTTCTTGCCCAGCTTGTTGGCCAGGTCGCGCAGCATGCGGGGGAAGCGGTTGAACACGATCGACATCGGGATCATGCGGATCGACATGACCGATTCCTGCAGGTCGCGCGTATTGCGGTCCAGGTCTGCCAGGCCGGCCAGCAGCTGCTGGTTGGCGGCTGCGTCCAGGCCCCGGCTGTTCTGCGCCAGCATGGCCTGGGTGATGACCAGTTCGCCGACGAGGTTGATGAGCTGGTCGACCTTGTTCACCGCCACGCGGATCGTGGTGGACTCCATCTGGGCCTGGCTCACGGCCTTGGGCTCGGCGGCCGCGGTGCGGGTGGCCACGGCAGTGCCGGCTGCGGGTGCCGCGGCGGCCTGCGCAGGGGCCGCGGCGCCGGGGGCGCCCGGGGAGTCCTCGAAGAAGCCGTAGGGCGCTTCGCCGGGCGCCAGCGCCACGGCATGCTCTTCCGGTTCCGCAGCCTCGGCGGGGGCGGCATCGGCACCGCCGGCGGCGCGGATGCTCACCTGCTCCTTGGAGACGTGGAAGGCAAACAGGTCGAGCAGGTCGTCATCGGTGGACGTGGTCTGCACGGCGAAGGACCGCATGCCGGGCTGCGCAGGCGCAATGTCGGCAATGCTGCCCAGGCCGGGAATGTCGCGGAACAGTTCCTTGATGGCGTCTGCCTGCTCCAGGCGCTCCAGCGGGCCGATGTGGATTTCCAGCGCACGGGCACCGCCTGCAGCCGGGGCTGCCGCCGCGGCGGGGGCCGGCGGGGGGTGCCACGGGGGCAGGAGGGGGAGGTACGGGCACGGGCGCGGGAGCCGGGGCGGGCGCCTCGCTGGGCACACCGCCGGCCGCCAGTTCGCTGATGCGCCGCACGAGTTCGGTGGTGGACACGGCATCGCCCTGCCCGCCTGCCTGGTGGCGCGCCAGCAGGCTGCGCGATGCGTCGGCCGATTCAAGCAACACGTCCACCATCTGGGGAATCGGCTGCAGTTCGTGGCGGCGCAGGCGGTCCAGCAGCGACTCCATCTGGTGGGTCAGTTCGGCCACGTCGGAAAAGCCGAACGTGGCCGAGCCGCCCTTGATGGAGTGGGCGCAGCGGAAGATGCCGTTGAGCTCTTCGTCGTTGGCTGCGCTCAGGTCCAGATCGAGCAGCATCTGCTCCATCTGGTCCAGGTTTTCGCCGGCCTCTTCAAAGAAGATCTGATAGAACTGACTGAGGTCGAAGTCGGCGCCGCCGCCTTCCTGATAGGTGTCCGCCATGTGTCCGGGCTCCTGTGTGCTTGTCGTTGTAATCGGGCCCGCTCAGCGGATCACCTTCTGAATCACCTCGATGAGGCGGTTGGGGTCGAACGGCTTGACCAGCCAGCCCGTGGCACCTGCGCTGCGGCCGGCCTGCTTCATCTGGTCGCTGGACTCGGTGGTCAGGATCAGGATGGGAACGGTCTTGAAGCGGGGGTGCTCGCGCAGCTTGCGGGTGAGGCCGATGCCGTCGAGGCGCGGCATGTTCTGGTCGGCCAGCACCAGGTGGATCTCGTGGGCCTCGGCCTTTTCGAGCGCGTCCTGGCCGTCCACCGCCTCCACCACGTGGTACCCCGCACCCGTCAGGGTGAAGGAGACCATCTTTCTCATGGACGGAGAGTCATCAACGGCAAGAATCGATTGCATGTAGGGCTCCAACGGACTTGAATGTATAGATTAACCAGTACGGGACGGCGGGCTTCAGAACAGGTCAATGGATCCTGCGTCCATCTCACTTTGCGTGACGGGATTGGGCCGGTCGGGCGCCATCTCGGCGAACGGGGCGGCTTCCTCTCCGTCTTCGTGGCCCATGGCCTCGGAGGCCAGCCGGAACGCGCAGCCCTGCAGGACCTTGGTGGTGTGCCAGATGAGCTGCGAGGCCATGTCATGGAACTGCAGCTCGGTCACGGCGCTGCGCAACGCGGTGCGCAGTGCAGCCAGTTCGACCGAATCGCCGACCACGGCGTCCGTGAGGGCATTGTTGGCCTCGCCGAAGCGTTCGAGCAGGTTGTCGGTGGCGTGGCTGAGCAGCCCCTCCAGCCGGTGCAGGTCGTGCATGACGACCAACAGCGAGTCCTGCAACTCGGCTGCCACCATCACGGGGACCTGTACCCCTGGCTCATCAGACGTTGTTAGCGTAGATTGCATCGTTACTCCGTCGCTGCAGGCGGCTGCAAAGCTCGCAAGAATCCTTCCAGCACCCTGACACCGGCATCATGCCGTCACTGTGACTGCTTCGGCATTTGACCGCCTGTCCTGAATGCGGACTCTCGGGACCAACGCGCTTATTTGTTCCAATATGTATCCTATGATAGCGGCTCCCATGGACTCTGACGCATCGGACCGCGCCTTGCGCATCCTCCATCTCGAAGATTCCATCGTGGACCACGAATTGGCCTGCAGGACGCTGCGCCGGGCCGGTCTCGTGTATGAAATGCGCCACGCCGACACCCTGGAAGGGTTTATCCATTACGTGGCGCAAGAGCCGCTGGATCTGATCCTGGCCGATTACCGGCTGCCCGGCTTCACCGCGCTCGATGCCTGGGAGCATGTTTCACGCCAGCCGGCACCGCCGCCCTTCGTGCTGCTCTCCGGCGCCATCGGCGAGGCCGCTGCGGTCGACGCCATGCGCCTGGGCATTGCCGACTATCTGCTCAAGGACGACATGGGCCGCCTGCCCCATGTGATCACCCGGGCGATCGAGGTCTTCCAGGCCCGGCGCGCCCGGGAGCACGCTACCGCCGAGCTGGCCGCCTCCGAACGCCGGCTGGCCGAGCTGACGGAGCACCTGCAGACGTCCATCGAGCAGGAACGCGCCTCCATCGCGCGGGAGATCCACGACGACATCGGCGGTGCGCTCACAGCCGTGAAGTTCGATCTGGCGTGGATCTGCCGGCATGCGCCGCCCGGGGGCCTGCAGGAGCACGCGGCCACGGCGACGGACATGCTGACACACGCCATCGGCGCCAGCCAGCGCATCATGATGAACCTGCGCCCGCCTATCCTGGACCAGGGACTGGTGGCGGCCGTGCAGTGGCTGGCGGAGAGCTTCGAGCGCCGCACCGGCGTGCCGGCCCGCGTCACCGTGGGGCGCGAGGCCATCGAGGCGCCCGCCGAGATCCAGCTGGTGGCCTACCGGACGGCGCAGGAGGCGCTCACCAACATCACCAAGTACGCCCAAGCCGGGCGGGTGCGCATCGACCTGTCCGACAGCGAGGGCGTGCTGACCCTGGAGGTGACGGACGACGGCTGCGGCATGGACCTGGCCGCCAGCCAGACCAAGCCCCGGTCGTTCGGGCTGCGCGGCCTGCAGGAGCGGGCGAAGACGGTGGGCGGCTGGCTGGACATCAGCAGCCAGCCCGGGCGCGGCACGTCGGTCATCGTGACGGTGCCGCTACCATGGGCGAGAACCAACGACGAGGGAGAGGCGCAGTGATCAATGTGGTGCTTTGCGATGACCATGCGGTGCTGCGGCGCGGCATCCGCGACACGCTGACCGAGGCCACCGACATCACAGTGACGGGCGAGGCCGGCAGCTACGCCGAGCTGCGCGACGTGCTGCGCAGCGCCCCGTGCGATGTGCTGCTGCTCGACCTGAACCTGCCCGGCCGCAGCGGCCTGGAGGTGCTGGCCAGCCTGAAGGAGACGCACGCCGCGCTCAAGGTGCTGATCGTCTCGATGTACCCGGAAGACCAGTACGCGCTTCGCTGCCTGCGCGCCGGCGCCCAGGGCTACGCCAACAAGGCGGGCGACCCGGTGGAGCTGATCGCCGCCGTGCGCACCGTGGTGCAGGGCCGCAAGTACCTCACGCCCGAGGTGGCGCAGATGCTGGCCGACAGCCTGTCGCAACCCACGAGCGAGCTGCCGCACGAAGCGCTGTCGGAGCGCGAGCTGCAGACACTGGTCAAGATCGCCTCGGGCCGGCGCCTGTCGGACATCGCCGAGGAGCTGATGCTCAGCCCCAAGACGGTGAGCGTCTACCGCGCCCGCGTGCTGGAAAAGCTCAAACTGGCCAACAACGCCGAGCTGACGGTGTACGCGATCCGCAACCAGCTGGTGTAACGCGCATTATCAAAAATAAGAGCACACTGCGCTTACCGGAAAACGCTTTCAATGCCTTTTGTATTTGATTTGCTTGACTGACAAGCGCAAGCAGCTATTTAAACCATAGCACCCGCGTCAACGCTGGGATGCGAACAGGTCGATCGACTGCTGCATCAGCGCCATCACCGGCTGCTCCAGCATGGGCAGCGTGGCCGTGATGCCCAGCATGCCCACCGTCAGGGTGACCGGGAACCCCACGGCGTAGATGTTCATCTGTGGCGCGACGCGGGAGATGATCCCGAGCGCCAGGTTCACGAACAGCAGCAGCGCGATCATGGGCAGCGCAATCCACAGCGCGCTGGAAAAGAGCGAGGCCCCCAGCTCGTACAGCCGCATCTGCGCCAACGACTGCAGGAAGTTGCCGTCCACGGGGAAGCGCTCGAAGCTCTTGACCACGGCCATCAGGATCAGCAGATGCCCGTTGATGACGATGAACAGCAGCGTCGCCATGTTGCCGAAGAAACGTGCCACCGCGCTCACCTGCGCATTGGCCAGCGGGTCGAAGAACGAGGCGAAGTTCAGCCCCATCTGCAGGCCGATCACCTCGCCGGCCAGTTCCACCGCCGCGAACACCAGCCGCACCGAGAAGCCGATGGCCAGCCCGACGGCGATCTGCTGGGCCACGGCGCCCAGCGCGCCCCGGCCGTTCAGGTCGATCACCGGCTGCTCGGGCAGCACGGCCTGCGCGCACACGGCCACCAGAAAGGCCAGACCGATCTTGGCCCGCATGGGGATGGCCCGCATCGAGAACACCGGCGCCGAAGTGAACACCGCCAGCACGCGGATGAACGGCCACAGCACCGGCGACAGCCAGGCCATGATCTGGGCTTCGGAGAACGTGATCACGCGCGCGGAGGGCTTCGGGCGGGACGCAGGCCGGTAGCGCCGGGCTAGCCGATGACCGACGGAATGGATTCGATCATGCGCCGCAGGTAATCCACCAGCGTGGAGATCATCCAGGGCCCGGCGATGGCGAACACCACCATGGCTGCCACCAGCTTGGGCACGAAGGCCAGCGTGGCCTCGTGGATCTGCGTGACGGCCTGGAAGATGCTGACGAGCAGGCCCACGGCCATCACCACGCCCAGCACCGGCATGGAGATCATGAGCAGCAGCGTGAGCGCCTCGCGGCCGATGGTCAGAACGAATTGGGAGGTCATGCCGTCATCCTTTCAAGACCGCTAGCGCCGGTCGCCGGCCCACCGCCCGCATCGTCTGAAGGCCGCGGAGCAGGCCAAGCCAGCAGACACCGTGGGACGGGCTTCGCGCGGCCACGGGCGGCGTCCCCTGAAGGGCGAAGGCGCGAAGCGACTCAGGGGGGATTCGCCTCATACGGCGAAGCTCGCGGCCAGCGAGCCGATGAGCAGGTTCCAGCCGTCCGCCAGCACGAACAGCATCAGCTTGAAGGGCAGCGCCACCAGCACGGGCGACAGCATCATCATGCCCAGCGACATGAGGATGGACGACACCACCATGTCGATCACCAGAAACGGGATGAAGATCATGAAGCCGATCTGGAAGGCCGACTTGAGCTCGCTGGTGACGAAGGCCGGCACCAGCACGCGCAGCGGCGCCGTCTCGGCCGTGGTGCCTTCGGGCAGCTTGGCCAGGCGCGAGAACAAGGCGAAGTCGGACTGGCGCGTCTGCTTGAGCATGAAGCCGCGCATGGGCGCCTCGGCCTTCTCCAGCGCCTGCTCGAAGGTCAGCGCGTTCGTCGTGTACGGCACGTAGGCCTCCTGGTACACGCGGTCCAGCGTGGGGCCCATGACGAAGAAAGTCAGGAAGAGCGACAGGCCGATGATGACCTGGTTGGGCGGCGCCGACTGCGTGCCGATGGCCTGGCGCAGCAGCGACAGCACGATGACGATGCGGGTGAAGCCCGTCATCATCAGCAGCACCGCAGGCAGAAAGGAGAGCGCGGTGAAGAACAGCAGCGTCTGGATGGGCACCGAATAGCTGTTGCTGCCGCTGCCTGCGCCGACCAGCACCGGCAGCGAGCCGGCGTTCTGCGCCATGGCCGCTGGTGCCAGCAGCGCGGCGCCCAGCACCATCCAGGCGCTGCGGCTGCGCAGCATGCCGCCTGCCGCGCGCAGGCCCGGGAGAGTGACCGTGCGCTCAGCCATGGGAAGGCTTGTCCATCCGCGCGGAGGCGGTCGCCATCTCGCCCGCGAAGCTCGGCGCCACGGCGGCAGCGGGAGATGCCGCCGGAACGGCCACCGCGCCGGCGCCCGGCGCAGGCAGCACGTGCAGGCAATTGATCTGCTGAGCCGTCACGCCCAGCACCAGCACCGTGCGCTGGTGCTCCGGCCCGACCTCTACCGTCACCACGCGCTGCTGCGGGCCCACGGCCACGGCGGACAGCACCTTGGACACGCCGCCACTGGCCGAGAACAATCCCGACTGCCGCTGCTGCAACCGGCGGATCAACCATGGCAGGGCCGCCATGGCCGCCACGAAGAGCACCACGACCAGCAGCGTCTGGGTCATCTGGCTACCCCCGGCTGACACGGCGCAGGCGCTCCGAAGGCGTGACCACGTCGGTCAGGCGGATACCGAACTTGTCGTTCACCACCACCACTTCACCCTGGGCTATGAGGTAGCCGTTGACCAGCACGTCCATGGGCTCGCCAGCCAGCGCGTCCAGCTCGACCACCGAGCCCTGCGCCAGCTGCAGGATGTATTTGATGGGCACCTTGGTACGACCCAGCTCCACGGACAGCTGAACGGGGATGTCCAGCACCATGTTGATGTCGTTGACCGGCGCATCGTTGCTGCCGGAGGCAGAGAACGGCCGCACGGGCTCGCCCGAGAGGGGGCCGCCCTGCTCGGCATCGCCGGGGGCGCCTTCCGAGGTCTTCTGCTCTTCAAGCGCCTCGGCCCAGCCTGCGAACGGATCGTCACCGTCCTTGTTGTCTTCAGTTGCCATTCTTCTCTCCCAGCCAGCTGCTGTCGGCGTTGCGCAGGCATTCCTCGATGCGGATCGCATACTTGGAGTTGTGCGTGCCGTACTGGCATTCAAAAATCGGTACGCCCCCGATGGAGGCGCGGATACGCGGTTCGCGGTCGAGCTCGATGAAGTCGCCCGGCTTCATGGCCAGCAATTGCTCCACCGTGGCGTCGGCGCGGGCCAGCTCGGCCACCAGGGTCACCTCGGCGGCTTGGATCTCGCGCGTGAGCACGCGCACCCAGCGGCGATCCACCTCGATGGAGTCGCCCTGCGTGGACGAATACAGCACGTCGCGGATCGGCTCCAGCGTGGCGTACGGCATGCAGATGTGGATGGCGCCCGCCAAGTCGCCGATCTCCAGCTGGAAAGCCGTGGACACGACGATCTCGCTGGGCGTGGCGATGTTGGCGAACTGGGGCTGCATCTCCGAGCGCTGGTAGTCCAGCTCCAGCGGATAGATGCCGTGCCAGGCTTTCTTGTACTCGGCGCAGATCACGTCCACCAGCCGGTTGATCACGCGCTGCTCGGTGGGCGAGAAATCACGCCCTTCGATGCGGGTCTGGAACTTGCCGACGCCGCCGTAGAGCGTGTCGATGATGCCGAACACCAGGGAGGGCTCGCAGACGATCAGGCCGCTGCCGCGCAGCGGGCGGATGGCCACGATGTTGAAGTTGGTGGGCACCGCCAGCTCGCGCAGAAAGGCGCTGTAGCGCTGCACGGACACCGTGCCGACCGAGATTTCGGGGCTGCGGCGGATGAAGTTGAACAGGCCGATGCGGAAATTGCGCGCGAACCGTTCGTTGACGATTTCCATCGTCGGCATGCGGCCACGAACGATGCGCTCTTGGCTGGAGATGTCGTAGTTGCGGACCGCGCCGGAATCGACCTCCTCGTGGGCCGTCTTCTGGCTCTCGCCGGTCACCCCCTCCAGAAGGGCATCGACCTCTTCCTGGGAAAGAAACGAATCACTCATGCGATGGTTCTCCGGCCCGGCTTACTGGATGATGAAACTGGAGAACAGCACCTGGCGCACCGGGTTGGTGTCGGCCCGCGGCCGGGGGGCTTCGCCCTCTTCCTCGTCGTCGGGGTTGGGTGCGCGCGCCTTGCGCGGCTTGGGCACCGTGAAGCCCAGCGGCTTGGACACCTCGCGGCGGATGTCCTGCGCCAGTTTCTCCTTGCCTTCGCGGCCGAGCAGTTCCTCGGCCGTGCGCTGGGAGACCAGCATGAGGATGCCGCTGCGGATGCTGGGCAGGTACTGTTTGACCAGCGTTTCGGTCTTGGCGTCCGCCAGCTCGAGCGTGATCCCGATCTGCGCGAAACGGTCGCCCCCGGGGTCGGCCAGATTGACCACCATGTTCTCGATGGGCAGGAACGTCGGGGGTGTCTTGGGCGTTGCGGCCTCGGCATGCGCCTGCTTGCCGCCGACCTCCTCGCCCTCTTCGGCCGCGTGCTGGCGGCTCGACAGCACGAACCACGCGGCCGCACCGCCGGCCACGACGAGCAAGGCCACCACCGCCAGGATGATGACCATCTTCTTGCTTTTGGCTGGCGCCGCGGGGGCAGCGGGGGTATTGGCGGACACGGTGGGTCTTCCTTGCGCAACGCATGCGGAGAGAGGGAGGGGCAGCCGGGCCATCCGCACGGACGGCTCTGGCGGGATGGCCCATTATTGGGCAGCCGGGCGGTTCATGATAGCCAGAATAGCCGCCCAATCCCTGGCTTTCCCGTGGCTTGGACCGGCCCGTCAGGCGCGCTCCTGCTGGGGCGCTTGCTGGTGAGATGGGATCGCCGCGCCGCGGGTTCGCGCTGACGCAGCAATCGCCTGCGTTGCGGGACTGCAGTCGGGCGGCCCCGCTCGAAGGAAGGAAGAAGCCGCCCTGTCGGGACCCGCGTCAGACGAAGATGTCGACCGACCGGTCGGTCGCCACCTGGGCGCGCCCGGCCGTGCCGGCAGGGGCTGCCGCGCGCACCGTGGCCTCGCGTGCGCCCTGGCGGCCGCCGTCCCGCGGGGCGTCGCCCTCCCGCGCGCCCTGGCCGCCCGAGGTGCCGACGGACACACCCGCCAGTTGCAGCCCTTCACTCTGGAGCAGATCGCGCAGCTGGGCGACGCTGGCGTCCAGCAGCTCGCGGGTCTGGGCCTGATCGCTGCGGAAGGAGACATGCGCCTCGTTGCCGGTGAGCGACACCGTCACCTCCACCGGCTGGCCGTCCCGGTCCAGGGTGAGTTCGGCGTTCTGCGTTTTCTGGTTCACCCAGAAGGCAACCTGCTCGGCGAGCTGGTCTTCCATGCCCGCCTGCGCGGGGTCGGCCAGGGCCGCATCCAGCGAGAACGCGGCATCCGCGCCGGACGGCTCCGCCCCCGGCTCGCCCACGGCCAGCGCCGCCGACGGCGATGCGCCATTGCCGGCCGACTCTCCGCCTCGGCCCCCCGAGCGGCCGTCGCCACTGCCGGCGGCGACATCGGCCAAGCCCGCCAGCGCGCCCGCCGGCAGGGCCGTGGCCCCGTCCGCGAAGCCGCGGGCCTCGGCGCCCGGGTGGCCTGCGACCACATCGCGCCGCTCTGCGGACAGCGCCCCCGCCGCCGCGGGTGCAAGGGAGAAGGCCGCACCGGCGTCTGCCACGCCCGCGCCCTTGGTTTCGTCCTTGGCCGTGCCCCGCAGCGCCGAATTCAGCGCGGCGTCCAGGCGGGCCGTGGCGTCGCTCCCCCCCGCAGCCAAAATCGAGGTCTGGCGGCCACCAGCGACACCCCGCCCCGGTGCCGCGCCGCTGCCCGGCACCGCCGTGCCGTTGACGGCGGCCGTCTCGGCCGCACCGTCCAGCATCGCCGTCTGGCCGACCAGGCTGTTCAGGCCGGCCTTACCGCCGCCCAGTCCGTCTCCCAGCAAACGGCCTGCAGCCGTTGGCGCATGTTCTCCGGCGGACTGCCAGGGCGCGCCGGGCGGCAACCCGCTGGGCAGTCCACTTTGAAATGCGGCAAGCTGGGCCGCGTCGGCCACACCGATGGCAGCCCAGTCTACAGCGGTCACCGGTGTGGCAAAGCCATCAGAAAGCGGCTCAGAGCCGTCGGACAGTGAGGCCAGCAGCAGCGAAAAGCCGCCAGAGGTGCCCGTCGCCTGTTCGGCGTTCTGGCTGGAGGCGGACGGCTTGCCGGCGCCGCGCGCGGCCCGCGGTTCGTGCGCGTGTTGCGAAGAAGAAATACGTGCTTTTTCCATGTCAAAACTCCTGGCCCAGCGGGCCGCCGGCGGCATTCCTGAACTGCAGCGAGGCGCGCTCGTCGGTCTGCTTCTGATCCCTGCGCGACTGGGCTTGCTCCATGTCGCGCCGCCGCTTCTCCACCACCTTCTTCAGGCTGGCCAGCCGCAGCTCGGCCTGCAGCAGGGCCTGCGCCGCAGCATCCACCCGGCCGTCCTGGTCTCCCACCGCGCCGGACTGCAGGCCGATGGCGTGCGCAAGGCGATCCATGAACTGGTAGTGGTGGTACATCACCTCGGGCTTGATGGCCGCATCGGCCCGCATGCCCCAGCGGCCCTGCGTTTCCTGCGCATAGCCTGCCAGCTGGTCGAGCTGCTGCTGCGCGGCGTAGCGGGCATGGCGTGCGTCCTGCAGCGCTTGGCGGGCGGCGTCGCGCTGGCGCTCTGCCATCTCCACCGCCACCAGGAAGGTGTTCAGCGAAGCCATGGCGTCAAGCCTCCAGCACGGCCGCCATGGCCGTGAGGGTGTCGTCCATCGGCGCCGCCTCGAACATGTCCTGCTGCAGGAAAGCCGCCATGGCCGGCTGCAGGCGGATGGCGTCGTCCAGCTGCGGATCGGAGCCGGCCATGTAGGCGCCCACCTGGATCAGGTCCTTGCTCTTCTGGTAGCGGGAATACGTGGCGCGGAAGCGCCGCGCCATGTCGAAATGTTCGCGCGAGACCACGTTGTGCATCACGCGCGAGGCCGATTGCTCGATGTCGATGGCCGGGAAGTGCCCGGTCTCCGCCAGCGCCCGCGACAGCACGAAGTGGCCGTCCAAGATGGCGCGCGCCGCATCGGCGATCGGGTCCTGCTGGTCGTCGCCCTCGGAGAGCACGGTGTAGAAGGCAGTGATCGAGCCGACGCCGTGCAGGCCGTTGCCGCTGCGCTCGACCAGCGCCGGCAGCTTGGCGAAGCAGCTCGGCGGGTAGCCCTTGGTGGCCGGGGGCTCGCCGATGGCCAGGGCGATCTCGCGCTGGGCCATGGCGTAGCGGGTGAGCGAGTCCATGAGCAGCAGCACGTGCTGGCCCTTGTCGCGGAAGTGCTCGGCGATGGCCGTGGCGTAGGCCGCGCCCTGCATGCGCAGCAGCGGCGGCGCATCCGCGGGGGCGGCCACCACGACCGCACGGCCCCGGTCGCTCTCGCCCAGGATGTCCTCCACGAATTCCTTCACCTCGCGCCCGCGCTCGCCGATCAGCCCGACCACGATCACGTCGGCCTGGGTGTAGCGGGCCATCATGCCCAGCAGCACGCTCTTGCCCACGCCGGAGCCGGCGAACAGGCCCAGGCGCTGCCCGCGGCCCACGGTCAGCAGGGCATTGATGGCGCGCACGCCGGTGTCGAGCGTCTCGCGCACGGGGTCGCGGTCCATGGCGTTGATCTGGCGCCGGCCCATGGGCTCGGAAGAGACGTTGTGCAGGGGGCCGCCGTGGTCCAGCGGCGTGCCCTGCGAATCCACCACGCGGCCGAGCAGCCCGTCGCCCATGGGCAGGCGCAGCATGCCGGCCCCGCCCGTGGGGCGCACCTCTTCGCCCAACCGCGGCGAAGGCACATACGGCGCGGCAGGCGTGACCCGCGCGCCGCTGGACAGGCCATGGATGTCGCCGGCCGGCATCAGGAAGGCCTTGTCGGCGGAAAACCCGACCACCTCGGCGAGCACCGGCTCCTGCTCGGGCATCTGCACTAGGCACTGCGAACCCACGGGCACGCGGATGCCGGCGGCCTCCAGCACCAGACCGGTGAGCCGTGTGAGCGTGCCCCGCGTCTCCAGCGGCGTGCCGTCGGCCAGACGGCCGCGCGCATCGCCGATGAAGCGGTCCCAGTCCTGGGCGTCCTTAATCGCCATGGCCGCCGTCCTGCTGCCATGCGGAGGCCAGGCCCAGCGCGGCGATGGCACGGCGCCAGCGCTTGTCCAGGGAGCCATCCACCACCGTGCCGGCCGACTCCACCAGGCAATCGCCCGGCAGGACGACGGCATCGGCCAGCCAGTGCACCTTGGTAGCGGCGAATTCCTCGCGCAGCGGCTGCTCCAGCGCCTCCCAGTCCTGTGGGTTCAGCCGCACGGTGACCGGCCGGGCCTCGCCCACCAGCATGCCCAGCGCTTCGCGCACCACCGGCAACAGGGCCTGGGGGTTGCCCGAGACTTCCTGGCGGACCACCTGGCGGGCGATGTCGCAGGCCAGTTCCAAGACCTCCTGCGCCATGCGCTGCTGCATGTCGTTCAGCCCCGACTCCAGGGCGCCGGCCAATTGCGCCAGCCGGTCGGCGGCCTCGCGCCCCTGACCGGCCACATAGTCGTCCATGCGCTGCTGCCATTCCAGGCGGGCCTGGGCCCGGCCTTCCTCGGCGCCACGCGCAAAGGCCTCCTCGCGCGCCTGTTCCAGCAGCGCGAGGTGCTCGGCCTCGCTGATGCCCGGGGCTGGCAGGGGGGCGTCCGGCTCGGCCGGGGTGGCGGGCAGCACGGGTTCGGAGCCGTCCACGGCGCCGAAGTGCCAGCGCGTGACGTCGCCGACCTCTTCGCTGGGAATGAACCGCGTGTAGTAGCGCGAATTAGACGAATGCGTCATCGCCGCCGCCTCCGATCACGATCTGGCCTTCGTCCGACAGGCGGCGCACGGTCTTGAGAATTTCCTTCTGCTGCGCCTCCACCTCGGACAGCCGCATCGGGCCGCGCGACTCCAGGTCTTCGCGCAGGGCCTCGGCGGCGCGCGACGACATGTTGGACAGGAACTTCTCGCGCAGCTCGGGCTGGGCGCCCTTGAGGGCCACGACCAGGGTTTCAGAAGCGACCTCGCGCAGCACGGTCTGGATGGCGCGGTCGTCGAGCTTCATCACGTCGTCGAACACGAACATCTTGTCCATGATCTTCTGCGCCAGGTCGGGATCGAAACCGCGGATGGACTCGATTACCACGCCGTCCATGCCCGAGCCCAGCAGGTTGATGATCTCTGCCGCCGCCTTCACGCCGCCCAGCGAGCTCTTGCGCACCTTGTCGCCGCCCGCCAGCACCTTGAACAGCACCTCGTTCAAATCCTTGAGGGCCGTGGGCTGGATGCCCTCCAGCGTAGCCACGCGCAGCAGCACCTCGCTGCGCTGGCGGTCGGTCAGCTGCATGAGGATGGCCGACGACTGGTCCGGATCCAGATGGACCAGGATGGCGGCGACGATCTGGGGGTGTTCATTGCGCAGCAGTTCGGCGACGGACAGCGGGTCCATCCACTTCAGGCTTTCGATGCCGGAAACGTCGCCGCCCTGCAGGATGCGGTCGATCAGCAGCGCGGCCTTGTCATCGCCCAGGGCCCGCTTGAGCACCGAGCGCACGTAGTTGCTGGTGTCCGACACCAGCAGGCTCTGAGCCGCTGCGTCGTTGGAGAAGCGGTTGATGACCGAGTCCACCTTGTCCTTGGACACCGACTTCATGCGGGCGATGGTTTCACCCAGCTTCTGCACCTCTTTGGGCGACAGGTGCTTGAAGACCTCGGCAGCCTCTTCCTCGCCGAGGGACATCAGCATGATCGCGGCGTCGTTGAGGCCCTGCTCGTCCATAGAAAACTCGCTCTCGCTAGTGGCGGATCAATCGCCGTTGACCCAGGTCTTGAGGATGTTGGCCACGGCCACCGGGTTCTGCTTGGCCAGCGTACGGGCATCCTCCAGGCGCAGCTGCTCGGGCGTGGCGGGCAGATCCTCGGCGCGGGTGGGCGCGGGCAGGGCCGGGCGTTCGAGCGCCTCCGACTCCAGCGCATCGAGCTGGCCGCCCTGGCCGCCGGCGACCACCGGCACGGCGCGAGGCTTGCCCATGCCCTTGATGGCCGGACGCACCAGGCCCAGCAGGATGAGCGCCGCGAACAGGGAGATGCCCAGCGGCCAGCCCAGGCTCTTGGCCAGCTCCACCATCTCGGGCTGCTTCCACAGCGGCAGATCGGCGGTTTGCACATCTTCCACCAGGAAGGGCGTGTTCATCAGGTTGACCGAGTCGCCGCGCTCGCTGTTGAAGCCGATGGTCTCACGCACCAGCGCGGTCATCTGCTCCAGTTGCTGGGGCGTCAGCGCCTTGGTGACCGGCGGCTTGCCGGCGCCATCGCTGGCGGCCTGGTAGTTGACCACCACGGCCGCGCTCACCCGCTTGATGGCGCCGCTGCCGCCGCGCGTGACGCGGGTGGTCTTGTCCACTTCGTAGTTGGTGATGGATTCGCGCTTGTTGTTGGCGATCTGGGCACCCTGCTGGCCGGCCGCCGTGGGCGCCGGGTTGGCACCGTTGACGGGCGCGGTGGAAGGCTGGGGCGGCTGGTTCGTCGTGGCGCCGGGCACACCGGTGGGCGGCTGGGCATTGCCCTGCTGGCCGGAGCTTTCGACGATCTGCTGGCTGCGCACGGCGCTGGCGTCCGGCGTCTGATTGGGGCGGTGCTGCTCGGAAGTGGACTCCGTCTGGCTGAAGTCCACCTCGGCCGTCACCTGCGCCTTGACGTTGTTCTTGCCCACCACCGGCTCGAGGATGTCGAGGATGCGGCGGGTGTACTGCTGCTCGATCTGCTGCACGTAGGTCAACTGCTGGGCATCCACGCCCGTGCCGGCGGCGCCGTCGGGCGACTGCGAGAGCAGCTTGCCGGTGTCGTCCAGCACGCTCACGGCCGTGGGCGACATTTCGGGCACGCTGGACGCCACCAGGTGCACGATGCCGGCCAACTGGGTGCGGTCGAGGAAGCGGCCCGGGTACAGGCTGAGCAGCACGGAAGCCGAGGGCTTTTGCTGCTCGCGGAAAAAACCGTTCTGGTTGGGCAGGGCCAGATGCACGCGAGCGCTCTGGACGGACGACAGCGCCTGGATGGAGCGCGTCAGCTCCCCTTCCAGCCCGCGCTGGAAATTCAGGCGTTCCTGGAACTGGGTCACGCCGAAACGGGTGCTCTCCATCAGCTCGAAGCCAGTCACCGAGCCCTTGGGAAGTCCCTGGGTGGCCAGGCGCAGGCGCACGTCGTGCACCCGGTCGGCCGGAATCAGGATGGCGCCGCCGCCTTCGGTGTACTTGTAGGGCACGTTCATCGTGGTCAGCTGGGCCACGATCGCACCACCGTCCTTGTCGCTCAGATTGGAAAACAGCACCCGGTAGTCCGGCTGGCGGCTGAACACCAGCGCGGCCACGATCCCGGCGATCAGCAGCACGATGCCGGCCCCGGCCTTCAGGCGTGTGGCACGGTCAAGGGCCGACAACCGCTGCAGCCACGAGGGGCCGGCGGGAGCAGGAGGGATGACAGGGACTTCAGCGACTGCGGACATCGTGCTTTCCAGTAGGCAAGCCAGGGCGGGACTCTGGCGGTGGAGCGATTATTGGACAGCCCCCCGCCGACGTTCACCCGATAAAGCGCGCCTTTGTCCATCATTTCACCACGATGCCCGCGCCCCGGATGCCTAGGATTGCACCATCCCGCTCCACCCCTGACCACCGAGACCCGACCGCCATGGACCTCCGCATTGCAAGCCCTACCGCCCCCCTCACGGGCACCGGCCTGGCACGCCGCGTCACCACGACCCAGGACGCTCCTCAGGACGCCGGCTTCTCGACGGCGCTGAAAGGTGCCCTGCAGTCGGTCAGCGCCGCCCAGAACCGCTCGAGCGACCTACAGCGCGAAGTGCAGCTGGAAAACCCCAACGTCAGCATCGAAGAGACCATGGTGGCCATGCAAAAGGCACAGATCGGCTTCCAGGCGACGCTGCACGTGCGCAACCGGATGGTGCAGGCCTACACCGACATCATGAACATGCAGGTGTGACGGCGAAGGCGCCAGCGGGCGCCCTGCCCGGCCGGCGCGCCCCGCAGGCGGGCGCGATCATTTGCTATTTTATTTATAGCTACCAGCGCTTTACCATATTGGGCTAGAGACCGATTTGGCTCAAAATCTCACTTCACCGCAAGTTCTCCATCCGCCACCCCGGTCCGGCCCCGTTCATTCAGGGACTGCTGCTTCTGTGCACCCGACCTGCGTCGCCCTGCGGTAACACCCCAGCGGACGCGCACGCAACCCTCTGAAAAAAGCTCATCGCGGACGACGCACGGCTGCGGCGTCTACCACCGGCTGACAACAGGCATTAAAAAAGGCCGGCACCTCACGGCGCCGGCCTTTCGCTCTCCCACCCTACTTGGTTTGAAATTCCGGGCAGTCCTGACCTCTGGGGGTCAGTGCATCATCTGGGGCTGCCCTTCGAACAGGTGTTCGAACTGCGCCAGCCAGGGTTCCGCCAGGCTGCGGATCTGTGCATCGTTGCGCAGGATGCGCTGCATGATGCGCGTCTTTTCCTTGCGGTGCTCGGGCAGCAGTTCCTGCTCCTGGGACTTGAAGCGCAGTTGCTCGATCAGCACCGCGCAGGTGCCCTCGTGGCGCACGACGCCGTCCCAGTCTTCCAGCTTGGCGGCCTCCAGCATCTTGGCGCTGCTGTCTTCGATGGCTTTGTAGTAGTCAATCAGCATTTCGGGCATTTCAAACTCCCCGGCCTGGCATGGCGCCGATCTGCTCCCAGCTCTGGGCCACGGGAGCGATCAAACCGAGGATTTCCTCAATCATGGATGCGTCGTTTTTGAGATTCGCCAGCGTCAGGCGCCGGCTGGAGTAATCGTAGAGCGAGGCCAGGTTGGCCGCGACATCGCCGCCCTGGTTGAGGTCCAGACCGGCCTTCAGCCCTTCTTCAAGAATGCGGACCGCCTTGCCCAGCTGCCGCCCCTTTTCGTTGATGTCTCCCCGCTGGAGAGCACCTTGGGCGGCGATGAGGGATTGCGTCAGACCGTCGAAAAGCATCTTGATCAACATATGCGGTGATGCCCCTGCCACCAGGGACTGCACCCCGACCTGGCGGTAGGCCATGGCTGCGCGTGAACTGACTGGGGTAAACATCGACGACTCCTTCATGCTCCGTATTACCTTTCATATCGGCGGAGTGGTCGGAAACTTGAAGACTTCTCGACGTAAAACACCATCGTCTGCCACAGCGAAACCCACAGGCTGCGCTCAGCCCATCAGCTCTTGTTCCACATGGTCACCTGCTGACCGATATAGGAGTTCAGGGCCGTCAGGGACGCCATCTTTGTGTCCAGTGCCTGGTATTTCTCGCGCAGCTGCTTCTCTACACGGCTGGCGCGGTCGTTGACGCGGTCCTGCTCGTCGGAATTGCGCTTGACGGCGGAATTCAGCGCATTGGTCTTGTTCTCGATGGTGCCCTCGACCCCCAGCGCCTTGGTGGCGAAGGACCTGACCTTCGTCCCCAGGCCCTCGACGCCCTCGCCGCCGGCAAACATGGCCTGCAGGGCGGAAGGATTCTTCAGCGCGGCGGTGAGCTTGGTGTCGTTGATGACCATCTTGCCGCCCTTCTGGATGTCCACACCGATGTCGGCCAGGCGCGCAAAGGCGCCGCCCGCGGTGGAGGAGGCAACCACCGAGCGCAGAGCGTTCTGCAGTCCCACCGTCGTACTGTCGCCCTGCAAGGCCCCAGCCGTCTTGGACGCTTCGTCATACTTCGTAGAAGAACCCAGCAGATCGTTCAAGGCGTTGTAGGCCGTAACGAAATCCTGGACACCTTTCTTCAACGCGTCGGTGTCCGTGCTCACCGTCACCACGGCCGGGCCGGTCGTGGTCGTGACCTGGGACACGGTGAAGCTCAATCCCGGCAGCGTGTCGGTGAAGGCGTTGGTGGTGGACGAAACGGAGATGCCGTTGATCGTGGCCTGAGCGTTCTTGCCGTACTGCACTGCATTGGCGGCCATGCCCTGGCCGGGCGCGGACTCCGGATCGAAGGCCAGAGAGGACAACGCGCTGTCGGACGACTGAACACGAAAGCCGGTCGACTCGCCCGTGGCACTGGAGCGGAACAGCAGGCGCTCGCCCGACGCATCGCGAAGGACCGAGGCGGTCACGCCGCTGTTGGCCTTGTTGATCTTGCTGGCGATATCGCTGAGCGTGTCGGTATCCTTGACTTCGACCGACACGGCCGAGGCACTGCCGGCGGCGAACTGCTCCGACCCGGCGGCGCCCGACCACGTCCCCAGTTGGATGGACAGGGTGCCGGCACCGAGCTTGGTGTCTTTGGGAACTGCCGAGGAAGACGTGGACTGCGCCTGTGCCAGCTGGCTCACGCCGATGTCATAGGAGGCGCCTTGAGCCGCACTGGTGACCGTGGCGGACACCGCGCTGCTGGACGACGTCGCCACCTTGGAGTTCCACGTGGCCGACTGCCCCAGCTTGTTCGCCGCATCGGACAGGGTCGACATCAGCGACTTGATCCGCGCATAGGTCGAGATCTGGGAATTGACCGCCGTCGCCTTGGTTTGCAGGGTCTGGAGCGGCTTCTTTTCCAACGCCACGAGTTGCGTGATGACGGATTCGTCGATACCGCTGGCAATACCCAGGGATGAAAGGGCCATCTTGACTCTCCTGAAACGAAAACCGGGCCGCGAGGCCAGCCAGGGGCCTACCTCGCGGATCGAGCGACGCCAGGAACATCACCAGGCATCAAGCACGTTTTCGGCTGCCTTGCGGGAAACTTGAGGGTTCACCCGCCCGCCGAACCGGGCCCGTTTACCCCTGGAGCAGCTGCAGCACCGTCTGCGGAATCTGGTTGGCCTGCGCCACCATGGCGGTTCCCGCCTGCTGGAGAATCTGGGCACGGGACAGGTTGGCGGTTTCTGCCGCAAAGTCCGCATCCATGATACGGCCGCGGGCCGCCGCCTGATTCTCCGAGGCGACCTGCAGATTGGAAATCACGGCTTCGAAGCGGTTTTGCGATGCACCAAAGGTGGACCGTGCCCCGTTGATGGCCGTCAAGGCGGTGTCGATAGCGTCCATCGCCGCCCGCGCGGTCGTCGCAGTGATGCCCAAGGTAGCAGCCGAAGTCGTACCTTGCGTCACCGCCCCCATGCTTGTCGCAATGGCGGAGGTAGTGATGCTGATCTGATTGTCCGCGCCCGTGTTGGCACCTACCTGGAAAGTGAACGTGCCGCCAGTGCCGCCAGAGCCGGTAAGCAAAGGCTGCCCGTTGAACTTGGTGTTAGCGATCACACGCGCATTTTCTGCCGCCAGCTGCTTGAATTCGTTGTCCAGGGCGGTGCGGTCGGATCCGCCATTGGTGTCATTCGCAGCCTGCACCGCCAGTTCACGCATGCGCTGCAGGTTGTCGCTGATCTTGCCCAGGGCCCCTTCGGCCGTCTGCGCCAGCGAGATGCCGTCGTTGGAATTGCGGATGGCGACGTTCATGCCCCGCACCTGGGTGTTCATGCGCTCGGCGATGGCCAGGCCGGCAGCATCGTCCTTGGCGCTGTTCACGCGCAAACCGGAGGACAGGCGCTGCATGGACGTTGCCAGAGACAGCTGAGAGGTGCTGAGATTGCGTTGCGCATTCAGCGAGGCCAGATTCGTGTTGATGGTAGATGCCATGGTGGATCAGCTCCTGATTCAGTTGACGGCACCGCCGCCCATGAGGCGCGCAACAAGCGACGCCGCTCCAGGGTCGGCCAACGCCGTGCTCTGGATGGGACTGATTCTGCAGAGATGGGGCCGGCCCAAAACCCCGAAGAGAGCACCATTCCCCCCCCAGTTCGCCCCAGAAACGAAAAACCCCGGCCAGCGAGGCGCTGGCCGGGGTGGGAGCTGATCGCCACGCGCCGGAGGCGGGCGCAAACCGATTAACGCAGCAGGGACAGCACGCCCTGGGGCAGCTGGTTGGCCTGGGCCACCATGGCCGTACCAGCCTGCTGCAGGATCTGGGACCGCGACAGGTTGGCGGTTTCAGAGGCAAAGTCGGCGTCCATGATCCGGCCGCGGGCTGCGGCTTGGTTCTCGGAAGCCACCTGCAGGTTGGCGACCACTGCATCGAAGCGGTTCTGCACGGCACCGAATTCCGAACGCTTGCTGTTGATCTGGTTCAATGCGGTATCGATTGCGTCCATCGCGGTACGTGCCGAGGCGGCGGTAGCGCCGAGCGTGGCAGCAGAACCTTGGGTCGACGCCGTCATGGCCGTGGCGATGTTCGAAGTAGCGACGGAAATCTGGTTGTCTCCCGACGTGTTCGCGCCGATCTGGAAGGTGAACGAGCCACCGGTGCCGCCGGAACCCGTCAGCAACGCCTGGCCGTTGAACTTGGTATTAGCAATCACCCGGGCATTTTCCTGGGCCAGTTGCTTGTATTCATTGTCCAGCGCGGTACGGTCGGTCGAGTTGTTCGAGTCGTTGGCTGCCTGCACGGCCAATTCACGCATACGCTGCAGGTTGTCGCCGATCTTGCCCAGCGCGCCTTCAGCGGTCTGCGCCAAGGAGATGCCGTCGTTGGCGTTACGCACGGCCACGTTCATGCCGCGGACTTGGGCGTTCATACGCTCGGCGATGGCCAGGCCGGCGGCATCGTCCTTGGCGCTGTTCACACGCAGGCCAGAAGACAAGCGCTGCATGGACGTCGCCAGAGACGACTGGGTTCCATTCAGGTTGCGCTGAGCATTCAGCGAACTGATGTTGGTATTGATAGTTGCTGCCATGGTGATAGCTCCTTAATAGGCCGGACTTGCCGGCGCGCTGCCGATTTCTTCAATGCCAGCGGACGCCGGCCCTTTTCCCCTGGCCTGCGCCGTTTTGCATCGGCTCCTGCTGGGGTACAGGGCTTTCGTCCCTGCTGAGAGAGTTATCGGACGGCCCCCCGCGGACTTTAGGGATAGGACGCAACTTTTTTCTTGCGAGGTTTGGACAGGGAGGGTTCGCCAGAGCTTCAACGGCGCATATCAAACTCGCCAGCAGAAAGTCATTCAGATTTGGTCCCAATGTCCGAAGATGTATCAATGTGCCAGGGCTGCCCCAGCGTTTCTGCCCATAGATAAGCCGCCTAAAAGCCCGCCGGACGCGCCTTATTCAGGGGTTGTCCTGAAAAAGACTCTGACAAAATACCCCTATGTTCGTCATCATCGGTTACATCGTCTGCCTCGGCTGCATCTTCGGCGTGTACATCGTGCATGGCGGGAACATCTCGGTCATCCTGAAGGCCCTGCCGTTCGAGATCATCACCATCCTGGGCGGCGCGCTCGGCGCCTTCGTGGTGAACAACCAGCCCAAGGTGCTCAAAGCGACCCTCGCGGCGCTCCCCATGGCCTTCAAGGGCTCCAAGTACACCAAGGCGCGGTACATGGAACTGATGGCCATGCTCTATGAGATCCTGCAGAAGGCCCGCAAGGAAGGCCTGATGGCGATCGAGAAGGATGTGGAAAGCCCTGGGGAATCCGAAATCTTCAAGAAGTACCCGACCGTGGGCAGCGATCACCACGTGATCGAATTCACCACCGACTACCTGCGCATGATGGTCTCGGGTAACCTGAACGCCCACGAGATCGAAGCGCTGATGGACAGCGAGATTGAAACCCACCACCAGGAGGCACATGCCCCCGTCGCCGCGCTGGCGCGTCTGGCGGGCGCCCTGCCCGCCTTCGGGATCGTGGCGGCCGTGCTCGGGGTGGTGAACACCATGGGCTCGGTGGGGCAGCCGCCTTCGGTGCTGGGCGGCATGATCGGCTCGGCGCTGGTCGGGACCTTCCTGGGCATTCTGCTGGCCTATGGCGTGGTGGAGCCGCTCGGCGGCCTGGTGGAGCAAAAGACCGAAGACGCCGCCAAGGAGCTGCTGTGCATCAAATCCACGCTGCTGGCCAGCATGCAGGGCTACAACCCGTCGACGGCCATCGAGTTCGGCCGCAAGGTGCTGTTCTCGGGCGATCGGCCGAGCTTCAGCGAGCTCGAAAGCCACGTGAAGGGCAAAAAGTAAGCGCGTACTGCGCTGCTGGATTGCGCCATGGCGGAAAAGAAGCTCCAACCGATCATCATCAAGCGCGTCAAGAAGGGCGGCCACGCTGTCCATGGCGGTGCCTGGAAGATCGCCTATGCCGACTTCGTGACGGCCATGATGGCGTTCTTCCTGCTGATGTGGCTGCTGGGTTCCACCGCCAAGGGGGAGTTGCAGGGCATCGCGGCCTATTTCTCTTCGCCGCTGAAGGTGGCGATGACCGGCGGCGACGGCGCCGGCAACAGCTCCAGCGTGATTCCCGGCGGCGGCAACGATCTGTCCAAGGTGCACGGCCAGGTGCGCCGGTCGGACTCCGACAGCACCAATACCAGCCGGCGCATGAACATCGAAAACGCCAAGGCGGAACAGGCGCGCCAGGACCAGATGCGGATCAAGGCGCTGCAGGCCAAGATCGATTCGGTGATCACCGAAAACATCAAGTTGCGCGAATACCGCTCTCAGATCCGGATCGACATCACGCCGGACGGGCTGCAGATCCAGATCGTCGACGACCAGAACCGGCCCATGTTCGACAGCGGCAGTGCGTTGGTAAAACCCTACATGCGCGACATCCTGCGCGAAATCGGCTCTGCCCTGAACGGGGTGGAAAACCGCATCAGCCTGGCCGGCCACACCGACGCCGCGCCTTACGGCAATGGCGACCGCGGCTACAGCAACTGGGAGCTGTCAGCCGACCGGGCCAACGCCTCGCGCCGCGAACTCGTCGCAGCCGGCATGCCGGATGCCAAGCTGGGCCGCGTCGTCGGCTTGGCGGCCAGCGATCTGTTGGATCCCAGCAACCCTCGCGCGCCGGTCAACCGCCGCATTACCATCACGGTGTTGACGCGCGAGGCAGAGGAAAGACTGATGGGCAAAGGCACGACACAGGTGACGTTGCCGGAGCTTGCTGCACAAAAGCAGGACAATCCCGCATCCGCGCCAGGCAGTAACGACTTGTCACAGAGTCGATAGCCCCAGACAATCTCTAACGTAATTTCCGACCGAAAGGGTCCCACGTGACCACTGCCCTTCGTTTTTTGATCGTTGACGACTTCTCCACCATGCGGCGCATCGTCCGCAACCTGCTCAAGGAAAGCGGCTTTGCTGATGCCGACGAGGCCGAGGACGGCGTCGCTGCGCTGAACAAGCTGCGCAATGGCAAGTTCGACTTCGTGGTCACCGACATCAACATGCCGAACATGAACGGCTTCCAACTGCTGGGCGAAATCAAGAAGGACGACAAGCTCAAGCACCTGCCGGTCCTGATGGTGACCGCCGAGGCCCGCAAGGAAGACATCGTGGCCGCTGCCCAGGGCGGTGCCGCCGGCTACATCGTCAAGCCGTTCACCAAGGCCACCCTCGAAGAGAAGGTGACCCTGATCCTCAAGAAAATGGGACTGTGACCATGAACGCAGCGAACACCGGCGCGCCGGATGCCGGGGGCGACGACGTCCACCAGAAGATCGGCCAGCTCACCCGGCAGCTGCACGATTCGCTGAACGAACTGGGCTACGCCGACCAACTGCGCGGCTCGATGGGCGAGCTGCCGGATGCGCAGAGCCGCCTGTCGTACATCGCGCGCCTGACGGGCGAGGCGGCCGAGAAGGTGCTCAACCGCGTGGAGCAGGCCAAGGCCCAGCACGACTTCATCGCTGCGGAGACGCGGCGCGTGGTCAATTCGCTGGTCGCCGACCCGGTGGCCGCCGTGGCCAAGGGCGAGATCTTCAATTTCCTGACCGACGTGGAGCGGGTCACCAAGGAGGCCGATGGCCACCTGACCGAGATCATGATGGCGCAGGACTTCCATGACCTGACGGGCCAGGTGATCGCCCGCGTGGTCAATCTCGCCTCGACGATCGAGCAGCAGCTGGTGCAGCTGCTGATCCAGACGGCGCCGCAGAATACGCAGCCGGTCACGCCGGCGCCCGAAGCCCAGCGCGCACCGCTGCAGGGACCGGTGGTCGACCCGGAGAACACGGCCAACGTGGTCTCCAACCAGTCGGAAGTGGACGACCTGCTCGCCAGCCTCGGGTTCTGACCCGGAGCGCGCCGTGCCCGCACCGGAGCCACGGCGCGCGGCAGCCTTTATCATTTTGATAGCTGCATGCGCTTGCCCATCAATGATTTCTGGTATTTTTTTATCGCAAACCCAATACCGGCAAGCGCATATAGCTACGTTTAGCATAGCAACCCCCTGAAAGGCGCCCCACGGCCGGCGCCCAGGGGAATAGTGGGCGGACAGGCCTTCTATTCGGGCTTTAGCGGGAGCGGCCCCTCACGACAATGGCATGACCCAGCCGTCATGCCACCATGGACTCCTCCAGCCAAGACAAGAACCTCCCAGCGACCGAGCGGAAGCTGCAAAAAGCGCGTACCGACGGCCAGGCCGCGCGTTCGCGGGATCTGTCGCACCTGGCGGTGCTCGGCGTGGGCGCTGCGTCCATGTTCGTGCTGGCGCCCACGCTCACCGAGCACCTGCTGCAGGCGCTGACCCAGCATCTGACCTTCAACGCCGCCACCGTGCAGTCCTCCGGCAGCATGCTGCAGCGGCTGGTGGACATGGCCCGCATCGGCATCATTGCCAGCGCCGTCTTCGCGCTGCTGACCGGCTGCGCCGCCCTGGTGAGCGCCCTGGGCTCTGGCGGAATGATCTTCAGCTTCAAGCCGATCACCCCCCAGTTCAACCGGCTCAACCCGCTCTCGGGCTTCGCCAACCTGTTCTCCAAGCAGCAGATGACCAACGTGGGCAAGATGGTGCTGATGACCATCATCCTGACCATCGTCGCCTGGAACTTCATGAGCACCAGCATCGAGAAGGTCACCATGCTGGTACTGCAACCCTCGCCCGTGGCCTTGCGGCAGGTGGCCGAATGGCTCACCGCCGGCATGTCTTTGCTGCTGCTGGTGGTGTTCCTCGCCGCCGTGATCGACGTGCCGCTGCAGGCGTACTTCTTCAAGTCGCGCCTGAAGATGTCGCACCAGGAAGTGAAGCAGGAGCACAAGGAGTCGGACGGCAACCCCGAGATCAAGGGGCGCCAGCGCCAGCGGGCCCGCGAGATCGCCAACCGGGCGAGCCTCTCCAAGGTGCCCAAGGCCGACTTCGTGGTGATGAACCCGACCCACTACGCCGTGGCACTCAAGTACGACGAGGCCACGATGAACGCGCCCCAGGTGATCTCCAAGGGCACCGATCTGCTGGCCTTCCGCATCCGCGACATCGCCGAGCAGCATGCCGTGCCGGTGCTGCAATCGCCCATGCTCGCCCGGGCGCTCTATGCCCACGCCGAGTTGGAGCAGCCCATTCCTGCCGCGCTGTTCTCCGCCGTGGCCCAGGTGCTGGCCTATGTGTACCGGCTGAAGGCGGCGATGCGCGGGGAAGGCCGGATGCCCGATGCGCAGCCGGACCCGTTCATTCCGCCCGAGTTGGATCCCCATCAGCCGCGGCCCGCCGCTTCCGCCACCGCCGCTACGGCCGCAGGTAACGCACCATGACGCCTTCCATGCATTCCGCCCGCCAGTGGGCCAGCTCCAACCGCTCGGCGCTGCAGGGCCTTTCGGCCCCGTTGCTGGTGGTGGCCATCCTCGCGCTGATGGTGCTGCCCATCCCGGCCTGGCTGCTGGACACGTTCTTCACGCTGAACATCGCCGTCGCGCTGATGGTGATGATGGTGGCCGCCTATATGGTGCGGCCGCTGGACTTCGCAGCCTTCCCGTCCGTGCTGCTGCTGACCACGCTGATGCGGCTGTCGCTGAACGTGGCTTCCACCCGCGTGGTGCTGCTGGAGGGCCACACCGGCCCGGGGGCCGCCGGCGCCGTGATCGAGGCCTTCGGCCACTTCCTGATCGGCGGCAACTTCGCGGTCGGTCTGATCGTGTTCACCATCCTGGTGGTGATCAACTTCGTGGTGGTGACCAAGGGCGCGGAGCGGATCGCCGAGGTGTCGGCCCGCTTCACTCTGGACGCGATGCCCGGCAAGCAGATGGCCGTGGACGCCGACCTGAATGCCGGCCTGATCGACGAGAAGGAAGCCAAGCGCCGCCGTGCAGAGGTGGGTGAAGAGGCCAACTTCTTCGGCTCCATGGACGGTGCTTCCAAGTTCGTGCGCGGCGACGCGGTGGCCGGCATCCTGATCCTGATCATCAACATCGTGGGCGGCTTCGCCATCGGCATGCTGCAGCACGGCCTGTCGGCCGGCCAAGCCGCCGACAGCTACATCCTGCTGGCGGTGGGCGACGCGCTGGTCGCGCAGATTCCCGGCCTGCTGATCTCGGTGGCGGCCGCCATGGTGATCTCGCGCGTGGGCAAGGAAGAGGACATGGGCCGCCAGATCGTGCAGCAGCTCTTCATGTCGCCGCGCGTGCTGGGCGTGACCGCTGCCATCCTGATCCTGCTGGGCCTGATCCCCGGCATGCCCCACGCGGTGTTCCTGGTCATGGGCGGCGGCATCGGCTACGGGGCCTGGCTGCTCCTGCAGCAGCAGCGCAAGCCGGCGCCCGCCGAAGAGGCACCCGCCGCGCCGCAAGGCGACGGGGAGGCCACCTGGGACGATCTGCAGCCCGTGGATCTGCTGGGCCTGGAGCTGGGCTACCGCCTGATCGCGCTGGTGGACAAGAACCGCCAGGGTGACCTGCTGACCCGCATCAAGGGCGTGCGCCGCAAGTTCGCGCAGGAAGTCGGCTTCCTGCCGCCAGCCGTGCACGTGCGCGACAACCTGGAGCTCAAGCCCAGCGCCTACCGCATCACCCTGCGCGGCGTCGTGGTGGGCGAAGGCGAGGCCTTCCCCGGCATGCACCTGGCCATCAACCCGGGCGGCATCAGCACGCCGCTGATCGGCACGCCCACGACCGACCCGGCCTTCGGCCTGCCGGCCCACTGGATCGACACCAACCAGAAGGAAGCGGCACAAATGGCGGGCTTTACGGTCGTTGATTCGGAAACCGTGATGGCGACCCATTTGTCACACTTGATGCAAGTGCAGGCAGCCAAGCTCCTGAGCCGCACGGAAACCCAGCAACTCGTGGAACACGTCGCCAAACTGGCCCCCAAGCTCATCGAAGAAGTCGTCCCCAAAATGGTGTCCATCGCAACGTTCCAGAAAGTCCTCCAGCTGCTGCTGGAAGAGTCTGTGCACATCCGCGACATCCGCACCATCATCGAGACGCTGGCCGAGCACGCCGTCGTGACGCAGGACCCGGTCGAGCTGGCCCGCCGCGTGCGCATCGCCCTGTCGCCGGCCATCGTGCAGCAGATCTACGGCCCGACCCGCGAGCTGAACGTGATCGCCATCGAACCCGGCCTGGAGCGCCTGCTGGTGCAGGCCCTGGGCAATGCCGGCGGCCCCTCGCTCGACCCCGGCGTGGCCGACATCCTCACCCAGAAGGCCGCTGAAGTGGCCCTCAAGCAGGAAGAGATGGGCATGCCCGCCTGCCTGCTCGTTCCCGACCAGATCCGCAACGCCATCGCCCGCCTGGTGCGCCGCGTCGCCCCCCGCCTGCAGGTGCTCGCCCACAGCGAGATCCCTGAAACCCACACGATCCGCATCGGCCCGATCCTCAAAGGTGCATCAGCATGAACATCAAGCGCTTCTACGCCCCCACGTCGCGGGAGGCCCTGGCCAAGGCCCGTATGGCCTTCGGGGACGGCACGCTCATCCTGTCCAACCGCCAGACGCCCAACGGCGTCGAGGTCGTCGCCACGGCCGAGGACACGCTGTCCTCGCTGGAGTCGGGCCAGGAGCAGCAGCAGATGCAGCAGCGCCCGCAGCAGCAGCCCCCGATCAGCCGTCTGCAGGAACGCGCCTCCGACCTGGCGGCCAGCCCGGTGCGCACGCAGCAGCGCCCCGCCCCCTTGGGCGAGCCGGCCCGCAACGTCGTCCACCAAGACACCGAACAGCTGGCCATGAGCACGCTGTCGTTCCAGGACTACGTGCGTGAGCGCATGCTGCGCCGCCGCCATGAAGCCCTGAACGGCGGCCCCGAGGACACGCCTGCCGCCGAGCCGCGCGGCCAGGCCCGGTCGCTGGAACAGCGTGAGCGCCAGCCGGCGCAAGCAGCGCCTGTGGCCCGCCACAATCCGCTGCGCAGCATCCCGATGGACCTGCCGCCCGAACCGGCACCCCGCCGCGCCGCGGCCGCCGCCCCGGCGATGCCGTCGCTCGGCAACCAGCAGCAGCAAGGCCTGATGAACGAGCTGCAATCGATGAAGGAACTCATCGAGGACCGCTTCAACACCCTGGCCTGGCTGGGACAGGCGCGCCAGAACCCGATCCACTCGAACCTGATGCTGAAGATGATCCGTGCCGGCTACTCGCCCGCACTGGCCCGCGCCGTGCTGGAGCGCATGCCCGAGGATCTCTCCGCCGGCGACGCCGTGCGCTGGCTCATGGAGGTGCTGGAGCGCAACCTGCGCACCGACGCCCAGTCTCGCCCGCTGTACGAAGAAGGCGGCATCTACGCCATGGTCGGCTCCACCGGTGTGGGCAAGACCACCACCACCGCCAAGCTGGCCGCGCTGTGCGCGCGCATCCACGGCCCCGGCAGCGTGGGCCTGATCACCCTGGACACCTACCGCGTCGGTGCCCACGAGCAGCTGCGCACCTACGGCCGCATGCTCGGCATCGTCGCCCATCTGGCCCACGACCGTGCCGCGCTGCAGGACCTGCTGGGTCTTCTGTCGGGCAAGAAGATGGTGCTGATCGACACCACGGGGGTGGCCCCGCGCGATCCGCGCAAGCGCGACATGCTGGACGTGCTGAACCTGCCCAACGTGAACCGCCTGCTGGTGCTCAACGCCGGCAGCCACGGCGACACGCTGGACGACGTGCTCACCGCTTTCAAGACCACCGGCTCGCAACAGGCCATCCTGTCCAAGGTGGACGAGGCCGTGAAGCTCGGCCCCTCCATCGATGCGCTGATCCGCCACCAGATGGTGCTGCGCGGCGTGACCAATGGCCAGCGCGTGCCGGAAGACTGGGAAGCCGCAGACGCGCACAAGCTGATCGGCACCTCGATGCGTTCACCCATCAAGTCGGCCTTCGACCCGAAGGCGGCCGACCTGAATTTTTTCTTCTCCCATTCGCCGGAGCTGTCTGCCGACAGGAGCTACGCCGATGTTGCTTGATACCGGCCTCCACCAGGGATCCAGCCTGCACAGCTTCATGCCGCAGGCCGATCTGCGCGTGCTGGCCATCCTCAGCCGCCCCGGCACGCCGCTGGGCCTGGAGACGCTGTGGCAGGTCTGCGCCAGCCTGCAACGCCTGGGCTATCCGGTCGCCGTGCTCGACGGCACCGCCGAGGAGACCGAGGATGCGCCCGGCCTGGAGCATCTGCTGGCCGCGCCCTCCTGGCAGGGCAGCCTCTGCGCGGACACGGGCGCCGCGGGATCCGCATCGCTCGCCGTGATCCCGGCGGCCCACGGACTGGTGCGCCTGGCCGAGCGTTCCCACTGGAACGACGGCAGCGCGCTGCAGCGGCTGCACCCGCACTTTCGTGCCTATGCCCTGGTGGCCCTGTATGCGCCGCCGGAGACCATGGCACCCATCCTGCGCGGCAGCGCGACGGTACCGCTCATCCTGGCGGCGCCAGGGGCAGCCGGCGTGGTGCAGAGCTACCAGCAGCTCAAGCACATGACACTGCACGCAGGACTGCAATGCACCGTGGCGTCCATACTGCCGCCGGGCAATGCCCGCCGCGCCGCTGCAGCCGAAGCGGCCCTGCAGACCCTGCAACGGTGCTCGGAGCGCCACCTGGGCACGCCGTTGCGCACCACGACGGTCAAGGCATCCAACCCGCAGGACATCCAGCGCCTGGCCTTGCAACTGCTGGAAAACGCGGGCACCATGGGCGCCGCATCACCGATGTTGCCCGCGAGCCACCATACCGACGTTCCTGCGCATTTCGTTCGGAGCCATTGACCCGATGTACACCGCCAAAGGCCAGCTTGATCGCGATGCGCTGATCCGCCAGCACGTACCGCTGGTACGGCGGATCGCGCACCACATGATCGCCAAGCTCCCGCCCAACGTGGAGCTGGACGATCTGATACAGGTCGGAATGATCGGACTGTCCGAAGCCCTGACGCGCTACGAAGCGGCCCAAGGCGTGCAGTTCGAGACCTTCGCCACCCAGCGCATCCGCGGCGCCATGCTCGACGAACTGCGCGAGGGCGACTGGATGAGCCGCAGCTCCCGCAAGAGCCAGAAGGAGATCGAGCACGCCGTTCAGCGCATGGAGCAGAAGCTCGGCCGCAGTCCGATGGAGTCCGAGATCGCGGACGAACTGGGCCTGTCGCTGGAGGACTACCAGACGCTGCTGGGCAAGGTGCGCGGCACGCAGCTGGTGTACCTGGAGGACATGACGCGCGGCGACGACGACGAGGAAGGCTTTCTCGACCGGCACGTGGCCGACAGCGAGGCCGACCCCATGGCCGTGCTGCGCGACCAGCGCCTCAAGTCGTCTCTCGTCGCGGCCATCAAGACCTTGCCCGAGCGGGAGCAGTACGTGATGGGCATGTACTACGAGCACGACATGAACCTCAAGGAGATTGCAGCAGTGCTGGGCGTGACCGAGTCGCGCGTATGCCAGCTGCACAGCCAGTCGATCGCCCGATTGCGCGCCAAGATGCGGGCGCACTGACCACCCCCACGGGTATGAACTCCGCTCCACACCTCGCGTGCTGGAGCCAAGGACACCGCATGTCTTACAAACAATTCCCCCAGCTGGCACTGATCAACCACCTGCTCCACGCCAAGGCTTACGACGACCTGGAGCAGGTGACGCTGCATGAGTGGGAGAACGATCTTCTCAGCCCGGCCCTGCTCGATGCCGCACGCATGATGCGGCTTCCCGCGACCGTGATCTACCTCGCCTCGCTGGCCGTGGAGAACCTCGCCGACCATGCGCACCACGCCCGGTGGCTCGCCGTGTACCAGTCCCTCGGACGGGGCGCGGAGACCGAGGGCTTCGCCTCGCTGCCCGGCCGCAGCGCACTGCAGGTGGTTGCGTCCCATCTCCTGCATCGCCGCACGCTGGAGCCGGCCGACCTGCGAAAGTGCCGCGCAGACACGGATGACTGGGTCGGGGCGGTGGAACTCGCCGTGGACCAGAAGCGCTTCGACCTGCTGGAGACCATCGTCTCCGAACTGATCCGGCGCAAGATCGACGTCAAGCCCTGGCTGCTGATCATCCAGACCCTGTTTCGCCGGCAGGAGTTCCTGAGCATGAACGACCCGGTGGAGAAGCTGGCCACATGCTATGTCCGTATCCGGCAAAGCCTGGTCAGTACCTTGTACGAGGTGATTCAGATCCGCAGCAGCTTGGCCTTGTATGCCTGCCGCACCTATCACCTCTGCGGCGATCACCGCGCCGTCATCCGGCATGCGCAGAACGCCACCACGCCGTTGGACCGGCTGGCAGCCTGCATCAACATCGCCCGCGCCCACTGCCATCTGGGGGAGTTTCCGCAAAGCGTCGCCAAGCTCGACGAAGTGATCGGGCTGCTTGCTGCGAAGAAAGCAACAATCACCCGCCTTGAAGACAACGACCCGGCGGCCAAGCCCAAATTCGATGCTGATGAAGCCTCGAAGGCGCTGCTTGATCTGCAGACCGCACTAGCGCCGCTGGGACACAAGCCCTTCCTGGTGTCCGGCACGCTGCTCGGCTACGCCCGCGAAGGCAAACTGCTGGCGCACGACAAGGACATCGACGTAGGCATCATCGGCTGGGAGGGCCAGTTCGACATCATCGACACCCTGCTCAAGACCGGCCTGTTCGGCGTGGACTTCACCCACGTGAACGGCCGGCACGCCTACCACCTGGCGGTCAAGCACAACCCGTCCGGCGTCAACATCGACATCTTCATCTACCGCCCCGAGGACGGCATGCTGGTGACGGGCGTGGAGTCCTACTTCGGCTATCTGCAGAAATTTGCCTTTTCTCCGTTCGCCATCAAATCGGCGCAGTTCCTGGGGATCGACTTTTACGTCCCGGACGATGTCGAGAAGAAGCTCGCAGAGAATTTCGGCGATTGGCGGAAATCCGACCCCGGCTACATCTCCCACCTGGAATCTCCCGCAACGGTCGATGTGGGCGGGCCGGTGTACCAGATCGTCGGCCGGCTGCGGGCTCTTGAGGCTCTGCGCGATCGAAACAATGACAAGTTGGAGAGGGTGATCCGCCTGATGGATACGCAAAAGAGCAAGCCGCTGGGCATGAGCGACGACACGCTGCAGCAACTCCAAAGCCTGCTGCAGGAGCAGAGCGCAGAGGCCATCGCATGCTGAACAACGACCAGGCCTATGTGCTGCTGGCCGGTGGCAGCGGCACCCGACTGGAGTCGCCGATCCCGAAGCAGTTCATCCGGGTCGCCGGCAAGACGGTCGTGGAGCACAGCTTCGCCTGCCTGCACAGCTATGCGCCCGACGCCCGCATCGTCATCACCGTGCCGGCCGATGCACTCGCGTACACGAAGGAGCTCTTCAAGGACACCCGGGCCGAAGTGATCGTCGGCGGGTCGTCCCGCCAGGCGTCCGCCTATGCGGCGCTGCGGTACCTGCGGGCCGATCCCCCCAAGAACGTCATCCTCCACGATTCCGCACGTCCCTTTCTGAGCCACCAGATCATCCATGACGTCGTCGAGGCGCTGTCCTTCTACGAAGCTGTCGATGTGGCGATCAAGACCAGCGACACCATCATCGTCGAGCGCGACGGATTCATCCAGAGCATCCCCAAGCGGGACCACATCTACCGCGGCCAAACGCCCCAGGGCTTTCGCTACCAGGCCCTGTTGAAAAGCTACGAGGAGATCGGGGTCGAGAAGCTGGGCGACTACACGGACGACTGCGGCATCTACCTCGCCTGCCATCCGATGGGGCAGGTTCGCATCGTCAAGGGCAGTTCCGAGAACATCAAGATCACCGACTCCATCGATCTCGTCCTCGCCGATGAGCTCTTTCGCATCCGCCAGCAGCAACTGGCGCCCAATCTGGGCGGGCTGCATCTCAAGGGAACGCATTCCATCGTCTTCGGCGGCAGCATGGGTATCGGTAAAGCCATCGTGCAGATCCTGGAAGAGGCGGGCGGCACGGTGCACAGCATCTCGCGCCGCAATGGCTGCAACATCGCCGACCACGGCCAAGTGGCGGCATCGATCAATGGCCTGCTGGACCAATGGGGACGCATCGACAACGTCATCAACGCGGCCGGTCTGTTGATCAAGAGCCCCCTCGAACAGCAGTCGCCCCAGCAGGTGGCAGAACAGGTGTCGGTCAATCTCCTGGGTGCTCTCAACGTGGCGCAATGCAGCCATGCGGCATTGAAGGCGTCCAAAGGCATGCTGCTGCAGTTCTCGTCGTCGTCCTTCACCAGGGGGCGGGCTGACTATTCCGCCTACTCCGCATGCAAGGCGGCCATCGTGAACCTGACCCAGGCGCTGGCCGACGAGTGGAAGGAAGACGGCGTGCGGGTCAACTGCGTCGTTCCCGGGCGCACCGACACCAGCATGCGCCGCAGCAACTTCGCCAACGAGGACCAGCGGTCCCTGTTGAGCCCCTACGAAGTGGCGCTGGCATCCGCCAAGCTGCTGAGTGCGGCCGACACCGGCGTCATTTTGCGGGTGTAGCCCCTCTCTCGCCGATTTCCCATCAATTACACAACCCCGTCATGGAGAACCCGATGAGCCAATGTCCTGTTTGCGGAGGCGAGGAAGAAGTCATCACGAACACCTGCCGCGTAGCGCCCTACAAAGACAAGACCATGAGCGGGTACGAGTGCAAGGCCTGCGGGTTCGTGCGGCATCCCGAAAATCTTGGCCAGTACAAGAAGGTGGTGACAGGCGCCAGCGAAGGCCTGTTGCGTACGCTGCGCAATGCCACCGACGAACGACCCGGCCGTGAGTTCTACATGGCCGAGATGGGCCTGGAAATCGTGGGCAAGCCCAACGCCAGCATCAGCTTTTTCGGCTCCGGACTCAATACCGACCACTTGTGGGTCAAACGTGCGTATCCCGGTGTATCGACCAAACTGGTCGACCTGGAAAACATGCAGGAAGCCGAAAACTTCGAGCCCATCGCGGACGCAACGCCCTCGGACGTGGTCCTTGCGTCGGAAGTGATAGAGCACTTCACCGAACCGGTCGCCCATTTCGAATCGCTGCTCAAGCTGCTGAAGAACGACGGTATCCTGATCTGCAGTTCCAATATCTACGATGGAACGGACATGAGCTTTCACCAGTACCCCTTCGTGCCTGGGCACGTCGCGTACTGGACCCCGCTCTCGCTGATCAAGCTGGCCAGCGACCATGGGTGCTTCGTGGACTTCCGGACGCCCGAAATCGGCCTGACCCGGGGCGGACCGCGCAAGAAGTACATCATCTTCTACCGCAGCACCGAGCTGCTCTTCCGCACCAGCCTCTACTTTGGCCGGCACATGCACGCGCCATCTGAAAAGGAATAAGGTCTGCAGCGGCCGCCCTGCATGGCCGCAGGGCCTGTCCGCGCCGCCAGGCACCCGGTGGCTCAGTGGGAAAGACCGCAGTGCTGAGGTTCCAAGGCGGTGCCGGATTGCGTGCGTCTCAGCCGGCGAACGCCGCCGGCCACGCGCCCCTCAACTGTTGGACCGATAGATGCGGGCACGACTTGCGCCCATAGGCCCCGGTCCGTTGCCGTAAGTGCTTGCATCCTTCGGTGGCAGGAATGTGGCGGCCTGGGCTTCCGCCAAGACCAGCAACCGCTGCAATTGCTCGCGCTGAATGGAGAGTTCGGCCTGAATGGCACGCAAGCGCTGCGTGAAGGCGGGGGTACGTGGCTGGGCGTTCGTGCCGGTCGACTCGGCGGCAGCAGCGGCCAGGGTGGCTGCGGTCTGCCTCAAGAGCGCGGCGCAGCGCTCGAGATCCGTCGCATGCGTACTCAGCAGCGCGGTTTTGACTTCATGGAGCTGCGATTCGGCAACGGCCAGTTGGGCTTCGAACGACATGACGCAGTGTATCGCCGGCCACGCCTTTCAGGCATCAGGGTGCTTATTTGCCGGAACGGGAGAGCACTTCCTGGGCGTTGGAAAGCAGTTTGTCAGCAATGGCGTCTGCATCGATGGTGAACGTGCCCTTTTCGATGGACGCCTTCACCGCCTTCACCTTGTTCGCATCGAACTCGCCGGCATTGCGGCCGGTCTGTTCCAGTGCCTTGGCAGAGGACGAGAAAGTGACGGGCACGCCGGCAGCGAAGGCGGACGCAGCCTGGGTCGTTGCCGTTTCGACGGCAGGCGCAGGTGTCTTCGCCTGCTGCTTGGCAGACGTCGCCTGTGACAACGCGTTGGCAATCTCCGGGTTTTGACCTATCTTCATTGCTCTCTCCACTGCCCCTGTAGTTGGAGCCCAGTAGCAATGTTTTCGACCGTCCCGACCCAGACTTTAGAAGTTTATTGCGCTCAAAACGTTACAGAGCGGCCTCGATTGTTCCATCCTCCGCAACTGTGCCACTGATTATCCGGCCATTAGTCATTCTGATGCGAATATTTTGGCCGGCAGCACCGCCAGACATGGCTTGACCCGACGAGGTGACGGAGTAGCCGACGCCCTGCGCGACCACCCGAACCATCGAGCCCGCCTTGAACATCTCGGGCGCCCGCACCATATTCTGGCGAACGGCCTGGCCGGCCACCAGATGGCGCGTGGCCGTCTGGCCAACCCAGGCTTCCGGCTGCGCCACGATCGCCGCCGATTCGGCGGCCCAGTCGACCTCCGCCTCCATGGCATCCGAGGCGGACAGTACGGCCCCCGATGCCACGTTCCCGGTCAACACCCAAGCCGGGCCGAAGGCCTTGACGGTGACCGGCAGGAAGACGTTCCATTGCGAGGGTCCATCCACGCAGCGCAGGCCCAGCCGGGTGCGTCCCCACAGACGGGAGCCCGCGGGCAGATACGGCTCCACCCGATTGCACGGGGCGAGCCGCAGCCGGGAGTCCAGCGCACCGACCGCAATTTCCATGCGCAGCGGCAGATTGCCCCCCTGCCCCTGCTGCAGCGCAGCATCCAGCCAGCGTTGGGAGATGCCGCCCAGCTCCGCCATCGGGTCGGCGACTGCCTGGGCATGGGCCGTCACGCCCGCCCCCCCTCCCATGGCCAGTCCTGCGCACAGGGCGATGCCGTGCCCGGCGCGGCGCAGCGGATGGACAAGGGCAGCGATGAAGGGACGTGGGGACATGGAAAACCTCCTGAGCGGGAAATGCAGGCGTCCGGCCCGCCCCACCTGAGAGGGGCACGCCATGGCACCGATGGAACTGTAGGGCGGCAGGCGCGCGCCGATGCCCGGAACTGCGCGCCAATCGCCACGTTCTTCGCCCTTTAGGAAAACCGCCGGAATTTCACAATCGCTTCACGCCGGAAATCTGCCCGGCACCCCCTGCAACCCGTCGCGTGAGGACCCCATGCTCGACAAGATGACCGAAAGGCTGGATTTCCACGGCAACGCGCTCCTGCTGCGTTCCGAGCGCCAGCGCGCCATCGCGAGCAATATCGCCAACGCGGACACGCCCGGCTATGTAGCGCGCGACTTCAAGTTTGCCGACGCCCTGCGGGAAGTGGAGCAGGCCGACAAGCCCGGGACCACCCGGCTGCAGAGCGCGACCGACCCGCGCCACATCCCGCTGCCGGCCGCGCAGACGGGCTTCCATTCCGGGAGCACGCTGGGCTACTCGCTGCAGACATCTCCCAGCATGGACAACAACACGGTGGACATGGACCGGGAGCGTGCGGCCTTCGTGGACAACGCGGTGCGCTACGAAGCCACGCTGCGTTTCATCAACAGCAACGCCAAGACGATGCTGGGCGCCATCCAGGGCCAATAAACCAGACACCGACTGAAAGCGACCGCCGCCATGTCCATGTTCTCCATCTTCAACGTCTCGGGCAGCGCCATCAGCGCGCAGTCCCAGCGCCTGAACACCGTGGCCAGCAACCTGGCCAACGTGGATGCCGTGGCCGGCCCGGACGGCCAGAGCTACAAGGCGCGCCAGGTGGTGTTCCAGACCACGCCCATGGGCGCAGACAGTTCCGCAGGCGTGCGCGTCAGCTCCATCCAGGAAAGCGACCTGCCGGGCCGGCGCATCCACGACCCCAGCCACCCCTCCGCAGACGCGGAAGGCTATGTCACCCATTCCAACGTGAACGCCGTGGAGGAGATGGTCAACATGATCTCCGCCTCGCGCTCCTACCAGAACAACGTCGAAGTCATGAACACGGCCAAGACGCTGCTGCTCAAGACCTTGCAGATGGGGCAGTAAGCCCTCAGGAAAGCCGCCGCCATGATCTTTTCCCCCGTCAATTCCACCACCAGCACAAACAACGCTGCCGCCAATGCGGGCACGTCCACGGCGAACACCTCGGACGCCAGCGCCATGCAGGATCGGTTCCTCAAGCTACTGGTGGCGCAGCTCAACAACCAGGACCCGATGAACCCGCTGGACAACGCCCAGATGACCTCGCAGATGGCGCAGATCAACACGGTGACGGGCATCCAGACGCTCAACCTGACCATGCAGACCATGGCCGAGCAATTCAGCACCATGCAGACGCTGCAGGGCACGCAGATGATCGGCCGCTCGGTGCTGGCCGAGGGCGACAAGCTGGCCTACACGGACAAGCTCGGCAAGGGCCAGTTCGACCTGGCAGGGTCTGCCACCAGCACGAAGGTCGAGGTCGTCACCCCGGGCGGCATGGTCGTGGGCACCGTGGACATGGGCGCGCTGGAAAAGGGCCGCCACGATTTCGAATGGGACGCCAGCCAGTACGCCGGCAACGCCAGCGACCTGAAGTTCCGCGTGGTCGCCACCACCAAGGAAGGCGCCGTGACGGCCACCCCGCTGATCGCCGCCAAGGTGACAGGCACGGGCACCAGCAACGGCGCCCTGACGCTGAACTTGGACACGGGCGCCACCGTCAATTACAGCCAGATCCGCGCCGTTCTGTGAACCGGCGCACCCACCCGAGCATCCCCACCCCGCACCCCTTCCCGAGGAGCACACCATGAGTTTCCAGCAAGGCCTGTCCGGCCTGAACGCCTCCAGCAAGAACCTGGACGTGATCGGCCACAACATCGCCAACTCCAACACGACCGGCTTCAAGGCCTCTCGCACGGAATTCGCCGAGATGGTGGCCAGCGCCATCGGCGCGGGCGGGGGCGGCGGGCAGAACGCCGGCATCGGCGTGGAGACCGCGGCCATTGCCCAGCAATTCGCCCAGGGCAACCTCAGCGTCACGGGCAACAGCCTGGATGTGGCCATCAACGGCAACGGCTTCTTCACGCTGCAGCAGGGCGACGGCTCCCGCGCCTACACCCGTGCCGGCAACTTCAAGCTGGACGACCGGGGCAACGTGGTGACCAACAGCGGCGCCGGGGTCATGGGTTACTCGCTGGACCCCGCCACGGGCCTGCGCACCTCCAGCAATGCGGTGCCGCTGCAGTTCCCCACGTCCGCCCCGATTCCGGCCAAGCAGACGGCATCGATCACGGCCGAGTTCAACCTCGACGCGCGGGCCCCCCTGGCCGCAGGCGATGCCACGGCCACCCCGCCGGTGCCGGCCACGCCGCGTTCCACCTACGGCACCTCGCTCAACGTGTACGACAGCCAGGGCGTGGCCAAGCCGGTGAACCTGTATTTCGAGAAGACGGGCTCCAACACCTGGGCCGTGTACGACTCGCTGGACACCGCGGCGCCCTCGCTGGGCAACATCACCTTCGACAACAACGGCAAGATCACCGGTCCCGCCGCTGCACCGCCGGCTTCGGGCTTCGCGCTGCCGATGACGATCAGCCCCACGCCGCCCAACCCGAACAACCTGCCCAACTACTCGGTGGACCTCAAACTCAGCGACGTGACGCAGTTCGGCTCCAAGTTCTCCGTGTCCGATCTGTCGCAGGACGGCTATGCCTCGGGCATGCTCACCGGCATCAACATCGAGGACAACGGCACGGTCATGGCCCGCTACTCCAACGGCGTAACGCGCGCTGAGGGGCAGGTCGCGCTGGCCAGCTTCCGCAACACCCAGGGCCTGATGGCCGTGGGCGGCAACAACTGGGTCGAAACCTTCGAATCCGGCCAGCCGGTGATGGGCACGCCGTCCGAAGGCAACTTCGGCGCGCTGCGCTCCGGCGCGCTGGAAGAGTCCAACGTGGACCTCACGGCCGAACTGGTGAACATGATGACCGCGCAGCGCGCCTACCAGGCCAATGCGCAGACCATCAAGACGCAGGACCAGGTGATGTCCACCCTGGTGAACCTGCGCTGACGCTACAGCGACTGACGTCCACCCCCTGATTCCGGAGCACCTCGATGGACCGCCTCATCTACACCTCCATGACGGGCGCCAACGCTGCCGCGCACAGGCAGGCGGTGCTGTCCAACAACCTGGCGAACGTCTCCACCAACGGCTTCCGTGCCGAGATGTCCACCTTCCGCTCCGTGCCATTGCAGGGCGACGGCTCCAAGACGCGCGTGTTCTCGCTCGAGGCCACCTCCGGCCATGTGGAGACGCCTGGCCCGGTGCAGCGCACCGGCCGCAACCTGGACGCCATGGCGTCGGGCAATGCCTGGTTCGCGGTGCAGGGGCTGGACGGCCTGGAGGCCTATACCCGCGGCGGCTCGTTCCAGGTGACGGCGGCAGGCCAGCTCGTGAACAGTACCGGCCTGCCCGTGCTGTCCGATGGCGGCGGCCCGATCGACGTGCCGCAGGGCGCCGATGTGGCGCTGGGCGCCGACGGCACCCTCACCGCGACCGTAGCGGGCCAGCGGCCTCAGGCCATCGGCCGCATCAAGCTGGCCACGCCGACCCCCGAAGACCCGCTGCGCCGCGGCGACGACACGCTGTTCCGCCCCCGTTCGGGCGAACCCATGCCCAACGATCCCAACGCCCGCCTGCTCTCGGGCGCACTGGAAGGCTCCAACGTCAACGCCGTCGAAAGCATGGTGGGAATGATCGCGGCAGCCCGGCAGTTTGAGCACCAGATGCGTCTGATGCAGACCGCCGAAAACGACGACAAGAGCGCAGCGCAGCTGCTCAGCATCAACGGCTGAACCCACGAGGTAAACGACCATGATCAATTCGCTTTGGATTGCCAAGACCGGCATGACCGCCCAGCAAACGCAGCTGGACGTGATCTCCCACAACCTGGCCAACGTCTCCACCACCGGCTACAAGCGCAACAACGCGGTGTTCGAAGACCTGATCTACCAGAACCTGCGCCAGGTGGGCTCGCAGACCACCGAGGAAAACCAGCTCCCCACCGGCCTGCACCTGGGCCTGGGCGTGCGCACCGTGGCCACCGCCCGCAACTTCACGCAGGGCAGCCTGCAGCAGTCCAACGGCAACCTGGACGTGGCCATCAACGGCAACGGTTTCTTCGAAGTGACCATGCCCGACGGCACCACGGCCTATACCCGCGACGGCTCGTTCCAGCTCGACTCGCAGGGCCGCATCGTCACCTCCAGCGGCCTGCCCGTGGCCAACGGCATCACCGTGCCGCCCAACGCCAAGAGCATCAACATCAGCGAAGACGGCACCGTCTCCGTCACGGTGCAGG
Source organism: Paracidovorax wautersii (assembly GCF_031453675.1). NCBI lineage: Bacteria > Pseudomonadati > Pseudomonadota > Betaproteobacteria > Burkholderiales > Comamonadaceae > Paracidovorax > Paracidovorax wautersii. Next base: position 1,963,070 of record NZ_JAVIZX010000001.1, on the reverse strand, counting down.
GCAACACGGCACCCCAGCAGCTCGGCACGCTGGCCATGGCCAGCTTCGTGAACACCCCCGGCCTGGAGCCGATCGGGCAAAACCTGTTCCGCGAGTCCGCAGCGTCCGGCCAGCCGCAGCAGGGCACGCCCGGCACCAACGGCCTGGGCACGATGCGCCAGGGCTTCCTGGAAACGTCGAACGTGAACGTCGTGGAAGAGCTGGTGACCATGATCCAGACCCAGCGCGCCTACGAAATGAATTCGAAGGCCATCCAGACGTCGGACCAGATGCTGGCCAAGCTCGCGCAGCTCTAAAGCGCACCCTCCTGTCGCCAACAAGGATGACCGCCATGTCCCGCCACCCTCTCTTCTCCTGCCTGCCGCGCCTGGGCGCGCTGGCCGCCTTGCTCGCCGCCACCGGCTGCGCCACGCTCAACCCACCGCCGCCGGTGGATCTGCTGCCCACGGCACCGCCGCCCGTGGCCGCCACGCCCCGGCCCACGGGCCCGAGCACCGGCAGCCTGTTCCACGCGGCCAGCTACCGCCCCATCTTCGAGGACCGCCGCGCCCGCCTGGTGGGCGATGTGGTGACGATCCAGATCGTGGAGAACGTCTCGGCCAAGCAGAACTCCACCTCGACGGTCGACCGCACCGGCGCCACGACCGCCGGCATCACCGCCCTGCCCTTCTTCGGCTCGTCCTCCCTGGGCAAGCTGAACGTCGGCGGCAACAGCAGCAACGCCTTCTCCGGCAAGGGCGGCACGGAAAGCACCAACACCTTCACGGGCGCCATCACCACCACGGTGATCGAGGTGCTGCCCAACGGGCACCTGGTGGTGGCCGGCGAGAAGCAGATCGGCGTGAACGAGAACGTGGACGTGCTGCGCTTCTCCGGCACGGTCGACCCGCGCTCGCTGCAGCCGGGCAGCATGGTTAGCTCCACGCTGGTGGCCAATGCCCGCGTGCAGTCGCGCGGCCGCGGTGCCCAGAGCGAGGCCCAGGCCATGGGCTGGCTGTCGCGCGCCTTCAATTCGGTGGCGCCGTTCTGACCGGCGGCGGGAACGGTGTGAGGGGCGGCTGACCGCCCTTTGCCCCGCCCGTACGGCTTTGCCGGCACGGATCACAACCCATCAAAATTGATAGCTGCTTGCGCTTACCAGATAAGCGCTAGCGGCCTTTTTTGCTTGAAAAACCTCATCCGCCACGGCCGCCCGCAGCGCCGGCAGTGGCCCCCAAAAGACGGGTGATCCGGCGTCTTTTTGGCGATTCCGGAAATCCATGGCGTCCCACAATCGAGGCCATGAAAGTCCTGTCCACCCTCCCTCTATCGCAGACGGCGCGCCTCCTCGGGCTGCTGGCCGTGCTGGGGTCGCTGTTCGCGGCCCTGCCAGCGCAGGCTCTGCGCATCAAGGAAGTGGCCGCCATCCAGGGCGTGCGCAGCAACCAGCTGACCGGCTACGGCCTGGTCGTGGGCCTGGACGGCACAGGCGACCAGACCACCCAGATGCCCATCACCACGCAGGCCATGCAGAACTACCTGCAGCAGATGGGCATCAGCCTGCCGCCGGGCACCACGGCGCCGCAGCTCAAGAACGTGGCCACGGTGATCGTCACCGCCCAGTTGCCCGCCTTCGCCCAGCCCGGGCAGGCGATCGACGTCAGCGTGGCCTCCATGGGCAACGCCAAGTCGCTCAAGGGCGGCACGCTGATCGCCACGCCGCTGCGCGGCGCCGACGGCGAGATCTATGCCCTGGCACAGGGCAACCTGGTCGTGGGCGGCGCAGGCGCGTCCGCTGGCGGCAGCAAGGTGCAGATCAACCACCTGAGCGCCGGTCGCATCCCCGAGGGCGCACAGGTCGAACGCTCGGTGCCCACGCCGCTCAATGACGGCGACACCATCAACCTGGGCCTGAACGCCTCCGACTTCCAGACCGCCCGCAAGGTGGTCAACGCCATCAACGGCAAGCTGGGCCCCGGCATCGCCACGGCCCTGGACGGCCGCACGGTGCAGGTACGCGCGCCGCAGAACCCCGGCAGCCGCGTGAACTTCATCGCCGAGCTGGAAGAGCTCACGCTGCCCGACTCCACGCCGGCGGCCAAGGTCGTCATCAACGCCCGCACCGGCTCCATCGTGCTCAACCAGGCGGTGACGCTGGGCCCCTGCGCCATCGCGCACGGCAACCTGTCCATCACCATCAGCTCCACGCCCGTCATCAGCCAGCCCAACCCGCTGTCGCAGGGCCAGACCGTGGTGGCCGAGAAGAACGACATCACCCTGAAGCAGGACGGCAGCAAGGTCATGCAGATTCCCGCATCGCCGCAGCTGGCCGACGTGGTGCGCGCGCTCAACACCCTGGGCGCCACGCCGCAGGACCTGCTCGCCATCCTCCAGGCCATCAAGGCCGCCGGCGCTCTGAACGCCGAGCTGGAAGTGATCTGACCATGGCCCCGCAAACCACCCGCACGGGCCGCTGACAGGAGACGCCGCCATGGCCTTTTCCCTGCCCTCCGCCACCACCTCGGCATCCACCAGCAATGCGCTGGCGGTGGACGCCCGCTCGCTCAACGCGCTGAAGTACCAGGCCGGCCAGAACGATCCGCAGGCCGCCAAGGAAGCCGCCAAGCAGTTCGAATCGCTGTTCATGCGCGAGATGATCAAGAGCATGCGCGAGGCGACGATGAAGTCCGGCCTGCTCGACGGCGCCGAGAGCAACCTGGCCAACGACATGTTCGACCAGCAACTGTCGGTGCAGATGTCCGGCATGCCCGGCGGGCTGTCCGAAGCCATCCAGCGCCAGCTGGCCCAGAAGATGGGCGGCGGCGCCGACCCCGACCTGGTGCCCGGCTCCACCCTCAGCATGGACGTCAACCGCCTGCGCAGCAGCGCGCCCCGCCCCGCCAGCGTGCCGGGCGACCCCAAGGCGCAGGCGCCCAAGGGCCGCGACAACTTCGTGCAGCACCACCGGGCGGCCGCCGAGCGCGTGGCCCAGGAAAGCGGCATCCCGGCCAACTTCATGCTCGGCCAGGCCGGCCACGAGACCGGCTGGGGGAAGAGCGAGATCCGCAGCAAGGGCGGCGACAACTCGTTCAACCTGTTCGGCATCAAGGCCGGCAAGGGCTGGACGGGCAAGGTGGCGGAGATCACCACCACCGAGTACATCAACGGCACGCCGCGCAAGGTCACGGCGAAGTTCCGCGCCTACGACTCCTACGAAGACTCGTTCAAGGACTACGCCCGCCTGATCAACGACAACCCGCGCTACGAGAAGGCACGCGGCAAGACGCACTCCGCCGTGGCCTATGCCTCGGAGCTGCAGAAGGCCGGCTACGCGACCGACCCGCAGTACGCCACCAAGCTGAGCCGCGCCATCCACAGCACGGCCAACGTCGCGCCGCTGAACATGGCACGCAACGCGACGCAGAACCAAGCCTGACATGCGTCACTACCCCCTGAGCGACTTCGTCGCTTCCCCCTTCTCACGCTTTGCTGCGCAATGCGGGAAGGGGGACGCCGCCAGCGCGGCGGGGCGGCCCTTGCGCGGCGGCCGCTGGCGTGGGCCGCGCGGGCGGTTGCCTCTCGACCCTTTGGCGAACCACCTGAAAGGGAATGTCGCATGAGTTTGCTCAACGTCGGCGCCCGCGCCCTGCTGGCCAACCAGGTGGCCCTGCAGACCACGGGCCACAACATCGCCAACGTCAACGTGGCGGGCTACTCGCGCCAGTCGGTGTCGCAACAGACGGTACAGGGCCAGTTCACCGGGGGCGGCTACATCGGCCAGGGCGTGTCGGTGGAGACCATCCTGCGCAACCACAACGAGCTGCTGACGCGCCAGGCCGCGGCCGCCGGGTCGACGCAGGCCGCCGATGTGACGCGGGCCGAGCGGCTCACGCAGATGCAGAACATCTTCAGCGGCGGCACGGCCGGGCTGGGGGCGTCCATCACCGACATGATGAATTCGCTGGGCGACGTGGTGGCGGCGCCCACCGACATCACGGCCCGCACGGTGACGCTCACGCGCATGAACGAGATGGCGGCACGCATGCGTTCGGCCGCGGAGCAGCTGGGCGAGATCCAGTACTCGGTCAATGAACAGCTGCAGAACGACGTCGTCAAGATCAACAGCCTGTCCAAGAGCATTGCCGACGTCAACGACCAGATCGCACGCACCAAGGGCAATGGGCAAACGCCCAACGATCTGCTCGACCGCCGCGACCAGCTGATCCGGGACCTGAACCAGTACGTCCAGACCACGCAGGTGCCCGCCGACGACGGCACCGTCGGCCTGTTCGTCGCCAACAGCCAGCCGCTGGTGCTCGGCACCACCGCAGCCACGCTGTCCCTGGCCGAGTCCAAGCAGTTCTCCGGCAGCGGCCAGATGCGGCTGTTCTTCAGCCAGCCCGGCTCGGCTCCGGTCGAGCTGGACGACAACATGCTGGGCGGCGGCGAGGTCTCCGGCTTGCTGCGCTTTGCCAACAACGACCTGACCGAGGGCCGCAACCTCCTCGGGCGCATGGCGCAGGCCATCGGCATGACCATGAACGCGCAGCAGAAGCTCGGGCTCACGCTCGACGGGCAGCCGGGCAAGGAGCTGTTCTCCGTTCCGACCAGCGCACCGGCCTACACCAGCGGCACGGCCGCGGGCGTCGTCCAGTTCACGGACGCCACCCGTTTCGCGGCATCGGACTATGAAGTGCGCTTCACCACGCCGCCGGCAGGCCAGGTCGTCCGCCTGTCGGATGGCAAGGCCACCGCCTTCACCGACCTGGGCAACCTGGCCGGGCAGCAGATCGACGGCCTGACGTTCAATCTGACCGCGGCAGGAACGGCCGGCGAGCGCGTCCTGTTCAAGCCGTTCAGCGCCACGGCCGCGAACATCGAAACGCAGATCTATTCGCCACGCGATCTGGCGGCCGCCAATCCCGTGAACGCGGCCATGGGCACATCTAACAGCGGATCGCTGCAGCTGGCCAAGCTTGCCGTCACGGGCCAGCCCGGCGGTCTGGTGCTGCCGGCCAATGGCAATCCCGCGGCAACGCCTCCGACGACGGGCGGCGTCCTGCTGCAGTTCAATGCCGGGCCGCCGACCACCTACGACGCCTTCGACGGTCGCACCAATCCCCCCACCGCGATAGCGACGGGCCAACCCTTCGTGACCGGCCAGCCCATCTCCATCAACGGCTGGTCGATCACCCTGCAGGGCACGCCCAAGACCGGCGACACCGTGACCGTGGGCAATGCGCTCGATCCGCAATACGGCGATGCCTACAAGCGCAACGCCGGCAACGCCACGGCCCTGGCCGGCCTGCGCGACGTGAAGATGTTCGATGAGTCGTCCATGAGCGACGGCTACGCCGGCCTCATGGCACAGATCGGCACGCGGGCGCAAAGCGCGCTGTACGCCGCCGATCTGTCCTCGTCCATCGCCAGCAACCTGGAAGCGGACCGCACGGCGGTGTCGGGCGTGAACCTGGACGAAGAGGCCGCCAAGCTGATCCAGTACCAGCAGGCGTACCAGGCGTCCGCCAAGATGCTGCAGATCGCCCAGAGCATCTTCGACAGCCTGATACAGAGCATGGGCCGCTGAGCCAACGCACGGAGCATGACATGAGCACTTTCTACCGCGTCAGTACCGCCAACATGTACGACAGCACCCTGCGCAACCTGAACTCCCGGCAGACGGCGCTGGTGGATCTGCAGGAGAACCTCACCTCCGGCAAGCGGGTGGTCCGGCCCAGCGACGACCCGGTGGCGGCGGCCCAGGCCGAGCGCGCCCTGACCCGCATCACGCGCATCCAGGCGGACCAGCGGGCCCTGGACAACCAGCGCAACACGGTGGCCCAGGCGGAGTCGGCCCTCGGCGACGCGGTGGACCTTGCCCAGGAACTGCGCCAGCTGGTGGTGGGAGCGGGAGGCGGGGCGCTGACGCCGGCCGACCGCAAGACCATCTCCAACCAGATCCAGAGCCTGCGCGACCAGCTGACCGAGGTGATCAACCGCAAGGACACCAACGGCCTGCCCCTGCTCGGCGCACTGGGCAGTGCCCTGGAACCCTTCGTGGGCCCGCTGTCGTCCGGCCCCGACTACCTCTTCTCGGGCCTGCCCGGCCAGCAGGGAAGCACCGGCACCGGCATCGCGCAAAGCATCGACGGCCACTCGGCTTTCATGTTCGACGCCGTTCGCGATGGCGTGTATTCGGCAGGCATCACCCGCGGAGACCCCGGCAGCACGCTGACGACCAGCGCCATCACCACGTCCAACCAGCAGACGCTGGACGGTGCGCAATACGGCATGCGCATCGATGGCGTGACCGTGGACGCCGCCAACGGCACGACCTCGCTCAGCTACACGCTGACGAAGACCGCCAAGGACGGCACCGTCACCACCTCGACCGCCACGACCGCTCCGGTGAAGACGGGGCAGCCCATTTCCATCAAGATCTCGGAAGGTGCGGACCAGGTGATGTCGTTCACGCTGAACGGCACGCCCAAGGCCAACGACACCATCACCCTCAAGCCCAGCGTCAGCGTGCTGAGCGACATCGACAATGCCATCCGCGGCATTGCCGATGCACCGGACAGCACCGCGGCCGCGCAGGTGGTGGGGCAGGCGCTCGCCAACATCGATGCCGGTCTGGAACGCATCCACAACATGCGGGGCTATGCCGGGGAACTGCTCAACCGGGCGGACCGCATCACGGGCGACCAGGAGAACCGTTCGATCCAGCTGGAAGGCGACCGGTCGCGGGCGGAAGACCTGGACATGATGAAGGGCATCTCGGACTTCAAGAACACCCAGGTGGGCTACCAGGCCGCCCTGCAGTCCTACGCGATGGTGCAGAAGCTGTCCCTGTTCAACTACATCGGCTGAACGCGCAGGCGCCGGTCGGCCATCGCCCGTAGCTGGCGGGTTTTCCGCACCCGACGGCAGGGCCTGCAATCTCCGACAATGGCGCGATCGTTCCGTTCTCGAGTTCCTAAATGGTCCAATCCGTTCTCGGCAGTCTGATCCTCGGCTATCGCCCCCTCTGGAATGCGGCGCGCAGGTTGGCGGGCATCCAGCTGTACGTCAACAGCGATGGCGCCAACCTGGTGGATGCGCCGCACCTGCTGCGCACCATCCAGGAGTTGTGGACCGCCAGCTCGCCACCGCTGCTGCTGTCGGCCCAGTCGCGCCAGCTGCTGTGCGACCTGCTGGAGCATGCGCCCGTCGGCGCGCCCTGGATCGAGGTGCGCGGCGACTGGATGGCCGATTCCTCCATCCACCAGCGCGTGCAGGCCGCGCACCAGCGAGGCCTCAAGCTCGTGTGGCGCGGAGACATGGCGCAGCTGCCGGCACAGGACGTCGCCCGCTTCTTCGACAACAGCCTGTTGAGCCTGTCGCATTCCGACGCGGTGACAGCGCTGCAATCGGCGGCCACCGCCCACCGGCGCAGCCCGGTGATCGCAGGGCAGGTCTACGAGAACCTGCCCAGCCGTGCGCTGGCGGAGCACTGCCTGGACCAGCAGCGTGCGATGGCGGTCGCCGGCTGGCCGGTCGAGGACGTGCTCTACGGCATGCGGCACCATCCGCTGCACCCGGCGCACGAGACGGTGCTCAAGCTCATGAAGGCCATCGATGCGGAGCAATCGCTGGAGGCCTTCGAGTCCATCCTGGGCGAGGAACCGCTGCTGGCCTACCGCTTCATGATCTACACCAACTCGGCCGCGCTGGGCCTGCGCACGGGCGTGGACTCGCTGCGCCGCGGCCTGGTGATGATGGGTTACGGCTCGCTCAAGCGCTGGCTCTCCGACCAGTTGCCCCACTCCGCCACCGACCCCAACCTGCAGCCCATCCGCGAGGCGATGGTCATGCGTGCCCGGCTCACCGAGCGCCTGCTGGACGCCGGCGTCGAGAACGACCTGCGCCGCGAGGTGTACCTCTGCGGCCTGTTCTCACAACTCGACGAGCTGCTGGGCGAGCCCCTGGGTGCGGTGCTGCGCCGCCTGCCGCTGTCCGAGCGCATCTACGATGCCGCCGTACTGCGCACCGGGCCCTACGCGCCGAGCCTGGAGATGGCCTGCGCGCTGGAAACCGAAGACACCGGCGCCATCCGCCAGCTCTGCGAGACCCACGAGCTGAGCCAGGAGCACGTCAACCGCTGCCTGCTGCGCATGCTGGCCGACCTGAACGTCGAGCGCCCGGCACCGGCCGCCCACTGAAGGCGCGCGCTGCCCGTCCAGCGCGGCGGATCTGGTACAGGCGGTAAAGCGGCGCATCGGCAGGTGCCGACGCCAGCACAGATGCATCTTTGATACATCTCTCGTTTTCTGTTGCACGGAACGGGCTGGCGGGGCTCGGACAATTCTGGGCTGCATTGGCGCGTCGCGCGCCTGTGGGTCGGTGCCGCTTGGCTCCCAGGGTTTTGTGCAATGCGCTCCATCGCCCCGGGCCAGACCCGGCATGCCGGCCCACCGTCCGCACCGCCGCCGCGCGCCATGCGGCACGCCGCTCCGCAATCTGCGGCGCTGTCCGCGTGCCACGCTTTTTCTCCGCAACCGTCACCACAACCCATCCTCCATGCCATCCAGCCGCCTTCTCTCTGCCTCCCGTCCCCTGTGTCTCTTCGCGCTCACGGCGCTCCTCACCGCCTGCGGCGGGGGCGGGGGTGGCGGCGATGACCAGGCCGCCCAGGCGCCCGGCGGCGGCACCGTTGCCCCCCCTGCACCGCAGCAGCAGGACACAGGCGGCGTTTCCGCCCCCTTCGTGGCCCAGGCGAACGCCAACCCGGGTTACTTCATGCAAGGCGCAGGCGCCCAGATCGTCGGCCGCCTGGACACGTTCACGCAGACTGCCAGCGGCGCCATGACGGCCCTCAACGACACCCGGCTGACCGGCTCGCCCGCCGTCACGCAGGACATCGGCGGCGACGCGTTCTATGCCGCGGGGCGCTGGACGCTGGGCACCGCCACCAGCGGCACCGGCACCACCGTGCTGGCCGGCAACAACGCGGCCGCCCACTACGTCGCGTTCAACCGGCTCGCTGCGCTCCCCACGTCCGGCACGTTCGCCTGCAACGGCGGCAGCTTCACCTCCCCCACCTACATCGGTGGCGCCAGCGTGCGGCCGGCCGATTACACCGGCACCGCCACGGGCAGCGCCACGCTCACGTTCACCAGCGCCGGGGCCGTGGTGTCGGGCAGCTACCGCGTGCAGGCGGGCAGCGCGTTCGAAACCGGCACGCTCGAACTCACCGTCGCCACGCCCACCTCCACCGCCCTCAATGGGGGGTATTTCGGCGGCAACTCCGGCTCGGTCGTGGGTATCGGCGATGGCGGCAACGGCACCTATCTGGTGGTGATTAGCTACACGTCCCTGCTGTCGAACGGCACCCGCTACCAAGGCGTGGCGGCCCTGCGCTGCAGGGCCTGACGCGGGCGGGGCGGACCGCAGCAGCCCGGCACCAGATTCAGCGCGGGCCGCCCGCCTCCCGCGCCACGCGCGACCACACGCGCCAGAAGGCCACGTTCTGCGTGGTGGTGAAATTGATGCGCATGAGGGTGCAGGGCTGGCGCGTGGCGTGGAACAGCGCCCCCGGCGCGATCAGGTAGCCCTCGTCCAGCAGCCGCTGGGCCAGCATGTCGGTGTCCACGCCCGTCTCCACCCAGCCGAACATGCCCGCGGGCTCCGCCGCGAAGGTGCAGCCGGCGTCCAGCGCCAGTTGCACGCTGCGCGAGCGGGCCTGCGCTAGGCGCAGCCGCATGCGCTCGGCATGGCGGCGCAGCTGGCCCTGGTCGATGCACAGCGCCAGCGCCTTTTCCAGGATGGAGGGCGTGGTGAGCGTGGACAGCAGCTTGGTGTCCAGCATGCGCTCCACCAGGTCGGGCGGCGCGGCCAGGTAGCCCACGCGCCAGTTGGGCGCCAGGATCTTGGCGAAGCCATTCACGTAGATCGTGCGGCGCAGCCCATCCAGGGCCGTGAGGCGCGTGGCGTGGTCGGGGGCGATGTGGCTGTAGGTGTCGTCCTCGACGATGTGGAAGTCGTGCTGCTGCGCCAACTGCAGGATCTGGTGCGCGCTGCCGGGCGAGAGGCTGTACCCCGTGGGGTTGTGCAGCACGCTCACGCTCACGAAGAGCTTGGGCGCGTGCGCCTCGCAGTAGCGCGCCATCACAGCCAGATCGGGCCCGTCGGGACCGCGCGGCACGGGCAGCACGCGCATGCCCAGCGCCACCAGCCGCGCGAACTCCACGGACCAGCCGGGCTCTTCCACCATCACCGGGTCACCCGCCTTGAGCAGCGTGCGGCTCACGATATCGAGCGCATGCGTGGCACCCACGGTGGTCATGATCTGCTCGGGCCGCGCCGGCACGTTGAGCGCGGCCAGCCGCCGCGACAGGGCCTGGCGCAGCCCTGCGTCGCCCATGGGCTCGCCGTAGCTCAGCGAGCCGTCCTGCAGCGCGCGGCTGGCGGTGATCTTGCGCACGGCGGCAGGCATGAAGCGCGCCTCTTCCAGCCAGTCGGGCGGGAACACGCCCGTGCCCGGCTGCGGCTTGTTCGACGCCTGGTGGAACATGCCGCGGATGAGCGCGGTGGCGTTGATCTGCGAGCCCGACATGCGCACGCCGATGGTGCCCAGCGGAGACACCGGAACATCCGCTTCATTTTTAATAGCTACATGCGCTTGATCGGCGGGCGTTTCAGGCACTTTTTGTAGATAGTCGCGCACATAGAAGCCGCGCTGGCGCCGGGCCTCCACCAGGCCCTGCGCCAGCAGCTGGTCGTACGCGGCCACCACCGTATACGGGCTTACCCCCTGCTGGCGCGCGCATTCGCGCACCGACGGCAGGCGGGCGCCTGCGGGCAGCAGGCGCGAGCGGATGCGTTCGGCAAAGCGCTCGGCAAGCTGTTCGGTGAGCGTGCGCTCGGGGGTACGGGTGAGCATGGCGGGATCCTGGAGCGTGACTGTGCCGTTACACAGACCAATACAGTTCATGCATTTGTCAGTGTGTGTGTATCGGCACTGTATAGGAATCACGCCCTACATTGAAGCCCTGATTCTTGATTTGACGCTCCTCATGCCTCTCGTTGAATTCACGGCCCTGCTGGTGCTGGCCACCGCGATGAGCTTCTCGCCCGGCCCCAACACCACGCTCTCCACAGCGCTCGCAGCCAACCGCGGCCTGCGCGCATCCATGCGCTTCGTGTGCGCCGTGCCGGTGGGTTGGACGGCCTTGCTGCTGCTGTGCGCCGCCGGGATCGGGGCCATCGTGGTGGCGGTGCCGCCGCTGCGCCTGGGCATCAAGGCGGTGGGCATCGCCTACCTGCTGTACCTGGCCTGGAAGCTCGCCCAGAGCGCGCGCCTGTCCGAGGCCGATGCCGCGCGCCTGAACGTGGGCTTCTGGCAGGGCGCGGCCCTGCAGTTCGTGAACATCAAGGCCTGGCTGCTGGCGCTGACCATCGTGGCGGGCTGGGTGGCCGGCCGCGACGACGCCCTGCAGCGCCTGGCCGTCGTCGTGCCGGTGATGCTGGGCTTTGCCTTCGCCAGCAATCTGGCCTATGCCGCCACGGGTGCCCTGCTGCGCCAGTGGCTGGCCCAGGGCCGCCGCCTGCTGTGGTTCAACCGCGGCATGGCGCTGGTGCTGGTGCTCACCGCCGCCTGGATGGTGAACGCCTGAGCGCCTTCGCACACCGCAGCTCAACGAATACCCGCCCGAGAACCCCGCATGCCGCCCCCCACATCTCCTCCTGTCAGCGCTGGCGCGCACACGCCCCCCGGGCTGTCCGACGAAGCCCGCGGCCTGCTGTTCGGCGCACTGGGCGTGGCGATCTTCGCGCTCACGCTGCCCATGACGCGCCTGGCCGTGGGCACGCCCGAGGCCCCGCAGATGAACAGCGTGTTCATCGCCATGGGCCGTGCCGTGGTGGCCGGCCTGCTGTCGGCCGCGTTGCTGGCGGTGCGCCGCGCGCCGCTGCCGCAGCGAGCGGACTGGGGGCCGCTGGCGCTCACCGCCGCGGGCGTAGTGTTCGGCTTTCCGCTGCTGACCTCGCTGGCGATGCGCTACGTGGGCGCCGTGCACGCGAGCGTGATCGTGGGCTTGCTGCCGCTGGCCACCGCCGCGGTGGGTGCCCTGCTGCACCGGCAGCGGCCCTCCGGCGCGTTCTGGGCCTGTGCGCTGCTGGGCACGGCGCTGGTGGTGGCGTTCGCCGTGCTGCGCTCGGGCGCGGAAGGCATCGCGCTGCACCCGGCCGATCTGCTGCTGATGGGCGCCATGCTGCTCGCCGCCGTGGGCTACGGCTACGGCGCCCGGCTGTCGCAGCACATGCGTGCCGATGCCGTCATCTGCTGGGCGCTGGTGATCTCGCTGCCCCTCACCGTGCCGCTGGCCGCACTGTCGTGGCCGCAGGCGCCGCTGCCGGCCACCGCCTGGGGCGCGTTCGCCTATGTGTCGGTCTTCTCGATGTGGCTGGGCTTCTTCGCCTGGTACCGCGGCCTGGCCCTGGGCGGCACGGTGCGCGTGAGCCAGGTGCAGCTGATCCAGCCCTTCCTGGGCATGCTGGTGGCCGTCCCCTTGCTGGGCGAGCGGCTCGATGCCGTCAGCGTGGGCTTCGGCCTCGCCGTATTGGCCACGGTGGCCCTGGGCCGGCGCATGCCGGTGCGCCGCTGAGCGAGAAAACGCAGGCACCAAGCATGCTAGGCAACACACGATTCACCCCGCTGGCGCGGGTGGCCCACGCGGTTAAGCTCCCTGCCGTGGCACCACCCGCAGCGCCACCCACTGCCGCACAACGGCACTTTCAATGCACGACTTTGGGCGCACCCGCCGCGCCTCCTGGAGATCAACGGATATGACGACGAACTGGACCCTGGCCGCACGCGCCGCAAAGATGAACCCCTCGGTGATCCGCGAGATCCTGAAGGTCACCGAGAAGCCCGGCATCATCAGCCTGGCCGGTGGGCTGCCCTCGCCCAAGACCTTCCCCATCGACGCCTTCGCGCAGGCCTGCGCCGCCGTGCTGGAAAAGGACGGCCAGTCCGCCCTGCAGTACGCCGCCAGCGAGGGCTATGCGCCGCTGCGCGAGGCCGTCGCCCGCATGCTGCCCTGGGACGTGAACCCCGACCAGGTGCTGATCACCACCGGCTCGCAGCAGGGCCTGGACCTGATCGCCAAGGTGCTGCTGGACGCCGGCAGCCGCATGCTGGTGGAAACGCCCACCTACCTGGGCGCGCTGCAGGCGTTCGCCCCCATGGAGCCCACGGTGGTCAGCGTGGCCAGCGACGACGAAGGCGTGCAGGTGGACGACCTGGCCACCAAGGTGGGCACCGGCGCCGACCGCGCGCGCTTCCTGTATGTGCTGCCCAACTTCCAGAACCCGACCGGCCGCACCATGACCGAAGCGCGCCGCGCCGCCCTGGTCGCCCAGGCGGCCGAGCTGAATCTGCCCCTGGTGGAAGACAACCCCTACGGCGACCTGTGGTTCGACCAGCCGCCCGCGCTACCGCTCACCGCGCGCAACCCCGACGGCTGCATCTACCTGGGCTCGTTCTCCAAGATCCTCGCGCCGGGCCTGCGCCTGGGCTTCCTGGTGGCGCCCAAGGGCATCTACCCCAAGCTGCTGCAGGCCAAGCAGGCGGCCGACCTGCACAGCCCCAGCTTCAACCAGCGCATGGTGGCCGAGGTGATGAAGGACGGCTTCCTGGACCGCCACGTGCCCACCATCCGCGCGCTGTACAAGCACCAGCGCGACGCCATGCTCGACGCCCTGGCGCGCGAGATGGCCGGCCTGCAGGTGGAGTGGAACCGCCCCGACGGCGGCATGTTCCTGTGGGTGCGCCTGCCCGAGGGCATGAGCGCGCTGGACCTGCTGCCCGAGGCGGTGGACCGCAACGTGGCCTTCGTGCCCGGCGCGGCCTTCTATGCCGACAACGCCGATGTGCGCACGCTGCGCCTGTCGTTCGTGACGGCCAGCGCCCAGCAGATCAACACCGGCATCGCGGCGCTGGCCGCGGCCATCCGCGCCCGCGCCGCCGCACCGGCCGTCGCTGCCTGAGGAAGGAAGGCCCATGCTGCGCATCTGGGGACGCGTGTCGTCCATCAACGTACGCAAGGTCGTCTGGACCGCCCAGGAGCTGGGGCTGGAGTTCCAGCGCACCGACGCTGGCGGCCAGTTCGGCCTGGTGCGCGAGCCCGACTACCTGCGCCAGAACCCCAACGGCCTGGTGCCGATGATCGAGGACGACGGCTACGTGCTGTGGGAGTCCAACGTGATCGTGCGCTACCTGGCCGCGCGCCACGCGCCGGCCACGCTGTATGCCGACGATCTGCCCACGCGCTTCGTCATCGAGCAGTGGATGGACTGGCAGCAGACCACGATGAACCCCGCGGGCCGCGATGCCTTCCTGCAATGGATCCGCACCCCGGCCGCGCAGCGGGACGACGCCCGCATCGCGCAGTCGGTGGCCGCCATGGAACCGCTGCTGGATCTGCTGGACGCGCGCCTGGCCCGCCAGGCCTTCCTGGCCGGCGAGCGCTTCACCGTGGCCGACATTCCCGTCGCCTGCGAGGTGCACCGCTGGTACGGTCTGCCGCAGGAGCGCGCCGCCCGCCCGCACCTGGACCGCTGGTACCAGGCCCTGCTCGACCGCACCGGCGCGCGCGGCGTGCTGGACCAGGCCCTGTCCTGACGCTGCGGCACCGACCACCCGCCACAGGCCCATCGCCATGCGCTCCCGCCCGTTCAAGCAGATCGACGTGTTCAGCCGCCGGCCCGGCGATGGGAATGCGCTGGCCGTGGTGCTGGATGCGGAGGACCTGTCCGGCCAGGACATGCAGCGCTTCGCCGCCTGGACCAACGTCTCGGAGACTACCTTCCTGCTGCCGCCCACGCCGCAGGGTGCGGCGGATGGGGCCGACTACCGGGTGCGCATCTTCTCGCCCAGCGGCGAACTGCCCTTTGCCGGCCACCCCACGCTGGGCAGCTGCCACGCCTGGCTGCAGGCCGGGCACACGCCCCGGCAGGCGCCGCGCATCGTGCAGGAATGCGCCATGGGCCTGGTGCACATCCAGCAGGACGGCGGCCGCCTGGCCTTTGCCGCGCCGGCGCTGCGCCGCGGCCAGCCCAGCCCGGCCCTGCTGCCGCTGATCGCCAGCGCCCTGGGCGTGCGGCCGGCGCAGATCCGCGCCGCCCAGCTGCTGGACAACGGGCCCGTCTGGCTGGGCCTGCTGCTCGACAGCGCCGAGGCGGTGCTGGCCCTGAACCCCGACCACGCCCGGCTGCAGGACCTGGGGCAGTCCGTGGGCGTGGTCCATGTCGGTGACGCAGCGGCCGACACCACCGCGCCGGGCGTGGTGGTGCGGGCCTTCGCCTCGCCCATGGGC
Organism: Paracidovorax wautersii; assembly: GCF_031453675.1. Lineage (NCBI taxonomy): Bacteria > Pseudomonadati > Pseudomonadota > Betaproteobacteria > Burkholderiales > Comamonadaceae > Paracidovorax > Paracidovorax wautersii. The sequence goes on along the minus strand of NZ_JAVIZX010000001.1, from coordinate 1,947,735 downwards.
AATGCCGAAGACCCGGTCACCGGCAGCCTGAACGCCAGCATCGCCCAGTGGCTGATCGGCGAAGGGCTGGCCCCGCCGCGCTACCTGGTGGCGCAGGGCGAGCGCCTGGGCCGCGCCGGCCGCGTGCACATCGCGCAGGACGCGCAGGGCCAGGTCTGGGTGGGCGGCGAGAGCATCACCTGCATCGAAGGGACGGCCTTGCTGTGAGCCACCCTTTGCCCCGCGTATCCCGGCGCTGTGCCGCCCTGCGACGACGCCCCGCGCCGCCCGGCTGACGCTGCCCTGCTCCCAGTTTTTTTTGAAGCGACGAGGGATCGGCACCGCCAGCCCTGCGGCGGCGCCAGGGCAGAGCCTTGCCCTGCCCCCGTTGACCCGTATTCTTTTTCTCCGTTTTTTCCACCACTCTTCACAGGCCCCAACATGCTGCAGCGCCCGTTCAAGCAAGTCGATGTGTTCACCGCCACGCCCTACCTGGGCAACCCGCTCGCCATCGTACTGGATGGCGCCGGCCTGGGTACCGAGCAAATGCAGCAGTTCACCAACTGGACCAATCTGTCCGAGGCGACCTTCCTGCTGCCGCCCACCGAGGCGGGCGCCGCCGCCGGCGCGGACTACCGCGTGCGCATCTTCTGCCCCGGGCGGGAGCTGCCCTTCGCCGGCCACCCCACGCTGGGCAGCTGCCACGCCTGGCTGGAGGCAGGTGGCCAGCCGCGCACACCGGGTCGCGTGGTGCAGGAATGCGGCGTGGGCCTGGTCACGCTGCGCCAGGACGGCGAACGCCTGGCCTTCGCGGCGCCGCCCCTGCTCAAGAGCGGCCCGCTGGACGAACTGGACCTGGAGCGGATCGCCCGCGGCCTGGGCATCGCGCGCACCGACATCGTCGCCCACGCCTGGTGCGACAACGGCCCCAACTGGCGCGGCGTGATGCTCTCCAGCGCCGAGCAGGTGCTGGCCCTGCGGCCCGACGCCTCCATCCTCGGTACGCTGGACGTGGGCGTGGTCGGCCCGCGCGCCAAGGTCGGCGTGGTGGGCCCGCACGGGGCGGGCGAGGGCATCGCCTTCGAGGTGCGCGCCTTCTTCCCCGGCAACAACGGCCTGGCCGAAGACCCGGTCACCGGCAGCCTGAACGCCGCGCTGGCGCAATGGCTCATCGGCGCCAACCTGGCGCCGCCGCGCTACATCGCCGCGCAGGGCACGGCACTGGGCCGCGCTGGCCGCGTGTACGTGGAGCAGGACGGGGACACGATCTGGGTGGGCGGCAGCTCCGTCACCTGCGTGAGCGGCGAGGTGCGGCTATGAGCCCCTGGATCGACCACCAGCAGCCCGGCATCGACCACCTGGTGGTGCTGGCCGCCACGCTGGACGACGGCGCGGCCTGGTGCAAGCGCACGCTGGGCGTCACGCCCGCGCCCGGCGGCGAGCATCCGCTGATGGGCACGCACAACCGGCTGCTCAACCTCTCCAGCCCGGCCCACCCGCGCGCCTACCTGGAGATCATCGCCATCAACCCAGGCGCACCGCATGCCCTGGCTGCGGACGCCAGGCGCTGGTTCGACATGGACGACGAGCGCCTGCAGGCGCAGGTGCGCCGCCAGGGCCCGCAACTGATCCACTGGGTGGCCAGCGTGCCCGACCTGGCCGCCGCCCACGCCGCGCTGGCCGCGCGGGGCGTGGACCGGGGCGCCGTCATCACCGCCAGCCGGCCGACGTCGCTGGGCCTGCTGCAGTGGCAGATCACCGTGCGCAGCGACGGCCAGCGCCTGATGGACGGGTGCCTGCCCACCCTCATCCAGTGGGGCGACCGCCACCCCTGCTACAGCCTGCCGGCCAGCGGCGTGGAACTGCAGGCCCTGCGCCTGGCCCATCCCGACGCCCCTGCGCTCACCGGTGCCTGCGCCGCAGCCGGCCTCACGCCCCGGGTATCGGTCGCCCACGCTGCGCTGCCCCGCCTGGAGGCCGTGCTGTCCACCCCGCGCGCCACCCTCACGCTCGCGTCCTTGTCCCCGGAGATCATCTGATGCTTTTCACACCCCAGGAACTGCTGCTGTTCGCCCTCGCCGCCCTGCTGCTGGTGCTCACGCCCGGGCCCAACATGGTCTATTGCGTCTCGCGCAGCCTTACCCAGGGGCCGCGCGCCGGCCTGCTGTCGCTGGCGGGCGTGATCGCGGGCTTCGGCGTGCACCTCGTGGCCGCCGTGGCGGGCCTCACCGCGCTGCTGGCCGCCGTGCCCCTGGCCTTCGACGCCCTGCGGATCGCCGGCGCCGCCTACCTGCTGTGGCTGGCGTGGCAGGCGGTCAAACCGGGCGGCGTGGCGCCGTTCGAGACGCGCACGCTGCCGGCCGACAGCCCACGCAAGCTGTTCCTGATGGGCTTTCTCACCAACGCCCTCAACCCCAAGGTGGCGATGTTCTACGTGTCGTTCTTCCCGCAGTTCCTGCACCCCGAGCGCGGCCAGTGGCTGCTGCAGAGCGTGACGCTGGGTACCCTGCAGATCGGCATCAGCGCGCTGGTCAACGCCGTGCTCGTGCTGTTCGCGGCGCAGGTTGCAGGCTTCCTCAACCGCAGCCCGCAGTGGATCCGCGCGCAGCGCTACGTGATGGGCACCGTGCTCGGCCTGCTCGCCCTGAAGCTCCTTACCGACAAGAAGGCCGCCGCATGAACGCCCGTACCCCCTCCTCCACAGACCACCTTTCCAACCTGCCCACGCTGGCCGACATCGAGGCCGCCGCGCAGGTGGTCTACCAGGACTTCGCCGCCACGCCGCAGTACCGCTGGGGCCTGCTCAGCGAGCGCCTGGGTGCGGACTGCTGGCTCAAGCACGAGAACCACACGCCCGTGGGCGCCTTCAAGATCCGCGGCGGGCTGACCTACTTCGACCAGCTGGCCCGCAGCGGTGCGCTACCGCGCGAGGTCATCAGCGCCACGCGCGGCAACCACGGCCAGAGCATGGGCTGGGCGGCGCGCCGCCACGGCGTGGCCTGCACCATCGTCGTGCCGCAGGGCAATTCGGTGGAGAAGAACGCCGCCATGCGCGCCCTGGGCGTCACGCTGATCGAGCATGGCGAAGACTTCCAGGAAGCGCGGGAGCACGCCATGGGCCTGGCCTCGGAACGCGGCGCGCACATGGTGCCCAGCTTCCACAAGGACCTGCTGCGCGGCGTGAGCACCTACTGGTGGGAGTTCCTGCGCGCCGTGCCGCAGCTCCAGGTCGCCTACGTGCCCATCGGCCAGGGCTCGGGCGCGTGCGCGGCCATCGCGGCCAAGCACGCGCTGGGCCACGGGGTGCACATCGTCGGCGTGGTCAGCCGCCATGCCACCACGTATGCCGACTCGCTGGCCGTGGGCCGCGTGGTCGAGGCGCCCGTCACCACCGTGCTGGCCGACGGCATGGCCTGCCGCGTCGCGGACCCGGCTGCGCTCGACATCCTGGCGCCGCACCTCGACCACATCGTGCAGGTGAGCGACGACGAGGTGGCCGCCGCCATGCGCGCGATCTTCATGGACACGCACAACGTGGCCGAGGGCGCGGGCGCCGCGGCCTTCGCCGCCGCGATGCAGGAGCGCAGCCTAATCGCGGGGCAATCCGTGGGCCTGGCGCTGACGGGCGGCAACGTGGATGCCACCGTTTTCGCGCGGGTGCTGTCGTCCTGACGACAGGCTGTTGCGGCCGCGCGCCACGCCGCAGGCGGCCCGCGCGCGGGCCTGCGCGCCGGTCGCTCCGGAGACAAAGCGCCGGTCGGCGGGTGCCCACAATGGGCCGCATGGGAACGCTCTACCTCGTGCGCCACGGCCAGGCCTCGTTTGGCGCGGATGACTATGACCAGCTCAGCCCCCGCGGGCGCGAGCAGGCCGTGCGCCTGGGCGAGTACTGGCGCGCCCGGGGCGTGCGCTTCGACGCCGTGCTGACCGGCACGCTGCGCCGCCACGTGCAGACGCTGGAAGGCATCGCCGAAGGCCTGCAGTCCACGCCCGCGCCGCTGGCCCTGCCCGCGCTCAACGAATACGACAGCGCCGCGCTGATCCACGCCATCCACCCACACCCGCTGCCGCGCGCGGACACGCCCGAGCTGTACAAGCACCACTTCCGCCTGCTGTGCGACGCGATTGCGCAGTGGATGGGCGGCACCATCAGCCCGGTGGGCATGCCGAGCTGGGTGGATTTTTCGGCCGGCGTGCGCGGTGTGCTGGAGCATGTGCGCAAGTTGCATGTGGGGCACCACGTGCTGCTGGTCTCCAGCGGCGGACCGATCTCCGCCGCCGTGGGCGAGGTGCTCTCCACGCCGCCCGAAGTGACGATTGCGCTGAACATGCGCATCCGCAACAGCGCGGTGACCGAGTTCAGCATCGCCCCCAAGCGGCTGATGATGCAGACCTTCAACACCTTGCCGCACCTGGACTCGGACGAGCACCGGAGCTGGGTGACCCACGCGTAGAGGCAGTACACCCCCCTGAGGCGCGCGCGGCTCCGTGCGGCCGAAGGCGGCAGACATTCAAAAAGTAGAGCACTATGCGCTTACCCCTAAAGCATTTCAGACACAAAAATACCTGAATCGCTCATTCAGAAAGCGCAAGCAGCTATTCTTTAAATAGCACCCCTCAGTGGACGAAGCCGCCTTTGACGAAGCGCACCGGCTCCGCATCCATCAGCGTGATGAGCGCGCCCAGCCCGTCGGCGGGCAGCGTGCCCGGTGGAGCGGCGGCGGCCGGTGCGGCCGGCCGCGGCGCGGTTTCGGTGCGGCAGACCAGGTCGTCCTCGGACCAGCCCGCCTGGCCGGGCTGGCTGCGCGCCCGCAGCCAGCCGTCGCGGTCGGCCAGGAACTGCGCGCCCTCCAGCCGCGGCGTGCCGGCGATGAGCGCGAAGGCGCTCCAGGCCTGTGCGTCGTCCACCACGCAATCGGCGCCCGCCGGGAGCACGGACGGCAGCGCACGCGGCGCAGGTCCGGAGGGGGATGCAGAGGGCTGCAGCCAGACCGTGACGAGGCGCGGATCCTCCCGCAGCGACTGCACGGCCGCCGCGGCGTCCGATCCGGGCGATGCGGCCGCCACCACGCGCACGCGCTGTCCGCGCCAGCTCGACAGCGCCCGCGCGGGCTGCGCGCCGCAGCGCACGGCGGCGTCGGGCAAGGCCACGGGCAGCATCCACGCGCCGCTGGCGCGCAGCATTTCCCCCGCTGCCTGCGCGCGCAGGTAGTCCAGCACGGCCCAGGCGTCCGCGTCCGTCAGCCGGCCGGCGTGGCCGCGCATGGTGGTGCGGCCGACGCCGTCGCGCACGCCGTGCAGCACCGCCCAGAGCAGGTCGCCGTCGGCGCGGCGCCACAGCAGCGGGCCGGCCAGGTTGGGCGGCCACACCGGCTGCTGCGCGGCCAGCGGGCCCTGGCCCCGGCCGTTGGCGCCGTGGCAGCCGACGCACTGCTGCGCATACAGCGCCTGCCCCTGCGCGATGGCCGCCACCGACAGCGGCGCGGGCGGTGCGTGGAAACTCGTCGGGTGCGCCGGCACGAGCACCACGCGGGCCTCTGGCCACGGCGCCAGCACCAGCGCCACGGGCACCAGGGCCAGCACCCACCCACGGCGCCGGCGCCAGAGCAGCGCCACCACCAGCAGCGCGAGCACGCCGGCCAGCACCGCGAGCGTGATGGCGAGGTGCCGCGCCTGGCCGATGTCGATCAGCAGGTTCTCGCCCGAGACGCGCCGCGCCCACGGCCACGCCGGCTGGCCGTGCACGGTGTCCACCAGCCCCAGGGCGTGCAGCGCGCGCAGCAGCGCCAGCTGCGCGCCTTGCAGCAGCGAGATGAGCGCGTTGAGCCAGGCGGCGTCGGGCGGGGTGCCACTCATGGCGCGCGCCGCACCGGGCGGGCGGGCGCCGCGGCGTCGGCGGCCGCTGCAGCGGTCACCACGTGGCGTCGAGCCCCAGGTGGCGCAGCGCCTCATGCCGCAGTTCGGCAAAGCGCGGATGGCCGCGGTGGCGCGGGTATGGCAGGTCCACCACCAGCTCGGCGGCGATGCGCGCGGGCCGGTCGGTCAGCACGATCACGCGGTTGGCGAGGAACAGCGCCTCCTCCACATCGTGCGTGACCAGCAGCGCCGAGAAGCGCGCACGCTCCCACAGCTTGAGCAGCTCGCTCTGCATGGCCAGCCGCGTGAGCGAGTCGAGCTTGCCCAGCGGCTCGTCCAGGATGAGCAGCTGCGGGTCGTTCACCAGCGCGCGGGCCAGCGCCACGCGCTGCGCCATGCCGCCGCTGAGCTGGTGCGGGTGGCTGTGCGCAAATTCGGCCAGGCCGACGAGCTGGAGCGCATCGTCCACGCGCGCGCGCTCGGCCTTGAGCAGGCCGCGCGCCTGCAGGCCCAGGGCCACGTTGTCCCACACCGTGCGCCAGGGGTAGAGCGTGGGGTCCTGGAAGACGACGATGCGTGACGGGTCGGGCCGGGTGATGGGCACGCCGTCCTGCGCGATGGTGCCGGTGGTGGCCGGCTCCAGCCCTGCCACCAGGCGCAGCAGCGTGGACTTGCCGCAGCCGCTGGGGCCGAGCAGCGCCACGAACTCGCCAGGCCGCACCGTCAGGTCGATGCCGTCCAGCACCTGCAGCACGGCGCCCTTGTCCTGGGGGAACCAGTGGCTGACATTGGTGATGTCGATGCGCGCGCCCGTCTGGCTCTGCTGCACAGCGGTGACTTCTTGAGATGGCACGGTGCTCACCATTTCACGGTCCCCTTCTGCCACGACAGCGCGCGGTCGCGCACGGCGAACAGCAGCGTGATCAGGCCCGAGCAGAACACCGCCATCACCAGCAGCGCCGCATACATGTTCGCGTAGGCCGCCCAGCCCTGGGCCCACTGCAGGTACCAGCCCAGGCCGGCCTGCACGCCCATCATCTCGGCCGTGACCAGCACCGAGAACGATGCGCCCAGGCCCATGAACAGGCCGACGAAAACCTGCGGCAGCGCGGCGGGAATCGCCACGCGCAGCACCAGGAACCATTCCGACGCGCCCAGCGTGCGCGCCACGTCGTAGTAGCTCTTGTGCACCGACGCCACGCCCGACCAGGTGAGCACCGCCACCGGGAAGAACGTGGCCAGCGCCACCAGAAAGACGGCGGCGGCGTAGCTGGACGGCGCGAAGAAGAACGCCAGCGGCAGCAGCGCCGAGGCCGGCACCGGCCCCAGGAAGCGCAGCAGCGGATGCACCCAGTAGCCGGCGATGCGCGACCAGCCGATCCACACGCCCACCGCGAACCCCACCAGCGCGCCGACGAGAAAGCCATGCCCCAGCAGGCGGCCCGAATGCGCGATGGACAGGCCCAGACGCGCCCCGTCCTCGGTGAACACCTCGATCAGGCTCTGCGGCGGCGCGAAGAACGGCGGCGGCAGCGCGCCCGTCTTGGCGGTGAGCACTTCCCACACGGCCAGCAGCAGCGGCGCGGCCACCAGCCACGGGCCGGCGGGGCGCAGCGTGCGGCCCACCGGGCCAGAGCGCTCGCCCAGCAGCGCCACGAGCAGCAGCACGCCCCCGGCGGCCAGCGCCGCCACGCCGAACTCCTGCGTGAAGGCCCACTCGCTGAACCCGATGGCCTTGTTCGGCCACGCCAGCGTCAGCACGCCGAGCGCGGCCCAGGCCACGGCGGCGAGCAGCCCGGCGGGCCACAGCGCCCGCGCCGGCTGCCCCGGGTCCACCGTGGCGGGAGCGGGGGCGGCGCGCGCGGCGGCCGCCCTCCGCGGGGCTGGCGTATGCGCTGCCGCGCCGGCGTGGGCGCCGGGCAGCTCCAGGGCATGCGGCACGTTGCTCATGCCAGCACGTCCAGCGACACGTGGGAGGCGAAGCGCGCCGGGTCGGTGCCGCGCTTCAGAATGCCGGCCTCGCGGAACTCGCGGGCGAAGAGTTCGACCTCGCTGCGCAGCGCGTTGCCCGTGGGATGGTGCTTGTAGGTCAGGTCGGCCAGCAGCGCCTGCAGCTCGTCCACCGTCACCTTGGGCGTGTACTTGGCATAGATCCTGGCCGCCTCATTCGGGTTGTCGGCCACGAAGTTGGAGGCCTGTGCCAGCGAGCGCACCACGGCGGCCACGCGGGGCTTGTCCTTCTGCGCCAGCAGGCCGCGGGCGCCCACCACGCAGCACAGGCGGTCGGCGTATTCGCCCTTGGCGCTGTTGCCGATCTCGGTGAACGCGCCGGGGTTGCGTTTCTCGATCAGGTAGACGTTCGGGTCGCCGTCGGCGATGGCGTGGATCTCGCCCTTCTTGGCGGCCACGTCCAGCAGGTCGGCCGGGTAGACGCGCCATTCCACATCCTTGTCCACATCGATGCCCTTCTTGGCCAGATGGATGGCGTAGAACTGCTTGGCCGGGCTGTTCAGGTCGGCCACGCCGATGACCTTGCCCTTGAAGGACTTGGCATCTGCGGTGATGCCGGTGCCCTTGGCGGCCACCAGGCGCAGGCAGCCGCCGTGCACGCTGCTGACCAGCTTCACGTCGAAGCCCGCCTCCAGCGGCTTGACCCAGCGGTGGATCAGGCCCACGCCCGCGTCGGCCTTGCCCGTGGCCAGCGCTTCCAGCAGCGCATCGGACGAGCCGGCCCAGTTGAGCAGTTCCACGTCCAGCCCGTTCTTCTCGAAGAACCCCTGCTCCAGCGCGATGGGCACGGGCGTGTTGCAAAAGCCCGCCTGGTTCCAGGCGAAGACCAGTTTGCGCGGCTGCGACCAGGCCCGCGAGGCCAGCAGCCCCGCGCTGGCCACGACACCCGCCGCCCCCGCGGTGCGCAGCAGCGTGCGGCGGCTGGGGGTGGCCGGGGATGCCCCGCCGGGCGCGGCGGCGCGGGCAGGACGGTGGCGGGTGGTGGTAGTGGTGGTGGTGTGGTCGAGCGCCATGGCTTCTTCTCCCTTTGATCGGTTCCCTGATGGGCAGGAAGCGATGGTCGCGGCCCGGCCTCAGCGCGACAACGAAGAAGGGCGTCTATGGATATGCGGCACACAGGCGCCGCCGCCACGCGCACAACCCAGCGGGTGCGGCTACGGCTACGGCTGCGTGGGGGCACCGCCCGGCTGCGCCAGCCGCACGAAGTTCTGCACGAACGGCGACAACGTTCCCTGGCGGTGCGCCACCGCCAGGCCGACCACGGCAGGGTGGTCGCGCAGCGCGCGGTACGCCACGCCCTTGAAGCCCAGCTGCCGCATGGACGCCGGCACGAGCGCCACCCCCAGCTCGGCCGCGACGAGGGCCAGGATGGACACGATCTGCGGTGCCGTGGGGCCGAACACCGGGTCGAAGCCCGAGCTGCGACAGGCCGCGACGGAAGCGTCGAACAGGCTGGGGCCCAGCGGACGCGGCGTCAGGATGAAGGCGTCGCCGCGCAGCTGCGCCAGGTCGATGCGCGGCCCCTGGCGCGCCTGGGCGTGGGCGGACGGCACGGCGGCGATGAGGGGCTCGTCGGGATAGCGGTGGAACACCAATCCCGTGGCGTCCAGGCCGTCGGGCCGCAGGATGGCCACGTCCAGCCGGCCATCGCGCAGCCGCTCCACCAGCGTCAGGGAGTTGCCCTCGTCCACCCGCAGGTCCACCTGGCCGTAGCTGCGCCGGTAGGTCCGGATCGCCCGGGTCACCTCGGGGTGCAGGGCCGACGACCCGGTGAACCCCAGGTGCAGCGATCCCAGCTCCCCGCGCGCGGCACGCCGGGCGTCGTGCGTGGCCTGCGCGGCCAGCCCCGGCATGGCGCGCACGCCCTCCAGAAAGGCGCGGCCCGCATCCGTCAGCACGGCGCCGTGCGGCACCCGCAGGAACAGGGGCGCGCCCACTTCCGACTCCAGATCGCGGATTTGCAGGCTCAGCGGCGGCTGGCCGATGCCCAGGCGTGCGGCCGCGCGGGTGAAATGGCCTTCTTCGGCCACCGCGAGAAAGTAGCGGATGTGGCGCAGTTCCATGCAACACCTATCTGCAAAAGATATGAAGACTGCGCAAATCATATATTGGACATATCTCCGCCTGGTCCGTAGATTCCGGCGGTCTTGCCTCTTCACGGCCCGCGCGCCGTTGCTCCATGGTTTCTTCTTCTGTCAGCCGCACGGCCACCTCCGGCCTGCACACCCCAGCCACCACGACCGCCCCTCCATCCGATGCCGCGCCCGCCCCGGGCATGGTGCGGGGCACGCCGGACTACCGGCGTACGCAGGTCGCCCTGTTCCTGGCCGGCTTCGCCAGCTTTTCCCTGATCTACTGCGTTCAGCCGCTCCTGCCGGCCTTCGCGCAGACCTTCGGCCTCAGCGCCGCGCAGAGCTCGCTCGCCCTGTCGCTCACGACGGGGCTGCTGGCCGTGGCGATCGTGCTGACGGGAGCGTTCTCGCAGGCCCTGGGCCGGCGCGGGCTGATGTTCGTGTCCATGTCGGTGGGCGCTCTGCTGAACATTGCGGCGGCCGCAGCGCCGCACTGGCATGCGCTGCTGGCCGCCCGCGCCCTGGAGGGCCTGGTGCTGGGCGGCGTGCCGGCCGTGGCCATGGCCTACCTGGCCGAGGAGATCGATCCGCGCCACCTGAGCCGGACCATGGGCCTGTACGTGGCGGGCACCGCCTTCGGCGGCATGATGGGCCGCGTGGGCATGGGGTTGCTCACCGAATGGGTGTCCTGGCGTTTCGCCCTGGGACTGCTGGGCGGGCTGTGCCTGCTGGCAGCGCTGGGGTTTCTGGCGCTGCTGCCGCCCTCGCGGCGCTTCGTGCCGCGCAGCGGGCTGCAGTGGCGCTACCACCTGCACGCGTGGCGCAGCCACCTGCGCCACCGCGGACTGCTGCGGCTGTTCGCCATCGGCTTCGTGCTCTCCAGCATCTTCGTGACGGTGTTCAACTACGCCACATTCCGGCTCTCCGGTGCACCGTATGCCTTGAGCCAGACGCAGATCAGCCTGCTGTTCCTGGCCTTCGGCTTCGGCATCGTGTCGTCGTCCATGGCCGGCGGGCTGGCCGACCGCATGGGCCGCCGCGCGCTGCTGGCCACCGGCTTCGGGCTGATGCTGGTGGGCGTGCTGCTGACGCTGGCGCCCGCGCTGCCGGCGGTGTTTGCCGGCATCGTGCTCATGACCACCGGATTCTTCATCGGCCACGCGGTGGCCAGTTCGAGCGTCGGTCCGCTGGCGGGCGCCACCAAGGGACATGCCGCGTCCCTGTATCTGCTGTTCTATTACCTGGGCTCCAGCGTGGTCGGCTCCGCGGGCGGCTGGTTCTGGCAGCACGGGGGCTGGGGCGCCATCGTGGCGCTGGCCGGCGCGCGTGGCGGTACTGGGCATGGCGCTGGCGCACAGCGGCGACCGGGCCGCTGCGCCCTGAACGGCGCCCCTCTCTCATCACGCGCTGCGGGGAGGGTTGTCGCCCACAGACTGTTCGGACGACAAAGAAACATCTAAACTACTCAAGTAACAAATAAACACATTTGGAGTCCGATGACCGGACCGGTGTGTCGAGGAAGGGTAGTGATGAAGTTCTTGAGAGAGATGCAGCTCGGTGCCAAGCTCGGCCTGGGCTTCACGGTGGTGATACTGATCGGCTGCCTGGTGGCGCTGTATGGCCGGGTGCAGCTGGAGGAGGTGGCGGACAACGTCACCCAGCTGGCCGACGAACGGCTGGAAACCCTGCTGGCCCTGCAGGACCTGCGGGACCAGGTGAACCTCAACGCCCGCGTGGTGCGCAACATGGCGATGCTCAGCGATCCGGCGCGCATCCAGGAGCAGAAGAAACGCATCGACGAGGCCCGCACGCGCGCCATGGCCATCCAGGCGGACCTGCGCAAGCGGATCACCTCGGACGCCGGCAAGGCGCTGGTGGCCCAGCTGGAGGCGGCCACGGCCACCTACCGTCCCGCGTTCGATCGGGCGGTCGAGCTGGCCGCCGCCGAGCAGATGGACGAGGCGCGCAACTACATCCAGGGCCCGCTGCGCACGGAGCAGGAGCGCTACTTCAACGCCATCGACCAGCTGGTCGCGACGGAGCGCGACCTGGCCCGCGCCATGGCCAAGGCGTCGCGAGTCGACGCCGTGCAGGCGGGCAGCGCCATGCTCGTGCTGGCGGCGCTCGCCGCTGCGCTGGGCGCCGTGGTGGCCTGGACCATCACCCGCCAGATCAAGAACCAGCTGGGCGGCGAGCCCGGCTATGCCACCGAGATCGCCCAGCAGGTAGCGCGCGGCCACCTGGCCATGCGCATCGCCCTGCGCCCCGGCGACACCACCAGCCTGCTGGCGGCCATGGAGCGCATGCGCGAGAGCCTGAGCAGCCTGGTGAGCCAGGTGCGCCAGAGCAGCGAATCGATCGCCACCGGCGCCAGCCAGATCGCCACGGGCAATGCCGACCTGAGCCAGCGCACGGAAGAGCAGGCCTCCAACCTGCAGCAGACGGCCGCGTCGATGGAGGAGATCGGCTCCACTATCCAGCAGAACACCGAGACCGTGCGCACGGCCACCCAGATGGCCGGCTCCGCCAGCCAGACGGCCGCGCGCGGCGGCAGCGTGGTGAACGACGTGGTGGCCACCATGCAGGGCATCACGGACAGCTCGCGCAAGATCGGCGACATCATCGGGGTCATCGACGGCATCGCCTTCCAGACCAACATCCTGGCGCTGAACGCCGCGGTGGAAGCCGCCCGCGCTGGCGAGCAGGGCCGCGGCTTCGCGGTGGTGGCCAGCGAGGTGCGCAGCCTGGCGCAGCGCAGCGCCGAGGCCGCCAAGGAGATCAAGCTGCTGATCGGCGCCAGCGTGGAGCGGGTGGAAGCCGGCTCGCAGCTGGTGAACGAGGCCGGCACCACCATGGGCGAGATCGTGCAGCAGGCCCGCCGCGTGGCCGATCTGATCGAGGAGATCGGCGCCGCCACGCACGAGCAGGAGCAGGGCATCTCGCAGGTGGGCGATGCGGTCAACCAGCTCGACCAGGTCACGCAGCAGAACGCCGCGCTGGTGGAGGAATCCGCCGCGGCCGCCGACAGCCTCAACGCCCAGGCCGCGCGCCTGGTGCAGCTGGTGAGCGTGTTCGTGCTGGACGAATCGGATGCGCAGGCGCACCTGGCGCGGGCCGTGCCCGCCGCAGCCGCCGATGCGCGGCGTGAGCCGGTGCTGGCCCCCGCCAGCGCCGCACCCGCCATCGCCGGCAAGAAGGCCGCAGGCTCCGCAGCCGCCCCGGCCGCGCGCCCCGCGCCGGCCCGCCGCGCGGAGAAGCCTGCAGCGGCTGCTGCGGCCCCCAAGCCCGCGGCCCTGCCGCAGCCCGCGCCCCGCGCGGCGGCACCCGCCGCCAGCGACGACTGGGAAAGCTTCTGAACCTGCCGCCCCGGTTCAATCCAGCGTGACCTGGGCGCTCTTCACCAGCTGAGCGAAGCGCTCGGTCTCGCTGCGTATCCGCTGCGCCATCTCTTCGGCGCTGTCTCCGATGGGGTTGGCACCGATGTCCGCCATCCGCTTGCGGAAGTCGGGCGACTGGATGATCTTCACCATCTCCGCGTTCAGGCGCGCGACCACGTCCTTGGGCGTGGCCGCCGGCGCCAGCACGCCGAACCAGGTGCCGATGTTGAAGTCCTTCAGCCCCGCCTCTTCCAGCGTGGGCACATCGGGCAGCGCAGCGGACCGCGTGTTCGTGGTCACCGCCAGGGCACGCAGCTTGCCCCCCTTGATGTGCGGCAGCACGGGCGCGATGGTGTCGAACGACAGCAGGATCTGCCCGCCCAGCAGATCGGTCGCCAGCGGGCCGCTGCCCTTGTAGGCGATGTGCGTCAGCGCCGCGCCCGTAGCGTTCTGGAACTGCGTGCCGATCAGGTGCTGCGCCGTGCCGTTGCCGTTGGAGCCGTAGTTGGCCTTGCCGGGCTGGGCCTTCAGCAGCGCCACCAGTTCGGGCACGGTCCTGGCCGGCGTGTTCGCGTTCACCACCAGCACGTTGGGCACCATGGCGATGGTGGTGATCGGCGCCAGGTCTTTCTGGAAGTCGTACGGCAGCTTGCGGTAGACGCTGGTGGCGATGGTGTGGTGCACCGCGCCCACCAGCAGCGTGTAGCCGTCGGGCTTGGCCTTGGCCACATAGTCGGCGCCGATGGTGGCGCCCGCGCCGGGGCGGTTGTCCACCACCACGGGCTGGCCCAGCACGCGCGACAGCGGCTCGCCCAGCGCGCGCGCCAGCACATCGGTGGTGCCGCCCGCCGGGAACGGCACGACCAGCGTGACGGGTTTGGCGGGCCAGGTGTCGGCCTGCGCTGCGGCCGGCAGCCCAGCGGCGGCGGCCAGGGCCGCAGCCAGGGTGATCGCCATGCGGCGGCGGCGCGCTCCACGGAACGGTACTGCGGTCATTGCGTTGTCTCCTGCGGCACGGGGTGCCTGGTTGTTCTGTCAACAGGCAGATGCCGCCGACGCTCTGAAGGGTCGGTCGCCACTGCAAGGGGCCGTTGCTCTCACCGGCTGGTTGCTGGCCGCCCCACACCGCCAGCGCTGCCTTCAAAATCAATAGCTGCTAGCGCTTTATTTATATGGATTTCAAGGTGTTTTGCATCTGAAAACCAGTGGCATCAAGCGCAGACTGCTATGTTTTTAGCTACTGCTGAACGCTTCACGCCGCCTTGCGCGCCGGCTCGGACTGCAGCAGATCGCACACCGCCTGCGTCACCTGCGCCGTGGTCGCCTGGCCACCCAGGTCGCGCGTGTGCAGCGCGGGGTTGGCGGTGACCGCTTCGATGGCCGCCATCAGCTGCCGCGCCGCTGCGGCTTCGCCCAGGTGTTCGAGCAGCATCACCACCGACCAGAACGTGCCGATGGGGTTGGCCAGGCCCTGGCCCATGATGTCGAACGCCGAGCCGTGGATGGGCTCGAACATGCTGGGGTAGCGCCGCTCGGGGTCGATGTTGCCGGTGGGCGCGATGCCCAGGCTGCCGGCCAGCGCGGCGGCCAGATCGCTCAGGATGTCGGCATGCAAATTGGTGGCGACGATGGTGTCCAGCGTGGCGGGCCGGTTCACCATGCGCGCGGTGGCGGCGTCGACGATCTCCTTGTCCCACTGCACGTCGGGGAAGTCGCGCGACACCTCCAGCGCGATCTCGTCCCACATCACCATGGCGTGGCGCTGCGCATTGCTCTTGGTGATGACGGTGAGCAGCTTGCGAGGCCGCGACTGGGCCAGCTGGAACGCGAAGCGGATCACGCGTTCCACGCCGGCGCGGGTCATCATCGACACGTCGGTGGCGACCTCGATCGGGTGGCCCTGGTGCACGCGGCCGCCCACGCCGGAGTACTCGCCCTCGGAGTTCTCGCGCACGATGACCCAGTTCAGGTCTTCCGGCTGGCAGCGCTTGAGCGGCGCGTCGATGCCCGGCAGGATGCGCGTGGGCCGCACGTTGGCGTACTGATCGAAGCCCTGGCAGATCTTCAGGCGCAGGCCCCACAGCGTGATGTGGTCCGGGATCTGCGGGTCGCCCGCCGAGCCGAAGAGGATCGCGTCCTTGCCGCGCAGCTGGTCCAGCCCGTCGGCCGGCATCATCAGGCTGTGGCGGCGGTAGTAGTCGCCGCCCCAGTCGAAGTCCTCGAAGGTGCAGCGAAAGCTGCCGCTCGCGGCCGCGATGGTCTCCAGCACCTGGCGGCCGGCGGGCACGACCTCCTTGCCGATGCCGTCTCCGGGAATGGTGGCGATGGCGTATGTCTTCATGCGATGTCTCCGTGTCGGCGCCCAGGCACCGTGTTCAAGGGGTTCCGATGAAGGCACTGTCGCCCATCGACACCGGTGCGGCGCGGCGCTAGAGTCAAACCACCGTTAACTTTGATTCAAGAATGACCGCATGCCCGACGCGATTCAACCGTCCGACCTGGGTTTCTTCTCGGCCCTGGCCAGCGCCGGCAGCCTGAGCGCGGCAGCGCGCGAACTGGGCATCACCACGCCGGCCGTGAGCAAGCACCTGGCGCTGATGGAGTCGCGCCTGGGCGTGGCGCTGGTCAACCGCACCACCCGCCGCATGGGCCTCACGCCCGAGGGAGAGGTCTACCTGGAGCACGCCCGCCGCATCCTGGGCGATATCCACCACATGGAGGAATTGCTGGGCGCATCCAAGTCCACGCCCACCGGGCTGCTGCGCATCAACGCCACCCTGGGGTTTGGCCGCAGCCACGTGGCGCCGCTGATTCCAAGGTTCGTGCGCCAGTACCCGCAGGTCGAGGTGCAGCTGCAGCTGTCGGTCAACCCGCCGCCCTTGAGCGACGACCTGTTTGACGTGTGCGTGCGCTTCGGCGAGCCGCCCGACGCCCGCGTGATCGCCCGCCGCATCGCCCCCAACCGCCGCCTGCTGTGCGCCGCGCCCGCCTACCTGGAGCGCCACGGCACGCCGCGCGTGCCCCATGACCTCACCCGGCACCACTGCATCGGCATCCGCCAGGGCGAAGAGGCCTACGGCCTGTGGCGCCTGGCCAGCGGACGGGGAGCCCAGGCCACGGCGGAGTCGATCAAGACGCGCGGCAGCCTCGCCACCAACGACGGCGAGATCGCCGTGCACTGGGCCCTGGAAGGGCTGGGCGTGCTCATGCGCGCCGAATGGGACATCGCCCGCTACCTGCAGGACGGCCGGCTGGTACAGGTGCTGCCGCAGTACTACACGCCCGATGCCGACATCTACGCCGTATACCCGCAGCGCCACCGCATGGCCGCGCGGGTGCGGGTGTTCGTGGACTTTCTGGCGCAGTCGCTGCAGGCGCCGGCGGCGGCACCCGCCACAGCCGCCATGCCCGCCATGCCCGCCAGGGCGTCGCGCCCGCGGCGCTCACGCAGAGCCTGAGAACCCGTTTTTAGCCGGCGCGGTGCGCAGGCGCCCACGGCAGCGCGTGGATCTCCTGCAGCAGCTGCACCAGGCCGGCGGCGGCCGCAGCCACCACCGCCCGGCCCTTCTCGGCCGTGGCGCCCGCGGCATTGCCGACGGCGCCGCTGGGGTGGTAGTCCTCGATGGCCCAGCCCATCTTGGCGCTCTTGCCGTTGCCCAGCAGCGCGTACTTCTCGGACCGGTCCTGCGAGCTGGAGCGCCACTGCTGCGCGTGCTCCATGCGCACGGTGGCCGGGGCGAGGTGCAGCATCATCGACGTCTCGACCTCGCCGCCATGGATGCCGAAGCGGTGCTCCTCGGCGCTGAACAGCCCCTGCACCGCCTCGGGCAGCGGCAGGCTGAACCAGCTGGCGCTGTAGACCAGCAGGCCGTGGCGTTGGCGCAGTTCGCGCGCGACGATGTCCATCACGCTCACCTGGCCGCCATGGCCGTTCAGCAGCAGCAGCTTCTTCACGCCGGCGCGCGCCACGCAGGCGCCCAGCTCGCTCCACAGCGCAATGATCGTGGCCGGCGACAGCGTGAGCGTGCCGGGGAAGGCCGTGTGCTCGGTGCTGAAGCCGACGTTCTGCGGCGGCAGGAACAGGGCCGGCACATCGGCCGGCAGCCGCGGCAGGGCCGCGTCGATCACGCCCTGCAGCAGCGTGGCATCCACGTGCAGCGGCAGGTGCGGGCCGTGCTGCTCGATGGCGGCCACGGGCAGCACGGCCACCGTCTGCGCGGCCAGGCCCGAAGCCTGCGCGTCGGCAAAGTCGCGCGTGGAGAGGTCGGCCCAGAAGCGTGAGGGGTGGTGGTGCATGGGGCGATGTTAGGGCAACCGCAACGGCCTGCGCCGCGTCTGCCGTACCAGCCCCGCTTCGCCCCTGAGCGCGTCAGGCCGCCCCGGCCGGTGTGCGGGCGGCCAGGCGCCGCTGCCACCACAGGTCGCCCGCCAGCACCACCAGCAGCGACGCGCCCACCAGCGGAAACACCACGCCGCCGAGCGCCAGGATCGCCGTGAGCCCCGCCAGCACCTCGGGCCGGGCGGGCAGCGGCGGCACGCCCAGGCCGCTGCCGTGCGGACGCCGCTTCCACCAGGCCACGGCGCCGCTTACGCACAGCAGCACGATGGCGGCACAGGCCCCCAGCAGCACCCACTGGTTGGGCGCGCCGAACTGCTGGCCCAGGTGGACGTTGATGCCCCACTCCAGCGCCTGCCCGGCGGGGCCGTAGTCGGCGTAGCCCTGGTCCAGCAGTACCGCGCCGCTGTACTGGTCGATGTGCGCCACCCGCTGGCGCGCCAGGTCGTCCGGATAGGCCGACGCAGAAAACACGCCCCGCTCGCCGCGCGGCGGGGTGACGGCGTAGCCGGGCGCCAGGCCGAGGCGGCCGACCACGGCCATCGCCGCGTCCACCGACAGGGGCGTACCCAGCAGCGGCTCGTCCGCCACGGGGGCCGTGCTGCCGTGGCCCTCATGGCCTTCGTGCGGATTGCCGGGCACGCGGGCCTGCTGCAGCGTCCACGGCAAATGCGCCGCGTCGGCGAGGCGCTCGCCCGACAGGGGCAGTTGCACACGCACGCCCGCGGGGTAGCCGAAGTTCTGCCCGTTGGCCCAGGCGTTCACCTGGCTGCCCCACAGCACCGACCACGGCAGCCCCGTGAGCGCGAGAAAGGCCAGTACCAGCCCCACGCCCACGCCGGTGACGGCGTGCAGGTCGCGCCAGAACACGCGCTGCCAGGGGCGGCCGCGCACGGTCACCACGCCGCCCCGCCGCACAGCACCTGCGCCGCGCGGCCACCACAGGTACAGGCCCGTGGCCACCAGCACCAGCGCCCAGCCCGCCGCCATCTCCATGAAGCCGCGCGCCACCGGGCCGAAGTACTTCAGGCTGTGCAGCTGGCGCACCGTCCACATCAAAGTTCCACGCTCGGGCAGCTCGCCCAGCACGCGCGCCGTGGCCGGGTCCACATAGACCGCCCGGCGCTCCCCGCCGGACAGCGCCACGCCCACGCTGGCGGAGTGCTGGCCGTCCGGCGCCGGCGTGTAGCGGAACCACTGCGCCCCGGGGTGGGCCGCCAGCGCCGCCGCCACGATGCGGCCGTGCGGCTGCGCGCCCTCGCCGGCCGAGGCCGCCGGCACGCTGAGCAGATCGCGGTGGAACCAGCCGTCGATGTCTTTCTGGAACAGATACGCCGCACCGGTCACGGCCAGCCAGATGAGGAACGGCAGCACCAGCAGGCCGGCATAGAAGTGCCAGCGCCACACGGCACGGTAGAGGCTGGGGGCCAGCGAGGGCAAGGAGTCAGAGGTGGATGGCATGACGATATTTCCCAGGGTGCTGCACATTGGTTGCAGCCTTGGATACTGGCGCGGCCCAGCCCGGTGGCAGCCGAGCCAGGGCCGCCCCGCAGCGAGGGCTGCGTCCCCCAGCCCGCCGTGCGCAGCACGGCGAGAGCGGGGGCTGAGGGCCGCGGCTCCCAGCCTGCCTGCGCAGGCTGGGACGTGCCCGAAGGGCTGCCGACTCTGGCGGCTGCGCGGAGGCGCGCAGCGCTTCAGGGGGGTGTCGCGCTTCCACTAGAACTTCCAGCCCACGGTCAGCGCCACGCTGCGCCCATCGCCTGGCGAGTAGCCCGATGAGCCGCTGTCGTACCAGGCGTATACATAGCGGCGGTCGGTCACGTTGTTCACCTGCAGGCCCACGTCCACGTCCGGCGTGACCTGCCACTGCGCCCCCAGGTTGAGCAGCCCAAATCGGCCCGTGCGCGGCAGGGTGTTGGCACGGTCCAGCCAGTAGTCGCCCTGCGCGCTCACCGAGGCCGACAGGCGCAGCCGTTCGGTGGCCCGGTACTGCGCGCCGGCCGTGGCCAGGTAGTGCGGCACGTTCTCCACCTCGCGGCCCGCGGTCTGGGGCGCGCTGGGGTCGGGCGTGACGATGCGGGCCCGCTGGTGCGAGTACGACAGCCAGCCCGTGAGGCGCGCGCCCAGCTGGGCGTTGAGCTGCACGTCATAGCCCTTGCGCAGCGTGCGGCCCACGTTGCCCAGGCCGCCCGGATCGGGCAGGCCGTCCACGCCGAGCACGCGAGCCACCTCGCCCGAGGCGCGCTGCTCCCAGTAGGCCACGCGGGTGTTCAGCCACGGCAAGGGCTGCCACTTCACGCCGGCCTCCCAGCCGTCGTTGATGGAGGGCGCCAGGTTGCGTGCCTGGGTGCGGTAGGCGTCGATGCCGCTGCCGATCTGGAAGGTGCGGCCCCAGTTGCCGTACACGCTCACGTCGTCCCGCAGCGCGTAGGCCACACTGATCTTGGGCTGGCGGATGGTGCCGTAGTCGTGCACGGGCGCGGTGGTGCCCGCCTGCAGGTTGTGGAAGGAGCCGCTCACCCGGTCCACGCGCACAGCCGGCACGATCTTCAGCGCCGCCACGGGTCGGATCACGGCCTGCACATAGGCGCCGCGGGTGTTGAGGTCGAAGTCCCAGTCGCGGAACTGCGAGGTCCGCACCCGCTCCACCGTGCGGTAGCGCTGCGCCGCGTTGTCCTGCCACTGCGCGTCGAGCCCGCCTTCCAGCGTGAACTCGTGCGCCCAATCGACGCGCGGGCGCCAGGTCAGCGTGGTGAGCGCGCCGTGGTGGGTCTCGTCGTTGTCGCGCTCCTGCTGCACGCCGGCCTCCGAGAAACGCACCCAGCGCTGGTTCTCGTAATGGTTGCGGTACAGCCTGGCGGACCAGGACAGACGATCGGCCAGTTCGCCATCGGCGTGCAGGCCGAGCTGCGTGGTCTCGCGCTCGCTGCGGTCAGCCGCCGCGTACGCGGGGGAGCTGCGCGGCGCGGCCTGCGCCTGCTCTGCGGTCAGGTAGCCCGACTCCAGCGCGCGGTTGCGGTAGTAGCGCGCCGTGAAGCCCGCGCGCCAACGGCCGTCGTCGGACGTATAGAACCACTTGCCCGACAGCGCGCGCTTGGTGGCGTCGGCATGGTCGCGCCAGCCCTCGCCGTCGCGCCAGGCCAGCGAATAGTTCTGGCTCCAGTTGCCGCTTTCGATGCCCTTGGCGACCTGCACTTCCCGGGTGCCGAAGCTACCCACGGTGGCCGTGGCCCGGCCGTCGTTGCCCCCCGTGCGCGTGACCACATTGGCGTTGCCGGCGATGTTGTTCAGGCCGTAGCGCGGGTCGTTGGTGCCGCGCACGATCTCGATGGCCTCGATGTCGATGGGGAAGACCGCGTCCAGGTACGGCATGCCGCCCGCGTTGTCGTTCGACGGAATGCCGTCGATCAGCAGCTTGACGGCGTTCACCCGGCCTTCGCCGTTGAAGCCGCGCATGGAAAAGCGCCCGGCGTCCGTGCCCTGGCGGAAGGGCGTGACCTGCACACCGGGAGCGCGGGCGAACAACTCCCAGCTGTAGTCCACATGCTGGTCCTGCACGACGCTGGCGCCGAGGATGTCGACGGAGCTGAACACGCCGCGCACGGGCAGGGGCCCGGTGGAGGCCGCGTGCACCTGCACGGTGCCCAGGGAGAGGGCCGCGTCGGCGGCGGGCGCCGGCTCCTGCGCGTGCAGGCTTTTAGACGCAGCGAGGGCCGCAAGAACGGCCAGGGCAAGGCGCTGGCGTGGCAGGGTCGAGAGGAAGCGAAAGGACGAACGGTACGAAGACGGCATGGAACAACAGGCTCGGTGGCTGCCGCCCCGACCTCTGGGGTCGACCCGCACGGCCGATGCACCCACAGCCCGTGAAAGGGCTGGGGCAGCGGGCGTGAACAAGGCCAGGGAGCGGCAAACGGACAATCCGGACGGGGCCAGCAGGCAGGCAAGCAGGCAATGACTGCCAGGCCCCACAACGCCGGAGGTCGGCCACGCCGCCTCCGACAGCTCAGATCACCGAAGGAGCCGGAGGACCGCGCGCGGGCAGCGGCGCGCCCACCAGCCCGGCCATGCGGGCGGCCTCGACAGGGCGCAGGACGTGAGACAGCGGATGCGGCACCGGCACGGCCTGTGCGGACAGCGCCAGGGGCGGGCCGCCGGCCGGCAGGCACAGCGCGCAGTCCAGGGTGTGGTGGCCCATCTCCTGCACCGAGCCGTCGTCGTGGGTGACGACCAGCTTCAACTCGCCCGCCGCGGAGCAGACCAGTTCCATCGTCTGCGGATGCACCAGCGGAGAGGCCGCCGCCACACCCACGGCCATCACCAGCCAGGCGATGACCAGGCGGGCGAGGAAGGTGGAACGGCGCAGCCAGTGCATAAGCGCCGCATTATGCGCGCCGGGTGCGCGCCGCCGCCGCGGCCCCGGTCACATCCAGAACGCGTCAGAACCTGTTTACGATCTCGCAGGGGCCGCGTTGGAGCGCAATCGGGATGAGTGGATGTTTCGGATGCGCCACATGGGCTCATGCCCGTGCAAGCGTTCGAGGCGTTCAATCGCCCGATTTCGCTCCAACCCTTCGGGCAGTGGCGTTTGGGAGATCGTAAACACGTTCTTACAGGTCCACCTTGGCCGACAGCTTGAATGTGCGCGGCGCACCGGCGGCCAGGCGCGTGCCGCCCGCGGCCCAGTACTGCTTGTCGGCCAGGTTTTCCACGTTGAGCTGCCACGTGGTGCGCTGCCCCAGCGTGCGCGTGACGTAACGCACGCCCGCGGCCAGCAGGGTGTTGCCGCCCAGATAGGCCTGGTTCAGGTCGTTCACGGGGCGCCGGCCGGTGTAGTAGGCCCCGCCGTTGACCGACAGGCCGGCCACGGCAGGAATGTCGTAGCTCAGGAACGCGCTGGCCGTGCGGCGAGCGGCGTTCTCGGGCCGCTTGCCGTTGTAGGTGGCGTTGATGTCCTCGAAGCGCGGGTCCAGCCACTGCGACGATGCCATCCAACCCAGCCGCGGCATGAGCCGGCCCTGGGCCGACAATTCCAGACCGGTGTAGCGCTTGGTGCCGTCGGCCACGTAGACGTTGGCGGCGTTGGTGTAGTAGCCCGGCTGTTCGATATCGAACACCGCAGCGGACCACAGGGTGCCGCCCGGCGCCTGCCAGCGCACCCCGATTTCCTTTTGCTTGCTCACGCCCGGACGCAGGCGCTGGTTCTCGTTCGCCGTGCCCGCCGGCCCTGCCTCGCCCTGCTCCAGCCCTTCGGCATAGGACGCATACACGGACAGATCGTCGCGCGGGCGGTAGACCGCTGCGAGCATGGGCGTGGTCTCGCTCACGTCGTAGTGGTCGGTGCCCTGGTCGCTGCGGTAGCTGGAATGGCGCAGCCCGGCGATCAGCTGCCACTGCGCGGACAGCGCCACGCGGTCGATCAGGTACAGGCCCGTGTCACGGGTTTCCAGCCCTGCGGTGGACAGCGCCGTAGCCGTCCAGGTCATCGCACCGATGGGCCTGGGGTTGTACAAATTCTGCGACGCGATGTTGAATCGGCTCTGGTAGACAGGGTCCTGCGAAAAGTCCGTGCGGGTCGCCCCCAAGGTCACTTCGTGCGTGAAAGCGCCGGTCTTCAGCGTGCCGAACAGCTCTGCACGCAGCAGGTCGGAGGTGGCGTCCAGGTGCTGTCTGTTGCCCTGGATGTTGCCGGCACCGGTGGCCACGCTGGCGGCATTGGCGAAGCGGAAGATCGGCAGGTTGCGGTCCCGTTCGACCTGCGAGCGGCCCGCCTCCAGCGTCAGCGACCAGTCGTCGCTGAGCGCGTAGTCGGCCCGCACCTGGGCATTCGTGCTCTCGGTGGCGAACGTCGCCAAGCTGGGGCCGACCAGCGTCTTCGGATCGACGCTGCGCGGCAAGGTGATCACGCCGTTGGCGGCAGACGGCAACTGCACGCCCACCTGTTCCGTCACGCGGCGGCGCTCGTACTCGACATCGGCCTTCAGCGTGAGCCGCTCGTTGACGCGCCAATCGAAGGCGGCCGCCAACAGGCTGCGGTTGCCGTTGCCCACGCCGTCCAGATAGGAGCCCAGCGTGCCGCCGGCCGCATTGATGCGCAGCCCATACTGCTGGCTGGCGCCGAAGCGGCGGCCGATGTCCGCGGATGCCACGGCCGAGCCGTACTGGTCCACCGACAGGCCCGCCGACGTGACGGGCACCGGTCCGGCGCGCTTGGTCACGAAGTTCACCACCCCCGACGGCGTGGTGAAGCCGTAGTACAGCGCCGAGGCGCCCTTGAGCACTTCGACCCGTTCCTTGTTCTCCATCGGCACCTGGGCGAAATGCATGATTGCCAGCGAGCCGTTGAGGCGGTAGTTGGTGCGGTTCTGCACCTCGATGCCGCGGATCACCAACTGGTCCCAGGTGTCGCCGCCGTTCTGCTGGCGCGCCACGCCCGCCGTGTTGCGCAGGGCGTCGTACACGCCCGAGGCGGCCTGGGCGTCGAGGGCTTCGCGGGTGACCACGTTCACGGTCGAGGGCACGTCCATGATGTCGGCGCCACGGAAGCTGCCCGCCTCCACCGTCTCGGGCCGCAGGCCGTCCGCCCGCGCATTCTTCACAGTGACGGTGGACAGTGACGTTGCCGGTGCGCCTGGGGTGCCTTGCGGCGCCACCGCCTGTGCCCAGGCGGAGGCGGCCAGCAGGGATCCGCCCAGCGTGGCGATGGCGCGGACGACGGCAGTATGGGAAAAGAAAGGACGGGCCATGGAGGGGAAACGGGTCGAGGTCGCCGCCCATGCGACCTGCCGCGACGGCCGGCAGACACCAAGGCGGTTTTTGAGAAAGGTTCGCATTATCCCCGCCGGCGCGACGTGCTCGGCTCGCGGGCCAGCAGCCGTCTCCCCCTTTCGACGGAAAACCACCGCGGAATGCTCCTCGGCTCCGCAGCGAGCCGCCCTCGCAGCCCTCGTCCGCCAACCCTCCCAGAAACCGCGCCCGCCTCTCCCGCCCCGACCCGGCCTGGCTCACCCCCGTCGAGAGCCCGCCTCCGCCGACAGCAGGGCGAACCGTGCCGCCAGGTGATCGACCAGCGCCCGCACCCGGGCGGGCACGAAGCGGTTGCTGGGCAGAACGGCGCTGAGCGCATAGCGCTGGCCGGTCCAGTCCGGCAGCAGGGCCACCAGCGCACCGGTGCGCAGGTGGGCGTGGATGTCCAGCGCCGACTTGTAGGCAATGCCAGCGCCCGCCAGCGCCCAGTCGTGCGCGATGGCGCCGTCGTCGGCGCTCAGCGCGGCCTCCACGGGCAAGGGCACGGTGTCGGCCCCGCGCGTGAAAGTCCAGCGCGTCTCGCGCCGCCCGGCGATGTGCAGGCTGATGAGGCGGTGCTGCGCCAGCTCCGAAGGGTGCTGCGGCGTGCCGTGGCGGGCCAGGTACTGCGGCGCGGCGCACGGCACGCGGTGCGTGGTGGCAAGCGGGCGGGCCGCGAGTTGCGAATCGGCCAGGTCGCCATAGCGCAGCGCCAGATCCACCGCGTCGCGCCGCACGTCCTGGACCCGGTCGCTCACCGACAGTGCGATGTGCACGCCGCCATGCTCTCGCCCGAAGGCGTCGAGCCACGGCAGCAACACGCTGCGCGACAGATCGGACGGCGCAGCCACGCGGATGGTGCCGCGCAGCGCGCCCGACTCCGACTGCGCCTGGCTGGCGCCCTCCTCCAGCAGGTCCAGCGCCCGGGCGGCATAGTCCAGTAGCGTCTGCCCCTGCGGCGTGAGCCGCATGGCGCGGGTGGAGCGCTCGAACAGGCGCGCGCCGACCTGCGCCTCCAGCCGCTTGAGCATGGCGCTGGCCGCAGCCGGCGTGACGTCCAGCACCCGGGCAGCAGCGGTGAGCGTGCCGCCGCGGGCCGTTTCAACCAGCACGCGCAGATCCGACAGATTTTCAAATTTCATTTGAAAGACAAAGCTGATCAACCTACTTACCGGCTGGATTCTGCACAAATACAGTCGGGGCATAGCGTTCTTCCTTCCATTCACAGGAGCCCTCATGAAAGCCGTTGGCTACCACGCCCCCCTTCCCATCGACCACCCAGACGCCCTGCTCGACCTGGACCTGCCCGCCCCCACGCCGCGGCCGCACGACCTGCTGGTGCGGGTGAAGGCGGTGGCGGTGAACCCGGTGGATACCAAGGTGCGCAAGAGCGCGGCGCCGGAACCGGGCACGGCCAAGGTACTGGGCTGGGACGCGGTGGGTACCGTCGAGGCGCTGGGCACCGAGGTGCAGGGCTTCGCCGTGGGCGACCGCGTGTACTACGCCGGCAGCATCGACCGCCCCGGCACCAATGCCGAGATGCATGCGGTGGATGCGCGCATTGCGGCCAAGGCGCCCGCCACGCTCAGCGACGCCCAGGCCGCCGCCCTGCCGCTGACCAGCATCACGGCCTACGAGATCCTGTTCGACCGCCTGAAGGTGGCCCGGGGCGAGGCCAGCCAAGGCCAGAGCCTGCTGGTGATGGGCGGCGCGGGCGGTGTCGGTTCGGTGCTGATCCAGCTGGCGCGCCAGCTCACCGGCCTGCGCGTGATCGCCACCGCCTCGCGGGCCGAAACGCGCCAGTGGTGCCTGGACCTGGGCGCGCACGACGTGATCGACCACCACCAGCCGCTGGCCCCGCAGCTCGCGGCGCTCGGCCTGCCGCAGATCGACATGGTGGCCAGCCTGACGCACACCGCCGACTACTTCGCGCAGTACGTCGAATGCCTCAAGCCCCAGGGCCAGATCGCGCTGATCGACGACATGCCCACGCTGGACGTGGTGCCCCTCAAGCGCAAGAGCCTGTCGCTGCACTGGGAGCTGATGTTCACCCGCCCGCTCTTCTCCACCCCCGACATGGCGCGCCAGGGCGAGCTGCTGGCCGAGGTGGCGGCGCTGGCCGATGCCGGGCGCCTGCGCAGCACCCTGGCGGCCGAGCTGGGCGCCATCAACGCGGCCCACCTGCGACAGGCCCACGCATTGCTGGAAAGCGGCAAGGCCATCGGCAAGGTGGTGCTGGAAGGCTTCTGACCCGCCGCGGGACCGCAGGAGAACCTCTTCGCGAAACGAGCGATAAGCGTGCGCTGCGCAGCGGGAGGGGCTGCAAGGCGCAATCCGCAGCCATAGCCCCGCTATGGCGAGGATTTGCAACGCTGAAGACTGCCTGATGACGCAGAGGCACGCGGCGCGGTGATGCGTGAAGAGGCTCCACGGGGTGGCGGCCTTTGCCGACAGCCCGGTGCCACGCGGCCGGGCACCATGGCGGCCATGCCTGCAGCCCCCACACGCGACCTGACCCGCGGCCCCATCGCCTCCACCCTCCTGCTGTTCGCCCTGCCCATCCTGGCGGGCAACGTGCTGCAGTCGCTCAACGGCTCGGTGAACGCGTTCTGGGTGGGCCGCTACCTGGGCGAGGCCGCGCTCACCGCCACGGCCAATGCCAACAACATCCTGTTCCTGCTGATCGGTGCGGTCTTCGGCGTGGGCATGGCAGCCACCATCCTCATCGCGCAGGCCATGGGCGCGCGCGACCTGGCGCAGGCGCAGCGCGTGATGGGCACCAGCGCCACCTTCTTCGGCGGCACGTCGGTGCTGATCGCGGCCGTGGGCCTGCCGCTGTCGCGCGAGATCCTGGCGTGGATGGGCACACCGCCCGACGCCCTGCCGCTGGCCGAGGCCTATCTGCGCACGCTGTTCCTGGCCATCCCGCTGCTGTACCTCTTCGCGTTCGTCTCCGCCGTGCTCCGCGGCGCGGGGGACACGCGCACGCCCTTCCTCTTCCTGCTGCTGGTGGTGGTGCTCGACACGGCGCTCAACCCGCTGCTGATCTTCGGCGCGGGGCCGCTGCCGCGCATGGGCATCGCAGGTTCCGGCATGGCCACGCTGCTCGCCAATGCGATCAGCTTCGCGGCGCTGCTGGCGTGGCTGCGCTACCGGCGCCATCCGCTGTGGATCGGGCGGGCGCAGTGGCGGCTGTTCCTGCCGCAGCGCGAGATCCTGCGCGCACTCATCGCCAAGGGCGTGCCCATGGGCCTGCAGATGGTGATGATCTCGCTGGCCATGCTCACCATGCTGAGCCTGGTGAACGCGCACGGCATCGCCACGGCATCGGCCTACGGCGCCGCCCTGCAGCTGTGGACCTATGTGCAGATGCCGGCCATGGCGATCGGTGCCGCCTGCTCCTCCATGGCTGCGCAGAACGTGGGTGCGGGGCATTGGGACCGGGTGGACGGCGTCGCCCGCAGCGGCACGCTGTTCAACTTCGCGCTGACCGGCGCGCTCATCGCGCTCCTGCTGCTGGTGGACCGCTGGGTGCTGGCCCTGTTCCTGCCCGAGGGCAGCGCCGCCCTGGCCGCCGCCCGCCACCTGAACCACATCGCGGTGTGGTCCTTCCTGTTCTTCGGCGTGACCTTCGTGCTCTCGGGCGTGGTGCGCTCCACGGGCGCCGTGGTGTCCCCGCTGGTGATCCTGGGTGTGGCGCTGTGGGGCATTCGCGTGCCGCTGGCGTACGGCCTGCAGCCCTGGCTGGGCGTGGACGCGATCTGGTGGAGCTTTCCGGCCAGCGCGCTGTGCGCCATGCTGATGTCCATGGCCTACTACCGCTGGGGCCACTGGCGCCAGGCCCGCATGCTGGCGGGGGACGACAACGAAGAAGAGGCGCCGCTGGCGACCCCGGCGGAGGTGGGCGGCCTGCCGCCCGCGCCCGTTTGCGCCCAGGCGCGGGCCGAACCGGCGGCCGCACGGCAGGCGCATGGTCCTCTGGGGCCGGCGCAGCGCCCGGCCTGACCTGGGCGCCAGACGCGGCCCGCTGGCGGGTCAGCCCGCCACGTACTCGGGGTGCCGCGTGCGGATGTCTGCCACCCGCCCCAGGGTGCCGGAAAGATGCGCGCGCAGCGCGGCCTGCGCTGCCTCGGGCTCCCGGCGCGCCAGCGCTTCGACGATGCGCCGGTGATCGCGCACCACCCGCTCCGAGTTGCCGGGCGACGGCAGGTCCAGCCGGCGCAGCCGGTCCAGGTGGCCGCTGCGGCGCCGCACCAGTTCGTACAGGTCGGGCACGCCGGCGGCCTCGTACATGGCGCGGTGAAAAGCCTGGTCCGCGGCGATGAAGGTCTCTCCGCCGGTGCCCGCCAGCGCGGCCTGCATGTCCACCATGGCGGTGAGGCGCTCGGCCAACGCCGCATCGCCCACGGTCGCCAGCGTGCGCACCACTTCCAGCTCGATGGAACAGCGCAGAAACTGCGCCTGCTCAGCCGAGTGCAGATCGATGCGGCTGACCAGCGTGGCGTGCTGCGGATAGATGTCCACCAGCCCTTCCTCGCTCAGCCGGATCAATGCGTCGCGCACAGGGGTCTGGCTCAGCTCGAAACGCTCGGCCAGCTCGGCACGCGCCAGCGGCGTGCCGGGGGCGAGTTCCAGCGCGATGATGGCCTCGCGCAGCCATTCGAACACCTGGGGAGCGGCCTGGCGCGTGCGGTCCAGCTTGTGGGTCGTGGGTTTCATGGAATAGATAGGGAACTGGGCCGATTCTAGGTCGCGCCTCAATTGACACACTAATATATTAGTGCTTCAATGCGCGGACATAAAACCACCATCAGGAGACACAGACCATGCAACGCCGCCTTGCCCTCATCGCCGCCGCTACCGCGGCCTGCAGCACCCTGGGGCTTTTCGCCGCCACCGCCGCCCATGCATCGGACTGGCCGGCCGCCAAACCCATCACCTGGGTCGTCCCCTTTGCCGCCGGCGGATCGACCGACGTGGTCGCCCGCGTGGTGGGCCAGGAACTGGCCACGTCGCTCAAGCAGGCGGTGGTGGTGGACAACCGGCCGGGCGCCGGCGGCGCCATCGGCGTGCAGTCCGTGGCGCGGTCGCCGGCCGATGGCTACACGCTCATCGGCGGCACCATCAGCACGCATGCCATCAATGCGTCGCTGTACAAGAAGCTGCCCTACGACCCGGTGAAGGATTTCGAACCGATCACGCTGATCGCCTATGTGCCCAACGTGCTGATGGTCAACGCCGACCTGGGCGTGAACACCGTGCAGGAGCTGGTGGCCTGGCTGCGCAAGAACCCCGAGAAGGCGTCTTATGCATCGTCCGGCGCGGGCACCTCCACCCACCTGACGGGTGCGCAGATGGCCGACCTGATCAAGGTGCCCATGCAGCACATCGCCTACAAGGGCAGCCCCCAGGCGCTGCAGGACGTGGCCGCCGGGAATGTGCCCTTCCTGTTCGACCAGCTCACCGCCGGGCTGCCGCTCGTGAAGGCCGGCAAGCTGAAGTTCCTGGCGGTGACAACCAAGACGCGCTCGCCGCTGGCCCCCGACGTGCCCACCACCGCCGAGGCCGGCTTCCCCGGCCTGGACCTGGTGTCGTGGCAGGCCGTGTACGCCCCCAAGGGCACGCCCAAGGCCGTGGTCACGCGCCTCAACGCTGACATCGTGAAGGCGCTGAAGACCCCGGAACTCAAGTCCAAGCTGGAGACGCAGTTCGGCATGCAGGTGGTGGGCAGCACCCCGGCCGAACTGGCCAGCATCACCGCGGCGGACACCGTGCGCCTGGGCGAGCTGGTGCGCAAGAGCGGTGCCAGTGCGGAGTGAGGGGGCACCCCCCCTGAGCGGCTTCGCCGCTTCCCCCCACTCTCGCAGCGCTGCGCGCAGCGGGCAGGGGGACGCCGCCAGTGGCCCGGCGAAGCCGGTTCCACGGCGTCTGCTGGCGTGGCCTGCTCCGCGGCCATTCGACGAGGCAGGCCGCGGGGTTGCACAGGCTGCCTGCGCCTTGAACCACTGAACCGATACCTCTTATCCAACCGACGATTCCATTAGCACCATGGCACGCGACATCACCATCACCCACGTCCGGATCACGCCCATCGCCTTCCGGGACGGCCCGCTGCTCAATGCGGCCGGCATCCACGAACCCTGGGCACTGCGTGCCATCGTCGAGATCGAGACCAGCGATGGACGCGTCGGCATCTCGGAGACCTATGGCGACGAGCCCATGCTCAAGGTGCTGGAGCAGGCCCGGCCACTGCTGATCGGCCTGTCGCCCTTCGCGCTGAACACGATGGAAGAGCGCGTGCGCGCCACCATCAAGGCGATACCCGGCGCAGTGGAGTTCGAGCTGGCGCCCGGTTCGCATGCGGCCAAGAACGCGCCCAAGGTCATCAGCACCTTCGAGGTCGGCATGCTCGACCTGCAGGGCCAG
The DNA here is from genome assembly GCF_031453675.1 of Paracidovorax wautersii. NCBI lineage: Bacteria > Pseudomonadati > Pseudomonadota > Betaproteobacteria > Burkholderiales > Comamonadaceae > Paracidovorax > Paracidovorax wautersii. The sequence goes on along the minus strand of NZ_JAVIZX010000001.1, from coordinate 1,916,896 downwards.
ATCGTGGGTGCGCCGGTGGTCGACCTGCTGGGCGGCAAGGTGCGCGATGCTGTGCCCTACAGCGCCTATCTGTTCTTCAAGTACGCCGAGCACGTCGGCCAGCCCTATGCGCCCGATGCCTGGGGCGAGGGCATCAGCCCCGCGCAGATCGTGGCGCAGGCGCAGCGCATGATCGACCTGTACGGCTTCCAGAGCATCAAGCTCAAGGGGGGGGTGTTCGAGCCCTCGCACGAAGTGGCCTGCATGCAGGCGCTGGCCAAGGCGTTCCCCGGCATGCCGCTGCGGCTGGACCCGAACGCCAACTGGTCGCTGGCAGCGAGCATTGCCGCCGCACCTGAGCTGGACGAGATCCTGGAGTACTACGAGGACCCGACACCCGGTCTGGAAGGCATGGCCGAGCTGGCCAAGCACACCCGGCTGCCGCTGGCGACCAACATGGTCATCACCACGATGGAGGATTTCCGCAAGGGCTGCGAGATGGGCTCGGTCAAGGTGCTGCTGTCCGACCACCACTACTGGGGCGGCCTGCGCGCCACGCAGACGCTGGCGCGCATGTGCCGGCTGTGGGGCCTGGGCATGTCCATGCACTCCAACTCGCACCTGGGCATCAGCCTGATGGCCATGACCCACGTGGCCGCCAGCGTGCCCAACCTGACCTATGCCTGCGACACGCACTACCCGTGGCAGGAAGAAGAAGTGGTCAAGGGCGGCCGCGTGCGCTTCGGGAACGGCGCGGTGGCCGTGCCCACCACGCCCGGCCTGGGCGTGGAACTGGACCGCGATGCGCTCGCTACGCTGCACGCGCAGTACCTGGAATGCGGCGTGCGCAACCGCGACGACCTGAAGCAGATGCAGCGCTACGACCCTTCCTTCACCGGGAAGACCCCCCGCTTCCTCTGACCCCGGCGGCGGCCCTGGCGGGCCGCCGGCCGGTCAGGAGGCAAGAGCCAAGGCCTGCTCGGGCCCGGCGGGGTACTCGTCGTCGTCGCGGAACCGGGCGGCAATGGACACGATGGTGGACTCGATCGCCAGGAAGGCATCGAGCACGTCGGGGTCGAACGCGATGCCCCGTTGCTCGCGCATCAGCCGCATCGCATGTTCGTGCGTGAAGGCGGGCTTGTAGCAGCGGCGGTTGATGAGCGCGTCGTACACGTCGCCCACGGTCATGATCCGCGCCGCGAGCGGAATGGCGGCACCGGCCAGGCCGAGCGGATACCCGCTGCCGTTCCATTTCTCGTGGTGACAGCCCGCGATGTCCGCGGCGATGGTGAGGAAGTTCTCGCCCTCGATGCGCTGCGCGGAACTCAGCAGGATGCGCCGACCGTAATCGGCATGCCGCTTCATCTGCTCCATCTCGTCAGTGGTGAGCTTGCCCGGCTTGAGCAGGATGTGGTCCGGAACGCCCACTTTGCCGATGTCGTGCAGCGGGGCCGACACGAACAGCAGCTTGATGTATTCCCGCGTCAGAACCTCCCGATGGAGGCCGCTGCTGCGCAGCTGCAGCGCGATCTCGCGCACATAGTGCTGGGTGCGCTTGATGTGGGCGCCGGTCTCGGGGTCGCGCGTCTCGGCCACCGAGGCCATGGATTCGATGGTGAGTTCGCGGGCGTTGGCGAGCTGGCGCTGCCAGGTCAGCGCCCGGACGCGCTCCAGCGCGTAGCGCGCCACGAAGCTGCCCATCAGCAGCAGCGCGGCGACCAGCGCGGGCGCTGCCGCCGACACGAAGATGCCCGAGTGCAGGAACAGCAGCGCGCTGCCCGCCAGCGGCAGCAGGCCGATGGCCAGGCCACCCAGGAGCAGCAACAGGCTGCCGCTGCCAAAGGCGAAGAGGCACGCCATGGCACAGGCGACCAGCACGGCCGCGGCCATGGCCGCTGGGTCCGCCCATCCGGGCTGGAGGACGAAGCCGTCGTGCAGCAGGTTCTCGGCCGTCGCCGCCTGGATGTGGACGCCGGGAAAACGCGCGTCCATCGCGGTGTGGTGGTAGTCGTTCAGGCCAACGGCCGAGCTCCCCACGAAGACCACGCGCCCGGCGAAGGCGTCCGGGGCGAAGCGCCCGTTGAGCACGTCCATCGCGGAGACCGTCGGGTAGTTCGCCGCGCTGCGCGTCGTGCGCAGCAGGGCCTGGCCCTGACGGTCGATCGGCGCGGTGAGCGCTCCGGCCGCCAGTTGCAGGCCCGCCGGCGTCTCCTCGATCCTGACGCTCTCGATCCTGCGCGCCTGCAGCACGGCCGCCAGCGCCAGGCTGGGGTGCACCTGCTCCCCTTGGCCGATCAGCAGCGACACGCGGCGCAGCACGCCGTCCTCGTCCACCCGGTGGTTGATGAAGCCGGTACGGGCCACGCGGCTGTCGATGGAGGGGACGTTGGCCAGTATCCCGGTGGCCTGGGGCAGGTCCAGCAGGCCGAACGACGCCTGTGGCGGCAGTGCCGCGGCCGAGCCCTGCGGCAGCGGGTCCGTGGCGTGGTCGAAGTACAGGTAGTGCGCCCCGACCGAGCCCGTCTCCGCCAGCACGCGGCCCAGGTAGCCGTCGTTGTCGTACAGGCCGGGCGGCACACCGGAGATCGCCAGATCCAGGCCGAAGTCGCGCCGGAAGCTCTCGCGCATCGTCACCAGCGAACTGCGGTCCGGCTCGGGGAAGACGATGTCCAGCGCGACCGCCGCCGGCTGCGTGGCGGCGATGCGCCGCACCAGCGTGGCGATGTGGTAACGCGGCCAGGGCCACTGGCCCACGGCCGCCAGGCTGGCCTCGTCGATATCGACCACAACCGTGCTGGGCGCGGGAACCGCGGTAGCGCCGGCGCGCAGCCAGCTGTCCAGCAACCAATGGTCGGCGCGGGCGAACGCGGCCGGGCGCAGCGCCAGCAGACACGCGGCGGCGAGCGCCACGGCCAGGCTGCCGCAGAACAGGGCCAGCACCTGGCGCCGGCTGAGGGGTTGGTCGAAATGGACCGACGAGAGCCAGGCCATCAGAAGATCTGGACCTCGACCCGGCGGTTGCGGGGGTCGAGAGGGCCGACGCCCGGCTCGTTCAGCGGATCGGAACTGCCCAGGCCGCGCACATCCACGTCGTCGCTCAAGGCGCCCGTGCGGCGCAGCAGCCGCGCCACGGCGTGCGCGCGCGCGATCGACAGCGGCTCGTTGATCGCGGGGCCGCCGCTCGCATCGGTATGGCCGAAGACGGCAATGACCGCAGGCCGGCGTTCACGGGCCGCCCGCAAGACCTCGGGCAACCGGGCCTTGGAGGCTTCCGTCATCTCCGTCTGCCCATGGAGGAAGTAGAGCGTGAAGCTGCGCGGCGGCAGTGGCTGGGCGGCCAGCAGCGCGGCATAGCGGGCATCGACGGCGTCCTTGCCGAGCACCTGCGCACGCGCCGGAGCACCCGCTGCGCCCACGGCCGAGGTGCCCGTGAAGGCTTCATGAAGGGTCTGCAGCCCCTGGGCGTTGCCCAGCGTGGCGCTGCCGACGTGTCCGTCTTCGTCCGGCAGCAGGATCAGCGTTGTCCGCCGCTGCGGCTCCGGCGGCGTGGCGCAACCGGCGAGCACCGCGCCCAGCAACCCGCACAGCAGGCAAAGGCCCAGGAGTCGGCGCATCACTCCACCTCAAGGATCAGGCGGGTGCCGCGAACGCCCGCGGTGGCCGTGGGGGTCTCCAGCCGCACGGACTGCGGGGCGAGCTTGCCGATGCGGCCCGAGGCGTAGACGGCCCGGCCCTTGGCCAGGTAGATGTCGAAGGCGTAGTCCTCGGGCTTGGGGGCGAATGCGTAGCGGCGCAACTGCACGTCGGATGTGTTGCCGACCGTGAGGCGCGTGCCGTCACGGAACACCAGCGCCACCGTGCCATCGGCGCCGGTGCGCAGCCGGTCGGAGACGACGAGTGACTGGCCTTCCTGCAGCGGCTGGGGCACGTCGCCCCGCCACAGCTGCGCGTTGCCGGCCACCTGCTTGACGAGCGCGATGGGCTCCGCGGCCGGCGCCGCGCCGTCCTGTGAATAGGCATGCGGCGCCAGCAGCGCCAGGGTCAAGGTAATGAGAGAGGCCGCGCGCACGCGGCACGGCGGGCGCCGCCGGCCTACGGCAGAAGGAACGGCGACCGGATGGACACGCGAAAGCGGTAGCAAGGTCATGAGGCACGTTCCTGGTTGGGCCTGGGCAGAGAAGCCAACGGGACGCACCCCCGGAGACAAAGCGGTCTCCGCACAGCGCCCCGCCTTGTAACTTAATTTAACGATCATAACAACGCACTGACAAGTACGCATGTAGGCGGATACCCCGTAGCCGACCCGCCCGGAGCATGTCCGCTGCATTCACTACCATCGCGGAATGACCCAAGACCTCTTCCGCCAGGACAGCCATCTGCGCGAGTGCGCCGCCACCGTCACCGCCCACACGCCCGAGGGCGGGGTCGTGCTGGACCGCACCGTGTTCTACCCGCTGGGGGGCGGGCAGGCCGGAGACAGCGGCGTGCTGGTGCGGGCCGACGGCAGTGCGTGGACCGTGGCTGACACGCGCAAGGGCAAGGATGCCGAAGGCCGGCCCAACGGCGACATCGTGCACCTGCCGGCCGATGCGGCCGCGCCGCTGCCGGCTGTGGGCGAAACCGTCACCGCCCGGCTGGACTGGGAGCGCCGCCACCGGCTGATGCGCTTTCACACCACCACGCATCTGCTGTGCCATGTGGTGGCGCAGCCGGTCAACGGCTGCTCGATCACGCCGGACGCCGCGCGCATGGACTTCCACATGGACGGCACGTTGGACAAGGACGCGCTCACCGCCGCCATCGCCCGGCTGGTGGCCGAAGACCACCCGGTCACCATCGGCGCCATCGACGACGCCGAGCTGGACGCCAACCCCGCGCTGGTCAAGAGCATGAGCGTGCAGCCCCCGCGCGGCACCGGCACGGTGCGCACCGTGCGCGTGGGCGGCACGGGAGACGGCGACGCCACGCAGATCGACCTGCAGCCCTGCGGCGGCACCCACGTGGCGCGCACCTCGGAGATCGGCGCGGTGGTGGTCACCAAGATCGAGAAGAAGGGCGCCATGGCGCGCCGCGTGGTGCTGGGGTTCAAAGCGACACCCCCCTGAGCGGCTTCGCCTCTTCCCCCCGCTCTAGAAGTGCTTCGCACTGCGGGCAAGGGGACGCCGCCAGCGCGGCGGGGCGGCCCTTGCGCGGCGGCCCTGTCCTGGGCCGCGCCCAATGCATACGCCCCGCCCCGCCCCGCCCCGCCTCGCCCAGCGCACAGCGCACAGCGCACAGCGGCACGATGCGGGCTGAAGTGCCTGCGCCGCCAGGCCCGTGCCTTCAGCATGCGCCCTCAGTGATGCACAGTGCCATGGCACACTGAACTGCAAACCGCTCCCCGGAACCAATCTCGCCCGCACGGCTCCCACTCCGCGACATGCCCTACCGTTTGCTGCAGCGCCTGCTGCTCACTCTGCTTTTCATAGCTGCCTGCGCTTTATCCACGGGCGTTAGCGCCCAATTTGGCCCTAAACCTTCATCCACGGCCAGCAGCACGCTCACCACACCCCATGTGCAGGCCGAACTGGTCGCCCAGGCGCCGGACGGCATAGCACCCGGCAAGCCGCTGTGGCTGGGGCTGTCGATCACGCACCAGCCCGACTGGCACACCTACTGGATGAACTCGGGCGATTCCGGCCTGCCCACGCAGCTGGAGTGGACGCTGCCCGCCGGCATCGACGCGGGCGAGATCGCCTGGCCCGTGCCGCGCAAGATTCCCCTGGGCAACCTGGCCAACTACGGCTACGAGGGCACGGTGCTGCTGCCCGTGCCCATGGCGGTCAGCCAGGCATTCGCCCCCGGGCCGCTGGCGCGGGAGGTGACGTTCCAGCTGCACGCCTCGTGGCTGGTGTGCCGCAAGGAGTGCATTCCGGAAGAAGGCACTTTCACCCTGCAGGTGCCCCTCCGGGGCACGACGGCGCTGCACGCGGCCGCCTTCGAGGCCGCGGCCCAGGCGCACCCGCGGCCCCTACCCGCGCAGGCCGGCAGCACGGCCCAGGTCGAAGGCGATGCCTTGGCCCTGCAGGTGGCCGGGCTGCCGGCCGCTCTGCGCGGGCAGACGCTGGAAGTGTTTCCCGAAACCGCGGGCGTGATCGAGACCGCCGCCGACATCACCCAGCAATGGCAGGGCGACACCTGGGTGGCACGCATGCCGCTGTCGCCCCAGCGCAGCGCCGGGCCCGTGCCCTTCCCCGTGGTGCTGGCGCATGGCGGCCAGGGCTGGCGGGCCGAGCTGCCCGTGCCCAAGGGCTGGCCGGCCCTGGCGGCCGCCGCTGCCGTATCGCCCGCGCTGCAGGCGGCGCTGCAGGCCAATGCCGCGGCCGCCGCACCGCCGCCGGTCACCTCGGCCCCGCTGGGCATGCTGCTGGCCGCGCTGGCCGGCGCGCTGCTGGGCGGGCTGCTGCTCAACCTCATGCCCTGCGTGTTCCCGGTGCTGGCGATCAAGGTGGTGGGCTTTGCCCGCCATGCGCAAAGCCGGCATGCGCACCGCGTGGGCGGGCTGGCCTACACCGCCGGCGTGATGCTGTCGTTCGTGGCGTTGGGCGCGGCCATGCTGGGCCTGCGCGCCGCCGGCGAGGCCGTGGGCTGGGGCTTTCAGCTGCAGGCGCCTGCGGTGGTGGCGGCGCTGGCGGCGCTGTTCACCGTGATCGGGCTGAACCTGGCGGGCGTGTTCGAGTTCGGGCGCATGCTGCCCTCCTCGCTCGCCGGGCTGCAGGCGCGCCATCCGGTGGCGGATTCGTTCCTCACCGGCGTGCTGGCCGTGGCTGTGGCCTCGCCCTGCACGGCGCCGTTCATGGGCGCCTCGCTGGGCCTGACGGCCACGCTGCCGGCGCCGCAGGCGCTGGCCGTGTTCGCCGCCATGGGGCTGGGCCTCGCCCTGCCCTACCTGCTGGCGAGCTGGATTCCGGGCTTCGCCCGCGCCCTGCCCCGCCCGGGCGCCTGGATGGAGACGCTGCGCCGCTTCATGGCCTTCCCCATGTTCGCCACCGTGGTCTGGCTGACCTGGGTGCTGGGCCAGCAGAGCGGCATCGACGGCGCGGCGGCGCTGCTGGCGCTGCTGGTGGCGCTCAGCATGGCCATCTGGGCCCTCACGCTGCGGGGCCGCAGCCGGGCCGTGATCGCTACGCTTTCGATAGCTGGATGCGCTTGGCTGGCATGGGCCTGGGGCCCGAAAGTCATTGAAATGCAGCCCGCAGGCGAAGCCGCGGCCACCGCCAGTGCCCCGGCCCCGGGCTGGCGCGCCTGGCAGGCGGGCCTGCCCGAGCAGCTGCTGGCGCAGGGCCGGCCCGTGTTCGTGGACTACACCGCCGCCTGGTGCGTGACCTGCCAGTACAACAAGAAGGCCACGCTGTCGAACGCGGCTGTGCTGCAGGACTTCGCGTCCAAGAACGTCGCCCTGCTGCGCGCCGACTGGACGCGCCGCGACCCGGCCATCACCGCCGCGCTGGGCGCGCTGGGCCGCAGCGGCGTGCCGGTCTACGTGCTGCATGCGCCCGGCAAGGCGCCCGTGGTGTTCTCCGAAATCCTCGGCGAAGACGAACTGCGCCAGGCCGTCGCCGCCCTGTAGCGCGGCCTGCGCCGCGCGGCCCGGCTGCGCGGCGATGACGGCGATGACGGCGAGCGGATGGCGTGATGGCCGACAAAGGCCGCCGGGGCCGCCCCCTAGGTTGGATTCATTTCCCACCCGGAGTTTGTTCCCCATGAAAGCCCTCACCTACCAAGGCTCGAAGAACGTCTCGCTCGACAACGTTCCCGACCCCATCCTGCAGGCGTCCGACGACATCGTGCTGCGCGTGACCGCCACCGCGATCTGCGGCTCGGACCTGCACATCTACCGCGGCAAGATCCCCGATATGAAGGACGGCGACATCCTTGGCCATGAGTTCATGGGCGTGGTCGAAGAGGTGGGCCCCGGCGTCACCGCGGTGCGCCCCGGCGACCGCGTGGTGATCCCGTTCGTGATCGCCTGCGGCAGCTGCTTCTACTGCAACAAGACCCTGTTCGCCGCCTGCGAGACCACCAACACCGGGCGCGGCGCCATCCTGAACAAGAAGAGCGCCACGCCGGGTGCCGGCCTGTTCGGCTACTCGCACCTGTACGGCGGCTACGCCGGCGGCCAGGCCGAGTACGTGCGCGTGCCGCAGGCCAACGTGGGCCCGTTGAAGATCCCCGATGTGCTGGCCGACGAGCAGGTGCTGTTCCTCTCCGACATCCTGCCCACGGGCTACCAGGCGGCGGTGAACGCCGAGCTGGGCCCGGGCTCGTCCGTGGCCATCTTCGGTGCCGGGCCGGTGGGCCTGATGTCGGCCCTGTGCGCACGCTACCTGGGGGCCGAGCAGATCTTCATGATCGACAACAGCGACTACCGGCTGTCCTTCGCCGCGGCCGAGTACGGGGCCATTCCCATCAACTTCGACGAGCAGGAAGACCCGGCCGAGGAGATCCTCACCTCCACCAACGGCCACGGCGTGGACGCGACCATCGACGCCGTAGGCTTCGAGGCCAAGGGCAGCGCTCTGGAGACGGCGCTGACGGCCATGAAGCTGGAAGGCTCCAGCGGCAAGGCGCTGCGCCAGTGCATCGCCGCCACGCGGCGCGGCGGCGTGGTCAGCGTGCCGGGCGTGTATGCGGGCTTCATCCACGGCTTCCTGTTCGGCGACGCGTTCGACAAGGGCTTGACCTTCAAGATGGGCCAGACGCATGCGCAGAAGTTCATGCCCGAGCTGCTGACGCTCATCGGCGAGGGCAAGATGAAGCCCGAAGTCATCATCTCGCACCGCATGAAGCTCGCCGATGCGGTGCAGGGCTACAAGATGTTCGACCAGCAGGACGACGATTGCCGCAAGGTGGTGTTGACGCCATGATGGCGGGCCGGGGGCCGTCGCCTCCCGCCCTTGCCACCACCGCCGCCGCCGCCTGCCATGCACCCTGCCGCCACCGGTCTTCCATTGCCCGATCCCGCCGCACCACTGGTCGTCTGCGACGCGGCGCGCACCGCACGGTTGCTGGAGCCCCTCGCGCTGGTGGAAGCCATTGCCGCGGCTGCGCGCGACGGCGCGGCGGGCCGGCTCTTCAGCCCTGAGCGGCAGGTGGTGCCGCTGGGCGAGGGCGGTGTGCTGCTCAGCATGCCGGCCACGGCGCCGGACATCGCCATCCACAAACTGGTGAACGTGCAGCCCGCCAACGCGCAGCGCGGCCTGCCCACGATCCACGGCGTGGTCGCCGTCTACGACGCAGCCACGGGCCGGCCGCTGTGCCTGCTCGATGGCCCCGAGGTGACGGGCCGGCGCACGGCGGCCGTGTCGATGCTGGCCATCCGCCACGGGCTGGCGCAGCCGCCGCGGGAGGTGCTGCTGATCGGCACGGGCGTGCAGGCCCGCCACCCCATCTGCAGGCGCTGCAGGCCGTGTATCCGCAGGCTTTCGTCTGGGTGCGCGGGCGCACGGCCGCCGCGTCGCAGGCCTTCGTAGGCGCGGCGGCGGGCCACGTGAAGCCCTGCCCCGCCGAGGTGCCTGAGCACGTGGACGTGGTGATCGCCGCCACCACCAGCAAGGCCCCGGTGTACGACCTGCCCGCCCGCGCCGGGCGCCTGGTGATCGGCGTGGGCGCCTTCCGTCCGGACTTGGCCGAGATCGGCCCGGCCACGCTGCACGGCAGCGCGCTGTATGCCGACGAGCCTGCCGGCGCCCGCCACGAGGCGGGCGACCTGATCCAGGCCGGCGTGGACTGGACGCACGTGCGCCCGCTCGCCGCCCTGCTGGACGCCGCTCCCGACCACACCCGCCCTCTCGTCTTCAAGAGCGTGGGCAGCGCCGCGTGGGACCTGGCCGCCGGCCGCGCCGCGCTGGCGGCGCTGCGGCGCGAGGGCGCGGTGCCCCACGGCGGCTGAGCGCGGCGGGCAGCGCCGCCGCAACCACCGCCCGCCTCACGTTCGCGCCGCATCACGGCCGCGGCCCGCCGCGCTGCGGGCATACTCGCCGCCGGCCCCGCCACGCGCCGCCCGCCCATGAGGCAGGCCGGCGCGCGTGCGCAGGCCCTTTCCCACAACGATCCAGATCCAAGGAGATTCACCGTGAACCACCGTCCGATGCTTCGCACCGCCGTCCTCATCGCCAGCCTGGCCGCCGCCGGTTTCGGCCACGCGCAGGAGCGCATCCGCGTGGGCTTTCTCAGCCCCGTGACCGGCCCGCAGGCCGCCAACGGCGTGGACAACCGCGACGCCGCGCTGCTCGCCGTCAAGGAGATCAACGCCCGCGGCATCAAGGTGGGCGGCAAGCCGGTGCAGTTCGAGCTGGACGTGCACGACGACGGCGCCGACCCCAAGCAGGGCGTGCAGATCGCCCAGGGCCTGGCGGACCGCAAGGTGAAGTTCGTGCTCGGCCCCTACAACTCGGGCGTGGCCATGCCCGCCTCGCGCGTGCTGGCCGAGGCCGACATCGTCACCTTCACCGTCGCCTCCAACCCCAAGATCACGCAGCAGGGCTACCGCAACCTGTTCCGCATCGGCGCCAGCGACAACCAGCTGGGCACCAAGATGGCCGTCTACGCCGCGCAGGACCTGAAGATCAAGACCGTGGCCGTCATCGACGACCGCACCGCCTACGGCCAGGGCGTGGCCAAGGAATTCACGGAAGAGGCCAAGCGCCAGGGCATCAAGGTGGTGACCAACGAATTCACTACCGACAAGGCCACGGACTTCACCGCCATCCTGACCAGCGTGCGCGCCTCCAAGGCCGAGGCCGTCTTCTACGGCGGCTACTCGCCCCAGGGCGGCCCCATGCTGCGCCAGATGCGCGCGCTGGGCCTGAACGTGCCGCTGCTGGGCGGCGACGGCATCTGCTCGTCCGAGACGTCCGTGCTGTCGCAGGTGGCCGGCAACCTCAACGCCTACTGCACGCAGGGCGGCTCGATGCTGGACAAGAGCGACAAGGGCCAGAAGTTCATCGAGCGCTACCGCGCCGAATACAAGCGCGACCCGCTCACGTATGCCGCCGCGTTCTACGACGGCATGCACCTGCTGGCCAGCGCCATCGAAGCCACGCAGGGCACGGACGGCAAGAAGATCATCGACCACATCGCCAAGGGCAAGTACGCCGGCGTGAGCGGCGAGTACAGCTACGACGACAAGCACGACCTGCGCTCGTCCGCCGTGACGGTGTTCACGTTCAAGGGCAAGGACGTGGTGCCGCTCAAGAGCCTGTGAGCCGGGCGCAGCGCAGCACAGGGCGCGCAGCGGCGTTGCGTCGCGTGCGGCCGCGCTACCGAGCCCTCTGCGCAGGCGCCGCCGGAAGCCGCGCTGCCTGCGGCGCCGGGCGGGTCGATGCTGCAGCCGCGCCGTCCAGCTCCCGCACCAGCCGGATGCCCACCAGCGTGTAGCGCGTCTGCGGCACGTTCCAATTGCGGTAGGCGCAGCGGGCATAGAGCGGCCAGGTGTGCCAGGAGCCGCCGCGGCGCACTTTCACGCTGCCCTTGGCCGGCCCCTGCGGATCGGCGGCGGGCGCCCGGGCATAGGCGTCGTCGGCATGCCAGTCCGACACCCACTCCCACACGTTGCCCACCATGTCGTGCACGCCGAAGGCATTGGCCGGGTACTGCGCCACCGGCGCGGTGAAGGCGTGGCCGTCGCTGCCGGCCACGGCCTGGGCCTGCCAGCGCGGCCAGTAGGGCGCGGCGGTGTGGTCGAACACGTTGGCGTGCGGGGCCAGCGCCTGCGGATCGTCGCCATGGGGCCAGCGGGTAGTGGTGCCGGCGCGGCAGGCGTATTCCCATTCGGCCTCGGTCGGCAGGCGGTAGCGGTGGCCTTCGGTGGCGCTGAGCCAGGCGGCCAGCGCGGCGGCGTCGTACCAGGTGACGTTGACCACGGGGTGGTCGTCGCTCTGGGCAAAGCCCGGGTTCTGCCATGAATAGCGCGGATCGCGCCCCTCGAAGGCATCGCCGCGCGCCGTGGTGGCGGGGTCGTAGGCCGGGTTGTAGCCATAGCCGCCCGTGCCGTCGGCCACCGATTCGGGCTGGTAGCCCGAGGCCTGCACGAAGCGGCGGAACTGCCCCACCGTCACCTCCGTCTGCCCCAACCAGAAGGCCTGCGTGATGCGCACGGTATGCACCGGCGCCTCGTCGTCCAGCTGCTCGAAGCGGCGGCGCTCCAGCTGCGGAAAGTCGCGCGCCAGCGCCTGCACCGGCTCGTCGCTGCCCATGCGGAACCGGCCCGCCGGGATCTGCACGAAGGGCATGCCCAGCGTGTTCGTCCACACCGACACGGCATGCGGAAGGGGCGCCGGGGACGCAGACTGCGCGGCCGGCCAGGACAGGCTGAACGCCGCCAACACGGCGGCGGCGCGGCGCAGGCCGGGGGACGGAAGACACAACACCATGGACGCACTCCTCGGCAAGGGACCACTGCGACATGCAATTGGGAGGCCGGGGCACGGTCTGTGCAGCGCCGGGCAGCGCGACTGCCCGCCGGCAGTTCCGCTCCAGCGGCTGCCATGGTGCCACTGCGGCGTGCATCCGTGCGGGGCGGGCGCCGGCCGCCCGCAGGCCCGCCGCCTGCAGCGCTCAAAGGCCGGCGCCTTATCGCTACGCTATTGATAGCTGCATGCGCTCATGGAATATGCGCTGGAGCCCTAAAAGGCTTTTAAAAAAGTACTGAAAATGGCCGGCAGCAGGCACGACCAGCCGCTCCCGCCTAGCGGTTCCCGGTCTTGGCCACCGGTGCGCCATGGGCCGGCAACACATCGGCCGCACCCGCCTGTGCCACGCACAGCCCCACCCAGTGGGCCAGCTGCCGTCCGGTGGGCGTGCCCGCGCCCATGAGCAGGCGGTAGATGATGGGCGAGACGAGGGTGTCCAGCACCGCGTCCACCGACGGCGTGGCCTGGCCGCGCGCCTGTGCACGCTCGACCAGCAAGGTGATCTGCCCCGCGGTGATCTGCAGGCACTGGCACGGCGCGGAGCCGTCGCCATAGCCGCTGGCGGTGAGTACGTCCTTGAGCATCTGGCGGCCCACGTCGGAGGACATCTCCTCCAGGAACTGCTCGCCCCAGGCCAGCAGGTCGCCCTGCACGCTGCCGGTGTCGGGCGGCTCGGATTCGTCGCGCAGCCGGGCGAGGGACACATCGGCCAGCAGCTCGACCAGATCGCCCCAGCGGCGGTAGATGGTGGACGGCGTCACGCCCGCCTGCGCGGCGATCTGCGGAATGGTGAGCGCCTCGCGCCCGTGCAGCGCCGTGAGGTCGTGCACGGCCTGGTGCACGGCGGCCTGCACGCGGGCACTGCGTCCGCCGGGGCGCAAACGGGTGGCGGCTGCGGCTGCTTCGGTCGTCGTCATGGGGCGATTGTAGGAGGCCCCTCCGCAAGGCGCGCGCCGTAAAGCAAAGACTTTGCGTTAGTGGCACAATCCATTAACGCAAATTTTTTGCTTTAGCACCATGACGACAGCCTTCTCCCCTGCTCCGCCCGTCGCCTGGCCCCGGCGCCGGCTCGGCCCCCATGCGGCTCTGTGGTTCACGGTGTCCCTGGTGGTGATGTTCCTGGCGGCGTCGAGCGCTCCCTCGCCCTTGTACGCGCTGTACCGGGAGATGTGGGGCTTCTCGGCCTTCAGCCTCACCGTGATCTTCTCCAGCTATGCGTTTGCGCTGCTGGCGGCGCTGCTCTGCTTCGGCGCGCTGTCGGACCATGTCGGCCGGCGCAGCGTGGTGATCGCGGCGCTGGCGCTGGAGTTCGTGTCGGTGCTGGCGTTCTGGCAGGCCGAATCCGTGGCCTGGCTGCTGGCCGCCCGCGTGTTGCAGGGCGTGGCGACGGGCATGGCGACCAGCGCGCTCAGCGCCCTGCTGGTGGACCTGCACCCCGTGCGCGGCCCGCTGATGAACAGCGTGGCGCCCATGGTCGGCATGGCCGTGGGGGCGCTCGGCACCAGCGTGCTGGTGCAGTACCTGCCTTCGCCCACGCAGCTGGTGTTCGAACTGCTGCTGGGGGTGATCGCCCTGCAGTGCGCGGCCGCGTTCTGGTTGCCGGAGACGGTCACGCGCCGGGCAGGCGCCTGGCGGTCGCTAATGCCGCGCATGCATGTGCCGCAGGCCGCGCGCACGCCGCTGCTGCGCATCCTGCCGCTGAGCACGGCGGGGTGGGCGCTGGGCGGGTTCTACCTGTCGCTCGGCCCCTCGCTGGGCCGGCTGGTGACGGGCAGCGCCTCGCCCCTGGTGGGCGGCCTGCTCATCGCCGCGCTGGTGCTGCCCGGCGCGCTGGCCATCGCCGTGGTGCGCCAGCGCCCGCCGCGCGGCGTGCTGCAGTTCAGCGCCGCGGCGCTGGCCCTGGGGCTGGCCATCACGCTGGCCGGCGTGGCCTGGCACAGCCCGGCGGCCTTCTTCGGCGGCACGCTGGTGGCGGGGCTGGGCTTTGGCGCAGGCTTCAATGCCGCCGTGCGCTGCCTGGTGCCCATGGCGTCGCCGCAGGACCGGGCGGGGCTGATGGCCAGCTTCTTCGTGCTGAGCTACCTGGCCTTCAGCCTGCCGGCCATCGCGGCCGGGCTGCTGACCGGCCTGTACGGGCTGCACGCCACCGCGCTGGGCTACGGTGCCGTGCTGATCGCGCTGGCGGCCATCGCCGCAGCGACGGCCCGCGCGGTGCCCGCGCCGCGCTGAGGGGTCGGACTGCTCGCCTGCTACGCCCGCCCTTCGCGCAGCGCCAGGCTGGCGCCCTGGCCGCGCTCCCAGACGTCGATGCAGAAATCGGCGTCCTGCAGCTGCAGCACGCGCGGCAGGCCCAGCGCCGCATGCAAGCGCTCGTGCACCTGCGGGCCGTTGATCTCGCACCCCGCGATGGCGTGCCGCCAATGGCAGGCGAGCACCGTGGCCTGTGGCGAGAGCGACGCGACGAGGCAGCCCGCCAGCCTCTGCAGCGCCTCGGCGTCCAGGTAGTACAGCAGTTCGCTGAGCACCACCAGGTCGAAGGGCCCCGCAGGCCAGTCCTGCGGCAGCACGTGGCGTGCGAACGCCACGTGCGGCAGGCCGGCCAGCCGATGCTGCGCGGTCTGCAGCGCCAACGCCGAGACATCGGCGGCCAGCAGGCGGTCGCAGCGCGCGGCCAGCGGCTGCGTGAGCAGTCCTTCGCCACAGCCGGGCTCGTACCCGCTGGCGTAGCGCTGCCCGGGCAGGCAGACCAGCAGCAGCTGGCGCTTGCGGGCCTCGTACCAGCTGCCCTGCATGCGCCACGGGTCGGCGCCCTGCTGGTACAGCGCCTCGAAATGGCTGGGGGGGTGCGCGCTCATGGTGCGGGCTCCACGATGAAGAACTCATCCGGCCAGGCCGCGCGCGCCAGGATGGCGTCGTCCAGCACCGGCGGCAGGCCCGGCCCGCGCGGCAGGCACTGCGAGGCGTGCCGGCGCAGCGCGCGCTGCTTGCGCTCCAGGTCGGCCGGGTGCGCGCCCAGGCGGCACAGCCGCGCCCAGGGCACGGCGGGGTCGGCCAGGCGGGCCCAGTGCCACGCCCATACCGGCGCCTGCAGCACGACGGCCACGCCCGCCCGGTGGGCGGCGGCCAGCGTGGCGCGGCCGCAGGCCTCGTGGTCCGGGTGGCCGTCGCGCTGCCAGGTGGTGACGACCACATCGCCCGGCTGCAGCAGGCGTTGCAGCGCCTCGCGCAGCGCCGACTCGGCGGGCGCCACGCCGCCGTCGGGCAGGTGCAGGGAGGTCAGCGCGGGCGGCGGCATCTGCAGGGCCTGCAGCCCGCGCAGGCGCTCGCCCTGCCGGACGCGGGCCAGGCGCTCGGGCGGCCAGCCGGGGGCGTCCGCATGGCTGGCCTCGCCGTCCGTCACGCCGACGATGTGCACCGCCCCGCCGCGCCGGGCATGGGCTTGCATCAGCAGGCCGCAGCACAGCAGTTCGTCGTCGGGATGGGGCGCCACCACCACCAGCCGTTGCGCGGCGATTGCCTGCGGCACCGCCTCCGTCAACGGCTGCAGGGCCTGCGCCTGCGCCTGCAGCCAGGCGTGCCACGCAGCGGCGCCATGGCGCGGCGTGTCGATATGGCGCGACGCGGCATCTGCATCCGCGCCTGCGTCGGCATGCTGGTACTCCAAGGGCGCTGCGCTCACAAGGCCCATGGCGCCTCCGGTTCCGCGGCGCGCAGGCGGCCGAGCGCTGCGTCGTCCCGTTCGGCATGGCTTTGCCGGATGAACACCGGCAGGTCTGCCGCGCGCCGGGCAAACGCCGCATCGCGGCACAGCAGCGTGGGGCCGAGGGCGCGGGTGGCCTCGTCCAGCACCTGGCGCGCCATGGCTTCCACGGCCTGGCGCACGCGCAGCACGGGCGCTTGCGCGTCGGCCTGCGGATGGGCATCGATCCACTGCGCGGTCTCGCGCAGCAGGGCCGCCGCGCCGGCGAGCGCCACGTCCACCTTGCCCAGGGCGGCCTCCTTGAAGGGCTGGCCGGCGGGGCCGTTCTGTGCCGCGGCCACGGCCTGGTGGAGTGCCCGGCCCACGGCCATCGCACCGCCATACCAGCAGGCCGCCACGCCGGCGCCGCCGTGCCAGAAGCCCGGGCGGCCCAGATAGTCCCCCGGCGCGCCGACCAGCGTGGCGGGCGTGTCGTCGAAGGTCACGTCCACGCTGGCGCTGCCCGCCATGCCCACGGCCTGCCAGGACTGGGCGGAGACCGCCACGCCCGGCTGCCGCAAGGCCACGGCCACCAGCTGTGGCGATTCCACCCCAGGCCACCAGGCGGTGAGGAGGGCATGCGTGAGGTGTTCCGCCCCCGAGCACCAGCGCTTGGTGCCGCGCAGCACGGTCTGCCCGCCCGCCTGGCGGTGCACTTCCACCCGCCCGCCGGGCGCCTCGGCCGCCCACATGCCCCACAGCGCGGGGCCGGCGTCCGACGCATCGTCTCCCGCCGCGGGCGCCGGTCCCGCAGGCACGTCCTGCGCGCCCCGCAGGGCGGCGACTTCCTGCAGGATGGCCAGCGCATCGGTGTGCCCCTCGAACAGCTTGGCCAGCGACAGATCGGCCGCCGCCACCGCGCTCAGCGCCTGCCAGCGCTGCAGCGTGGCGCCGTTCCCGGGCAACGGCAGCCGGTCGCCGCCGCTGCGCACCAGACGCAGCAACTGCGCGGCGGGCGGGTCGCCAGCCCCCTGGGCCAGCGCGTCCCGCAGGCCCGCGGTCAAAGTGGCCGTGCCGGCGGTCACGCCGCCACCTCGGCCAGGGGCCCTGGGGGTGCGGCGAGACAGCGGCGCAACTGTTCGAGATGGGCGCCGAAGCCTTCCGGCGCGCGGTAGCTGCGGCGGGCGCTGGTGCGCACGCGCGGCCGGTTGGACCAGGCAATGCGTGCGCCGCCAGCCTGAAGCGCGTGGACCAGCGCCACGTCTTCCCGCGTGCGCAGCGGCGCAAAGCCGCCCGCCCGCACATAGGCCTGGGCGCACACGCCCAGGTTGGCCCCGTGGATGTGGCCGTGGCCGGGCGCATCGGTATAGCCCGCCTGGTAGACCGCACGCAGGGCGGCGCTTTCGCCCCGCCAGTCAGCGACCTCGACCGTGCCGCACACGGCCTGCGCGCCTTCCGCCAGCTGGGCCGCGATCCAGTCGGGCGCCACCTCGCTGTCGGCATCGGTGCTGCTGAGCCAGCGTGCGCCCAGCGCAAGCGCCTGCGCCGCGGCGGCCGCACGGGCCGCGCCCACGTTGCGGCCGTGCACGGCCACGGCCTGCGCTCCGCCCGCCAAGGCGATGCGGGCGGAGCGGTCCGTGCACGCGTCCAGCGCGACGATCACCGCCACCGCTTCGCCGCCCAGCGTGGGGTGCCGCGCGGCCTCTGTCACCGCACGCAGGCAGGCCCCGAGCTGGTCCTGTTCGTTGTGCACGGGAATGATCACGCCGATCATCGCGCTACCCGCCATACCGAAAGGCTGCAGGCGGCAGCGGCCGAAAGCGGCGCGAGGATGAGGCACGGGGGCTGGAGACGCGGCATGGTGGGGCGGATTGAGAAGGTCTTTCACCCCCACCGTAGAAGGCACGCCGTCCCGGCCCTGTAGGAAAGGCGAACCCATCCGTATGGCACTTTGCCTCCAGTCGGTGCCGGACACGACCCCTTTCTGCCCACGCACTGCGCCAAGTGGAGGGTTAGCAACCAAACCGGTGCCGGTCCCAGGGTTGCCTCTGGCGGCGCGGGGTTGCTGCGCCCATACTGCGCCGTCATCCGTTCTTTGCAAGGACCCCTGCCATGCTGCTTCGACATACCGTGATGGCCGCCACGCTGGTGCTGGCCGCAACCACTGCCCAGGCGGCACCTGCCGTGGGCCAGCCGGCGCCGGACTTCAGCGCCCGCGACACCGCCGGCAAGAGCGTGCGGCTGTCCGACTTCCGCGGCAAGACCGTGGTGCTGGAATGGACCAATCCCGGCTGCCCCTTCGTGCGCAAACACTACGACAGCGGCAACCTGCCCGCCACGCAGAAGGGCGCCGTGGACCAGGGCGTGGTGTGGCTGGCCGTGAACTCCACCGAGAAAGCCGCCAGCGACTACCTGGAGCCCGCCCAGCTCACCGGCTGGCTGAAAGAGCGCAAGGCCGTACCCACCGCCGTGCTGATGGACGAGGACGGCAGCATCGGCCGGGCCTACGGCGCGCGCACCACGCCGCACCTGTACATCGTGAACGCGCAGGGCACGCTGGCGTATGCAGGCGCGATCGACAGCATCCCGTCGGCCCGGCCGGCCGACATCGACAAGGCCACCAACTACGTGAAGGCGGCCCTGGGGGACATCGCCGCCGGCAAGCCGGTGGCGGCCGCCACCACGCAGCCCTATGGCTGCACCATCAAATACAAGCCGGCGGCCTGACCGCCCCCGGCCACCGCGCCGCGCTGCAGAACACGGGCCGCGCCGTGCCCCCACGGCCAGCCGACGGCAATCGCTATGTAATTAATAGCGCACTGCGCTTGCCAATCAAGCGCTGCGGGGCATTTTGGCAATAGCCCACTGCCGCCGGCTGTTCTGTCCATCCCTGCCTGGCGTTCACCGCTTCATCCGCCCGGCCCCTGCAGTGGCAGGGCCGCGGCCCGTGCCCGCTGCCAGCGGCGTCCGCGCTGCACGGCGGGCGCCAGCCACAGCAGCTGCACGGCCAGATACCCCAGCGCTGCAAACAGCAGGCCGAGCACCGGCAGCCCCACCAGCAGCGGCAGGCCCAGCGCCTGGATCCACGCCGCCAGGGCCTGCACCGTGAAGTCGCCCCCGGGTGCCACGCTCTGCCACGCCGGCAGGACCTGCTCACCCGGCAGCACCAGGGCCCCCATCTGGAAGGCCAGCGCATACAGCGGCACGGTGGTGAGCGGGTTGGTATAGAAGGTGGTCACGCCGCCGGCCACCACATTGCCGCGCACCCAGGCACAGGCCAGGGCCGTGGCCGGCAGCTGCAGCGGACCGGGGATCAGCCCGCAGAACGCGCCAGCCGCCACCCCGCGCGCCAGCGGCTGGCGCTGGAAGCGGAACAGCTGGCGCCGCTCCAGCCACGGCTGCATGCGCTGCAGCCAGCCGCTGCCGCCCATCAGGGCGCGGGCCCGGGGTTCGAGCCCGCGCAGCCAGCGGCGCAGGGTGCACAGGGACTGCATCATCTTCGGGGTCGCCTGCGGTGCGCCGTACCCGCCGTCATTCCTTGGGCGGCAGGGCGGCCGGCGTGGCCGGCTCGGCTGCCACCGCCGGGCGCGAGGTGCGCAGCGACAGGATGATGGAGCCGGCGATCAGCGAAGCCGTGACCAGCAGCGCGTAGCCGATCGGGATCTTGTACACGTCGATCAGCAGCATCTTGGCACCGATGAAGACCAGCACCAGGGCCAGGCCATAGGCCAGCAGGTGGAAGCGGTCCGCCAGGTCGGCCAGCAGGAAGTACAGCGCACGCAGGCCCAGGATGGCGAAGATGTTGGCCGTGAGCACGATGAACGGATCGCTCGTGATGGCGAAGATGGCCGGGATGCTGTCCACCGCGAAGATCACATCGGTGATGCCGATCATGAGCAGCACCACGAACAGCGGGGTGAAGAGCTTCACGCCGTTGACCACCGTGGTCAGCTTCTCGCCGTCGAAGTTGTCCGACATGCGGATGTGCTTGCGCAGGAACTTCAGCACGGGGTTGCTGGAGATGTCCGGCTCCTTGCCGGCGGCGATCCACATCTTCACGCCGGTGATGACCAGGAACGCACCGAACACGTACAGCAGCCAGTGGAAGGTGGCCAGCAGCCACGCACCCGCCAGGATCAGCACCGTGCGCAGCACGATCGCGCCGATGATGCCGACGATGAGGGCGCGCTTCTGGTACTCGGCCGGCACGGCGAAGTAGCTGAAGATCATCAGGAAGACGAAGATGTTGTCCACCGACAGGCTCTTCTCGACCAGATAGCCGGTGATGAACTGCATCGATACGGTGTTGGCCACCTCCCGGCCCTGCGAGCCGTTCAGGTACCACCACAGGATGCCGACGAACACGAACGCCAGAGAGAACCAGAGCACGCTCCAGCTGAGCGCTTCCTTCATGGTCACCTTGTGTGCGCCCTGGCGCTCCATGACCAGCAGGTCGATGGCGATGGCGACGACGACGAACAGGCCGAAGGCGGCCCACATCATGGGAGTTCCGATGGTTTCCACCATGTTCAGCTCCCTGCGCCGCAGCGCGGTAGAGGAAGGGGCCTGCGGGGCTGGAAGCCCGGCAGGCAGCGGAGGCGATTTGCGCAGCTAGTCATGTTGGTTTTCGCAAAAAGGTGGAAGGGGAAACACGGGAACCTGGAATGTGCCCGTACCGCCGGAAGACGCCAAGCCCGCTTGGCTTTAACATCACTTCGGTTTTTGCGAACTGTTAGCCGCCCCCGTCCTACACGCCATGAGCCAGACCTTCAACTACCGCCATCTGTATTACTTCTGGGTCGTCGCCAAGGAAGGTGGGCTGACCCGGGCCGCCGAACGGCTGGACATGGCCGTGCAGACCATCAGCGCGCAAGTGCGCCTGCTGGAAAAGGACCTGGGCTCGACGCTGCTGCGCACCGAGGGCCGCAACCTCGTGCTGACCGATGCCGGCATTGCCGCCATGCACGAGGCCGACCACATCTTCGCTCTGGGCGAGAAGCTGCCGCACCGCGTATCGGAAGCCGCTTCGGGCCGCACGCTGCGGCTGAATCTGGGCATCTCCGACGGCATCGCCAAGGTGGCCGTGCACCGCCTGCTCACCCCCGTGCTGGACGAACCCCACCTGCGCCTGCTGTGCCACGAAGGCGAGTTCCAGCCCCTGCTGGGTGAGCTGGCCCTGCACAAGCTCGACGCCGTGCTGGCCGACCGCCCTGCACCGCCCAACCCCGCCCTCAAGACCACCAGCCAGCTGCTGGGCACCAGCCCCATCGCTTGGTATGCCCCGCCCGTATGGGCCGAGGCCGCCGCCCGCCAGTTTCCCCACAGCCTGGCCGTGGTGCCGGTGCTGCTGCCCACCGGCCACGCCGCCATGCGCGCCCACATCGACGACTGGCTGGAACGCGAGCGCATCCGCCCACGCATCGCCGGCGAGTTCGAGGACAGCGCCCTGCTCGCCACCTTCGCCAGCACCGGCATGGGCGTCATGCCCGCGCCCGCCTCTCTGGGCGAGATGCTGTCGCGCACCCACGGCCTGGTGCACGTGGGCACCACGGACGACGTGCAGGAGCAGTTCCACCTGATCTACAACGTGCGCAAGGTGATGCATCCGCTGGTGACGCGGCTGGTGGAGGGCGGGGGGTTGGACTGAAGGCGCCTGCCGCACGCACGCCCCTGGCGAGGCCTGCGCACGGCGGATCCCGGTGCTGACGAAGCCGGCTTACGGAAAGCGAGCATCCCCTGCACCGGCGCCCGAATGCCGGTCGCCCTGCGTTGCCCCCTTCGCCTGCGCAGCCCGTCGGTCAGGTGCCGGCCGGCATCGCCGCCGGGTTCGGATAACCCGGCGGGCGCGGTGCTCCTGCCTTGACGCGGCGTACGGGCATATCGGTAGAGAGGCGCTCGATGGCAGCGCCACGGGAGGCGGGTTGAAAGCCGTGCGGCGCGACCAGCACATCCGCGCGGGCACCGTGCAGCACGCGCTGGGCCACACTCTCGAACACCAGGTCAGCAAGCCAGGATGCGGGATGCTTGCCCACCACGATCAGGTCCGCGCCCATGCTTTGCTGCTGCACCAGAACCTGCCGTGCAGGGTTGCCGCGGCCGATCGACGAGGAGAGTCGGTTGCGCCGTGCGTCGTTCGAGTCGAACAGTGTGAGCATCCGGCTCTGCGCATGGCGCCGGCACTCCTCGCGGTACATCCGGATGGCCTGCTCGGACACTTCGGCATAGCGCAGCTTGCCCTCATTCGCGGTGTCAATGGCATGGAACAGTTCAACCCGCGCAGAGGGGTGCAGGGCGACGGCCCATTCGACCAGACGGCGCGATGCGGCCGAAAAGTCCACGGCGACCATCACGCTTTGGTAGGGCTGCTCGGCGCGCTGACGTACCACGAGCACAGGACGCTTGGTGGCGCGCAGCAATCGGATGGCCGGGTGCGCGGAGAACCAGCCGCGCAGGCCCCGCAAGGGAGCGGTGCCCCACACCACTAGGTCGGCGCTCTTCGCCTCGGACGCGACGCTCGCGGCCATGAAGTCGGTGCGCGTTGCCGCGTGCACCGTGATGTAGTGGCGCTGCTGCAGCTGCAGCGCGTGGTGCGACAAGCGCACGGCCGCGTCCGGCGGTGGGGCCTCATCAGCAGGCGCCAGGTAGACAAGCTTGAGCGTTGCGCCGTGCTTGGCGCACAGCAGCGCGGCTCGCGCCATGGCGAGGGTGCCCTGGATCGAAAAGTCGGTAACGGCAAGAATGGAGCGGGGGATCATGGTGAAACGTCCTTTCGAATGGCGTGGCCCTTCAAGGGCGGCCGCGGTACGGCGCCGATGGGGCAGGCGATGAGAGGGGCCGCGGCCAGTCCGCAGCCGTGCATGGCCGGTGGCGGTGCCCGGCTAAGTAGTGAAGTCGCCCGCGGCTTCGGGCTGGAACTCGATGGCTTCGATGGTGGCGGCGCACTCTTCGCCATGCGGGGTGGGCCAGCGGGCAACGTCGCCCACTTTTAGCCCCAGCACGCCCATGCCCACCGGCGACAGCACCAAGATGAGCCCGGCCGCCGGTTGGGCATCTCGCGGGTAGCAAAGGGTCAGCATCTGGCGCCGCCGGGTATGCAGGTCCACCAGTTCCACGCGCGAGTACATAGTGACCACGTCATCCCGCACGGCGCGGGAGCGGATCACCTCGGCTTGGGCGAGAACGTCGGCAAGAACGGCGGGCCGCTGTTGGTCCGCCAGCCTCGACAAGCGAGAAGAATCGAGTTCGGTCAATGTCCGCTCACCCAGAGCGATCACCACAGCATCATGCATACAAGGCACTCCATCGAATGCGGCGGTTGCCCGAGAGGTCAAGCCGGCCGCAGCCGCGCGAGGCGGGTGCCCGGCGGTGGATGTTTGCGCTGAAGGTAAAGGGGAGAGGGGTGCCGCCGGGCTCAGGGATGTGCGGGCGTTCGTTGACGACGCGCGTTCTTTGGGGCGAGCGCCCGCACACCTGCGGCTGCGTGGAGCAGCGCGGCCAAAGCGGCACAGGTGCAAAGAAGAAGCGTGGTCATGGCCCGAGTCTACCCGTGGGGGGACATTTTCGGGCCAATGGCCCCAGCAGTCTTGCCAGATAGCGGCGCGGGCGAAAAGCGCTGCTGCCGCGTTCGCGGGCCGAGCGTCCTACCGCCCCGGCATGTCCTTCTCCGTATAGCAAAGGCTCACCGTCGCATCCCCCGGAATCGCCGGCATGCTCGCGTTCCACGCCTCCCAGGCCTGCACCATGTCCGCCAGCCTGGCGGGCTGCAGCGGCGCCAGGTTGGCCCGCTCGCGTTCGTCCTGCGCCAGGTTGAAGAGGTAGTCCACGCCGTCCACGCGCAGATACTTCCAGTCGCCGTGGCGCATGGCGCGCTGGCCGCGGTGGTTCATGCGCCAGAAGAGCGGGCGGTCGGCCGTCCAGGCGGCGTTGCGCAACAGCGGCGCCAGGGTCTGGCCGTCGAGCGGGTAATCGGCATGCGGCTGCGCGCCGCCCACATCGAGCATCGTCGCGGACCAGTCCATGGTCAGGCAGGGCTGCGTGCTGGTGCCGCCGGGCGCGATCACCGCGGGCCAGTGCGCGATCCAAGGCACGCGGATGCCGCCCTCGGTCAGATCCATCTTGCCGCCCACCAGCGGCCAGTTGTCCGAGAAGCGCTCGCCGCCGTTGTCGCTGGTGAAGACGATCAGCGTGTCGCGCTCCAGGCCGTGCGCGCGCAGCGTCTGCACGATGCGGCCGATGCCTTCGTCCATGTGGTGGATCATGCGGCGGTAGGTTTCCACATTGCCGCCGGCCAGGTGGTAAATGGCCTGCTTGCTGTCCTTCAGCTCATGCGCCAGCGCCTCGTCGTCGCGCGTCTCCCATGGCCAGTGCGGGGCGGTGTAGTGCACGCTCAGGAAGAACGGCGTGCCGGCTTGCGCGCCTGCCGCCATGCGTTCGATGTAGTCCACCGAGTAGTTCGTGATCAGGTCGGTGAGGTAGCCCTCGTCGGCCTTCTCTTCCTCGCCGAACCACAGGTCGTGCACGCCGTTGGCGCCACAGTGGGTGAAGTAGTCCACCCCGCCCGACATGGGGCCGAAGTATTCCTCGTAGCCCGACTTCAAGGGGCCGAAGTGCGGCGGGTAGCCCAGGTGCCACTTGCCCATGAGCCCCGTGCGGTAGCCGGCGTCCTTCAGCAGCGAGGGCAGCGTGGGGTGCTCGGGGCGCAGGCCCAGCTGGTCGTTGCCGCGCGTGGCCGTGCGGATGGGCTCCTCGGCCGCGCCGCGCAGGCGGTATTGGTAGCGCGCCGTCATCAGCGCGAAGCGCGTGGGCGAGCACACGGGCGAGTTGGAATAGCCCTGGGTGAGCTTCAAACCGCCGGCGGCCAGCTGGTCGAGCACGGGCGAGACGGGGCCGAAGGCCGCATCGCGCCCGCCGTAGCAGCCCAGGTCCGCATAGCCGAGATCGTCGGCCACGATGAAGACGATGTTCGGTCGTTGCATCGGAAAATCTTTGAGAGAAAAACAGCCCGCAGCGCAGCAGGGACGGGCGCATGCCCATCAAAATGCATAGCAACAGGCGGTAGACGCCCGCACCGCGGCCGGGCCGCTACCTTAACGCCTGCGGCGGCGGCACAGGCGGCGCGCGGCCGTCGCCCGAAGGCTAAGCCGCCAGCGGCCAGGGGGCGGCCCCGGCGCAACCCAGGCTCAGGGCCGGTAGCCGGAAGCCTTGATGACCGGTTCCCACTGCTGGCGGTAGGCGGCCAGGCGCTGGCGCGTCTGCGCGGCCGAGGCCACCACGGGGTCGAGGTTGCCGGCCTTGAACAGGCGCTGCGTGTCGGCATCCTGCATGGCCTTCTGGATCAGGCCGGCGTAGCGGTCCACCTGCGACTGCGGCAGGGACTTGGGCGCGAACACCGTGTTCCACCCCGATGCGGCGAGCTTTACGCCGCCTTCCTTGAGCGTGGGCACCTGCGGCACCAGCGGGTGGCGCTGTTCGCTCGACACGGCCAGGATGCGGATCTTGCCGGCCTCATGCTGCGGGATCAGGCTGTCGAGCGTGTCCACGGCCACGGGCACCTGGCCGCCGATCAGGTCGGTGAGCAGCGGGGCCGAGCCCTTGTAGCCCACGGCCTCGGCCGTCACCTGGGCCTGCTGGCCCAGCATGAGCGCGAAGAAGTGCGGCAGGCTGCCCGTGGCGGGCACGCCGATGTTGGCCTGGCTGGGGTTGGCGCGCAGCCAGGCCAGCAGGTGCGAGAGTTCCTTGACCGGCACGCCGGTGGACACGGCCACGCCGAACACGTAGTTGTTCACTTCGCTCACGGGCACGAAGTCCTTTACGGGGTCGTAGCCCACGTCGTTCACGACCAGGGGCGACACCACCATCACCGCCGGATTGGCCAGCAGCAGCATGGGCTGGCTGGCGGGCGCGTTCTTCACGTACTGGGCCGAGATGCGGCCGCCCGCGCCCACCTTGTTCTCGACGATCACCGGGTGGCCGAGCGCCGCCTGCAGCTTGTCGGCCACGATGCGGGCCACGCGGTCGCTGGAGCCGCCGGGCGGGTAGCCGACGACCAGGCGCAGCGTGGGGTCCTGCGCCCAGGCGGGGACAGCAGCCGCCAGCGGCGCGGCGGCGAGCAGGGCGGAACGGGTGAGGAACTGGCGGCGTGGAATCATGGCGGGGTGTTCTGCAGGGTTTCAGGGGGCGCTGGCCGCCAACCGGCAGCGCAGCAGCCTGCATGCTGGCACACCGCTCAGCATCTGGCGTTATGAAGATATGCACCCGGCCCCGGGCGGCGCGCCTGATTTCTTGATCTGAGGCAAGACATACCGGCTTCGGCCCAGGCCCTTCCAGACGCCCTGCGACAATGCCCGCCATGAGTTTCGCCCCGCTCCAGAACGACACCTTCCTGCGCGCCTGCCGCCGCCAGGCCACCGACTACACGCCCCTGTGGCTCATGCGCCAGGCCGGCCGCTACCTGCCGGAATACCTGGCCACGCGCGCCAAGGCGGGCAGCTTCATGGGCCTGGCGACCAATGTGCAGTACGCCACCGACGTCACGCTGCAGCCGCTGGACCGCTTTCCGCTCGACGCGGCCATCCTGTTCAGCGACATCCTCACGGTGCCGGACGCCATGGGCCTGGGCCTGTCGTTCGCGCAGGGCGAAGGCCCGCGCTTCGCCAAGAACGTGCGCGACGAGGCCGCTGTGGCCGAACTGGCCGTGCCCGACATGGACAAGCTGCGCTACGTGTTCGACGCCGTGACCAGCATCCGCAAGGCCTTGAACGGCCGCGTGCCGCTGATCGGCTTCTCGGGCAGCCCGTGGACGCTGGCCTGCTACATGGTCGAGGGCAAGGGCAGTGACGACTACCGCCAGGTCAAGACGCTGATGTACAGCCGCCCCGACCTGATGCACCGCATCCTGGAAATCAACGCCGATGCCGTCGCTGCCTATCTGAACGCCCAGATCGATGCCGGCGCACAGGCCGTAATGGTCTTCGACAGCTGGGGCGGCGTGCTGGCCGATGGCATGTTCCAGCAGTTCAGCCTGGCGTACACGCGCCGCGTGCTGGCGCAGCTCAAGCGCACGGGCGTGGACGGCACCGACGTGCCACGCATCGTCTTCACCAAGGGCGGCGCGCTGTGGCTCGACGAGATGGGCGGCCTGGACTGCGAGGTGCTGGGCCTGGACTGGACGGCCAATCTGGCCAAGGCCCGCGCCCTGGTGGGCGGCGCGGTGGGCGGCCCGGGCAAGGCGCTGCAGGGCAACATCGACCCGAACGTGCTGTTTGCCCCGCCGGACGCCATTGCAGCCCAGGCGCGCGCCGTGCTGGACAGCTTCGGCACCCCGCACACCGACCGGACGACCACCGGCCCCACGCACATCTTCAACCTGGGCCACGGCATCAGCCAATACACCCCGCCCGAGCACGTGGCCGCGTTGGTGGAAGCCGTGCACAGCCACTCCCGGGCACAACGTCGCCCGCTCTGACCCGCAGCTCGGTAGTCCAGGCGGCACGAAAGTTCCATCGGCGCCGCCCGGTTACGCATTGTTTCCAACCGCAGCCGCGGGGTGGGGTGTCTTTCGCCCATTCGGGGCATCAGGAACCTTGACTTATGCACACTTGCGGTGCTTCCGCCGTCGAGCGCTCCGGTTTTCACCGTCCGAACTTGCGGGCGCTCAAAAAAGCCGAATCGCTACGTAAGTCATTGATTTGCATAGGGCATCGCCCAATGCCGTTTTTACGGGCAAAGTAACAAAACCCTGTGTTTTCAAGGGCCCGCAGCGTTCCGGAGCGGGATATCAACAAAGTTATCCACAGAAATTCTGGAAATGTCGGGAATCCCTGTCAAATCAAGCACTTGCTGCGGCATTTGAAGGCAGAACCGCAGGCGCGCCCGGCGCGGTAGCACATTTCTTCCGGCGCGCAGCCCTTGACAAGCCCAGTTATGCACACCTTGGGCCGAGCGGAGGCTTTCGCCATGCTTTCCCAGCGCGCGCCGCGGCTTTCGATGCACTGCAGCAAAGTTATTTGATTCATATGACTTTTTTGGCGCCGGCCGAAGCCCCTCCCATCCGCCGGCACCCAGCGCCGACGCGGCTTGCGGGCGGGCTGCACCCCGGATGTCAACAAAGTTATCCACAGAAAGTCGCATGGGGCCGTTATGTCAGCCCCCCGATGGGCGCCGTGCAACGCCGACAATCGGGTGACGTGACCCCTTCCTGCGCTTGTTCGCCCCCTCCCATTGCCCCCTTGTCGACCCGCGGCCGCGCCGTGCGGCCAGCCGTGCCGTGCGCCGTCCGGCGGCTGGCGCATGCAGCGTCCGCGCCTGAGGGGTTTGCACCGTGACGGCAGACGGTCTGCCCTCGCCTGCGGGTGCTGCGCCGCCGTGCGCCTCTGTCCAGGTGGCCGTGCAAACGCCTGCGCACAGCGCCGTGGGCGACCTGTTGACCTATGCCTGCGCGGAGCCCCTGGCGCCCGGCACGCTGGTGCGGGTGCCTCTGGGACGGCGGGAGGTGCTGGGCGTGGTGTGGGACACGCCGGACCACGGCGCCGGCCTGCCCGATGGCATGGCACCCCGCGCCGTGGCGGGCGTGCTCGACGGCGTGGCTCCGCTGGACCGGTCCTGGCGCCGCCTGGTGGCCTTTGCGGCGCATTACTACCAGCGCTCCCTGGGGGAAGTCGCCCTGGCCGCCCTGCCCCCGCAGCTGCGCGACCTGTCGCCGGAGCAGCTGGGCCGCCGTCTGCGCCGCCCCGCCAAGGTGGCCACCTCGGCCAGCGGCTCGGAAAATACTACTGAATCAATAGCACTCAGCGCAGAACAGGAAAGCGCCAGAGCCCAAATCGACCAGCATCCAGGCCCCTTCCTGCTGTACGGCAGCACCGGCAGCGGCAAGACCGAGGTCTACCTGCGCTGCGTGCAGCAGGCGCTGGAAGCCGACCCGACCGCCCAGGCGCTGGTGATGGTGCCCGAGATCAACCTCACGCCGCAGCTGGAAGAGCGCTTCAATGCCCGCTTTGCCGGCCGCTACGGCCCGGGCAGCGTCGTCAGCCTGCACAGCGGCATGACCAACCCGCAGCGGCTCAAGAGCTGGCTGGCCGCGCACGCCGGCACGGCGCGCATCGTGCTGGGCACGCGCATGGCGGTGTTCGCCAGCCTGCCGGGCCTGAAGCTCATCGTGGTGGACGAGGAGCACGACGCCAGCTACAAGCAGCAGGAAGGCGCGCGCTACTCCGCCCGCGATCTGGCCATCTGGCGGGGACGCGACCAAGGCGCCAAGGTCATCCTGGGCTCGGCCACGCCGTCGCTGGAAACCTGGCACGCCAGCCGCCCGCCCACGCCGGAAGACCCGCAGGGCGGGCGCTACCTGCGCCTCGCCATGCCCAGCCGCATCGGCGCCGGCGCCCTGCCCCGCGTGCGGGTGGTGGACCTGGCGCAGCAGCCCCGAGGCAGCGTGTTCTCACCGCCGCTCATTGCCGCCATCACCGAGCGCGTGGAGCGCGGCGAGCAGTGCCTGGTGCTGCTCAACCGGCGCGGCTTCGCGCCCGTGCTGCACTGCACCGAATGCGGCTGGAAGAGCGACTGCCCGCACTGCAGCGCCCACCAGGTGTTCCACAAGATCGACCGCACCCTGCGCTGCCACCACTGCGCATACACGGTCCGCGTGCCTTTCGCCTGCCCCACCTGCGGCAACCCGGACATCGCGCCCATCGGGCGCGGCACCGAACAGCTGGAAGAGCAATTGGCCGCGTTGCTGCGCAACGTGATCACGCCGGAGCGCCGGGCCGCCCGCGTGGCCCGCATCGACGCCGACACCACCAAGGCCAAGGGTGCGCTCGAAGAGCAGCTCGCCCAGGTGCACGCGGGCGAGGTGGATGTGCTGGTGGGCACGCAGATGGTCGCCAAGGGCCACGACTTCCGGCGCATCACGCTGGTGGCCGCGGTGCAGCCAGACGGCGCCCTGTTTTCCAGCGACTTCCGCGCGCCCGAGCGCCTGTTCGCCCTGCTGATGCAGGCCGCCGGCCGCGCCGGGCGCGACGCCCAGTACATGGCCGACCAGGGGGGCCGGCCGAGCGAGATGTGGGTGCAGACCTGGCATGCCGACCACGCGCTGTACGCCGCGCTGCGCCGGCACGACTACCCGGCCTTCGCCGCGCGGCAGCTGGCCGAGCGCGCGGACGCCGGCATGCCGCCCTTCGCCTTCCAGGCCCTGGTGCGGGCCGATGCGCGCACGCAGGAGGCGGCGCAGGCCTTCCTCACCGCGGCCAGCCAGGCCGCGCGCGACGGCGGACTGCCGGGCCTGGAGCATGTCTTCCTGTTCCCGCCCGTGCCGCTGGCGATCCAGCGGGTGGCCAATGTGGAGCGCGCGCAGATGCTGGTGGAAAGCCCCAGCCGCGGCGCGCTGCAGCGCTTTCTGGCCGCCTGGCAGCCGGTGCTGCACGCCACGCGCGCGCAGCCCGCGCACAAGGGGTTGATCCGCTGGCTGGTGGACGTGGATCCTCTGGCGATCTGACGGTCTGAACGCCGGCGCAGCGCGGTCCGGGACGTCGCCCGTGGGCGTGCCGCCGCCCCGGTGGCATGCCGGAGTCTGCGCGACCAATGCCCCACGGCATTTGAATGAAAACAGGCCACAGCGCCCGTCCAACAAGCGCAATCAGCTACAAAATAGAGAGCATCAATGCAAACCGCCGGCTACCGCACAAGGGCGGCAGCCGGCGGCCGGGGAGGGAGCGATCAGAGCGCGCCGTCGCCCAGCACGATGCCTTCACGGCGCGGGTCCACGCCGCCTTCCAACTGCGCGGTTCCGTTGCGGTTGACCCGCATGATGGTGGACACGCCGCTCGATTGCGCGCCGTTGGATACGGTGTGGCCCTTGGCCTGCAGGCCGCTGATCAGGCCCGTGAGGTCCAGAGCGGTGTTGGCGCCGTCCACGTTGGTGGTGGCGCTGTTGGTGGCGCCGAAGTTCACCAGCGAGGTGGCCTGCTGCGCATTCAGGCCCCAGTCCACGGCGCCCACGACGGTCTTCATCACGTACTGGATGATGGTGCCGCCGCCGGGCGAGCCGGTGGCCATCAGGAAGTCGCCCGGCTCCGTGCCCTTGAACACCAGCGTGGGCGCCATCGTGCTGCGGGGGCGCTTGCCCGGTGCCACGCGGTTGGCCACGGGCGTGCCGGCGCTGTCGGCCGGCTGGGCCGAGAAGTCGGTCAGCTGGTTGGTCAGCAGGAAGCCGCCCACCATGTGGAAGGAGCCCATGCTGGACTCGACGGTGGAGGTCATGGAGACCACGTTGCCATACGCGTCGACGATGGAGAAGTGCGTCGTGCCGCGCTCGACCGTCTTGTCCACGCCCAGCGGCGTCGAGCCCAGATCGCCCGCAGGCACCACGCCCTGCGAGTTGCCGTCAGGGCGGATCAGCGCGGCGCGCTGCTTCAGGTAGTCCTTGTCGAGCATGGTGGCCACGCCGCGGCCGGGCAGCGGCACGAAATCGGTGTCGGCCACGTACTTGTCGCGGTCGGCATAGGCCAGGCGCTCGGCTTCCGACACCAGGTGCACGCCCATCACGCTGGGCACGCCGCCTTCGTTGGCGGGGTTGGTCGGCGGGTACTGGGACAGGTTGAAGTTCTCCAGGATGCCCAGCGACTGCGCGATGGCGATGCCGCCCGAGGACGGCGGCGACATGGTACAGACGTAGTAGGTGCTGCGGTAGGTGGTGCACACCGGCTCGCGCTTCTTGGGCTGGTAGGCGCGCAGGTCGGCCACCGTCATCAGGCTCGGCGTGATGGGGGTGCGGGCGGCGTCGTCGCCCACCGCCTGCGCGGCCTTGGCGACGATGGCCTGCGCCATGGGGCCGTCGTACATCGCACCCGCGCCCTGGCTGGCCAGCGTGCGCAGCGACTGCGCATAGGGCAGGTTGGTCATGGTGGTGCCGGCCGCACGCGGCGTGCCGTCGGCATTGAAGTACAGCGCCACGGCGTTGGCATCGAGCCGCAGGCTGGCGGCATTGCTGCTGATGGCGCTGCCCATGCGGGCCGGGATCTGGAAGCCGTTGGAGGCCAGGCGCACGCCTTCGTCGAAGAGGCCGTTCCAGGCCAGGCGGCCGTGGTCGCGGTGGGCCATGTCCAGCATGCGCATCACGCCGGGCACGCCGATGGAGCGGCCGCTGCGGCGGGCGCTGGGCAGGGGCGCGGGCGATGCAGCGTTGGCCTGGTCCTGGCGCACGAGGTAGAAGCCGGTGGCGGCGGCGGGCGCGGTCTCGCGGCCGTCGTACGCGATGACCTTCTTGGTCGCGGCGTCGTAATACATCATGAAGGCGCTGCCGGCGATGGTGCTCGACTGCGGCTCCACCAGGCCCAGCACGGCCTGCACGGCCACGGCCGCATCCACCGCGGTGCCGCCGGCCTTGAGCACGTCGCAGCCGGCCTTGGTGGCCAGGGGCGTGTTGGCCACGACCATGTATTTGCTGGAGTACTTGGCCTGGTTGCCCAGGCGGTAGCCGGAAGCCGCTTCAGGCGCGGCAGGGTCGCCCGCCAGGCCGGAGCCCACCACCACGGCCGAGCCGGTGCTGGAGAGCACCGAGCAGCTCTGGGCGTTGTTGTCGACGGCGAGCGGCGCGTTGCCGTCCGAACCGGAACTGCCGCCGCAGCCGTACAGCGCTGCGGAAAAGGCGATGGGTGTGAACGCCCATAGCCAGGTCTTCTTTGTCATGGAATGACTCCTGTTGTAATGATTCGCCCGGCCTGGACAGGCCGGCCCCAAAACGAAGCAATGATCATGCCGCTGGCCACGGCAACGCGGCCGCAAAGGCTGTCGCGGCGGTGACGCCGCCAACCGCTCGTTGCTTCGCCATCATCCGCCCCGCAGGCCGCATGTGGCCTGCGTGCAATGCTCTCTTTTACGCAGCATCCGGCGGTGCACCAAACCAGGCCGCAAGGGCCTGCGGGCCCTGCTGCACCCGGCGGCCCGTGCGCTGCAGCAGCGCGCCGAAATCATCGGAAGCAAGGAAGGCGTATTCCACCGCACGCTGCGTGCCGATGGCATCGCCGGGCACCGCGGTGGTGGCGGGGTGGCACATCAGCAGACTCCCCTGCGCCGCGTGCGGCAGCCACTGCGCCATATGCGCGCCATAGGCCGCGGCATCCGGCGCGTCGAAGCCATAGACCCCGCCGAAGCCCTGGTTCGTGGCCACGCCTGCGCGGTGCAGCGTGCGCGTGGCCGTCCAGCCCCCCAGCAGCGCGATGAGGGCCGCCTTGGGCTTCCGCCACAGCCCGCCCGCGGGCACCGTGGAGCGCACCCAGGGCCGTTCGTGCGGCGCATAGCGCGCCTGCAGTTCGGCCAGCAGCGCATCGCGCACGCGCGGCAGCTGGTGCACGTGCTGGTGGCCGTCAATGAAGTCGGGCGGCGTTTTGAGCGCGCGCTCGAAGGCATCGAGCTGCGTGCGCCACGCCGCGCGCATCGGCGCTTCCGACAGTTGCCGCCCGTAAGCCCGGCGCAGCATGGTCCCGAGCGGCTGCGCCGCGTGGGCGCCGCCATGGCCTTCGGTCAGGTTGAAGTGCAGGCCCACGGCCAGCCGGTCGCGCAAGGCCGGCAGGCGCGCGGCGGCCGCAGGCCACTGCGGCGCCGTGGTCATGCAGCTGGTGGCAGACAGACGGCCGGCCCGCGCGAGCCGCTCCACCGCCTCGTCCACGGCGGGGTGCAGCGCGTAGTCGTCCGCGCACAGAACGATGGCGTGGACGGCCCCGGCAGAAACGTCGTCGTCAACGCGGCTGGCGGTCATGGCGCGCTCGCCTTGAACGCCCAGCATTTGCTCAGCACGAAGGTGCCCACGGCCACCAGCACCAGCACGCCCGCCAGGCTCCAGAAGTAGTGCCAGTGCAGCCAGTGCAGGGCCGCGTAGTACAGCGCCTCATTGGCGGCGAACGACAGGCAGGCCACGGCGAAGAAGCGCGCCGCCACGGCCCAGCCGCGGGCCTGCGCGCGGGCGAAGGTCAGCCGCGCGTGGCCGGTATA
The DNA here is from genome assembly GCF_031453675.1 of Paracidovorax wautersii. Lineage (NCBI taxonomy): Bacteria > Pseudomonadati > Pseudomonadota > Betaproteobacteria > Burkholderiales > Comamonadaceae > Paracidovorax > Paracidovorax wautersii. The sequence continues at coordinate 1,882,804 of NZ_JAVIZX010000001.1, read as the reverse complement.
GCTCACGGTGAACGCCACCAGGAAGGCCAGCACGTTGGCGGCCAGCGGCGGCATGCCGGCCAGCGCCACCAGCGCGCCCACCACGGCCAGGTGCGTGGCCGCGGCGGCAGCGCCCACCAGCACGAACTGCAGGCCCTGCGGCAGCTGTTGCAGCAGGGTCCACGGCCCGGCGCCGCGCAGGCTCATGGCCGGGGCTCGCGCAGCGGGCTGCGGTCTTCGTCGCAGGCCACCAGGTAGACCGGCCGGCGCTTGACCTCGTCGTAGATCCGGCCGATGTATTCGCCCAGGATGCCGATCGACATCAGCTGCACGCCGGAGAACAGCATGATGCTGACGGCCAGCGTGGGCCAGCCTTCCAGATCGCTGCCGAAGACCACAGTGTCGATCGTGATCCACAGGGCGTAGGCCAGCGCCAGCAGCGAGATGCTGCCGCCGATCATGCTCCACACCCGCAGCGGCAGCGTGGTGAAAGAGGTGAGTCCCGACAGGGCCAGCGAGCCCAGGCGCCGCAGGTTGAAGCTGGATACCCCCGCCGCCCGGTCCAGCGGCACGAAGGGCAGCGCGGCCGTCTTGAAACCGACCCACGCGTACAGCCCCTTCATGAAGCGGTTGCGCTCGGGCAGGGCCTTGAGCGCATCGGCCACGCGGCGATCCATCCAGCGGAAGTCCCCCGCGTTCGGCGGGATCTTGACCTTGTTGCCCGCGTTCATCAGCCGGTAGAACACGTTCGTGCCCACGCGCTTGGCGCCGCTCTCGGCGCCGCGGTCCGCGATCACGCCGTAGACCATGTCGAAGCCGGCCTGCCACAGCGCATGCATCTGCGGCAGCAGGTCCAGCGGATGCTGGAAGTCCGCGTCGATCAGCAGCACGGCGTTGCCCCGCGCATGGTCGATGCCGGCGGACAGGCCGGCCTCCTTGCCGAAGTTGCGCGACAGCGCCAGGTAGCGCAGCGGCAGTTCCTGCGCCAGGCGCAGCGCCACCTCATGGGTGGCATCGCGGCTGCCGTCGTTGACCACGACGATCTCGAAGTCGGGCGTCAGCGCGCCGGCGGCCTGTGCCAGCGCACGCAGAAAGCCTTCCAGGTTCTGCGCCTCGTTGTGGGCCGGCACCACGCAGCTCAGGCGCAGCGGCGCGCGGGGCAAGGGGCCCGGCGGGGCGCCCGGGGCGAATTCGGCGTGGAAGTCCGTGGCCGCGTCGGCGGAGGGGGGAGCCATCATCGGAGCGTCGCAGTGGTCAGGGTTGGCGGGCGCACGCGGCGGGCACGTAAGCGCGCCAGTGCACGGTGAGCGGCTGGGCTGCGCCGCGGTACGGCCAAGCGACCGGCACCTGGCCCTCGTGCACCTGCATGCCCGGCTGGGCGGGCAGCGTGTCGAGCCAGGCCGGCACGGAGGCGCCGTCGCCCAGACCGATCCACAGTGTGCCACGCGCCTGCAGGCGTTCGGGCGTGATCCAGGGCGAGAAGCGCGGGTCGCCGGAGATGAACACCGAAGGCCGCTCCGGCAGCTGCGCCGCGACCAGCCCCACCCCCCAGTAGTCGCCCGCCACCGAGTCCAGCGGACAGCGTGCGTGGGCCAGCCAGGCCGCCTGGGCCTGCTGCGCGATCGCCGCCTGCGGCCAGTCCGTGCGCGAGGGACGGTGGCGCCACTGCGCCCCATAGGCCAGCAGCGCGCCGGTCACCACGGAGACGAGCACCAGCCACACTGCCAGGCCGCGCAGCAGCCGCGGCTGCATGGGCGCCAGCCACGGAGCCGGCAGCCACGCGGCCACCAGGAGACCGCTGAACACCCACATGGGCACGCCCCACATGTCGCGCACCCGCAGGCCAAAGGCCAGGCCGACCAGCACCACCAGCAGACACGGGCCCAGCGCCAGCGCCACCAGGTAGGCGGGCCGGCTGCAGTGCAGCTGCCAGCGGCTGCCCGTGCGCAGCACGGCCTGGCGCTGGCGGCGCGTACCCCACCAGGCGACGAGCACGATGACGGCCAGCGGCAGGTGGTTGAGCGCCTGGGTGGCGAGGAAGGCCAGCGCATCCCAGCGGCCGTTTCCGCTCTCGCTGGCCGCGCGGCCCTGTGCATAGGCGAAGGGCAGCCACTCGGACCGCCACAGCCAGTGCAGGTGCGGGGCGAACAGCAGCGCCATGGCGCCCAGTGCCACCCAGGGCCCGGCCCCGCGCAGAACGCGGCGGTCGGGCGTGCCCAGCAGGTACAGCGCCAGCACCGCGAGCAGCAGCCCCTCCGAATACTTGGTCAGCAGGCCCAGGCCCGCCACCCCACCCAGCAGCAGCCACTGGCGCAGCCGCCCGTCCTGCAGCGCCGCCAGGAGGCAGTAGCCCACCGCGGCCCACAGGGGCAGCTGCGCGATGTTGTGGTTGAACTCCAGCGCCGGGCGGGTGTAGTAGGCCACGCCCATGGTCAGCAGCGTGCCGAGGAAGGCACGCTCGCGCGACATCAGCCGGCAGCCGGTGCGCCACACCACCCACAGCGTGGCGGCGATGAACAGCTGGCTCAGCAGGAAGGGACCGACGTGGCCGAAGGCCCGGTAGGCCAGTTCCAGCACCCAGGGCGTCAGCGGCGGGTGCTTGTAGTAGCCCCACTGCCACTCCCGCCCCCAGGACAGGCTCTCCACCACATCCAGCGGCAGGCTGGCGCTCAGCAGAGGCGGCAGCAGCGACCACGCCAGCACGTACAAGACGGCCACCGCCGCAACGGCACGCGCGGGAACGCGGAGGGGCGGCGAAACGGCGGCAACGGCTTGCATACAGAAAATAGGAGATAGATAGGAGGCGGCCGCGCGATTGTAGGAGCCGGACTACTTTCTGAAACGCGTCGCCGGGCAGCCGCTGTGCGTTCCGGTCACACCAGCGACGCCGCCGGCTCACCCCTGCGGGCGGGGGCCTGCCCCCTCAGTGCACCAGCAAGGCCACCGCGCCCGAGAAGCTCAGGAAGGCCAGTGCCGTCGACACCAGGATGATGCGGGCGATGCGCCCGTTGTGCGCCCCGAAGCGCTCGGCCAGCAGCGAGACGTTGCTGGCGCTGGGCAGCGCCGCGGCCAGCACCAGCGCCGTGTGCGCGAACGGCGTGAGCGGTGCCCCCAGGGCGATGGCCGCGGCGCCCCCCGTCCAGACCAGCAGCGGGTGCACGAACAGCTTGGCCAGGGCGATGGGCACGTAGTCCCGCGCGGGGACCCGCTCGTGCTGGTTCATCTGCGACCGCGCCAGCACGGCACCGATGGTGAACAGCGCCACCGGCGAGGCCGCGTCGGCCAGCAAGGCCACCGTGCGGTCGATGGGCCCCGGCAGCTGGAACTGCAGGGCAGACGCCGCAGCGCCCAGGGCGATGGACCAGGGCATCGGGTTGGTCAGCATGCCGCACAAGGCACGCCGCAGCGCCACCGCCACGCCATGCGTGCCCGCGCCGTCCAGCCGAGAGAGCGCGATGCACAGCGAGGTGGTGAGCACCATGTCCACCAGCATGGTGAGGATGGCCGGGCCCGCCGCCTGGGCGCCCAGGAGCGCCACCAGCAGCGGCACGCCCATGAACCCGGTATTGGGGAAGGCGGCCACCAGCGCGCCGAAGGCCGCGTCGTTCCAGCCCAGCCGACGGCGGGTGAGCGCCACCGCGCTGGCGACCACCACCAGCGCCACCGCCACGTACACGCCGGCCGCCGCGGGGTCCAGCAGCACGCCGATCGGCGTGCGCGCACCGAAGCGGTACAGCATGCACGGCAGGGCGAAGAACAGCACGAAGGCGTTCAGCCCGCCAATGGCCGCCTGCGGCAGCACCGCCGTGCGTGCGGCCACGTAGCCGCACAGCACGAGGGCGAAGAAGGGAAAGGTGATGAGCAGGACGGACAGCACGGGAGGGCATTGTCGCAAGGCGGCGGGTGCGCCCCGGCCAGGGCCCGAAGCGCACCGGGCGGGACGGATCGCGGCCGGCACGCCGGTATCATTGCGCGCTCGTTTCCGTCCCTCCCCCAGGGCGCCCTTGCCGGGCCCCTGCCGCCAGCGCCCCACCGTTTCCCATGACCGCAGGTCTCAACCTCGCCCAGCTCCAGGCCGTTCAGTACATCCACGGGCCCTGCCTCGTGCTCGCGGGCGCGGGCTCGGGCAAGACGCGGGTGATCACGATGAAGATCGGCCGGCTGATCGAGGCGGGCATGGCGCCCAAGCGCATCGCGGCCATCACCTTCACGAACAAGGCCGCGTCCGAAATGCGCGAACGGGCCCAGCACCTGATCGGCCGCGCGGCCAAGGATGTGCTGGTGTGCACCTTCCACGCGCTGGGCGTGCGCATGGTGCGCGAGGACGGGCATGTGCTGGGCCTCAAGCCCCAATTCAGCATCCTCGACCAAGACGACGTGACGGGCATCCTCAAGGACGCCGCCGGGGGCACCACCGACATGGCGACGGCCCGGCAGTGGCAGTGGGTCATCAGCGCCTGGAAGAACGCCGGCCTGAACAGCGCCGAAGCACTGGCCCAGGCCAAGGACGACAACGAGCGCAGCATCGCGCTCATCATGCAGCGCTACGAGGAACGGCTGGCCGCCTACCAGAGCGTGGATTTCGACGACCTCATCGGCATGCCCCTGCGCCTGCTGCGCGACTTCCCCGAGGTGCGCGCCAAATGGCAGGCAGCGCTCGGCCACGTGCTGGTCGACGAGTACCAGGACACCAACGCCACGCAATACGAGCTGCTCAAGCTGCTGGTGGGCGAGCGCGGGCATTTCACCGCCGTGGGCGACGACGACCAGTCCATCTACGGCTGGCGCGGCGCCACGCTGGACAACCTGAAGAAGCTGCCGGTCGACTTCCCCAAGCTGAACGTGATCAAGCTGGAGCAGAACTACCGCTCCACCAGCGCCATCCTGCGCGCCGCCAACAACGTGATCCAGCCCAACCCCAAGCTGTTCCCGAAGACGCTGTTCTCGGAGCTGGGCGAGGGCGAGCCGGTGCGCATCGTGGATGCCGACAACGAGGAGCACGAAGCCGAGCGCGCCGTGGCGCGCATCCAGGGGCTGCGCGCCTCGCTCAACCCCATTCCGGCGTGGAAGAGCTTCGCCATCCTCTACCGCGCCAACCACCAGGCCAAGCCTTTCGAGAAGGCCCTGCGCAAGGCCAACATTCCGTACAAAGTGTCGGGCGGCACCAGCTTCTTCGACAAGGCCGAGATCAAGGACCTGTGCGCCTGGTTCCGGCTGTGGATCAACAACGACGACGACCCGGCCTTCCTGCGCGCCATCACCACGCCCAAGCGCGGCATCGGCCACACCACGCTGGCCAAGCTGGGCGAGTTCGCCACGCAGCACAAGGTGAGCATGTTCGGTGCGCTGTTCAACCACATGCTCGAAGCCATGCTGCCGCGCAAGGCGCACGAGAGCGTGATCGAGTTCGGCCGCTACATCAACTACCTGGAATACAAGGCGCGCCACACCCACGGCGCCGAAGCGGCCCGCACCTTCATGACCGACTGGCTCAAGGAGATCGGCTACGAGCAGTTCCTGTACGACAACGAAGACAGCGAGAAGGTCGCCGCCGCGCGCTGGACCAACGTGCTGGAGTTCTGCGACTGGATGAGCCAGCGCGCCGGCGGCCAGATCGACGACACGGCCGGCGCGGTGACGACCAAGGAAACCAAGAGCCTGCTGGAGGTGGCGCAGACCATCGCCCTGCTGTCCACCATCAGCGAGCGCGAGAAGGACCAGGACGTGGTCACGCTGTCCACCCTGCACGCCTCCAAGGGGCTGGAGTGGCCGCACGTGGTGCTGGTCGGCGTGACCGAGGGCATGCTGCCCTTCAAGCTGGACGACGACGAAGGCCGCCAGCAGGTGGTGAGCGACGACACGCTGCAGCGCCTGCAGGAGGAGCGCCGCCTGATGTACGTAGGCATCACCCGCGCCCAGCGCAGCCTGGCGGTGAGCTGGACCAAGAAGCGCAAGAAGGGCCGCGAATACGTGGCCGCCCAGCCCAGCCGCTTCATCGCCGAGATGGGCCTGGACAAGAACACCGCCAAGGAAGATCCGCGCGAAAAGCTGAAGGCGCTGCGTGCGGAATTCGCCGCCCGCAAGGCCCAGCAGGGCGCGGCCCCCGCCCGCCCCTGAGCGGCGCCGGCGCAACACTTGCGACCCGATTGCTATAGTATTTATAGCTATATGCGCTTTATTGACGGGCGCTAGAGGCCATTTTCATCTAAATACCGCTTTCGCTTTTTCCCTACGCGGGGAAGCGGTCGGCGCGGTGACAATCGGCGGCGTCTTACAACCAGCGCGGACCATGCTCCCCTCCCAACTCACCTCCCTCCTCCACCGCGCCCCCGGCCGGCTGGGCGCCGTGGCCCTGGCCCTCGGTGCCCCGGCCGGCGCCGCGCTGGCACAGGCCACGCCCCCGGCAGCCCCCGTGGCCCCGGCCGCCGCCGGCGATGCATGGCGCCGCTGCGCGGCCCTCACCAGCGACAGCAATGCGCGCCTGGCCTGCTTCGACCAGTGGGCCGGCGCCCAGTCCTGGCAGGCCCCGGCCGCCACGGCCAGCGCCCAGCCACCCGCAGACGGCTCGGCCCCGCCCCCGCCGGTGGACGCCACGCTGCCGGCCACGCGCATCATCGAGGTCGCCCAGGTGGACGGCTGCCGCGACGAGCAGTACAGCACGCTGTCACGCTTCTGGGAGCTGGAGTCGGGCAGCGACTGCGGCACCTTCCGCTTCCGCGGCTACCGGCCGATCAGCGTCTCGGTGGCCAAGGGCAGCAACGTGAACCGCCAGCCCACCTCCGACAGCCCCGACCACAGCGCCGCCAACCCGGTGGACTACCGCACGACCGAAATGCGCGTGCAGCTGTCGGTGCGCACGAAAGTCGCCGAGGGCCTGCTGACGCAGGGCCACCCCACGCTGAAGGACTCGGTGTGGTTCGGCTACACGCAGCAGTCGTACTGGCAGCTCTTCAGCCCCGGCATCTCGCGCCCCTTCCGCGCCACCGACCACGAGCCGGAAGTGATGTACGTCTACCCGACCGACGCCAAGCTGCCCTTCGGCTGGCGCTGGCGCTACAGCGGCATCGGCCTGGTGCACCAGTCCAACGGCCAGAGCCTGCCGCTGTCGCGCAGCTGGAACCGCGTCTACCTGATGACCGGCATGGAACTGGACAACCGCTGGATCGTGACCGGCCGGGTGTGGAAGCGCCTGAACGAAGGCGCCGACAGCGACGACAACCCTGGCATCAGCAATACCATGGGCCGCGGCGAGCTGACGGTGGCCTGGAACATGGACCGCGACAACACGCTGGCGCTGACGGCACGCAGCAGCGGTCTGGGCAGTTCCGCCCGCGGCTCCGGCCGGCTCGAATGGATGCAGACGCTCGGCAAGTCGTTCGGCGGCGGCAAGAGCAACCTGCGCCTGCACACCGCGCTGTTCTCCGGCTACGGCGACAGCATGATCGACTACAACCGCAAGCGCACCGTCCTCAGCGTCGGCCTGAGTCTGGTCGATTTTTAAGCGCCTGTTTACGATCCCCCGAGGGATCGTCGACGTGCTCCCGCGCCGCGCCCCGCCCTGCGCCCTGCGCCCTGTGCGCGGGGCCGCCGGCCAGCGCGGCCGGGATCACATCCCGTTACCCTTTGGAGCGCCACGCGCCTTGAAGCGGGCCGCCGCCGCCGACACAATGCACGCACACATCGCAGCCCGGCAGGCGCCCTGACTCCCAAGCGACCCAAAAGAGCGGGTTTTGCACCGCTTACCCCGCCATTGCCGGCCACGAGCCCTCGGAAAATGCCGCTCGGAGGACGGACACCATGGACATGCAATACCAGCTCAAGGCGGGCAGCTACTACCTGTACGACATGCGCGAAGCTCCGAGCGCGGTCACGGGTGAGCGCCGCTTCAAGCTCAAGACGGACAACGTCGCCATTGCGTTCGACGTCCACACGGGCGAAGTGCACCAGCACGGCAGCCCCACCCGCATCCAGTCCTGGGCCACCACCGCACGCCGCCGCCTGCGCGCCGCCGGCGCCCTGGCCGAGGCCAACGACATCGTCGTCGTTTCCGGCCCGCTGCCGGTGGACGAGCTGAACAAATGCCTGTGGATCAACGGCTACTGCCGGCGCATGTTCAAGCGCCTGGCGAGCCTGCCCCACGGCAAGCTGCAGCGCACTGCGGAGCCTTTCCGCAAGGCCGCTTGAGGCCCTTTTTCGCGCCATCGCCCACTTCCCCGTCAGCCACCGGTACGCGCCCCGCGCGGCACCTCTAGCGCGGGCAGGCGTCCGCCCCGCGGCCCGCCAGCCTCCCTCTGCGCACTCAGACCAGCTCGTCGTCGTCCTCGGCCAGCGCCTGCGCCGGCACGGCCTCCGCATCGGCATGCTTGACGATGGTGACCGGCACCGGGCTGGCCTGCACCAACTCCTGCGAGACCGATCCCAGCAGCGCGCTGGCGATCGCGCCTTGCCCCCGGGCGCCAATCACGACCATGCCCACGCCGTGGCGCTCCGCGATGTCCACCAGCGTGTGCGCCACGTCGCCCACGGCGACCTCGGTGGCATAGGGCACGCCGGCCGCCTCGATCAGCGCACGGGCCGATGCCATCAAATGCTGGCCGGCCTCCAGGCTGGCGGCGGCGATGAGCTCTGGATCGCGCGAGACCACCATCTCGTACAGCGTGGCCGGCTCCTGCACATGGGCCAGCACGACCTGCGCCTGTAGCCCTTGCCGGAGCAGGGCCAGCGTGTGGTGCACGGCATCGAGGGACAGGTCGGAGCCATCGACGGCGATGAGGATCTTGAGCATGTTCTTCGTCCTTTCCTTGTCTTTGCGGTAAGCGGCTTGGCGGCCCGGCCTGTGCGGGCCGTCGCAAGTGCCGGGGCACTGCGGCGGCGCGGGAGGTGGCAGGGGCACCGGGTCGCCGAACCAGTGTAGTGCGCGCGCCCCCGCGCACGGTGCAGGCCAAAGACCCGTCTTGCGCTGGCGCAAGCGCACCGCTGCAGCGGCGCAGCCGGGCCGGTCTGGGACAATCGCGGGATCATGTTGCAGTTCGAACTTCTCAAGACCGACCCCGCCAGCCACGCGCGCCGCGGCACCCTCACGCTGAACCACGGCGTGGTGCAGACCCCCATCTTCATGCCCGTCGGCACCTACGGCACCGTCAAGGGCGTCATGCCGCAAAGCCTGCACGACATGGGCGCGCAGATCATCCTGGGCAATACCTTCCACCTGTGGATGCGCCCCGGCCTGGACGTGATGCAGAGCTTCGGCGGGCTGCACCAATTCGAGCAGTGGGACAAGCCCATCCTGACCGACTCGGGCGGCTTCCAGGTGTGGAGCCTGGGGGCCATGCGCAAGATCACCGAGGAAGGCGTGACCTTCGCCAGCCCCGTGAACGGCGACAAGCTGTTCATGTCGCCCGAGGTGAGCATGCAGATCCAGACCACGCTCAACTCCGACATCGTGATGCAGCTCGACGAGTGCACGCCGTACGAGACCAAGGGCCACAAAACTACCGAGGCCGAAGCGCGCAAGTCCATGGAGATGAGCCGCCGCTGGGCCCAGCGCTCCAAGGACGAGTTCGAGCGCCTGGGCAACCCCAATGCGCTGTTCGGCATCGTGCAGGGCGGCATGTACACCAACCTGCGCGAGGAATCGCTGCAGGCGCTGGTCGAGATGGACTTCCCTGGCTACGCCGTAGGCGGCGTCAGCGTGGGCGAGCCCAAGGACGAGATGCTGGAGATCATGGCGCACACGCCGCACCTGCTGCCGGCGAGCAAGCCCCGCTACCTGATGGGCGTGGGCACGCCCGAAGACCTGGTGCAGGGCGTGGCCGACGGCGTGGACATGTTCGACTGCGTGATGCCCACCCGCAACGCGCGCAACGGCACCATCTTCACGCGCTATGGCGACCTGAAGCTGCGCAACGCCCGCCACAAGGCCGACCACCAGCCGCTGGAAGCCACGTGCACCTGCCACGCCTGTGCGGGCAAGGACGGCGTGGCCTGGGCCGACGGCGGCCGCGGCGGTTTCAGCCGCGCCTACCTGCACCATCTGGACCGCTGCGGCGAGATGCTCGGCCCCATGCTGACCACCATCCACAACCTGCACTACTACCTGAACCTGATGCGCGAGGTGCGCGAGGCGCTGGACGCCGGACGGTTCGCAGAATTCCGCAAGCAGTTCGCCGCGGACCGCGCTCGCGGGGTCTGAGCGCGGGCGCGTCATCATCCGCGATGCGGGTACCCAGCGCGCAGGCGTATGCCGCTGCCCGGAACCGAAACGCGCTGGTGTCGTACACGGCGCATGCAGGGCGGGCCCCTAGCATGGGGCCATGCTGACCGTTCACCACCTCGAAACTTCGCGCTCGCAGCGCGTCCTGTGGCTGCTGGAAGAGCTGGGCGTGCCCTACCAGATCCAGCGCTACCAGCGCGACCCGAAAACCCGCCTGGCGCCCCCGGCGCTGCGCCGGATCCATCCGCTGGGCAAGTCGCCCGTCATCACCGAGGGCGACGAGGTGGTGGCGGAGTCCGGCGCCATTCTCGAATACCTGGCCGAGCGCTATGGCGACACGGCACCGCCCGACCTGGCGCGGCTGGAACCGGCCCGCGGCACGCCGGAGCGCCGGCAATGCCGCTTCTGGATGCACTACGCGGAAGGTTCGCTGATGAACTGGCTGCTGCTCAAGCTGGTCTTCACCACCCTGCCGCGCCAACCCATGCCGTTCTTCGTGCGGCCCATCGCCCGCAGCCTCTGCGGCCGTGCCTCCGCCAAGCTGGTCGATCCGAACCTGGCCACGGCCCTGGCCTTCATGGACGAACACCTCTCGCACCGCCCCTGGTTCGCGGGCGATGCCCTGACCTTGGCCGACTTCCAGATGAGCTTCCCCGTCGAAGCCGCTGCCAGCCGCGTGCAGGACGTGCAGCGCTACCGCCACGTCTTCGCCTACCGCGACCGCATGCGCGCCCGGCCGGCCTACCAGCGGGCGTTGGACAAAGGCGGCCCGGTGGTGATGGCCGGCTGACGCGGTCTCTCTAGGGCACGGCCCCTTCGCCCTGCCCCCCGGCGGTATCCGCCGCCAGATCCGGCAGCACGCGGCGCCGGCCGGAGGCGGCGTCCGCGCCCCGCCCGGCATGTGCTCCGCAGGCATGGCAGAACCGCGCGAAAGCGCTCTTGCGCGTGGAGCAGGCGCCGCAGCGGTCGTACAGGCCGATGCCGCAGTGCGGGCAGAAGTCGATGGACGTGTCCTTCAGGTCCACCGTGCGCTCGCAGCCCGGGCACACGCCCTTGGCCAGCCGCGCCAGGGCCACGTCGTAACTGAGCTCTTCGCGCCGCTGCGCGTCGGGCAGCGCTTCGGCCTCTTTCTGGCGCTCCAGGTAGCGGTTGAGGGCCACGATGGCATAGCGCCCGACCAGCGCCGTGATGACGATCCCCACCACGTAGCGCACGTAGCCGCCGTAGCTGGGCAGGTAGGGCACCAGCTCGACGAAGAACGCGAACAGCGCGAAGAAGATGAAGCCCCACACGAACGGCCAGTAGGTGCTCTTGCGCTTCTTGGCGAACAGCCAGCCGGCGGCGATCAGCAGCGGCAGCGTGAGCGCCAAGCGGTAGAGGAACACGCGCAGCTCCACCTTGCGCATCTCCGCGTGCAGGCGTTCGTAGCCGCCCTCTTCCAGCTGCGACAGGTTGGACTGGGCCGCCTCGGCCGCCTGCCGCGCGTCCAGCATGGCCTGCTGTTGCGCCTCCACGGCCTGCTGCGTCTGGCGCTCGCGCTGCTGCAGCGCATCAAGCGCCTGCGTGCGCTGCACTACCTCGGGGTTGTGCTCGGCCTGCTGGGTCGCACTGCGCGTGGCCAGCCAGTTGTCGAAGGTCTCGCGGGCGGACGCGCTCTCGCTGCGCGCCTTGGCGCGTTGCAGGCGTGCCTGTTCCAGCGCCGTCTCGGCAGCGTCTTCGGCTTGGCGCGCGGCCTTGACCTGCTCGCGCAGCGTCTCGGCCGCCTTGCGGTCCAGGAAGTCGTCGAGCTGCAGCGGCGTTTCCACGCGCGGCAGATCGCCCACGATGGTGCCGCCCAGCCCGATGAGGAAGCTGGCGAACACCACCGCCACCAGCCAGAGGCCGCGGCGGAACCATTTCTCGGACAGGCGCAAGGCTTTGCTCACATTCGTCTCCTCAGAAGTGAATCACTATGCTTTCGATAGCTATCTGCGCTTACTGCATAAGCGCTGGAGGCTTTTTTGCTTCAGTCCTCACGGTTGGCGCAGGTCCAGCGCGGCCGGGGCGCCGGCCAGCTGGGCACGCTGCAGCCACGTGAGCACGGAGTCCACCGTCACCGTCTCGATGCGATCGGCATAGCGCTTCTCGTTGGGGTGGTCGTCGAAGGCGATGTTGGCCGCGGTGATGCGCCCGCCCAGCCGCGTGAGCGGCCCCAGCCGCAGCGCGGTCGGCTCGTAGCCCTTGAAGCGCAGCCAAGCCTGCGCCTGCTCGCGCGAACGGATGGTGCCCGGCTCCATGGCAGCGGCCAGCGTCTCCAGCGCCCACTGGTTGGACTGCTGGTACTTGGGGCTCCAGGCGTAGCTCACCATGCTGTAGGGCCGGTGGTGCAGCACCTTCGCCCGGGTGTTGTCCGCCAGCACGGGCAGCAGGCGCGCCTGCACCTCGGGCGTGGGCACGGCCCACACGGCCTCGAAGCGCCACAGGTCGTCCAGGAAGAAGTCGCCCAGGCCCTGGCGGAACACCTGCGCGTGCGCCGTGCCGCACTCGTTGAGCTTGTGCACCACGCGCCAGGGGCCGGCGTCCGTGCGGTAGGCCCAGCCCAGGTGCGAGTAGCGCAGGCCGTATTTGCTGAGGTCCTGCCCCGCGCGGCCCAGCACCACCACCCGCGTGCCGGCCCGCTGGTACTCCGCATCCAGCGCCTGCGAGGTGCGCTCCGCGAGCAGCATCCCGCGCTCGATCACCTGCGCGGAGGGCTGGCGCTGCTCGCACGAGCGGCCGGCGTGGGCGGTGCCAGCGCCGGCGGCGGCCAGCACCATGAGCGCCGCCAGCGCCAGTGCGCGCAAGGGCACGGCAGGCGCTGCCGTGCATGCGTAGAGGGTTGTCCGGTGCGTCATCGGCATGGTCAATCGTCCCCTCACAGCGTTTCGTTGTGCAGCAGCGCACGGCCCACGGCATTCGGAACGAAGGCGATCACCTCGCCCGCCGCCGACAGGATCACGCTCGTGCCGATCACGCTGCAGGTCACGACCGTGCCCACGCCGTGCGCCGTGGCGGACAGCGCCTTGCCGGAGACCTCGATGCTGACCTGCGCGCCGTCGGAGGCGCGTTCCAGCAGGTACACGGTGCCGCGGGCCGAGGCCTCGACGGCCTTCACCGTGAGCACCGCGCCGCCCACCGACAGCGTCACCGGAAGGGTGACCACCGCGCCCGCCACGGCAGACCCGGCCGACGCCGTGCCCACCACCGAGGCCACCGGCAACATCGACAGCGCGGCCGAGGCCTCGCTTTGCGCATGGGCTGCGGGGGCAAAGGCCAGGGCCGCGGCAAGGCCCGCGACCGCCAGCCCGGAGGCGAGCGCGGAACGCAGGGGTGACAACAAACGATCGGTAGACAACATTTTTTCTCCTCAGCAGGTATCAGAACATGGCGGGGGCGCGGCGCCGCCCGCACACAGGAAAAAGCCGTGGGGAACTCAGTCGGCAGAAGGTGCCTGCGCCGCACCTGCGGCGTCGCGGCGGCCCTGGAGGCGGGCCTCGGCCAGGTCGGCCTCGTGGCGGTCGCGCAGCATCTTGGCCAGCGTGAAAGCGGTGGTGATGAGGTACAGCCAGCTCACGCCCAGAAAGGCCTTGTAGGTGGCGTTGATGTCCATGCCCAGCAGGCCCCAGCCCGTCAGCCCCATGGCCACAGCGAACCCGCCCCAGACCACCACCTTCCACAGCGGCGTGTCGCCCCCGCGATGGCTGCCCGAACGGCGTGCGTTGTCATTGTCCCGTACGAACTTCGCCAGCACGAAGGCGGCCGACAGACAGAACACGTAGCCCATCACCATGAACGCACGCTCCAGCTGCTCGCCCGGCAGCCAGGCCAGTCCGGTGGCGCACAGGAAGACGGCGATGCCGAACGAGACCCAGACCTGGAGCTGCCAGGCCCGGGTGTCGCGCTGGAGAATGAAGGGAGCAGTAGACATACAGCGGTGGTGGCCCTGAGGGCCGTGGTTGAACACGGAGCCGATCGTGCCGCGCCGTGGCGCCGCCGCCCCCCCGCGCATTACACCAGTGGCAGTGGCCCGGCTTCACGGTATCGCGTGAAGATACTTTCAGCGCGCAGCACGGGGCACCTGGGCGACATGGCGACGCCCGCCGGTCTTTGACAATCGCAGCAGCCTTCCACCAACACGTCCGCACGGAGACTGCCGTGAGCGACCCCAAACCTTTCGACCTCGTCGTCCACGGCGCCACCGGCTTCACGGGCCGGCTGGTCGTGGAGTACCTGCTGCAGCGCTACCCGGCGGGCAGCGGCCTGCGCTGGGCCATGGGTGGGCGCAGCGCCGACAAGCTCGCCGCCGTGCGCGACGCCCTGGGCGCGCCCGCCGACACCCCCTTGGTCGTGACCGACAGCAGCGATCCCGCCAGCCTGCAGGCCCTGATGGACCAGACCCGCCTGGTGCTCACCACGGTGGGCCCCTACCAGTTGTACGGCAGCGAAGTCGTGGCCGCCTGCGCGGCGGCTGGTGTGGACTATGTCGACCTGTGCGGCGAGCCCGCCTGGATGCGCCAGATGATCGACGCGCACGAAGCCACCGCCCAAACGAGCGGCGCACGCATCGTCTTCTCGTGCGGTTTCGACTCCATCCCCTTCGACCTGGGCGTGTTCTTGCTGCAAAACGAATTCCGCGCCCGTTTCGGCCAGCCGGCATCGCGCGTGCGCGGCCGGGTGCGCAAGATGAAGGGCACGTTCTCGGGCGGAACGGCCGCCAGCCTGAAGGCGACGATGGCCGCCGCCGCGAGCCAGCCCGGCGTGCTGGAACTGCTGAAGAACCCGTTCTCGCTCACACCCGGCTTCGAAGGCCCGCGCCAGCCCTCGGGCAACAAGCCCATGGTGGACGAGGCTTTGGGGGATGGCGTCTGGGTGGCACCGTTCGTGATGGCGGCCATCAACACCCGCAACGTGCACCGCTCCAACTTCCTGCTGGAGCATGCCTACGGTGCCGACTTCGTCTACGACGAAATGCTGGTCACCGGCCCCGGAGAGAAGGGCGAGGCCATCGCCCACGCCGTTGCGGGCGACAAGTCGCTCGGCTCCGATCAAGGCCCCAAGCCGGGCGAAGGTCCCTCGCGCGAAGAGCGTGATGCGGGGTTCTACGACGTGCTGTTCCTCGGCACCGACGCCGACGGCCACCGCCTGCGCGTGGGCGTGACGGGCGACCGCGACCCGGGCTACGGCTCGACCTCCAAGATGATCGCCGAGGCCGCGGTCTGCCTGCTGCAGGACGCCGCAGGCACGCCCGGCGGCATCTGGACGCCGGCCCCCGCCCTGGGCGAGCGGCTCATCGCGCGGCTGCAGGCCCACGCCGGCCTGGCCTTCGCCGTCGAGCCGGACTGACCGCCCAGCGGCATTCCGCGCCCGCGCCGCTCACACAGCCAGCGGCAGCTCGGTGGTGGAGAGCACGTTGCGCACCACCATGAACGAGCGCACCTGGCGCACGCCGGGCAGGTAGAGCAGCTGCTCGGCGTGCAGGCGGTTGAAGCTGTCGTTGTCGCGCGTGCGCACCAGCATGAAGTAGTCGAACTCGCCGGTGACCACATGGCACTCCATGCAGCCCGAGACCTTGGCGGCGGCCTTCTCGAAGGCGGCGAACGAGTCCGGCGTGGAGCGGTCCAGCACTACGCCGATCATCACCAGCATGCCGGCCCCGACCGCCCGGGGCCGCAGCAGCGCCACCACCTTGTCGATGAGCCCCAGGCGCTTGAGGCGTTCCACGCGCCGCAGGCAGGCCGGCGCGCTCAGGTGCACCTTGGCCGCCAGCGCCACATTCGAGATGGAGGCATCGCGCTGCAGCGCACGCAGGATGGCCTTGTCCGTGCGGTCCAGCTCGGCGGTGCGGTCTTCCCCCGCAACGCCGCCAGACGATGCACTTACTTTTGTTGCGCACATGGCTTCATTCCTGAAATTCAAATAAGCAAATTCAGGTTTTACACGCTTTTCTAGCAAATGAAGTGAACTTGTTCGCAACCCTGTTGCGCCGGTATTTTCCTACCATGTCCCTCAGCGGACACCCTTGCCGACGCCGCCTTCCAGGGCCACTGCGGCATCCGGTCGCACCCACCTCCGTTTCCACGCATTGCCAGAAAGCCTTCCATGAACCTGCAGAAATTCGAACGCTATCCCCTGACCTTCGGCCCCACGCCCATCCAGCCGCTCAAGCGCCTGTCGGCCCACCTGGGCGGCAAGGTGGATCTGTACGCCAAGCGGGAAGACTGCAACTCCGGTCTGGCCTTCGGTGGCAACAAGACCCGCAAGATGGAGTACCTGATCCCCGAGGCGATCGCCGGCGGCTACGACACGCTGGTTTCCATCGGCGGCATCCAGTCCAACCAGACCCGCCAGGTGGCGGCCGTGGCCGCGCACCTGGGCATGAAGTGCGTGCTGGTGCAGGAGAACTGGGTCAACTACTCCGACGCGGTGTACGACCGCGTGGGCAACATCGAGATGAGCCGCATCATGGGTGCCGAGGTGCGCCTGGATGCCGCAGGCTTCGACATCGGCATCCGTCCCAGCTGGGAGCAGGCCATGGAAGACGTGAAGAAGGCGGGCGGCAAGCCCTTCCCCATCCCTGCCGGGTGCTCCGAGCACCCGTACGGCGGCCTGGGCTTCGTGGGCTTTGCCGAAGAAGTGCGCCAGCAAGAGAAGGAACTGGGCTTCCAGTTCGACTACATCGTGGTCTGCTCGGTCACCGGCAGCACGCACGCCGGCATGGCCGTGGGCTTCGCCGCGGATGGCCGCGCGGACCGCGTGATCGGCATCGACGCATCGGCCAAGCCCGAAAAGACGCGCGCCCAGGTGCTGCGCATCGCCCAGAACACCGCCAAGCTGGTCGAGCTGGGCCGCGACATCACCGACGCCGACATCGTGCTGGACGACCGCTTCGGCGGCCCCGAGTACGGCCTGCCCAACGACGGCACGCTGGAGGCCATCCGCCTGTGCGCCCGCATGGAAGGCATGCTGACCGACCCGGTCTACGAGGGCAAGTCCATGCACGGGATGATCGAGAAGGTGCGGCTGGGCGAGTTCCCCGCGGGCTCCAAGGTGCTCTACGCCCACCTGGGCGGCGTGCCGGCGCTCAACGCCTACAGCTTTCTTTTTCGCAACGGCTGAACCCGGCCCACGCGACGAGGCGGCGCAGCTCACGCGGCTGCTGTCCATGGCATTGATCTGACGGAACCCACGCTAGGAGCCCTGCAATGACCCCGACCCCCAACCGCAGGACAGCCTGCGCCGCCCTCTTCGCCACCGCGCTCGGTGCACTGGCACCTGTGCTCACGGCGCACGCACAGGGCTATCCGGCCAAGCCGGTGCAGCTCGTCGTGCCCTTTCCACCGGGCGGGGCCGTGGACATCGTGGGCCGGCTGATCAGCAAGAAACTCGGCGAACAGTTGGGCCAGCCCATCGTGATCGAGAACAAGGGCGGCGCCGGCACCATCGTCGGTGCCTCCTACGTAGCCAATGCCGCAGCGGACGGCTACACGCTGCTGATCAGCTCGGGCTCCACCTTCACCGTCAACCCCGCGCTCCACGCCAAGCTGCCGTACGACCCGGTCAAGAGCTACGAGCCCATCGGCATGGTGGCACGCGTGCCGCTGATTCTGCTGGCGAACCGCGACGTGCCGGTGAACGACCTGAAGCAGCTGATCGCCGGGGTGCAGGCCCGTCCGGGCACCTATGTCTACGGCTCGTTCGGCAGCGGCACCACCGGGCACTTCGCGGCCGAACTGGTGTGGTCCGCGATCGGCGTCAAACTGATGCATGTGCCGTACAAGGGCAGCGCACCGGCCATGAGCGATCTGATGGGCGGGCAGATTCCCTTCACCATCGACACCGTGGCCGCGGCGCTGCCGCAGCTCAAGTCCGGGAAGATCAAGGCCATCGCCGTCACGGGCGGCACGCGCGCCACGCAATTGCCCGACGTGCCCACCGTGGCCGAAAGCGGCTTCGCAGGCTTTGCCGCGGATTCCTGGCTGGCCGTGGTCGCGCCGCGCGGCCTGCCGTCCGAGGCGAAGGCCCGGCTGCAGAAAGCCCTGGCTGACACCATGGCGGATGCAGAGATCCGCAGCAAGCTCATCTCCAGCGGGCTGGAGCCGGCGTATGAGCCCGCCGACGCCGTGGCGCGCCGCATCGACGAAGAGCTGCCCCGCATGCGTGCCGTGGCGCAGAGCGCCAACATCCGCGCGGAGTGAGCTGCGCGCGGCTGCGCTGCCTCGTCAATGCGCCAGGCTGGCGCGCGCAGGTGCAGCAGAGCGACTGCCCGCCGACCCGCGCGCACCGGCGCTGCGATTGCCCGAAGCAATTTTCCTGGGCGCCGCAGCAGCCTTGCGCGGCGCGGCGGGCTTCTTCGCAACCGTAGCGGATTGGGCCTCCCGCGCTGCCTTGGCTTCGAGCAACGCCAGGCGCTCTTCGAAACGGCCCAGCACTTCCTGCAGGATGTCTGCCTTGCGCTGCGTGCGCTCGTTGTCGTTGCCGACGGGCGAGCGGCCCTTGGTGGTGGGCGCCTTGCGCATCGACACCGTCTGGCGGCGGAACAGATCGCGGTACTTGTCGCGCAGCGTGCGGGCACGCGTGACCTTGCCGCGCAGGCGCGCGAGCGTGAGTTCCTTGATCGGGCCTGCGCGGCTGTGGTCGAACAACTCCAGTTCGGCAGCGGTCAGAAGGGGGCGGGCCTGGGTGATGGTGTAAGCCATGGTCTGTCTCCTTTTCAACGGTGAAGCGAAGCCATCACCGTAGGGCCGGTATCCCGTCACCGTTGTGGGACGGAGGACCATCGCTCCGTCGTGCCAGGCCCCAGGCACCTGACCAGATAGGTCAGCTTGCCAGCAGTGCCTGTACCCGCTGGCGGAGCATTGCCGGCTCCACGTCAGCACCGTTCAAGGCGGGACCCACGTTGAGCCCGACCCGGCTGTAGAAGCCCCTGCGGAAGGGGCGCACCATGGCACCGCCTTTTTCGATGCGGCTGAAAAACGAGCCCCACAGGTGGGACAAAGCCATCGGAATCACCGGCACCGCCAGGCCATCGGCCTGTGCACGCTCGATGATCTTCACGATGCCGCCCTTGAACTCCTGCAGTTCACCGTCACGCGTGATACCGCCTTCGGGGAAGATGCCCAGCAGGTCACCGCCCTTCAGCACCTGCGCTGCGCGCTCGAAAGCCGCGTGGTAGGCAGCGGGGTCTTCCTTGTACGGCGCGATGGGTATGGCCTTGGCAAGCCGGAACAGCCAACCCAGCACCGGCACGCGGAAGATGCGGTGGTCCATCACGAACACGATGGGCCGGGGGCTCGCGGCCATCAGCAGCACCGCGTCGACGAAGCTCACGTGGTTGCACGCCAGGATGGCCGCGCCCTGCGTGGGAATGTGCACGTCGCCCTGCACCTTGAAGCGGTAGATGCAGCGCGACAGCACCCAGGCCACGAAGCGCAGCAGGTACTCCGGCACGATCAGGAAGATGTAGAACGCCACCACCGCATTGGCGATGCCGGTGAAGAGGAAGATCTGCGGCACCGTGAACCCGGCCCCCAGCAGCGCACCGGCGATGATCGAGCTGCCGATCATGAACAGCGCGTTGAGGATGTTGTTGGCCGCAATGATGCGCGCGCGGTGCGTGGGCTGGCTGCGCATCTGGATCAGCGCGTACATGGGCACGCTGTACAGCCCCGCGAAGAGCGATAGCAGCGCCAGGTCGGCCATCACGCGCCAGTGCGCGGGCTGGGCCACGAAGGCGGCCAGGCCCATCACCTCGGACGCCGGCAGGCCGCGGGAGGCGAAGTACAGGTCGATGGCGAAGAGGCTCATGCCGATGGCGCCCAGCGGCACCAGGCCGATCTCCACATGCCGGCGGCTCAGCACCTCGCACAGCAGCGAGCCGATGCCGATGCCCACCGAGAACACCACCAGCAGCAGCGACGCCACCTGCTCGTTGCCGTGCAGCACTTCCTTGGCGAAGCTGGGAAACTGGCTCAGGAACACGGCGCCGAAGAACCACATCCAGCTGATGCCCAGCAACGAGCGGAACACCACCGGGTTGCCGTGTGCCAGCTTCAGGTTGCGCCAGGTTTCCGTGAACGGGTTCCAGTTGATGGCCAAGCCCGGGTCGGTGGCGGGCGCGGCGGGTATCCACTGCGCGGTCAAGCGCCCCACCAGCGCCAGCGCCACGCAGGCCACCGCCACGGCGGTATGGCCGATGCCCGGCAGCGCCACCAGCAGGCCGCCGGCCACATTGCCCAGCAGGATGGCCACGAAGGTGCCCATTTCCACCATGCCGTTGCCGCCGGTCAGCTCGCGCTCGGACAGCGCCTGCGGCAGGTACGCGAACTTCACCGGCCCGAACAGCGTGGAGTGCAGCCCCATGAGGAACACGCAGGCCAGCAGCACCACGGCGCTGCCGGCCACGAACCCGGCGGCGGCCACCAGCATGATGGCGATCTCCAGGTTCTTCACGAAGCGGATCATCCGCGTCTTCTCGAACTTGTCCGTCAGCTGCCCCGACGTGGCCGAGAACAGCAGGAACGGCAGGATGAACAGCGCGCCGATCACCAGCCCGGCCATGGACGGAGGCATCCACGACACGCTGAGCTGGTAGGTCACCATCACCGTGAAGGCGAACTTGAACAGGTTGTCGTTGGCCGCCCCCGCGAACTGCGTCCAGAAGAACGGAGCGAAGCGGCGCTGCCGCAGCAGGGCGAACTGGTTAGGGTGGACGTCCGCCTCGGCGGGGACGGCGGGGGTGACGATGGCCGCCATGCGGGCCTGCTCCTGGCTCATGCCATGCTCCTGTGGGATGGGGTGGAGGGACGGCGCGCGGCCGAAAGGGCCGACGCGCCTCCGGTCGCATCGGCGGCCATTGTGCCCGCGCTTCTGTCCGCGCTTGGGCCCGCGCCATGGGCGGCCGCATGCGTTGCTGTGCCGGCCTGTGGCGCCGCCGCGGCGGGACGTCGCCAGGCGGTCCTGCGCACGCACTGCGCAAAGTAGGAGCCGGTGGCCCGGCCGCCGGCGCGGTCCCCGCGCAGGGCCGCGATCACCGGCCACGCAGCCAGCGCAGCCACCGCGTGCTTGAGGCTGTGGCCGGACACGAGACCCTGCGTCGCTTCCCAGACCGCGTGGTCGCCCCACTCCAGCACTTTCGCCAGCGCATACCAGCCGATCACCGCGGCCAGCGACAGGGCCGGGGCCTCGCGGCGCTGCGGCAGCCACGCCAGCGCCAGCATGAGCGCCATGCCGCCGCCCTGCAGAACGGCCCAGGGAAGCAACTGGCCCGTGGTTTCCCAGCGCTGGAGGGCCCACGCACCGGCCGCCAGCATCAGCGCCGTGGCCACCCCTGCGGGGCGCGCGCCGATGCGCCCGGCCACGGCCAGGCCGGTCACGCCGGCGAACGCCACCAGCATGCCGGCGCGGTCCCACAGCAGCGTGGCGTCTTGCGGCTGCCAGTGGTAGAGCGACGAACCCACGGCGGTGAGCAGCAGGCCGCCAAAGAACAGGCCGCCCAGGCCGGCCGTGGTGGCGCGCTCTGCAACGGCCGCCGTGCGCATCCAGCGCGCCAACGCGGACAGCCCCAGGACACCGGCCAGCGCGAAGGCCAGGTTGCTCAGCACATCCAGCGCATGGGGCAGCCCCCACACCGTGCGCTGGTCCGCGAAGGCGTGGTAATGCGCGTGCTGGGTGAGGTGGGGGCCGGCGCAGGCGATCACCGCCAGGGCGGCGAACGCGCCATAGAGCGCCCACTCGGCGGGCGGCAGGCGTCGGAGAAGAGAGGTCATGGTCGGGCTCCGCAAAGAAACGAATGCCGCGCAGTCTGGAGACCGCCCTGCGCAGGGGCATCGAAAAACGCGACCAGGCCACCCCTGATGGACAACAGGTATCCATAATCGATACCCATGAGCACCACTGCCGACCTTGTCCTGGCCCTGAAGAAGGAACTGAAATCCGCGCAGATGACGTACGCCGACCTGGCCCGCGCGCTGGGCATGGCGGAGTCCAGCGTCAAGCGCATGCTGGCCAAGGGCGACATGCCGCTGTCGCGCATCGACGCCATCTGCCGCGTGCTGCGGCTGGACTTCGCCGACCTGGCGCGCCGCGTGGCCGACAGCCAGCCGCTGCTCAAGGAACTAACCCAGGCGCAGGAGACCGCCGTGGTGGCCGACAAGAAGCTGCTGCTGATGGCCATCTGCGTGCTCAGCCAGTGGACGCTGGAGCAGGTCACCACCACCTACCGGCTGTCGGAGGCCGAAGGCATCAAGTACCTCGCGCAGCTCGACCGCATCGGCATCATCGAGCTGCGCCCGCTGAACCGCTACCGCCTCAAGCTGGCCAAAACCTTCCGCTGGCGGCCGCACGGCCCGGTGATGCATTACTTCCGCGACCACGCGCTGCTCGACTACTTCGCCGGCGGCTTCGACGGCCCGGGCGAAGGCGTGCTGCTGGTGCACGGCGCCATCAGCCGCAGCCTGGCGCCGGCCTTCTGGGAGCGCATGCAGCGCGTGGCCCACGACTTCGCTCAGCAGCACCTGGCCAACCAGCGCATGGCCGAACGCGAGCGCGAGGGCTACACCGTGCTGCTGGCCATGCGCAGCTGGGAGTTCGAGGTGTTTGCCAGCATGCGGCGGTAAAACCTGGTGCCCGCCATTTGCTATATTTTTAATAGCTGCTTGCGCTTATCCATCAAGCGCCAGAGGCCGATTTTCCTCAACCCCCCCTGATACCGAAACACTTGGTGACAAGGCTTTTCCGGCGCGCCAAGCAAGCCGACCGCGCGTTGACATGGCCCCTGCACGATGCAGTCATCGGCCTTGTGCCCTTTCCAGGAGACGCTCCATGTTCCGCCGTATCTTCACCACCTCCGCCGCTGCCGCCCTGCTGTCGCTTGCCGCGATGGGCAGCGCCCAGGCGGTGACCAACGCCACCGTCGTCATCCAGGCCGGGACACCGTCTTACGGCGCCCCCGTGGTGGTCGCGCCGCAGTACCGCGCCCCCCCGCCGCCCCGCTATGAAGCCGTGCCGCGCCCGCGCCGCGGCATGGTGTGGGAGGCCGGCCATTGGGAATGGCGCGGCCACCGCCATGCCTGGGTGCCCGGCCACTGGATCAAGGCGCGCCCCGGCTATGCCTACCGCCAGCCGCAGTGGAACCAGCGCGGCGACCGCTGGGTGATGGACCGCGGCGGCTGGGACCGCGACGGCGACGGCGTGCCTAACCGGCACGACCGCCGCCCGAACGACCCGCGCCGCTACTGATCCACCGCGGACGGCTGGCCGCGGGGGCCGCCGGGCGGCGCGGCGCGCCCGCACCGCGGCACGGCGGCAGAGCACGGCGCTCCCCCGGTCAGTCGATGCGCAGCTCGGCCCGGCCGATGCCGGGAAAGTCCGCCACCACCACGTCGCCCTGCATCACCATCGGCGTGCCGGTCCACGAGCCGGTGGTGACCCATTGCCCGGCGCGCAGGCCGCCCAGGCTGTGCGCACCGCCGTTGGCCAGCCACACCAGCAGGCGCAGCGGCTCGCCGGCCGGGTTGCCGCCCGCATCGTGCGCGACCACGGTGCCGCCATTGACCTCCAGCCGCACGGGCTGGCGCAGCACATCCACCGCCGCGCCATCGCCCCGCCCGGTGCCCACCACCAGCGCCCCGTGGCAGGCCTGGTCGGCCAGCCGGCTCAGCGGGTGCTGCCCGCCCCAGGCGGCAAAGCGCGTGTCGCAGACTTCGATGGCAGCGTGCACCGCACCAAAGGCGCCCAGCACCTCGCCCTGCGTGTAGGGCACCTCGCGCGCCGGCAGATCGGCAATGCACTGGAAGACCAGTTCCGCCTCCACGCCGATCACGAGGAAATCTTGCGCGGCCAGGTGCACCACGCCGTCGTCACCGGCCACGTGCACGCTGTCGTCCGCCAGGGCGCTGCGCGCGGGTTCGGCGTCGGGCGAGGCCGCGCCCACCTTCCACCCGGCAATGGCGCCGCGCGCCTGGACCACGCGGTCCTGCACGGCATAGGCCTGGGCCACGTCGGCCGGGCGCAGCGCGGCGGGCAGATCGTCCGGGCGCGGGCCGTCGCCGGTACGGGCCCGGATGAGCAGGTCTGCGCCGGGCACGGGATCGAAAGCAGGGTGGGACGTCATGCGGGTATCCACGGACTGAGTGATGGGATCGGACGCGCAGACGGCCCGAAAGCGCAAATTATGGGAGCCTTGGAACCTGTTCAAGGTCTTGGCACGTCCGCCGCTCCCCGGCACAGCCCGCCGCCCGCGGCGGGCATGCCATATGCATATAGCGGGCGGCGCATGTGCAGTTGCCCACAATCGCGCGCTTTCCTTCTCTTCACCGACATGCCTGCCCTCCAGGATCCCGCCATGCCCACCTCCACGACCCTTCTCCGCCGCCGCGCCCTTCCCGCTGCCCACACCGCTGCCGCCGTGCTGGCGTTGGCGGCTGCCGCAGCCTTCGTGGTCCACGCGCCCGCCACGGCCGAAACCGCGGCCGACTGGCCGCGCCAGCCGGTCACGCTGATCATGGGATTCCCCGCCGGCTCGGGCGTGGACGTGGTCGCCCGCGCCGTGCAGGAGCCGCTGCAGCACAAGCTCGGCCAGCCGCTCATCATCGACTACAAGTCCGGCGCGGCCGGCAACATCGCCAGCGAGTACGTGGCCCGCGCCAAGCCGGACGGCTACACGCTCGCCTTCGGCACCGCCGCCACGCACGGCAGCAATGCCGCGCTGTACAAGAAGCTGCCTTTCGACGTGGAGGCCGACTTCGTGCCCGTGGCGCCCGTGCTGGACGTGTCCAACGTGCTCACCATCAACCCCAACGTGATCGACGTGAAGACGCTCAAGGAGTTCGTCGAGGTGGTGAAGGCCAACCCGGGCAAGTACAACTATGCGTCCACCGGCAACGGCGCGGGCACGCACATGGCGTTTGCCGAGTTCAATTCGCGGCTGGGACTGAACATGGTGCACGTGCCCTACAAGGGCGGCCCCGAGGCCATCACATCCGTGGTGCGCGGCGAGACCTGCTGCATCATGAACCAGGTGCAGACCGTGCTGCCGCACTACAAGGCCGGCAAGGTGCGTCTGCTGGGCGTGACCACCGCCAAGCCCGTGGCCGCCGTGAAGGAGGTGCCCACCATCGCATCCAGCGGTCTGCCCGGTACCAAGGGTTTCGATAGCTCGATCTGGTTCGGCGTGTTCGCGCCCAAGGGCACCGACCCGGCCATCGTGAAGAAGCTCAACACGGCCATCAAGGAGGTGCTGGAGCAGCCCGAAGTGCGCGAGCGCTTCGAATCGCAGGGCAACGCCATCCGCATCGAGACGCCCGAGCAGTTCCGCCAGACCGTCCATGCTGACCGCACCAAGTGGGCACAGGTCGTGAAGGACGCGAAAATCAGCATTGACTAGATCAGGGCAACCCCCTGAGCGGCTGCGCCGCTCCCCCCTTCTCTCGTGGCGCTGCGCGCCCGGGAAGGGGGGCACCCCCAGCGGCCTGGCAGAGCCAGTTCCGCGGGGGTGCTGGTATGGGGCCGCGCCGGTTTCATGCGCCGTGACGGTGCTAGCCTGCATGGCTATCCGATCCCATTGCTCTACACGCCCTCTACTGCATCGACTTTTCCATGGCTATTTCCTCCCCTCTGGGCGCGGCCGGGCTGGCCGCGCTGGAACAACGGCTGCAGCACGATCTGCTCACGCTCAACTGGCGCGCCAAGCCCTGGCTGCCGCAGCGCACCCACGCAGGCCAGCCGGTCATCGACGTGCTCATCATCGGCGCGGGCCAGGCGGGGCTGGCGGCCAGCATGGCCTTGGCGCAGCAGGGCATCCGCGCCGTGCTGCTGGACCGCGCGCCGCTCGACCACGAAGGCCCCTGGGCCACCACGGCCCGCATGGAAACGCTGCGCTCGCCCAAGGAGCTGACAGGGCCTGCGCTCGGCCTGCCCTCGCTCACCTTCCGCGCCTGGTTCGAGGCCCAATGGGACGAGGCCGCCTGGGCCGCGCTCGACAAGATCCCGCGCCTGCAGTGGATGGACTACCTGCGCTGGTACCGCCGCGTGACCGCAGCCGACGTGCGCAACGGGCACGCCGTCACGGCCGTGCGCCCGCGCGATGACGGCCTGGTGCAAGTGGACGTGCAGGCCGACGGCCGCGCCACGGCCTGGTTCGCCCGCCGCGTGGTGCTGGCCACCGGCCGCGACGGGCTGGGCGGGCCGCAGATTCCGGCGTTCATGCACGGTGTGGACCGCAGCCGCTGGGCGCACTCCTCCGACGTGCTGGACTACGCCACGCTGCGCGGCCAGCGCGTGGGCGTGGTGGGCGCCGGGTCGTCCGCCATGGACAGCGCAGCCACCGCCCTGGAATGCGGCGCCGCGAGCGTGGACCTGCTGGTGCGCCGCGCCGATCTGCCGCGCATCAACAAGTCGAAAGGCTCGGGCGTGCCCGGCCTCACGCACGGCCACCATGCGCTGCCTCCGGAATGGAAATGGCGCATCCGCCACTACATCAACACCACGCAGGTGCCGCCGCCGCACGGCAGCACGCTGCGCGTGTCGCGCCACCCGAATGCGTTCTTCCACCTGGGCTGTCCGGTGCAGCGGGTGGCCGCATCGGGCCCCGAGCTACGCGTCACCACGCCGCGCGGCACCTTCGCGTTCGACTTTCTCATCGTGTCCACGGGCTTTGCCATCGACTGGTCGCAAAAGCCCGAGTACGCGCCCTTCGCGCCGCACGTGCGCACCTGGGGCGAGCGCTACCAGCCGCCCGCGGGCGACGAAGACCAGGAGCTGGCCGACTCGCCCGACCTGGGCCCCGTGTTCGAGTTCCAGCAGCGCACACCCGGGGCCTGCCCGGGCCTGGAGCGCATCCACTGCTTCTGCTACCCCGCCGCGCTGTCGCACGGCACGGTATCGGGCGACATCCCGGCCATCAGCGACGGCGCGCGGCGCCTGGCGACGGGTCTGGCCGGCCTGTTCTACTGCGAAGATGTGGAGCACCACTTCGACGTGCTGCAGGCCTATGCCGAGCCCGAGCTGCTGGGCGACGAATGGACGCCGGCCGATACGGCGCAACGCGTCCTGCCCGCGTGACAGCCCCCTGATTTTTCTGGATTGCACTCTGCCATGACCACGACCACCCCACACGACACCATCGACCAGATCGCCGGCCTTGCGCCGGGCAGCGCCGCGCACACCGTGCGCCACCAGCGCGACAAGGTCGCCCTCGCCACCCAGGGCTGTGAAGACGCACTGTTCGACCCCGGTCTGCCCGGCGGCCTGACACAGGCCGAGCGCCTGGCCGTGGCGCACGACATCACCCGTGTGAGCGGCCTGCCCGCGCTGGCGGCCCACTACCGCGGGGCGCTGCAGCCCTTGAACCCGGCACCGGCGCTGCAGGCGCTGGTGGACACGCCCGATGCCGCCATCGCCGATGCGCGCCTGCAAGCCATCGTGCACTTCGTGCGCACGCTGGCCACGCACCCCGCCGAGAGCGACCAAGCCGCGCTGCAGGCGCTGCCCGCCGCAGGCCTGTCGGTGCCCGACACCGTGCTGCTGGCACAGCTGATCGGTTTCGTCACCTACCAGTTGCGCGTGGTGGCCGGCGTGGCGGCCCTGGCGCAGCTGGGCGACGCCGATGCGGCGCCCCCCGCGCCCTTGCAGACCGCCGACGCCCCGCCCTTCATCCACCCCGCCAACCTGCCCGCCCCCGGCGAGCCGTTGCGCGTGAACGGCTACACCAGCGAGACGCTGGACTGGAAGGCCTGGCTGCCCGTGCTCGACCCGGCCGCCGCCACCGACGAGCAGAACGCCGTGCTCGACCTGAGCCACCCCAAGGCCCGCACCTCGGACTTCTACCTGCTGCTGGCACACCAGCCGCGTGTGCTGTCCGAACGGTCGCAGGCGTTCAACGCCATCATGTATGCCCCGGGCGGCCTCTCCCGCGCCGAACGCGAGGTGGCCAGCACCGTGGTCTCGCGCGTGAACGGCTGCGTGTACTGCGCCTCCGTGCACGCCCAGCGCTTCGAGCAGCTGGCCAAGCGCAACGATGTGATGGCGCAGATCTTCACCGAGCCCGACGGCGCCGGCACCAACGCCCGCGAACGCGCCATCGTGCAGGCCAGCGCTGCCCTGACCCGCACGCCGGGCGCATTCGGCGCGCAGCACCTGCAGCCGCTGCGCGATGCGGGCCTTTCCGATCTGGAAATTCTGGATGCCCTGCACGCCGCCGCCCTCTTCGCCTGGGCCAACCGCCTGATGCTGAACCTGGGCGAAGCGGTCTTCCCGCAGGCCGGCTGAACCCGCGGCCGCGCCGGGCGCTATGCGCGGCGCGGTTTCGCTGCTACGATCCGCCCCGCAGGAGAGTGAACGGCCCGGCCCCGCTGGCGTTCCACCGAAGGCGCAAACTCCCATACACGCTCAGGTCCCGTACTGCACCACCATCAAAGCCGTCTGGAGAGCCGCCACGCATGCCGTGGCGCACCGAAGGAGCAAGTGCTGCACCCCATTGGCGCAGCGTGAATCTCTCAGGTACCAAGGACAGGGGGAGCGGCAGCCGGGCCACGCGCCTGCTGCACGCTATCGATCCATAGCTGCCTGCACGCGCACGCCCGGCGCTTCACCCTCGAAAGGTTTGAAGATGCGCGTGATCGTCCTCGGCGCCGGCTTGCTCGGCACCACCTCCGCTTACTTCCTCCAGCAACTCGGCCACGAAGTGACCGTGATCGACCGCCAGGCCACGCCCGGCGCAGAGACCAGCTTCGCCAACGGCGGGCAGATCTCGGTGAGCCACGCCGAGCCCTGGGCCAACCCGAGCGCCCCGCTCAAGGTGCTGCAGTGGCTGGGCCGCGAAGATGCGCCGCTGCTCTTTCGCCTGCGTGCCGACATGCGCCAGTGGCTCTGGGGCCTGCAGTTCCTGCGCGAATGCACGCCGGCGCGCACACGCCACAACATCGAGCAGATCGTGCGCCTGGGCACCTACAGCCGCGACACGCTGCAGCAGCTGCGCCGCGATACCGGCATTCAGTACGACCAGCGCATGCAGGGCATCCTGCACTTCTATACGAGCCCCAAGGAGTTCGACGGCGCCCTCGCGCCGGCCGAGCAGATGCGCCAGCTCGGCTGCGAGCGCCGTGTGGTGAGCGCCGACGAGGCCGTGCGCATCGAACCGGCCCTGGCATCCATCCGCTCGCAGCTGGCGGGCGCCACCTACACCGAAGCCGACGAATCCGGCGACGCCAACGCCTTCACGCGCGCACTGGCTCAGCGGGCCGAGGCCGCCGGCGTGCAGTTCCGCATGGGCTGCCACATCACCGCGCTGCGCTCCGCAGGCGGTGCCATCGACCACGTGGAGATCACCGATGCGCAGGGCCGCTTCGAACGCGTGCGCGGCGATGCCTACGTGCTGGCCATGGGCTCGTTCAGCCCGCTGCTGGCCGAGCCCCTGGGCCTGCGCCTGCCCATCTATCCGGCCAAGGGCTACTCGGTCACGCTGCCCGTGCGCGACGCCTCCGCCGCCTACGAGGTCAGCCTGACGGACGACGAGTACAAGCTGGTCTTCTCGCGCTACACGCGCCCGGCGCAAGGCGATCAGCCGGCGCGCGACGTGATGCGCATTGCCGGCACCGCCGAACTCAACGGCTATGGCCGCGACCTGAACCCCGTGCGCTGCGAGGCCATCGTGAAGCGCGTGGAGCAGCTGTTTCCCGGCGCGGGCGATACGGCGCAGGCGCAGTTCTGGACGGGCCTGCGCCCGGCCACGCCAAGCAACGTCCCGCTCATCGGCCGCACGAAGCTGCCCAACCTGTTCCTCAACACGGGTCACGGCACGCTGGGCTGGACGCACGCCTGCGGCTCGGGCAAGTCGATCGCGCGCATCGTGAGCGGGCTGGCGCCGGAGCTGGACTTCGCCTTCGCCGGACTTCCGCGCGCGGTGGCGCCGGTGCTGCAGCCAGCGGGGTGAGCGACCTGTCGCAGCGATCCGGACGGCATGCGGACAGCGGTGTCGGGGCCCCTATCCGCTACCAATAACGGAGCACCTTGCGCTTTCCACATAAGCGATCTCATGCAAAAGAGCATTGAATCGCCGATGGACAAAGCGCCAAGCGCTATCAAAATGAAGTGCGCCGGGTTCAGGCCGTGGTCTCGTCGCCCACGAAGACGGTGAGCACGCCCGTGTAGCCGTAGAGCCGGTGGTGCGCGATCTCGCCGGCGGCGAAGAAGCCCACCAGCGGCACGTCGCCCAGGGCGTGGCGCACGATCTGCAGCTCCGCGCTGGGGCCGCCGAAGTGGGGGCCGCCCCGGCCGGAGCAGCTGACGTAGACCGCGCCCCGGATGCGCTGCTCTGGCAGCGCCGCGCCGCCCGAGAGCACCTGCGCCAGCACACTGCGTTCGCTGCCATCGCCGGGCGCGGTGGGCGCCAGGCCGTGCTCCAGTTCGTCGGGCTCCAGCTCTTCGCGGATCTCTGCGCAGATGCGCATCAGGTCGGCCCGCGCGGCCGCCACGTTGCGTTGGCAGAAGGCGAGCCGCATGCCCGTCTCCACCCGCTCGGTCAGCGCGACGCCGCGGCGCGTGGCGTCCAGCCCCACGATGTGGCGCACGCGCACATCGGTGCCGAAGTGGCCGGCGCGCCCCGCGGGCTGTGTGCCGGCATCGACCAGGCCGGCCATGGTGGCGCGCACGCGCTGCAGGGCGGGCTGCGGGTTGGCGTCGAGCGAGACCTGCAGCGTGTCGAGCAGTACGTCCAGCGCCGGTTCGTGGTCCAGCTCCAGCACCACGTTGTCCTGCGCGGCGGTGATGGTGGCCAGCGCCCCCACCGGCTGGCAGCCCTGGGTGACGCGCGACAGCAGCCGCACGCCGGGCCCGAAGGCCACGCCCGAGAGGCCGCCGTCGAACACGCCACCGGCCGCGCCCTGCCCGGCGATGTTGCCGTTGCCACCCACCGCGAACTGCGCACTCTGGCGCCGGCTCGCCGCCAGGCCGCCGAACAGGTAGCCGCTGGCGGTGCGCTCGGCCATCTCGTCGATCAGCTCCGCCAACTCAGGCGTATCGCCATCGGCATGCACCAGCGCCGTGTGCGGCACGAAGCCCGCCGCCGTGCTGCGCGCCAGCGGCGCCACGCCGGAAAACACCCGGTACTGGTCGGGCGACAGGTCGAGCAGCATCAGCGACAGCGCGGGCTCGTCGAAATACTCCGCATTGTTGGCAGCCACGCCGACGCCGACCGTGCCGCTCCAGTCCGTCACCTCGGGCAGCTCGGCGGCCAGAAAGTCGAGCAGCGCCTGCGCCTCGTCCGCGTAGTGGTCGGTGATGTAGAGCAACCCGAGCGTGGGCGCGGCGGCGTACTGCGGCAGTGCCATCTGGGCGCGCAGCTGGGCCAGCACCAGCGCGGCAGCCATGCGCCACTGCGGGTGGGTCGCGTGGCCGTGGGGAAAGAGTTTCATGGTCGTGGCATCCGGGTCTCGTGGGCGGTGCGGCGTGGAACGGCAGGAGCGGGATGCGCAGGGAGCGGCGACGCACAGCCCCTGCGCGCGCCCTCAGCCGCCGGCGGGGCGGCTGCGGCGGGCAGGTGCCTTGCGCGCAGCAGCAGCGGGCGCGGGGGGCGGGGTGCCGGCCTTGCGGGCGCGGGGCGCGGCCGGCGCCGCAGCGGCCGTACGCCGGCTGGCGGTGCCCTGGTTGGGCGCCTTGCGCGCGGGTTTCTTCTTGCTGGGGGCGGCGGCCGGCTTCGATCCAGCGGCTCCTGCGGCCTGCGCGGCGCGGCGGGTGGCGTCCTGCATGTCCTGCATGTCCTGCATGCCTTGAGCGCCCTGGGCGGCAAACTGCGAGGCCATGCCGGTCGCAGTCTTGAGGGCCTGCGCGGCCATGTCGCGCGTGGCGTCGAGCGCCGACGGGTGGGCCGTAGCGTCCTTGAGGGCGCTGGCGGCGATCTGCTGGAACTGCGTGCCCAGCGCGGTCCACCACTGCAGGGGATCGACGACGCCGGGGGTGGCGCGGCCTTCCGCGTCAGCGTCGACGTCCTCCGGCGGAATGCGGTCGGCGTCTTCATCGGTGCCATCGCCGTGGCCCTGCGCAGGCTGCGCTGGCCGAGGATCTGTGGGTGCCGCCGCGGGCGGAGGGGCAAACGCCTCCGCACCTTTGCCTGCGAAAGCTCCCGCCAGGTCGCCCATGGCCACGTTCATGCCTTTGAGCGTGGCCAGCGTCATCTTCTGCACTTCCAGCGCCTGGATGGTCGCCGCAAGCGCGCGGCTGTTCTGCTCCAGCCAGAACTGCACGGCCTTGAGTTCCTCGATGCGTTTTTCCAGCTCCTCCACGCTGACCGTGGGCGCCACCCAATGGGACATCGAGGGCATGCCGGCGGCGGAGCCCTTGGCAAGGTTCTGCAGGAAGTCGAATCCGGGGACGAAGCGCCCGAAACCGAAGGGAGAGGTGTCGCTCATGGCTGCTCCTGGCAAGGTGGACAACGGGTCCGCACAGCTTAACGCCAAGCGCTGCGCGAAAGGCCCGCGCGCCCGTCGGAGAAGGTGGCGTCCTGGCGTCAGCGCTCAGAACCGGGGCGGGCGCTTCTCGCGCAGCGCCGCCACGCCTTCGCGCGCCTCGTCGCCCGCAAAGCCCATGAACTCCAGCGCCAGCGAGGCATCGAAAGTGGGCCCGGCCTGGCGCAGCCAGTTGTTGAGCGCGTACTTGGTCCAGCGGATGGCCGTCTGCGCGCCGGCCGCCAGCCGGTCGGCCACCGCGTAGGCGCGGGGCAGCAGCTCTTCGTCCGGCACGGCTAGCGACACCAGGCCGATGCGCTCGGCCTCTTCGCCGCTGAGCGGCTCGCACAGCAACAGGTGGTACTTGGCCTTGGCCATGCCGCACAGCAGCGGCCACACAATAGCGGCATGGTCGCCCGCCGCCACGCCCAGGCGCGTGTGGCCGTCGACGATCTTGGCGCTGCGCGCAGCGATGGAGATGTCCGCCAGCAAGCCGGCGACGAGGCCCGCGCCCACCGCAGGCCCGTGCATGGCCGAGACGATGGGCTTGTCGCAGTTGATCAGCTGGTAGACCAGCTCGCGCGCCTCTTTCCAGATGCGCCGGCGCACGGCGTCGTCCTGCGTCATGTCCTGCACCATCGCCAGGTCGCCACCGCCCGAGAAGCCCGCGCCGTCGCCGCGCAGCACAGCGCAGCGCACGCTGTCGTCGTCGGCCACGTCGCGCCAGATGGCCGCCAGCTCGCGGTGGCCGTCGTGCCCGGCGGTCGGCAGCTTGCCGTTGAGGGCCTTCATCTGGATATCGAGCACATGGCCCTGCGCGCCGCGCCGGGTGATGTGCAAGGTGGTGTAGCGGCCGTAGTCCGGCGCTGGCGGCGGTGTCTGCATGTGCAAGGTCTCCGTGGAAGGATGCGGGGCCGCGCGTGCCGGCCGTGCTGCGCGTCAGCAGCAACCGCGGCGGGCGCCTGCGCTGCGGACCATTCTGAAGCGCATGGCGCGCCGGCGCATCCGGCCCTGCCCGGGTGTTGTGCGAAGAGCGCTGCGCAGGCCCTGCGGACGCGTGCGCCAGCGCGCCAACCGCCCGAATGGGCTGTTTCCACGGGGTTTTCTGCAACCATTTGCGCCTGCCCCATGTACTGGCAAAGACAAACACACCTAGAATCCGCCGACCAGCACCGCTGGCGTGTTCCACATTCCTAAAGAGATACCAACACCATGGCAACTGCAAAGAAAACCGCTGCACCCGCAAAGAAGGCCGCATCCGTCAAGGCTGCACCCGTAGCCAAGAAGGCCGCCGCTCCGGCCGCCAAGAAGGCCGCTCCTGCAAAGAAGGCCGCTGCTCCCGCAGCCAAGAAGGCGGCCGCCCCCGCTGCCAAGGCCGCACCCGCAGCCCTGAAGCCCCTGAAGGACACCTTCAACAAGACCACCCTGGTCGCCCACCTGGCCCAACAAGCCTCCGTGGAACCCAAGGTGGCCAAGGCAGTGCTGGCCGCACTGGAGTCGGCCATCCTGGCCTCGGTGCACAAGAAGGGCTCTGGCGAATTCACGCTGCCTGGCCTGCTGAAGATCGGCCTGCAGCAGATCCCCGCCAAGAAGAAGCGCTTCGGCAAGGACCCGTTCACGGGCGAAGAGCGCTGGTTCCCCGCCAAGCCCGCATCGGTCAAGATCAAGACCCGCGCGCTGAAGAAGCTGAAGGACGCCACGGTCTGATGGGTTGCGGCCTGCAAGGCCGCCGCGCACACCGCGAAGAAAAAAGCCGGCCTTGCGCCGGCTTTTTTCATGCGGCCACGGGCATCAGCCCGCGGCGGGCTGCAGGTACAGCGCGGCCAGGCGCCGCAGCTCGGCCGGGCCCACGCGCAGCCGCTCGGCGAGGTAGCGCTGCATGCCGCCATGGTCGTGGTCGACGGCGTGCAGTGCCGCCTCCAGAAATTCCTCCTGCACGCGCCACAGCACGTTCAGCACCTCTTCCGGGGTATGGCCCGCCAACCCGGCGGGGCGCAGGTACAGGGTATTGGTGAGCAGGTAGTCCTGCATGACGACATCGCGCGGGACCCCCAGCGCGGACAGGATGAGGGCCGCCGCGAAACCGGTGCGGTCCTTGCCGGCCGTGCAATGGAACACCAGCGGAGCGTCGTCGGCGAGCAGGTGCGCGAACAGCGTGGCGAACTGCTCGGTGTTGTCGTTGACGAAGGCGCGGTACGTGTCCTGCATGAGCTCCACGGCAATCGCTGCGCTGATCTGCTGGCCGGCCAGGGCCATGTCCTTGGCCCGTTGCACAACGGTGGGCTCGATGGACAGCGCGTGGTAGGCCACATCGGGCAAGGTGTACGCGAGTGCGGTGCGCTCGGCAGCGCCGCGGAAATCGAAGGCCCGCGAGAGCTGCAGGCTCGCAAGCAGCGCGGTGTCTTGCGGCGTGAGCGCAGCCAGATGGTCGGAACGGAAGATACGGCGCCAACGCACCGGCCGGCCATCGAGCCCCACATAGCCTCCGAGGTCGCGGAAATTGCTGGCTCCGGACAGCTTGAGCGAACGGGTGAATGCATCCATGCGGGCACTGTAGCCCAAGCGCATGGCAGGGCGAAGTCACCTGCGCAACCGCATTTGCGCCATCGCCCTACAGGGCCTGCGCCTGGGTTCCAATACGGTCTTCCCAACCCATTTTCCAAGGTACACACGCAGATGCAGGCACGACCGCAGCACCCATGGCAGTTCTTCCGCGCAGGAGGCGTGGACCAGGTCATCATCCGCACGGGCGCCGACATCGCGCACCTGCCGGAGCTGGACCAGAAACTGTGGGTGGCGCTGGCCTGCCCTACGCGCGGCATCGAGTTCGACACCCGCACGCTGGACCTCATCGACACCGACCACGACGGACGCATCCGCCCCCCCGAACTGCTGGCGGCCTGCGCATGGGCCTGCAGCATGGTGCGCGATCCGGAAGAACTGGCGCAGCCGTCCGATGTGCTCATGCTCGACGCGCTGGCCGATACCGATGAGGGCCGCGCGCTTGCCGCGCAGGCGCGCCGCATCCTGGAACTGGCCGGGCGAACCGACGCCACGTCCATCGACTTGGCCACCGTGTCGCAGCGCAGCGAGGTGCTGAGCGAGATGCGCTTCAACGGCGATGGCGTGGTGAGCCCCGAGACGGCGGCCGACGACGCGCTGGCCCGCCAGACCATCCGCTGGATCATGCAGCTGCAGGGCGAAGCCAAGGCCGTAGACGATCAGCCCGCCGGCGTGGACCGCGAGCGTGCGGAAGCCTTCTTTGCCCAGGTGCGCAAGCTGCGCCAGTGGAGCGACGGTGCGCGCAGCGCCACCGCCCATCTGCCGCTGGGCGAGGGCACGGTGGATGCGGCCCTGGCGCTCAACGCCGTGCGCAGCAAGATCGATGATTTCTTCGCGCGTGCCCGTCTGGCGGCCTACGACCTGCGGGCGGCGTCTGCGCTCAATCCGTCGAAAGAAGAATATGCCGCCATGGCCGAAGGCGACTTGGCGCTGTCGTCCAAGGCCATGGCGGCCCTGCCGGTCGCCCCTGTGTCGCCGATCGGCCCCACGACCAGCCTGCCGCTGCTGCGCGGCGTGAATCCCGCCTGGGCGAAGGCCCTGGCAACGTTCCAGCACAAGGCCGTGGCGCCGCTGCTGGGCGACAGCAAGGACACGTTGAACGAAGCGGAGTGGCAGCAGTTGCAGGAGGCCCTAGCGCCGGCACAGCAGTGGCTGGCGGACAAGCCCGCCACGCCGCTGGCGGCCATCGAGGGCGACAAGGCGTTCGCCGAAGTGCTGCACGGCGACGCCGAGCAGCGCGTGATGGCGCTCATCGACCAGGACGAGGCCGAGAAAACCCACAACGACCACACGCTGGCGCTGGAGCGGCTGCTGCGCTTCAAGCGTGACCTGCTACGGCTGCTGAACAACTTCGTGTCGTTCTCGGCGTTCTACCAGCGCGAAGGCGCGGTGTTCCAGGCCGGCACGCTCTACCTGGATGCCCGCAGCTGCGACCTCACCGTGCAGGTGGCCGACGCCGCCAAGCATGCCAAGCTGGCCGGGCTGGCCAAGACCTATCTTGCGTACTGCGACTGTGTGCGCACCGATCCGAAGAAGGGTGTGCAGAAGCAATCCATCGTTGCCGCCTTCACCGCGGGCGATGTCGACTTTCTGTTCATCGGCCGCAACGGCGTGTTCTACGACCGCAAGGGCCGGGATTGGGATGCGACCATCACCAAGCTGATCGAGAACCCCACCAGCATCGCGCAGGCCTTCTTCTCGCCGTACAAAAAGTTCCTGCGCATGATCGAAGAGCAGGTGGCCAAGCGCGCGGCGGCCAGTGACTCGCGCGTGGAGAAGTCCCTGGGCAGCACGGCCACCACCCTGGCCAACACGAACCTGAGCGCCCCGGCCGCGGCAGCCGCTCCGACCCCCGAGGCGCCGCGGCGCACGGACGTCGGCACCGTGGCCGCCATCGGCGTGGCGCTGGGCAGCATCAGCGCCGTGCTGGTCGGCGTGTTCGCCAAGTTCGTGGACATGGGGCCATGGATTCCGCTGGCGCTGTTGGGTATCGTGCTCGCCATCTCGGGCCCCAGCATGCTGATCGCGTGGCTCAAGCTGCGCCAGCGCAGCCTGGGCCCGATCCTGGACGCCAGCGGCTGGGCAATCAACGGGCGCATGCGGATCAACACCCGGCTGGGCAGTTCGCTCTCACAAACGGCGCACGTGCCGCCCAACGCACGCCGCATGCTGGACGACCCCTTTGCGGAGTCGCACGGCGGCGCGTGGGCGCTGGCCCTTGGCGCCGCGGCGCTGGCCGGCCTGGCCTACGCGGCTTGGCGGTTCAACCTGTTCTGAGCGACGGTCGCCTCAGGAGCGCGCCTTCCGGCTGCAGGCCGCCTGCACGATCTTGCGGGCGGCATCTCCGGGCATGTCTTTGAAAGCCACGGGGGCCTCGCCGGGGCGGAAAGACTCCTCGGCCGTCACCGGTCCGCCCCACATCGGTTGTAGGTAGTAACGGTTGGCCAGATACCAGCCGCGGCGGGCGGTGCAATCGATCACTGCCGTACCGAAGTAGGAGCGGTACCGATGCCCCTGGAAGCTGGTGCGCACGTCCTTGCGGGAAACACGCAACGACACCACCTGCTGCCCGCTCATGTCGACGGCCGTGGGGTTGACCTCGACCAGATCGTCTTCGGGCTGGTTCGGATACCCGTGAACGGTGAACCACTCATCGCTCCAGGCCGCGCCGGCACACAGCAACGAAACGCAGGCAATGGCAACGTGGCGCAGCAAGGCATCGCTCCGTGGTGAACGCGTTGCATTCCAACGCCCGGCGATGATAGGCCACGAGGCCCACGCCATGCTGACACAACGAGGCTGGTGCGCGGCACCGTGGGCTTCCCCCCCGGTTTCCCCGACACATCAGATGACGTGATGTGTCGGGGAGGCAAAAATGCCAAGGGCGAGGCCCGGACCTGTCCTCAAGCGTGTTTCGGCGATCCCAAGACGCTCGCGTTTCCCCTCGAAGGTGTCGTCGAAGCGCCAGCCGTGTAGGCGAGTGCTCGTCTTTGCCGCGATAAGGTACAGCCCGCCTCGTTCAAACACCCGACTTCCGAGTGCGATGTTCTTGATGACTTGTTCGCTTGTGATCACTTCCAGTGCCCTTTCGGGCAGTAGCGCATGCGGTTCGATGCACCGCAGTAACAGCACCGATTCTTCCGGCTGATACCGTAGTAGCTGCTGCGAGACGACTGGTTTGGGCTGGAAGATTCTGAATCTTCCCAGACAACAAAAAAGCCCTACCGTGTTGTCACGTGAGGGCTTTTTTGTTGGATCTGCGAAGTCCTAGATTTCCGCAGAATTGGATGTGGTGGCCTGGGACGGAATCGAACCATCGACACGCGGATTTTCAATCCGCTGCTCTACCAACTGAGCTACCGGGCCTGAGCCTTGAATTATAGCCACGAAATCGACCGATCGGCCGACTTCGCGCTTTTATTTTGTGAGATCTGTCAGCCGCGCTTGTTGCGGCCCAGGTCCACGCCCAGTTGGCGCAGCTTGCGGTACAGGTGGGTGCGTTCCAGGCCCGTCTTCTCGGCCACACGGGTCATGGAGCCACCTTCGCGGGCAAGATGGAATTCGAAGTAGGCCTTTTCGAAGCCGTCCCGGGCTTCACGCAGGGGGCGGTCGAGATCGAACCCTTGGTGAGACAGCGGCCCGGGATCGATGGTCGCGGTCACGGGGGGAGGCACCGCGGGCAGCGCATGGGATGGGGCACCCTCGGCAGCGGGTGCGGCCGCCGCGGCAGGCGGCGGCGGAGCGAGGGCGGGAGCCTGCTGGCTGGCGGTGTTGCGGGCCAGGCCTTGCTCTACGGCCTTGAGCAGCTTCTGCAGGGTGATGGGCTTCTCGAGGAAGGAGAAGGCGCCGATGCGGGTGGCTTCGACGGCAGTGTCGATGGTGGCATGGCCGCTCATCATGATCACCGGCATCTTGAGCGTGCCCGCCATGGCCCACTCCTTGAGCAGCGACACGCCATCGGTGTCGGGCATCCAGATGTCCAGCAGCACCAGGTCGTAGCTGTTCGCGGCACGGGCGTTGCGCGCCTGGGTGGCGTTCTCGGCGAGATCCACGCTGTGGCCTTCGTCGTTCAGAATTTCCGACAACAGATCCCGGATACCCAGTTCGTCGTCGACCACCAAAATATTTGCCATGTGCTGGAGAGCGCCTTTGCTGCTGCGAGCGATGTTGTTAACTTGCCACCGTATGTTGTGGGGCGAATGATAACGACACTTGCGCGCCGCGGACCACCCCATCGTCTACCCGGTTGACCAGATCGATGCGAGCCCCATGCTCGTCAGCGATCTTTTTCACGACCGCCAGCCCCAGCCCGGTGCCGCGGGGTTTGGTCGTGACGTAGGGCTCGAAGGCCCTTTGCAAGATGTGCGCCGGAAAGCCCGGCCCCGCGTCTGCCACCGTGAGGCGCACCCGTCCTGACGAGGCGCTCCACCTTGTAACGATGCGCACGGGCGGCGGCGGCACCCCCGCCTGTTCCGCGGCCTGTTCGGTCGCGTCCTGCGCATTCTGGAGCAGGTTGTGGACCACCTGCCGCAGTTGCTGGGCGTCTGCGGCGATGGGTGGGCACTGCGGGTCCAGCTCCGCCTCGATCGCCACCTGGGCATTCTCGGCGCCGTACAGGTGCAGGATGTCGGTCACCAGCGCGTTCAGATCCAGGGCGTGCAGTTCGGCGGCGGGCAGGCGCGCGTAATCGCGGAACTCGTTGACCAACCGTTTCATCGCATCCACTTGGTCGACGATCGTGCGCACGGACTTGGTCAAGATGGCCTGCTCGGGCTCCGGCAGCTTGCCGGACAGTTTCATCTCCAGCCGTTCCGCCGACAGCTGGATGGGCGTGAGCGGGTTCTTGATTTCGTGGGCCAGCCGGCGTGCCACCTCGCCCCAGGCCTGGGCGCGCTGGGCGGACACGATTTCCGAGATGTCGTCGAACACCAGCAGGCGTGTGGCATCGGGCAGTTCCGCACCCCGCGCTACCAGGCTGGTTCCGTTGGCGCCCATGCCGCCGCCCGGGGAATGCAGCTCGAACGGGTGCTGCCAGTGGTCCAAGCCATGATGGTCCCGGTCGCCGAGGAAGTTCTCGAAATGGGCCTGCACCGCCGTGGCGAAGTCGGCCAGCCCGGGCACGTCGGCCAGCGGCCGGCCTTCGTACGCCGCCATGGGCGCGCGCAGGATGCGTGTGGCTCCCGGGTTGCTGGAGCGGACCACGCCATGCGCGTCCAGCACGATGACACCGGCGGTGAGGTTGTCCAGGATGGTCTGTAGATTGGCCCGGGCGGAATCCACCGCTCCCATGCTCTGCTCCACGGCAGCGCGGGCGTCGGCCAATTGCTGGGTCATGACCGCGAAGGAGCGCGTCAATCCACCCAGTTCATCGCGGCTCTGCAACACGGCCTTGGGCCGCAGGTCGCCGGAGGCCACCTCTCGCACGCCTTCGGCCAGCATCAACAGAGGCCGTGCCAGCTGGTTGCCGAGCAACACCGCAAGCAGCAATGCGCCGAACACCGCCAAAAACAGGCTGAGCGTGAGCGTGCCGATGTACATGCGCTGCAATCCGCCGCGCGCCAGCGCCCTCTCCTGGTACTCGCGGTTGGCCTCCTGCACGGCGATGGCGTTGGCGACCAGCGCGGACGGCAGGGGCAGCGTGGCCTGTAGGTAACGGGGCTCCACCAGCACGCCGACCCCCGGGCTCAGCACGGTGACCAGCGTCTTCACGCGCGCGTTCTCGGCGGCCGCCGGATCGGTGATGTCGTCCAGCCCTTCGATCTGGAAGGTGGTGCGCTGCTGGCGGGCGTTGCGGAACTGCTGCTGCCCTGGGCGCTCGGGACTCAGGCTGAAGCGCGACTGCCCTGCGCTGGCGATGAATTGGCCCGATGCGCTCCACAGCACCACATCGGTGGCGCCGAGCTCGTCACGCACCCGCTCCAGCACGAGGCCGGCGGCGGCATCCGGCACCTGGGCCAGCTGCGAGCTGGCGGACCGCGTCTTGCTGGCCATGTCAGCAGCCATGGTGTCCAGGGTGACCCGCGCCAGGCTGACGCCTGCAGAGAGTGCGCCCTCGACGCGGACATCGAACCAGCTTTCGATCGAGCGGGACACGAACTGGTAGGACACCACGTAGATCAGCAGCCCCGGCACGACGCCCACCACGGCGAAGATGCCGGCCAGCTTGATGAGTAGCCGGCTGCCGAAGCGTCCGCGGCGCAGGCGCATCACCAAGCGCAACGCCACCCAGACCAGCACGGCCAGCAGCAGCACGGCCACAAAGATGTTGACGCCCAGCAGCCAGGCATAGTTGCGCTCGTACATGGCGCGGTTGTTGGTGGCCAGCGTCAGCAGGAACATCAGCACCAGGCCGATGGCGCACATGACGGCGATGCTGATGCCGACCGCCCGGCGGATACCGCGCGACTGGTTTGCAGCGCGCACGGAGGAGGCGTCTGGCGGCAGCTCGGCCATCATTCAGGGTCCGCGAAGCGGACCGTGGCGGTGCGCGACATGAGCAGGGTCCAGCCCGAGCGCCCCATGGCCCCGATCTGGAAGGGGCGCGGCAGCTGCGACATGTCCAGCCGGAACTGGAAGTTGACGACATAGTCTGCGCCCCGATCCAGGGCGCTGGCGTCGGCGATCTTCCAGCGCGAAATGCGCTCCATGGCGGCCAGCGCATCGGCCAGGTCTTCGAAGTTCTGTCCCAGGGAGACGCCCAGGCCGCTGGCGGCAAAGGGGCCGGACGACAGGTTCAGCCGCCAGCGGCGGGTGAGGGGCTGGTAGCTCAGCCGCATGTGGCGTGCCGCCCGGGCGACGACCTTGTCGGACCAGTACCAGCGCTCCTGGAGCACCTCGGCCTCGGCCACGAAGTACATCGAGATGCCCTTGTAGAGCGCATCCTCTGCCAGCGTGGGCATGTCGAACTGGGTGGAGGCCGACAGGAACAGACCCTCGGGCGCGGGCTCCACCACCATTTCGGCGACCGCGCCCTGCCCTTCGGCGCGGGCCAGGCCGGGCCAGCCGGCGGCAAGGACGAATGCCAGCGCCAGCCCCACGAGCCACAGCGCCGCCGCCCTGCGGCGCATGGCCGGCAGCCCGTCAGGCAGCCGGGGACTTCTGGAGCAGTGCGTAGAAGAAACCGTCGTGATCACCCGATGGATTCTCAGCGAGGGCACCGGCCTTGTCCGGGTTACCGGGAATTAAATGGCCGGGCGATGGCAGCAAACGGGCATCGGTGTTGTGCGCAAGAAACGCTTGGACCTGCTCGTCCCCTTCGGCGCGGAAGACGGAACAGGTGCAGTACAGCAGCCTTCCGCCTGGCTTCACCAGGGGCCACAGGGCGGCAAGCAGCTGGGCCTGCAGGCGGGACAGCTGGGCGATGTCGGTCGGTCGACGCAGCCAGCGCACGTCAGGGTGCCGGCGCACGATGCCCGAAGCGGTGCACGGCGCGTCCAGCAGGATGGCGTCGAAGGGCTCGCCGCCGCAGTGCTGCGTCCACCAGTCCTGCGGCCGCGCGGCGTCGGCCACCAGCACCTGGGCCGACAGTTGCAGGCGCTGCAGCGTGTCGTGGATGCGTTGGCTGCGCTGCGCATCCACCTCCAGCGCCGTGACCTGCCAGGGCGCGCCGGCCCCGGCCCATTCCAGGATGTGTGCCGTCTTGCCACCGGGGGCCGCGCAGGCGTCCAGCACGCGCAGCGGCGCGGCGCGGTCCAGTCCATCCAGCAGCAGCGGTGCGGCCTGCTGGGCCGCAGCGTCCTGCACAGAGACGGTGCCCTCGGCAAAGCCCGGCAGCTGTTGTACCGGCACCGGCTGGCGCAGTTCCACCCCGGTACTGCCAACCAGCGAGGATTCAATATTGATAGCTGCCAGCACTTGCTGGTATTGGGCTGGAGTCGATTTTTGCATTGAAACCCGCAGCGCCATCGGTGCATGCCGGTTGTTGGCGGCCAGGATCTGCTGCCAGTGCGCGGGGTGGTCCTGGCGCAGGCGGTCGATCCACCACGCCGGGTGGTTCCAGCGGGCGACCGGATCGGTCTGCGCGGCGGCGACGAGCGCATCACGCTCTCGCAGAAAGCGGCGTAGGCAGGCGTTGATGAAGGCGGACTGCGGCTGGGTCGCCGCCTGCCGCTTGGCGGCCTCCACCGCCTGGTTGAC
This sequence comes from Paracidovorax wautersii, assembly GCF_031453675.1. Classification (NCBI taxonomy): domain Bacteria; kingdom Pseudomonadati; phylum Pseudomonadota; class Betaproteobacteria; order Burkholderiales; family Comamonadaceae; genus Paracidovorax; species Paracidovorax wautersii. Next base: position 1,839,460 of record NZ_JAVIZX010000001.1, on the reverse strand, counting down.
CAGGGTGAAGGGCTCGTACGGGGCCTGGGCGGGATCCCATGCCAGGGCCAGCGCCGTGCACAGCAGCGCGTCTACCCGCGGTGGCGGGTTGCGCGGCGCCAACTGCCGCCGTACGGCCTGGGCTAGGCCCAGGTGGCGCAGCGCCTGGAACAGCAGGGCCTGCACGCCGGGGCGCAGAGCCCCGTCCACCGCCGCCAGGGCGGTGGTGCCAGACTGTCCGGAGCGCACCGCCTGCAGCGCCTGCGCGGTGGCGTCGAGCAGCATCCACAGCGGTGCGCCATGGGCCGCCTGGCCAACCGGCGAGGAGGCCGCACCGGTCGCAGCGTCCGCAGGCGGGCGGACACCCCCGCGAACAGATCGGTCGGCCGCATCGGGGCGGGGCCGCCGGGGCGCAGGCCGGCGGGAAGAAGTCGGGTCCATGGAGGTCCTCAGAGTGCCTGGGCGGGCTTGAATCCGAACAGCCACGCCAGCAGGCGGGCCGGAAATTGGGCGATCGCGCCGTTGTATTGCGCGACCGCGTCGTTGAACTGCTGCTGGGCCAGCGCGTTCTGGGCCAGGTGCTGCTCGCGCCGCAGCACCCAGGCCGCCATCGCGTCCTCCTCGGCGCCGCGGCCCTGGGCCACGTGGCGCTCCTGCGCCTCACGCACCACGGTCTGCCAGGCGGTATCCAGCACCCGGTGGGCGGCGGTCAACGCGGCGGCGGCGCCCGCGTCCAGCGGGCGGGCCCGCGAGGCAGCCAGCGACGCCCCGAACTGCGTGGTGGCCGCCCACAGCGCAGCGCGGGCATCGGACGGGACCGGCTCGGGCACCTGCGTGGCCTCGTATTCGCCCAGCATGGCCATCATGCGCACCAGGTGCGCATCCAGCCCGCCGAAAGCCTGGACGGCGGCGGACCGCAGGCGGATCAGCCGGTTGTAGGCGCCCACGGCCCAGAAGAGCAGCACGGCCAGAACGATCCAGGTAGTCAGCATGGTGGCGAAAAAAGAGGCCCCGGTCAGGCGGGCCCTGCCGGGAACGGTACACGATGGCGATGGCAAAAAAAACTCCCGGCCTGCCGTTGCCGGCAGAGCGGGAGCTTTTTCAGGAGCGGACGGGGCGTCCCGGCAGCTTATTCAGCGGCCGTCGCTCCCGCGCTGGTATCCACATCGGCCGTGTCATCCGAGGACGACGACAGCTCAGCGGCTTCGGCTTCGGCGATGGCGCGGCGCTCGGCGTCGTCCATGGCGTCCTTGGCCTTGCGTGCCTGGTGGTAGGCCAGACCCGTACCGGCGGGGATCAGGCGACCCACGATCACGTTTTCCTTCAGGCCACGCAGCTCGTCGCGCTTGCCCATGATGGCAGCCTCGGTGAGCACGCGGGTCGTTTCCTGGAAGGAAGCGGCCGAGATGAACGAGTCCGTCGACAGCGAGGCCTTCGTGATACCCAGCAGCACGTTGCTGTAGGTCGCGGGGATCTTGCCGTCGCGCTGCAGCGCTTCGTTCGTGTTCAGGATCTCCGAACGCTCGACCTGCTCGCCGGCGATGTAGTTGGACTCGCCCGAGGCCTCGACCACGACGCGGCGCAGCATCTGGCGAACGATCACCTCGATGTGCTTGTCATTGATCTTCACGCCCTGCAGGCGGTACACGTCCTGCACTTCGTCGACGATGTAGCGGGCCAGCTCTTCGATGCCCAGCAGGCGCAGGATGTCCTGCGGATCGGCCGGGCCGTCCACCACGGACTCGCCCTTGTTCACGACCTGGCCTTCGTGCACCAGGATGTTCTTTTCCTTGGGGATCAGTTCATCCCAGACCTTGCCGTCCGGATCGGTGATCTGCAGGCGCACCTTGCCCTTGGTTTCCTTGCCGAACGACACCGTGCCGGTGATCTCGGCCAGCATGCCCTTGTCCTTGGGCGAGCGGGCTTCGAACAGCTCGGCCACGCGGGGCAGACCGCCGGTAATGTCGCGGGTCTTCTGGCCTTCGACCGGAATACGCGCCAGCACTTCGCCGGGGCCCACGTCCTGGCCGTCGCGGACCTGGATCAGCGCGCCGATCTGGAAGCCGATCGTCACCGAGTGGTCGGTGCCGGGGATCTTCACTTCCTGGTTGTTCGCGTCGATCAGCTTGACCTGCGGGCGCACCACCTTGGCAGAGCCGCGGCGCTTCGGGTCGATCACGACCAAGGTCGACAGACCGGTCACATCGTCCACCTGCTTGGCGACCGTCAGGCCTTCCTCGACGTTCTCGAACTTCACCTGGCCGGCGAATTCCGTGATGATCGGGCGGGTCAGCGGATCCCAGTTGGCCAGGATCGTGCCGGCCTTGATCGTCTGGTCGGCCTTCACCGTCAGCGTCGCGCCGTAAGGCACCTTGTGGCGCTCGCGCTCGCGGCCATGCTCGTCCTGGATGATGACTTCACCCGAACGTGCAATCACCACCAGCTCGCCCTTGGTGTTGCTCACGTAGCGCATCGTGGCGTTGAAGCCGATCACGCCGTTGGACTTGGCTTCCACGCTCGAGGCGATGGCAGCGCGCGAAGCGGCACCACCGATGTGGAACGTGCGCATGGTCAGCTGCGTGCCGGGTTCGCCGATGGACTGGGCAGCGATCACACCCACGGCTTCGCCGAGGTTGATCAGGCCGCCGCGGCCCAGGTCGCGGCCGTAGCACTTGGCGCACAGGCCGTAGCGGGTTTCGCAGGTCAGCGCCGTACGCACCTTCACTTCGTCCACGCCTGCGGCTTCGATTTCCTCGATGAGGTCTTCGTCCAGCATCTGGCCGGCCTTGACCAGCACGGCGCGGGTTTCGGGGTGCAGCACTTCTTCGGCGGTCGAACGGCCCAGCACGCGGTCGCGCAGGGATTCGATCACTTCACCGCCTTCGACGATGGCGCGCATCACGGAACCGTTGGTCGTACCGCAGTCCTCTTCGGTCACCACCAGATCCTGCGTCACGTCGACCAGGCGACGCGTCAGGTAACCGGAGTTGGCCGTCTTCAGCGCCGTATCCGCCAGGCCCTTACGGGCACCGTGGGTGGAGATGAAGTACTGCAACACGTTCAGACCTTCACGGAAGTTGGCCGTGATGGGGGTCTCGATGATGGAGCCGTCAGGCTTGGCCATCAGGCCCCGCATGCCGGCCAGCTGGCGGATCTGGGCGGCAGAGCCGCGCGCACCGGAGTCGGCCATCATGTAGATGGCGTTGAAGGACTCCTGGTTCACTTCCTTGCCGTGGCGGTCGGTGGTCTTCTCGACCTTGAGCTGGTCCATCATCACCTTGGACACGTCGTCGCCGGCCTTGCCCCAGATGTCCACCACCTTGTTGTAGCGCTCGCCGGAGGTCACCAGACCGGAGACGTACTGCTGTTCGATCTCCTTCACTTCGGCTTCGGCGCGGGCCAGGATGTCGGCCTTCTGCGGAGGCACCAGCATGTCGTCGATCGCCACCGAGAAACCGGCGTGCGTGGCCAGACGGAAGCCGTTTTGCAGCAGCTTGTCGGCGAACACCACGGTCTCCTTCAGTCCGCACTTGCGGAAGGAGATGTTGATCAGCTTGGAGATTTCCTTCTTCTTCAGCGCCTTGTTCAGGTTGCCGAAGGGCAGGCCCTTGGGCAGGATCTCGGACAGCAGTGCACGGCCCACGGTCGTGTCGACCAGCGAGGTCGAAGGCACGAACTCGCCGGAGGCTTTGTCCTTGGTCCACTCGGTCAGGCGCACGCTGATCTTGGCGTGCAGCTCGACCTGGTTGGCGTCCAGCGCGCGCTGCACTTCACCCGTGTCGGCGAACACCAGGCCTTCGCCCTTGCCGTTGATCTTGTCGCGGGTGGCGTGGTACAGGCCCAGCACCACGTCTTGCGACGGGACGATGGAGGGCTCGCCCGAGGCGGGGAACAGCACGTTGTTGGAGGCCAGCATCAGCGTGCGGGCTTCCATCTGCGCTTCCACCGACAGCGGGACGTGGACAGCCATCTGGTCACCGTCGAAGTCGGCGTTGAAGGCCGCGCAGACGAGGGGGTGCAGCTGGATGGCCTTGCCTTCGATCAGGATGGGCTCGAACGCCTGGATGCCCAAACGGTGCAGCGTGGGCGCACGGTTCAGCATCACGGGGTGTTCCTTGATGACCTCTTCCAGGATGTCCCACACCACCGGGGTGCCGGATTCGACTTCCTTCTTGGCGGCCTTGATCGTCGTCGCGATGCCCATGGCTTCGAGGCGCGAGAAGATGAAGGGCTTGAAGAGTTCCAGGGCCATCAGCTTGGGCAGGCCGCACTGGTGCAGCTTGAGCGTCGGGCCCACGGTGATCACGGAACGGCCGGAGTAGTCGACGCGCTTGCCCAGCAGGTTCTGGCGGAAGCGGCCGGACTTGCCCTTGATCATGTCGGCCAGGGACTTCAGCGCGCGCTTGTTGGCGCCCGTCATGGCCTTGCCGCGGCGGCCGTTGTCCAGCAGCGAGTCGACAGCCTCTTGCAGCATCCGCTTTTCGTTGCGCGCGATGATTTCCGGAGCCTTCAGCTCCAGCAGGCGGCGCAGACGCGAGTTGCGGTTGATGACGCGGCGGTAGAGGTCGTTCAGGTCGGAGGTCGCGAAGCGGCCGCCATCCAGCGGCACCAGCGGACGCAGGTCCGGGGGCAGCACGGGCAGCACGTCCAGCACCATCCACTCGGGCTTGATGCCGGACTTCTTGAACGCTTCCAGCACCTTCAGGCGCTTGGCGTTCTTCTTGACCTTGACTTCGGAGCCGGTCAGGTCGCCGCGCAGCTTCTCGATCTCCAGATCGATGTCGATGCCTTCGAGCAGATCCTTGATGCCTTCGGCGCCCATCTTGGCGATGAACTCGTCGCCGTATTCCTTGCGCTTGGCGTCAAAGTCGTCCTCGGACATGATGCTGAACTTCTTCAGCGGGGTCATGCCGGGGTCGGTCACCACGTAGGCTTCGAAGTACAGCACGCGCTCGATGTCGCGCAGCGTCATGTCCAGCACCAGGCCCAGGCGCGACGGCAGGGACTTCAGGAACCAGATGTGGGCGCAGGGCGCGGCCAGGTCGATGTGGCCCATGCGCTCGCGGCGCACCTTGGTCTGCGTGACTTCCACGCCGCACTTCTCGCAGATTACGCCGCGGTGCTTCAGGCGCTTGTACTTGCCGCACAGGCACTCGTAGTCCTTGATCGGGCCGAAGATCTTGGCGCAGAACAGGCCGTCGCGCTCGGGCTTGAACGTGCGGTAGTTGATGGTTTCGGGCTTCTTCACCTCACCGAAAGACCACGAACGGATCTTCTCGGGCGAAGCCATGCCGATGCGGATGGCATCGAAGTGCTCATCCGGCGTGAATTGCTTGAACAGGTCGAGTAGCGATTTCATGTGACTCTTTCCTTTTCACCTAAAAACATAGCTGCCAGCGCTTACCCCATATGCGTTTGCGGCACAAAACACCTGCAAACCCTTAATGGGTGAGCGCTGGCCGCTCACTTTTCTTTCAAAAACTCGAACCTGCTCAGGAGCGTTCCAGTTCGATGTCCAGGCCCAGGGAACGGATTTCCTTGACCAGCACATTGAACGACTCCGGCATGCCGGCCTCGATGGCGTGCTCGCCCTTGACGATGGATTCGTACACCTTGGTACGGCCCTGCACGTCGTCGGACTTCACGGTGAGCATTTCCTGCAGCACGTACGCGGCGCCGTAGGCTTCCAGCGCCCACACTTCCATTTCCCCGAAACGCTGGCCGCCGAACTGGGCCTTGCCGCCCAGAGGCTGCTGCGTCACGAGCGAGTACGGACCGGTGGAACGGGCGTGCATCTTGTCGTCGACCAAGTGGTGCAGCTTCAGGTAGTGCATGTAGCCGATCGTCGTGGGACGCTCGAACTGCTCGCCGGTGCGGCCGTCGAACAGGTACGCCTGCGTGCGGCTGTCGGTCAGGCCCTTGCGCTCCTTGATCTCGTCCGGATAGGCCAGCTTCAGCATGTCCTTGATCTCGGCTTCCGAGGCACCGTCGAACACCGGCGTGGCATACGGCACGCCGTTGGTCAGGTTGGACGCCATGGCCATCACCTCGTCGTCGCTCAGCGCCGACAGGTCTTCCTTGCGGCCGCGCGAGTTGTAGACCTCTTCGAGGAACTTGCGCATTTCGGCCGCCTTGGCCTCGTCGCGCAGCATGTCGCCGATGCGCTGGCCAATGCCCTTGCCGGCCCAGCCCAAGTGGACTTCCAGCACCTGGCCGATGTTCATCCGCGAGGGCACGCCCAGCGGGTTCAGCACGATGTCGGCAGGGGTGCCGTCGGCCATGTAGGGCATGTCTTCGACCGGAACGATCTTGGACACCACGCCCTTGTTGCCGTGGCGGCCGGCCATCTTGTCGCCGGGCTGCAGACGGCGCTTGACGGCCAGGTACACCTTGACCATCTTCAGCACGCCGGCCGGCAGCTCGTCGCCCTGCGTGAGCTTCTTGCGCTTTTCTTCGAAAGCCAGGTCGAAGCTGTGGCGGGTCTGCTCCAGCGAGTTCTTGATGGACTCGAGCTGCGTCGCCACTTCGTCTTCCGCGGGCCGGATGTCGAACCAGTGGAACTTCTCGACGGAGGCCAGATAGGCCTTGTCGATCTTCGTGCCCTTGGCCAGCTTCTGCGGGCCGCCGTTGGCCACGCGGCCGTTCAGCAGCTTCTCGATCCGGTCGAACGCGTCGGCTTCCACGATGCGCAGCTGGTCGTTCAGGTCCAGGCGGAAGCGCTTGAGTTCATCGTCGATGATCTGCTGGGCGCGCTTGTCGCGCTGGATGCCTTCGCGGGTGAACACCTGCACGTCGATCACGGTGCCCGAGGAGCCCTGGTCCACGCGCAGCGAGGTGTCCTTCACGTCGGACGCCTTCTCGCCGAAGATGGCGCGCAGCAACTTCTCTTCCGGCGTCAGCGTGGTCTCGCCCTTCGGCGTGACCTTGCCCACCAGCGTATCGCCGGGCTGCACTTCGGCGCCGACGTAGATGATGCCGGACTCGTCCAGACGGTTCAGCTGTTGTTCCGACAGGTTCGGAATGTCGCGCGTGATTTCTTCGGCGCCCAGCTTCGTGTCGCGGGCCATCACCACCAGTTCCTCGATGTGGATCGAGGTGTAGCGGTCTTCGGCCACGACGCGTTCGGAGATCAGGATCGAATCTTCGAAGTTGTAGCCGTTCCAGGGCATGAACGCGATCAGCATGTTCTGGCCGATGGCGATCTCGCCCAGGTCGGTCGATGCACCGTCGGCGATCACATCACCCTTGGCCAGCACGTCGCCCTTCTGGACGATGGGACGCTGGTGGATGTTCGTGTTCTGGTTGGAACGCTGGTACTTGATGAGGTTGTAGATGTCCACACCCACTTCACCGGCCACGGCTTCGGCGTCGTTCACGCGCACCACGATACGGGTCGCGTCCACGTAGTCGACGATACCGCCGCGGGTGGCCGTCACCACCGTGCCGGAGTCGACAGCGGCCACGCGCTCGATGCCCGTGCCCACCATGGGCTTTTCGGGGCGCAGCACGGGCACGGCCTGGCGCGACATGTTGGCGCCCATCAATGCGCGGTTCGCGTCATCGTGCTCCAGGAAGGGCACGAGCGAAGCGGCCACCGACACGATCTGCGCAGGCGACACGTCCATGTACTGCACACGGTCGGCGGACAGCAGCGTGGATTCACCCTTCTCACGGGCCGACACCAGGTCACCCGTCAGGCGGCCGTCCTTGTCCAGCGTCGCGTTCGCCTGGGCGATCACGTACTTGCCTTCCTCGATGGCGGACAGGTAGTCGATCTGGTCGGTCACCTTGCCATCCACCACGCGGCGGTACGGCGTCTCGATGAAGCCGTACTCGTTCAGGCGGGCGTACAGGGCCAGCGAGTTGATCAGGCCGATGTTCGGGCCTTCAGGCGTTTCGATAGGGCAGACGCGGCCGTAGTGGGTCACGTGCACGTCGCGCACTTCGAAGCCGGCACGCTCGCGGGTCAGACCGCCCGGGCCCAGTGCGGACACACGGCGCTTGTGCGTGATTTCCGCCAGGGGGTTGGTCTGGTCCATGAACTGCGACAGCTGCGACGCACCGAAGAACTCCTTCAGGGCGGCCGAAATCGGCTTGCTGTTGATCAGGTCGTGGGGCATCAGCGGCTCTTGTTCCGCTTGGCCCAGACGCTCCTTCACGGCCTTCTCGATACGTGCCAGGCCGGTGCGGTACTGGTTTTCGGCCAGTTCGCCCACGCAACGCACGCGGCGGTTGCCCAGGTGATCGATGTCATCGACTTCGCCCTTGCCGTTGCGCAGATCCACCAGGATCTTGACCACGGCCAGGATGTCCTCGTTGGACAGCACCATGGGGCCAGTGGATTCGTCGCGGCCGATCTTGGCGTTGAACTTCATGCGGCCCACGCGCGACAGATCGTACGTGTCCGGGTTGTAGAACAGGCGCTGGAACAGGGCCTGCACGGCGTCTTCCGTCGGCGGCTCGCCGGGGCGCATCATGCGGTAGATGGCCACGCGCGCAGCGAACTCGTCCACCGTTTCGTCGATGCGCAGCGTCTGCGAGATGTAGGCGCCCTGGTCGAGTTCGTTCGTGTAGATGACCTGCAGGTCCTGCACGCCGGCGGAACGCAGCTTCTTCAGCAGCGCTTCGGTCAGCTCTTCGTTGGCCTTGGCGATGATTTCGCCGGTATCGCCGTCGACGATGTTCTTGGCGACCACGCGGCCGATCAGGAAGTCTTCGGGCACACTGATGTGCGTGGTACCGGACTGCTCCAGCTCACGCGTGTGGCGTGCGGTGATGCGCTTGTCCTTGGCCACGACGACCTTGCCCGACTTGTCGGTGATGTCGAAGCGCGCCACTTCGCCCTTCAGGCGCTCGGACACGAACTCCATCTGCGCGCCGCTGTCCATCAGGCGGAAGTTGTCGTTGACGAAGAAGTTCGCCAGGATGGACTCGGGGTTCAGGCCGATGGCCTTCAGCAGGATCGTGACCGGCATCTTGCGGCGACGGTCCACGCGGAAGTACAGGATGTCCTTCGGATCGAATTCGAAGTCCAGCCAGGAGCCGCGGTAGGGAATGATGCGAGCGGAGAACAGCAGCTTGCCCGAGCTGTGCGTCTTGCCCTTGTCGTGCTCGAAGAACACGCCCGGCGAACGGTGCAGCTGCGAGACGATCACGCGCTCCGTGCCGTTGATGATGAACGAGCCCTTGTCGGTCATCAGGGGCACTTCGCCCATGTAGACCTCTTGCTCCTTCACTTCCTTCACGACCTTCGACTGCGAGGTCGACGATTCACGGTCGTAAATGATGAGCTGCACCTTGGCACGCACGGCCGAGGCGAAGGTCAGGCCGCGGGTCTGGCATTCGCGCACGTCAAACGCCGGCTTGGCCAGGTTGTACTCCACGAACTTCATCTCGACAAAACCGTTGTGCGAGACGATGGGGAACGCGGCATCGAAAGCGGCCTGCAGCCCTTCGACGGTACGTTTCTGGGGAGCCTTGTCTGCCTGCAGGAACGCGGTGTAGGCGTCCTTTTGCATCTGCAGCAGGTAAGGCACTTCGAGCACGCTCTCGCGGCTGCCGAAGCTTTTGCGGATCCGCTTGCGTTCGGTGTAGCTGTACGTGGATGTTTGAGCCATGAGATCTCCGGGCAAAGACATGGAATGGGGTCTTCGACGACTACTGACCCGCAAGGGAGGGCTTCCGTGCGGGCTTGGCGGTTGGCCACTACCAACCATGGCGGACGGCGATGCGTTGCACATCGCCCGAACCAAGGCGTCTTCTGCTGTCGGGGTGATCAGAAGACACTAGAAAACGATCGCAGGGGAGTCGTTTTCTGGTGCGCTCTGGACTCGGTATCCATAAGCGCCAAAGGCTGGGAGCCCTTTTCGGAGCCCCCAGCCCTGGCAACAAGGCGAATTACTTGAGTTCGGCCTTGGCGCCGGCTTCCACCAGCTTCTTGACGGCAGCTTCGGCGTCGGCCTTGGCAATGCCTTCCTTGACGTTCTTGGGAGCGCCGTCCACCAGGTCCTTGGCTTCCTTGAGGCCCAGGCCGGTGATTTCGCGCACTGCCTTGATGACGGACACCTTGTTGGCGCCGGCTTCCGTCAGCACCACGTTGAATTCCGTCTTTTCTTCAGCAGCAGCAGCACCGCCGCCAGCGCCGCCAGCGGCAGGAGCGGCCATGGCGGCAGCGCTCACGCCAAACTTCTCTTCAATGGCCTTCACCAGGTCATTGAGTTCCAGGACCGTCATGCTGTCCAGCGCGGTCAAGAATGCGTCTTTATCGAATGCCATTTTGATTTCCTAACAATATCGTTGGTTAACAGCGGGCCAATCAGGCCGCAGCTGCCTCGGCTGCCGGTTGTTCGGCAGCGCCCTCGCCCTTCTTTGCCGCCAAAGCGCCCAGCACCACGGCCGTACGCGAAATGGGGGACATCAGCAAGCCACACAGCTGGGCCAGCAGCACTTCCTTGGAAGGGATGTTGGCCAGTTGCTTCACGCCGTTCACGTCCAGGGCTTTGCCACCGAATGCGCCACCGCGAATGACCAGCTTGTCGTTGGTCTTCGCGAAATCGGCCACCACCTTGGCGGCGGCCACAGCGTCTTCGGAGAAGCCGTAGATCAGAGGACCGGTCATCTGGTCAGCCACCACGTCAAACTGGCTGCCAGCCACAGCACGGCGGGCCAGGGTGTTCTTCAGAACACTCAGGCTCACACCCTTGCTGCGGGCGTCAACGCGCAGTTTGGTCATGTCGGCGACCGTGATGCCACGGTATTCCGCGATCACGAGCGTTTGAGCTTTAGCGGCGAGGCTGGTCACTTCATTGATGACCGCTTCTTTCTCACTGCGATTAAGACTCAAGGTCTACTCCTTAAATTGCGCAGTCGGGGCAAGCCCTTCTGCACGCTCTTGTTGCAGCGACCAACTGTTTCGGAAATGAATTCCATCTGCAGCGGGATCGCCATCTGCGTTGGCCCTTCGGGGGTTTAAGCGCAACCGGATTGCGCACCAACGGTCTTGGATGACCTGCAGCTACCGACGGCAGCTGCAGCCCACCACATCGACCTCTCGTGAAAGAGATCGAAGATCTTGCAATTACGCCGAGATGGATTGCGTATCCACGCGGACGCCCAGGCCCATCGTGGAAGACACAGCCACCTTGCGCAGGTACAGGCCCTTGCTGGTAGCCGGCTTGGCCTTGTTGAGGGCCTCGATCAGCGCGACCAGGTTGCCCTGCAGCTTCTCGTTGTCGAACGAGCGACGGCCAATGGTGCTGTGCACGATGCCGGCCTTGTCCACGCGGAATTGCACCTGACCCGCCTTGGCATTCTTCACCGCCGTGGCGACGTCCGGCGTCACCGTGCCCACCTTCGGGTTGGGCATCAGGCCGCGCGGGCCCAGGATCTGACCGAGCGTACCCACAACGCGCATCGCGTCAGGGGCGGCGATCACCACGTCGAAAGGCATGTCGCCGGCCTTGACCATGGCGGCCAGGTCGTCCATGCCGACGATGTCAGCGCCAGCCGCCTTGGCTTCATCAGCCTTGGCGCCTTGAGCGAACACCGCCACGCGGGTGGTCTTGCCGGTGCCGTTAGGCAGCACCACGGCGCCACGCACGACTTGGTCCGACTTCTTGGCATCGATGCCGAGCTGCACGGCCACATCGATGGACTCATCGAACTTGGCGGTTGCGGCTTCCTTCACGATGACAACAGCCTCGGAGAAAGCGTACAGCTTCGTGCTGTCGACTTTGCCCTGCAGGGCCTTCTGCTTCTTGGTCAACTTGGCCATCTTACAAACCTTCCACCGTCACGCCCATGGAGCGTGCAGAGCCAGCCAGCGTGCGAACGGCAGCGTCCACATTGGCAGCGTTCATGTCCTTCAGCTTGGTCTTGGCGATCTCTTCCAGCTGTGCGCGGGTGATCTTGCCGACCTTCGTGCTCAGCGCGTTGGCAGAGCCCTTTTCCAGCTTGATGGCCTTCTTGATCAGCGTCGTCGCCGGAGGCGTCTTGATGATGAAGGTGAAGCTCTTGTCCGCGAAGGCGGTGATCACCACCGGCAGCGGCAGGCCGGGCTCGACACCCTGGGTCTGGGCGTTGAACGCCTTGCAGAACTCCATGATGTTGAGGCCACGTTGGCCCAGAGCCGGGCCGATCGGGGGGGATGGGTTGGCCTTGCCTGCTGGCACTTGCAGCTTGACAAAACCGACGATTTTCTTCGCCATGCTTTACTCCTTGCGGGTGATAACGCTGCTTCTTTTGCAAGGCAGCTCCCCGGGGTTAACGACTCAACTCTTTCATTCGCACCGAGTCGAAGAGTGCGACATCCTTTGGGGAACGATCAGGTCTTCTCGACCTGCCCGAACTCCAGCTCCACCGGGGTGGAGCGACCGAAAATCATGACAGAGACGCGCACGCGGCTCTTCTCGTAGTTGACTTCTTCCACCGACCCATTGAAGTCGGTGAAGGGGCCTTCCTTCACACGGATCAGTTCGCCCACCATGAATTCGACCTTGTGGCGCGGCTTTTCCGTGCCTTCTTGCATCTGGCTGACAATCTTCTGCACTTCGTCGCCGGAGATCGGAGCCGGGCGGTTCTTCGCGCCACCCACGAAGCCGGTCACCTTGTTCGTATGCTTCACCAAGTGCCACGTGTCGTCGTCCATGATCATTTCGACAAAGACATAGCCCGGGTACAGGCGGCGCTCTGTGGTCTTGCGCTGGCCATTCTTCATTTCCACCACCTCTTCGGTGGGAACCAGAATACGACCGAACTTGTCCTGCATGCCTGCGCGCGCGATGCGCTCGGCGATGTTGCGCTCCACGGCCTTTTCCATGCCGGAGTAGGCATGGACGATGTACCAACGCAGATCAGGGTTGGCAGGAGCGCCCAGCGCTCCCGACTCTTCGCCACTCACTTCCACTGCATCGGTCATTTACTTCCTCCAACCCAGGATCAGGTCATACAAGACCCACTCCAGCGTTTTGTCGGTGAACCACAAAAACAAGGCCATGACCACAACGAAGACGAACACGTACGCAGTCATCTGCAGCGTCTCTTTACGGGTGGGCCAGACCACCTTCTTGACTTCGCGCCAAGCGTCCCGGGCAAATCCCGTGAACTGCTTGCCGGGCTCGGAAACCAGGAAGACCGCCACAGCCGCCGCCAGCCCGACCAGCAGCACGCCCCACTGCACCAGCGGTCCCTGCTTGCTCAGCAAATAAAAGCCGGCGACCGACGCCAGTACCAGCGCAACGACAGCAGCGAGCTTTGCCTTGTCGGCGCCCGTGCTGACGGTTTCGACTTGAGATGTGGCCATATACGACTAATTCTTCGGTTTCAAATCGGTGCCGCACAAGACACCGAAGCCCGCCAGGTCTTGGCGGGCTTGGTTGCTACCACATCAGGTGGCAGGGGCAGTAGGAATCGAACCTACAACCTTCGGTTTTGGAGACCGACGCTCTGCCAATTGAGCTATACCCCTTCAATGCACTGATCAGGCAATGATCTTGGCCACGACGCCGGCGCCGACGGTACGGCCGCCTTCACGGATGGCGAAGCGCAGACCTTCTTCCATGGCGATGGGGTTGATCAGCTTGACGGTGATCGACACGTTGTCGCCGGGCATGACCATTTCCTTGTCGGCGGGCAACTCGATGGCGCCCGTCACGTCGGTCGTGCGGAAGTAGAACTGGGGACGGTAGTTGTTGAAGAACGGCGTGTGACGGCCGCCTTCGTCCTTGCTCAGAACGTAGACTTCGGCGGTGAAGTGCGTGTGGGGCTTGATGGAGCCGGGCTTGCACAGCACTTGGCCGCGTTCGACGTCTTCACGCTTCGTGCCGCGCAGCAGCAGGCCGACGTTGTCGCCAGCTTGGCCTTGGTCCAGCAGCTTGCGGAACATTTCCACGCCGGTGCAGATGGTCTTTTGCGTGTCGCGGATACCGACGATTTCGATTTCTTCGCCGACCTTGATGATGCCGCGCTCGACACGACCCGTCACCACGGTACCGCGACCGGAGATCGAGAACACGTCTTCCACGGGCATCAGGAAGGCACCGTCCACAGCGCGCTCAGGCGTGGGGATGTAGGTGTCCAGGGCTTCGGCCAGCTTGTCGATGGCTTGCTCGCCCAGGGGGCCCTTGTCGCCTTCCAGGGCCAGCTTGGCGGAGCCGCGGATGATGGGGGTGTCGTCGCCGGGGAAATCGTACTTGTCCAGCAGTTCGCGGACTTCCATTTCCACCAGTTCCAGCAGCTCTTCGTCGTCCACCATGTCGCACTTGTTCAGGAACACGATGATGTAGGGCACGCCCACCTGACGGGCCAGCAGGATGTGCTCGCGCGTTTGGGGCATGGGGCCGTCAGCGGCCGAGCACACCAGGATGGCGCCGTCCATCTGGGCAGCGCCGGTGATCATGTTCTTGACGTAGTCGGCGTGGCCGGGGCAGTCCACGTGGGCGTAGTGACGGTTTTGCGTCTCGTATTCCACGTGGGCGGTGTTGATGGTGATGCCGCGGGCCTTTTCTTCAGGGGCCGCGTCGATTTCGTCGTACTTCTTGGCTTCGCCGCCGAACTTGGCGGACAGCACGGTGGCGATCGCTGCGGTCAGCGTCGTCTTGCCGTGGTCCACGTGGCCGATGGTGCCCACGTTGACGTGGGGCTTGGTACGTTCGAACTTACCTTTTGCCATTTTTCGACTCCGAAAAAAATCTAGCGCAACACAGCTTGATATCGGCGCAATCTCAAACGGACGCACCTGGAAATGGTGCCCATGGCGGGAATCGGACCCGCGACCTCTCCCTTACCAAGGGAGTGCTCTACCACTGAGCCACATGGGCATGAGGCCAACGTATCGGCCTCGAATCTTGCAAACAGCACCGACTGGAGCGGGAGACGGGAATCGAACCCGCGTCATTAGCTTGGAAGGCTAGGGTTCTACCATTGAACTACTCCCGCATCAGCACCTCACGCTGCTGCGAGGTGCCGCTTAAGCACCTTTGACTGACAATTTCTGGTGGAGGGGACTGGATTCGAACCAGTGTAGGCGTAAGCCAACAGATTTACAGTCTGCCCCCTTTAGCCACTCGGGCACCCCTCCGAAGAATCTCGAATTCTAGCAGGATTTTTTGCCCTCGACCAGAAAATTCAAAGATCGGGCTCAACTTGGCTCTTTGGAATTGGCATGAAGGCAGTCCACCTTTTGGCTGCAGGCTATCCTGCCCTTATCCAGATCGAGAAACAGCGCGGCATCGTTGGCAACGACGCGTGTCTATGGCCGAGTGAGCTCACGTCGGTTAGCCACATCATTGGGCAAGCCAGCCTCACCGAGGCTGAACTAGCGCGCCTATTTGAAAACACCTGACACGAAAGGAATCTGGGCGCTCTTAAACCTTCTTTGGGCCTCTGATGGGCGTTCTGTGTGCTCATGACACATTAGGGCCGAGGGAGCGCGGCTTCCCGCCAATCACTCATGTGGCCCCAAGGGAAAGCGTCAGAGACCCTGTTGGTATAGCAGCCACGGAGTAGCAACCCTACCCGCCGGCACTGGTCGACCAAACATCCGCACTAGGGCACCACTCGAAGACTCCCGGAACTCCTCATCAAAGGAGTTTCGATGTTGAATTGAACCAATCAACATCCATCCGACTGACGCACCATAAGTCAACTGCTCTACACACCTCCTCGAAGCCCCTTCTTCCTGTGACTGGCAGCAGCGAGCGCGCAAGCGGCAGGGCTTATCGTCTGGACAGACATCCGGCATTGGTTGAGCGGTGTTCTGTTCTAGTCGCCCGACGGTTCCGCAGCGCGAGTTGTCCGCCATAGAGCAGTCGGCACGGCCGTGACCTGGCGCAGCGGCCTGAGGGATGTTCTGGGCATCACAGGGGGCGGCGCCATCTAGGAGCGCCTTGGCGAAGCAGCATGAGCGATCACTCCTCTGACGGGATGCGCCGCCGCAAAGCAAAACGCCCTTCTACTCGTCAGAGCAGAAGGGCGGTTTGGGCTGTAAGAGCCTGACGATGACCTACTTTCACACGGGAACCCGCACTATCATCGGCGCAAAGTCGTTTCACTGTCCTGTTCGGGATGGGAAGGAGTGGTACCAACTTGCTATGGTCATCAGGCATAACTTGTTGCTGCCTTGACTGGGTCAAGACAACGAATTCACAGAGCTAAATCAGCATGTAATTTTTGATTGCGTCACTTGGCATAACAACCTTGACGGTGTCGTCAAAGTTATAGGGTCAAGCCGCACGAGCAATTAGTATCAGTTAGCTTAACGCATTACTGCGCTTCCACACCTGACCTATCAACGTCCTGGTCTTGAACGACTCTTTAGGGGGCTCAAGGCCCCGGCAGATCTCATCTTGAAACGAGTTTCCCGCTTAGATGCTTTCAGCGGTTATCTCTTCCACACTTAGCTACTCGGCAATGCCACTGGCGTGACAACCGATACACCAGAGGTGTGTCCACTCCGGTCCTCTCGTACTAGGAGCAGGCTTCCTCAAATCTGCAGCGCCCACGGAAGATAGGGACCAAACTGTCTCACGACGTTTTAAACCCAGCTCACGTACCTCTTTAAATGGCGAACAGCCATACCCTTGGGACCGGCTACAGCCCCAGGATGAGATGAGCCGACATCGAGGTGCCAAACACCGCCGTCGATATGAACTCTTGGGCGGTATCAGCCTGTTATCCCCAGAGTACCTTTTATCCGTTGAGCGATGGCCCTTCCATACAGAACCACCGGATCACTATGTCCTGCTTTCGCATCTGCTCGACTTGTCAGTCTCGCAGTTAAGCACGCTTATGCCATTGCACTATCGTCACGATGTCCGACCGTAACTAGCGTACCTTCGAACTCCTCCGTTACGCTTTGGGAGGAGACCGCCCCAGTCAAACTGCCTACCATGCACTGTCCCCGATCCCGATAAGGGACCTAGGTTAGAACCTCAAACACACCAGGGTGGTATTTCAACGTTGGCTCCATGAGAACTAGCGTCCTCACTTCAAAGCCTCCCACCTATCCTACACAGATCTGTTCAAAGTCCAATACAAAGCTACAGTAAAGGTTCATGGGGTCTTTCCGTCTTTCCGCGGGGAGATTGCATCATCACAAACATTTCAACTTCGCTGAGTCTCAGGAGGAGACAGTGTGGCCATCGTTACGCCATTCGTGCAGGTCGGAACTTACCCGACAAGGAATTTCGCTACCTTAGGACCGTTATAGTTACGGCCGCCGTTTACTGGGACTTCAATCAAGAGCTTGCACCCCATCATTTAATCTTCCAGCACCGGGCAGGCGTCACACCCTATACGTCCACTTTCGTGTTTGCAGAGTGCTGTGTTTTTATTAAACAGTCGCAGCCACCGATTTTTTGCAACCCCGTTTAGCTCCGTTTGTACAACTTCACTTACTAGGGGCATACCTTCTCCCGAAGTTACGGTATCAATTTGCCGAGTTCCTTCTCCTGAGTTCTCTCAAGCGCCTTAGAATACTCATCTCGCGCACCAGTGTCGGTTTGCGGTACGGTCGTCAATAGCTGAAGCTTAGTGGCTTTTCCTGGAAGCAGGGTATCACTCACTTCGTCTGCAAGCAGACTCGTTATCACCCCTCATCTAAGCCCGGCGGATTTGCCTACCGGGCACGACTACAGGCTTGAACCAACATATCCAACAGTTGGCTGAGCTAACCTTCTCCGTCCCCACATCGCACTATTGATCGGTACAGGAATATTGACCTGTTTCCCATCAGCTACGCATCTCTGCCTCGCCTTAGGGGCCGACTCACTCTACGCCGATGAACGTTGCGTAGAAAACCTTGCGCTTACGGCGAGGGGGCTTTTCACCCCCTTTAACGCTACTCATGTCAGCATTCGCACTTCTGATACCTCCAGCATCCGTCACCAGACACCTTCACAGGCTTACAGAACGCTCTCCTACCACGTGCAATAAATTGCACATCCGCAGCTTCGGTAACTGGCTTAGCCCCGTTACATCTTCCGCGCAGGACGACTCGATCAGTGAGCTATTACGCTTTCTTTAAATGATGGCTGCTTCTAAGCCAACATCCTGACTGTTTTAGCCTTCCCACTTCGTTTCCCACTTAGCCAATTTTAGGGACCTTAGCTGGCGGTCTGGGTTGTTTCCCTCTTGAGTCCGGACGTTAGCACCCGGTGCTCTGTCTCCCAAGCTGTACTCGTCGGTATTCGGAGTTTGCCTTGGTTTGGTAAGTCGCCATGACCCCCTAGCCAAAACAGTGCTCTACCCCCGACGGTAATACTTGAGGCACTACCTAAATAGTTTTCGGAGAGAACCAGCTATTTCCAAGTTTGTTTAGCCTTTCACCCCTATCCACAGCTCATCCGCTAGTTTTGCAACACTAGTCGGTTCGGACCTCCAGTACCTGTTACGGCACCTTCATCCTGGCCATGGATAGATCACTTGGTTTCGGGTCTACACCCAGCGACTGAACGCCCTATTCGGACTCGATTTCTCTACGGCTTCCCTATTCGGTTAACCTTGCCACTGAATGTAAGTCGCTGACCCATTATACAAAAGGTACGCAGTCACCCTTGCGGGCTCCTACTTTTTGTAAGCATGCGGTTTCAGGATCTATTTCACTCCCCTCCCGGGGTTCTTTTCGCCTTTCCCTCACGGTACTGGTTCACTATCGGTCGATGATGAGTATTTAGCCTTGGAGGATGGTCCCCCCATATTCAGACAGGGTTTCTCGTGCCCCGCCCTACTTTTCTCTAACTTAGTACCACACGTCTGTTTTCGCATACGGGGCTATCACCCACTATGGCCGGACTTTCCATTCCGCTTTGCTAACAGTCGTGCTATCACTAGAAGGCTCTTCCGATTTCGCTCGCCACTACTTTCGGAATCTCGGTTGATGTCTTTTCCTCGAGCTACTGAGATGTTTCAGTTCACCCGGTTCGCCTCGTTAACCTATGTATTCAGTTAACGATACCCCGAAGGGTGGGTTTCCCCATTCAGAAATCTCCGGATCAAAGCTTATTTGCCAGCTCCCCGAAGCTTATCGCAGGCTTTCACGTCTTTCGTCGCCTATCATCGCCAAGGCATCCACCACATGCTCTTAGTCACTTGACCCTATAACTTTGACCTCTCTTGCGAGACGCCTCCGTTTTCTTTCAAGGACTTGCGAGGTCTTTCACCTCGCGCGTTATGCCGTAATGTGAATGTTTCTTCGGTATTGCTACCTAGAGAACGATTCGTCATTACTTGAACAAACAAAGTTCGTTCGTTTTGACGCAATCAAATTTATGTTGCTGATGGCACGGTCTGCACTAAACCTTTACGAATGTGCAGTTTCCATCAGCAACGCTGATTCGACTCTATGAATTTTTAAAGAACAGCCGATTGGTCCGAGTAATCTCGTCCAACAACAAAGAGGCCTCTTGCGAAGCCGCTTTGGTGTTGCTTAGATTTCCGATTGATTGGTGGAGGATGACGGGATCGAACCGACGACCCCCTGCTTG